>NZ_CP049616.1:1275625-1888750 GCF_011068285.1 Flagellimonas oceani | reverse complement strand
GGGACCGCAGAGTTTCTTGAAGAATGTAATTGATTATTGAAATAGCAATTTTTCATACTATTTGTTTTTAAAGAGACCGGGAGGGCCAAGTGCTTTCCCGGTTTTGTTTTTTGGGGTCGGGAGTCAGTGGGCAGTGAGCAGTGAGCAGTTTACAATGAACAATAAACAATTGTCAGTTCGAGAACCTTTTACCCTTTACCCTTCGCCCATCACCCAATAACCCAATAACTCAATAACCAATAACCAATAACCATTGACTAAACCGTAATACTAATTCCGTTGGCCGATGCGTTTTTATCGGAATCAAAGTAAAAATCTATTCTGCCCAAATTAATCCCGTAGCATCCTACTTGGTTTACAAGTACGGAGTTCCCGTTTTGGTTAGTGCGCACATCGGGCTTGTCCAAAAACGTATGGGTGTGACCACCAATGATCAGATCCGTGTGGTAGGTTTGCTGCGCCAAACGGGTATCGCAGGGTTTTTCGGGGTATTCATAATCATAGCCCAAATGCGATAGGCAAATGATCAAGTCGCACTGTTCTTCCTCTTTGAGCTGTTTTTCCATGTCCAAAGCTATCTCGTAAGGATTCAGATATTGGGTTTCCTTGTACAATTTTTTGGTCACCAGTCCGTCCAGTTCAATGCCCAGGCCATACACCCCGATCTTAATACCATCTACCGTATAGATTTTATAAGGTTTTACGTACCCGTCCATCACCGTGTTGGTAAAATCGTAGTTTGCGCTGATCATTTCAAAAGTGGCATTTGGCATTTGTGCCAGCAGACCATCAATGCCGTTGTCAAAATCGTGGTTGCCAATGGTGGCGGCATCGTACTTGAGCTTGCTCATCAATTTAAACTCAAGCTCGCCCCCGTAAAAATTAAAATAGGGTGTGCCCTGGAAAATATCACCGGCATCAAAAAGCAGGGTGTTCGGGTTTTCGTTACGGATCTGTTCCACCAGAGTAGCGCGCCTTGCCACCCCGCCCAAATTTGGGTGTCTGGAGTGGTTGGGGGGAAAGGTGTCGATATGGCTGTGCACATCGTTGGTGTGCAGGATGGTAATCTGTTTTTTGCCCAAATTGGAGCACGAACTCAAGCTGAGGCCGCCCAATCCGATTAAAGTGGATGCAGCGGTAGTATTGGTGATAAAGTCCCTTCTTTTCATCTTCTAATTAAGTTGTTTGATTCGATCATCGGCTACTGCCTGTAAAGTATCCATCTTTTTAAAGTAATCTATCATGGCATTGCGCAGTAGGTAATCCGTTGCCGTTCTCGAAACAATTTGGTCAAAAAAGCCTACGCTGGGGCCACCGTTCACCAAATAATCGGAGGAGGCCACAAAATAGTTTCGGCTCTCGTCAAAAGGTTGCCCCTGTATATTTACCGATTCGAGCGAACCGTTCTTGTCCGTAACGATCTCTATCCCGGATACAGGGTGTCTTCGGGAGGATTTTGCCACAAAATTGATGAGTTCCCGGGTAGCGGAGCCACTGAGCTCTACCACTTCGATGTAATTTTCGAACGGCATAACCTCATAAGCGTTTCTGGCGGTCACATTCCCTTCCGAAATAATGGAGCGGACCCCACCGGCATTGAGCACCACAAAATCCAAGGTCTTTTCCGTTCTGGAATTGAAAATGGGAGCAGCCTGCTCTAGAACTATGTCCGCCAACAGGTTCCCCATGGATGAGGTGCGTTCCCCATCGTTCAGCAACAATGGTTTTGGGGCATAGGCCAAGGTGCTGTCCAATATCTCGTTGATTCTTTTTCTGTACGGTTCCACAAAGGCTTCAATGGAATCGGTCTGTGCGTAGGTAGAGTCGATGGGAATTTGCTTGCCCTGTATTTCCGATAGTTTATCGGCGTCATTTTTACAGGATATCAAAAAACAAAAAGTTATAAATACAACAAATTGTTTAAATTTTAGATTGTTCACGTGCGTATCTTTGTTAAGTCGTCTTGGTAGATTATTTACCTTTGTAAAAATCATCAAAAATATGTTTTTGAAAGGACTCCAAGACAAATTTAAGGTTAAATCGGGGCATAAATATTTAAGGGAGGAATTGGAAAAGCCTTCAAAGTCCGTGTCCAGGGAAAAGGGGATTACCAGTGTTGGTTGCATTGTTGATGTCGATAAATTTCAAAAAGCAGAGGCCTTTTACGAACTTATTGAAGAATTTTCGCTAAGGCCCAATGCCATAAAAATAATTGGCTATAAACGGGAGTACGACAAAAACTCGCCTTATGCCATTCAAATGTTCTCCGATAAGGACCTTGGATGGAAGGGCCAGATAGAAAACAGCTATGTGCTGGAATTTTTGAGCAGAGAATACGATATGCTCATCAATTATTATGAAGAAGATAATTTAATGATGAAGCTATTGTCGGTAAAGACCCCCGCCCGCCTTAAGGTAGGTTTGGGCGCCCAGGACCCCAAGATAAACGATTTGATCTTAAATACCCCTTTGGGCGACTTTACGTTGTTCAAGAGCGAACTGAAAAAATATTTAAAGGTCTTAAAAGAAATTTGAAGTAATGGAACAATTGATCGGAACAGGAGTGGCTTTGATAACCCCGTTCAGAGAAGATGTATCGGTGGATGTGGAAGCCCTGGAGAAAGTTGTGGAACATAACATTCAAGGTGGTGTGGATTATTTGGTGGTCTTGGGAACAACGGCCGAATCCGCAACCCTTTCACAAGCGGAGAAACAATTGGTGGTAGATGTAGTCGTCCGTACCAATGCAGGTAGGCTTCCATTGGTACTTGGTGTGGGCGGCAACAATACCATGGCGGTGGTACACGAGCTAAAAACATTGGACTTGTCGGATTTTGATGCCATCCTATCCGTTTCCCCATATTACAACAAACCAACCCAAGAGGGCATATACCAGCACTTTAAATTGATCGCAGAAGTATCTCCCATCCCGATTATATTATACAATGTACCCTCAAGAACAGGCAGCAATATGTTGCCGTCGACCACGCTAAGGTTGGCACACGACTTCCCCAACATAGTTGGTATCAAGGAAGCATGCGGTGATGCCGTTCAGATTGATAAAATACTCAAGGACAGACCGGAAGGCTTTTTGGTGATCTCCGGTGATGATGCCACGGCCTTGCCAACGGTTTTGGCAGGCGGGGCAGGGGTTATCTCCGTTTTGGGCCAGGGATTGCCATCGCTTTTTTCCGATATGATTAAATTTGGATTGGAAGGAAATGTAAAGGAAGCATATCGCATCCATCACAGATTATCCTCGTTGATGTTGCTGATTTTTGAAGAGGGGAACCCCACTGGCATAAAAAGTATCTTTGAGAGCAAGGGCATTTCAAGGTCGACGGTAAGATTGCCTTTGGTAGAGGCAACGCCGGTTTTGAAGGATAAAATCGTTGCTTCGTTGGTACAACTGGACAGGGCACATGTTTAAAATTCGTTAAAACTTGCCCAAACCCTTGGGTATTGATCTTGGTTGCCGTTACATTTGAAGGGTAAAAAATCTTTTTTTATATCCGTTCAATATCACTAATTTTGCAAAATGTTTTTGAAAATGAGGTCAATACTCCTTTTTTGTTGTGCAGCAGTACTTCTCGTATCCTGTAGTGAGTATCAAAAGGTACTTAAGGAAACCGATGTGAAGGCCAAATATGATATGGCCGAAAAGCTGTACGAGGAAGGCGATTATAAAAGAGCGGTTCGTTTGTTCGAGCAGATTGCGCCCCAGTACGTGGGCAAGCCACAAGGGGAACGCGTAATGTTCTTTTTTGCGGACAGCTATTTCAAGAACGGCGATTATTATTTGGCGGGATATCAGTTTGAGCGTTTCATAAAATCATATCCACGTAGTGATAAGATTCAAGAAGCAAGTTTTTTAGGGGCAAAAAGTTATTACATGCTTTCCCCAAGATATTCTTTGGATCAAACCGAAACCGACAAGGCCCTGTTAAAATTGCAGACTTTTATCAACAATTACTCCGAGTCGGAGTTTTTTGAGGAAGCCAATGCCATGGCCAAGGAATTGACCGCCAAAAAGGAAAAGAAAGAAATAGAGATTGCAAAGCAATTCAATAAGTTGGGAGAATTCAACCTGCCCGTTTTGATTTCTGCAATCACCGCCTTTGATAATTTTATAACGGACAATCCCGGTTCCATTTACAGGGAAGAAGCCTTATATTATAGAATTGAAGCGGCCACCAGACTGGCCTTGAACAGTACATTTGACAAAAAACAGGAGCGCTTGGAAGATGCTCTTGATTCATATAATACATTAATGCGCTATTTTCCAGAAACGGAATTCAAGAAACAAGCAGATGACTATGCCGAGACTATCCGAGAGGAATTGAGCGTGTACAACACTTCCGTATCCAAATAAAAAACAGCTTTTAAACCATTGCATATGCAAGATTTGAAAAACACAAAGGCCCCGGTTTCCACAAAAACTCTCAACAGAAACGAGTTTGACGAAAAAACCGAAAATATTTACGAAGCTATCTCCATAGCTTCAAAAAGAGCGATCCAAATCAATTCCGAGATAAAAAAGGAATTGTTGGAGAAGCTGGAAGAATTCGCGACCTACAGCGACAGTTTGGAAGAAGTCTTTGAGAACAAAGAGCAGATCGAGGTTTCCAAATTCTACGAAAAGTTGCCAAAACCACACGCTTTGGCCGTACAAGAGTGGTTAGAGGATAAAATTTATTACAGGAATACAGAGAAAGACGCATAAGAAATGCTCAGCGGTAAAAATATCCTTTTGGGAGTTTCCGGGGGAATTGCCGCCTACAAGACCACTTTTCTTGTTCGTTTACTGATTAAAGCTGGCGCCCAGGTCAAAGTTGTTATGACCCAGAGCGCCAGCTCTTTTGTTTCTCCACTCACGCTTTCCACACTTTCCAAAAACCCAGTGTTGATGGATTTTATCAACGAGGAAGATGGGAGCCTTTCTTGGAACAACCATGTGGAGCTCGGACTTTGGGCCGATGTGATGTTGATTGCCCCCGCCACTGCGAATACGTTGTCCAAGATGGCCAATGGCACTTGCGATAACCTTCTTTTGGCCACCTATTTATCTGCTAAATGCCCCGTGTATTTTGCGCCTGCCATGGATTTGGATATGTACAAGCATCCCTCGACCAAGAATTCTTTGGAGAAATTGCAATCTTTTGGGAATATCTTGATTCCTGCTGAATCAGGCGAGCTTGCTAGCGGACTTCACGGAGAAGGACGCATGGCGGAGCCAGAGAACATCGTGGCCTTCATGCAAGAAGATTTGGGCAAAGGACTGCTATTATCAGGAAAAAAAGTGCTCATTACCGCAGGGCCCACACAAGAGGCCATCGACCCCGTTCGATTTTTGGGAAACCGTTCCACGGGCACCATGGGGTTTGAACTGGCCAAGAAGGCAGCAAACTTGGGTGCAAAGGTGATTTTGGTTTCAGGGCCGACACATTTGAGCATAGAGCACGCTAATATTCAGCTGATTCGAGTGACATCTGCCCAGGACATGTACGAAGCCTGTCATGAATATTATGCAGATGCAAACATTGCCATATGTGCCGCCGCAGTGGCGGATTATCGACCTAAAATCATTGCTTCGGAAAAAGTGAAGAAGCAAGAGGGGGATATGAAAATCGAATTGGAACGAACCCCTGATATTTTAATGTCACTTGGCGAGGCCAAAAAGAGTCAGTTCTTGGTGGGATTTGCCTTGGAGACCCAGAATGAACTGGAAAATGCCAAAGGCAAGCTCAAAAGAAAACATTTGGACGGCATCGTTCTTAATTCATTAAAAGATGATGGCGCAGGGTTTGGGGGAAGCACGAATAAAATTACTTTCATAGATAAGAATTCGCAGATAAAAACGTTTGATTTGAAGACGAAGCCCGAGGTGGCTTCCGATATTTGGAAAGAAATCATCTCCAGAATCCATGCGTAACTTATTTTATTCTGTTTTAGTATTGTTAATGGCCGCAGGGGTCACTGCACAGGAATTAAATTGTGCGGTCACCGTGAACTCCGACCAAGTGGGGCAGACCAATCAACAGATTTTTAGGACGTTGGAGCGTTCGTTGACCGATTTTGTGAACAAAACAAAGTGGACGAACAGGGCCTATCGCGAAAATGAACGGGTCAATGCGCGTTTGTTCATAACTGTGACCCAATATGAATCGGACCGGTTTGAGGCCAACATCCAGATTCAGTCCACGCGCCCCGTTTTTAATACCACTTACGAAAGTCCGGTGTTCAACTACAAGGACAATTCGTTTAACTTTCAATATCAGGAATTCCAACCATTGGTGTACAATCCAAATAATATTGATTCCAATTTGGTAGGTGTGATCTCTTATTACGTTTACATCATGTTAGGGTTGGATGCCGATACGTTCTCCTTGGAGGGCGGGAATGATTTTTATCGTCAGGCCCAGAACATTGTGACCCAGGCGCAAAGTTCCGGCTATGCCGGTTGGAGCCAAGAAACGGGAGATCGTAGCCGTTTTGAATTGGTGGACAATCTCCTGAGCAACTCTTTTCGGGAATATCGCATTGCCATGTACAACTATCACAGAAAAGGGCTCGATATTTTGGCGGACAACAACAGTACCGGCAAGCAAATCATTGCGGGAAGTCTTCGTTTGTTCGAAACACTTATTAGCCGCAGGCCCAATGCCTTCTTGATTCAGACCTTTTTTGATGCCAAGTCCGAGGAAATCCAGAATATCTTCTCCGATGGTCCAAAGGTGGACATCGTAAAACTCAAGGAAACCCTTAATAAAGTGGCGCCATTTTATTCCAGCACATGGAATGAAATAAATTACTAGGGCGATCTATTGTGTAATTTGAAGGTACAGCGCGATTCTGGGGGTCAGTTCGAGTGATTTTGAGGAACGAAAAATCGTATCGAGAACTTTTATGGATAAAAATTCTTTTTCTCGATACAGATTTCACTCATATTATCGTGAAATCCACTCGAAATGACGATTTTTTTCAAAATGAACAATAGGTTAGTGCAGTTCTCCAAAGAAATTTATCTTTACGGGTAAATTCTTCAATATTGCTAGCAAATCTATCCATCCAAAATTATGCACTCATTGATGATGTAAGTGTGTCTTTTTCAAACGGATTCACTACCATAACAGGTGAAACCGGGGCGGGAAAATCCATACTATTGGGCGGACTTTCCATGGTTTTGGGGAAGCGGGCCGATTTATCATCTTTAAAAAATACAGCACAAAAATGTGTGATAGAGGCCGAGTTCGATATTTCCAAATATCAGCTCCAGCCGTTTTTTGAGGAAAATGAACTGGACTACGAGGAGACGACCATTCTTCGCAGGGAGATATTGCCCAGTGGAAAGTCAAGGGCGTTTGTAAACGATTCCCCCGTTACTTTGGATGTAATGCGGGCGCTGGGCGACCAATTGGTGGACGTGCACTCGCAGCACCAGACCATGCAGCTCACCGACAACGATTTTCAGATGAAAGTGTTGGATGCGTTGGCCGACAACTCAGAGAGTCTCTCAGAATATACGGAGGAGCTTGAAAAGTTGCGAACTGCGTCGAAGGAACTTCAAAAGTTGGAGGATTTCCAGGCCGATGCCGATAAAGAACACGATTACAATAGTTTTTTGTTGAAGGAACTGGAAGATGCCAAGCTCAAGGAAGGCATGCAGGAAGAACTCGAAGAAGAGTATGAGCAATTGAGCAACGTGGAGCAGATTATGGAGCAGTTGTCCGCAGGACATCAGTTGTTGAATGATGAGCAATTGGGCATTGTGGGCCGACTTACCGATTTAAAACGAGCGTTTCAAGGATTGACGGATTTCGGGGCTGACTATAAATCTTTATATGACAGGATTCAGTCTGTATTGATTGAAACGGACGACATCGCTTCAGAATTGGAGCAGTTGCAGGAAGGTGTGGAGGCCGACCCAGAGCGTTTGGAAGTCGTCAACGGAAAATTGCAGCAACTCTACGATCTTCAGAAAAAACATCATACTGATTCGGTAACGGATTTATTGGCCATTCAACAGGAATTGGCACAAAAGGTCGATGCGGTCGCCAATATTGAATCTAAAATCAAAGAAAAACAACAAGAGGTCGATGCTATCACCAAAAGTGCTGATGCATGGGCCAAAAAAATCAGTGATGGAAGAAAGGCTGTCATTCCCAAGTTGAACGAAAGACTTCAAGCCAACCTAGCATCTTTGGGAATGTCGGCGGCCACATTTAAAATTGAGGTGAACCCATCCAAATCATTTAAAACCAACGGGAAAGATGATTTGATATTCTTGTTTTCGGCAAACAAAGGCTCCAATTACGGAGAATTGAAAAAGGTAGCATCGGGCGGTGAACTTTCGCGCATCATGCTCACCATAAAATCCATTTTGGCCGAATACGAAAATTTGCCTACCATGATGTTCGATGAAATCGATACGGGGGTTTCCGGTGAAATATCCAACCGAATGGGAGAAATTATGCAACAGATGAGCGGCACTATGCAGGTATTCTCCATTACGCATTTGCCCCAGGTGGCATCAAAAGGAAAGTATCAGTTTAAAGTGTACAAGGAAGAAGGGGCAGAGGGCACGAGTACGCACATTAAACAACTTAGCACGGACGAACGTGTGCGGGAGTTGGCGGAAATGTTGGGCGGCAAGTCCTTGTCCGAATCCGCTCTGGCCCACGCGAGGGAACTGTTGCAATAATTGGTGTTTAGCTTGGAAATTGTCAGTTCGAGTTTTATCAGAATGAAAAAGTATTGAGAACAGGTTTTATATCTTAAAACACTCATTTCTCGACACAATTTTTTTACCCTTACGGTTTAAAAATCACTCGAAATGACAAACTTGAATTAAAAGTAAGACTATACTTTATCTCTGAATTTATTTTAGGGTCTCATGTAGGGCTATTGGATGAGATGGGTGCTGAAACAAGTTAAGCATAACGAGAATCTATCTATTTGTGTTGGGTTAACATTCAAATAGTTTAAATATCTTTGCCCTACAATCAACAATTGCAAGAAATTATGGCATACAATCTTTTAAAAGGTAAAAAAGGAATCATTTTTGGCGCATTGGACCCCAACTCCATTGCTTGGAAAACCGCAGAGCGCGTTCACGAAGAAGGTGGCGAGTTTGTTCTGACCAATGCACCTATTGCTATGCGCATGGGGCAAATCAATGAACTGGCGGAAAAAACCAATTCTGAAATAATTCCCGCAGATGCCACTAACGAAGAGGACTTGAAAAACTTGGTGGAGAAATCCATGGAGATTTTGGGCGGAAAATTGGACTTTGTCCTTCATTCCATCGGTATGTCCGTAAACGTTAGAAAAGGGAGACATTACACGGACGAGAACTATAGTTTTACCGAGAAGGGCTGGGACGTATCGGCATTATCTTTTCACAAAGTTATGCAGTCCCTATACAAAGCTGAAGCGATGAACCAATGGGGAAGTATAGTCGCCTTGACCTATATGGCAGCACAAAGAACATTCCCCGATTATAACGATATGGCCGACAATAAGGCGTATTTGGAGTCTGTTGCAAGAAGTTTTGGTTACTTTTTTGGAAAAGAGCACAAAGTAAGGGTGAACACGATTTCGCAATCACCGACCCCGACCACGGCCGGACAGGGTGTTAAAGGTTTTGATGGTTTTATCAACTACGCGGAAAAAATGTCGCCGTTGGGCAACGCAACCGCAGATGATTGCGCCAACTATACCGTATCACTATTCTCTGATTTGACCAAAAAAGTGACGATGCAGAACTTGTTCCACGATGGTGGTTTCTCCAATACCGGGGTAAGCCAAGAAGTAATCGATGAGTTTTCAAAATAAACTTTAAAAAATATATGGGAAGCCACTCTATCAGGGGTGGCTTTTCTGTTTAAGATGAATACATTTTTTTCCATTGTGGTTCCAGTTTACAACAGGCCCGAAGAGACCAGGGAGCTGTTGGAGAGTCTTCAGAAACAAGACTTCCAGAAAGATTTTGAGGTGGTCATTGTAGAAGATGGTTCCTCGCAAAGTTCGGAGGAAGTCGTGAATAGGTTTCGAGAGGGGCTGAACATTTCCTATTATTTTAAAGAAAATTCAGGGCCGGGGGATTCCAGAAACTTTGGAATGCAAAAGGCCAAGGGAAATTATTTTATCATTTTGGATTCCGACTGCATCCTTCCTAAACAATATTTGTCCGAAGTGGACAAGGAGCTAACCAAGGAATTTGTACACTGTTTTGGTGGCCCGGATGCCGCCGACGATTCCTTTACCACCATCCAGAAGGCCATCAATTATGTAATGACATCGTTCCTGACCACAGGAGGTATCCGTGGAGGTAAAAAAGCAGTAGGGAAATTTCAGCCGCGGAGCTTTAACATGGGCATTTCCAAGGACGCATTTGAAAAAGCAGGAGGTTTTGGACGCATTCACCCCGGGGAGGACCCGGATTTGACTTTTCGCATCTGGAAAGCTGGATTCGAAACCCGATTGTTCCCCAAGGCATTCGTGTACCACAAACGACGCATTGATTGGAACAAGTTCTATATCCAAGTAAATAAATTTGGCATGGTACGCCCAATCCTCAATAAATGGCACCCGGGAACGGCAAAGCCGACCTATTGGTTTCCTACCTTGTTTATGCTGGGGCTTATAATTGCCATGGTAGTGGCCATGGCAGGGCTAATACTGCCTTTGCTATTGTATGCATTCTATTTTTTGGTACTATTTTTGGATGCATTGATAAAGAGTAAAAGCTTGATTGTGGCCCTTTTGTCCATTTTTGCCCTTTTGATTCAGTTCACGGGATATGGAATAGGTTTTTTCAAGTCCACAATGTTGCTTAACTTTAGTAATAAGAAGCCAGAGGAACTGTTTCCAAAACTATTTTTCAAGAAGAAATAAAAGTGTTCAAAAAGGTATTGCAAGGTCTTAACCAGAGGAAAGCAAAAGTATTCTTGCTATTTCTGATATGCTCTTTTTTGGCATGGTTCATCAGCAATTTGTCAGAAACCTACGAATCAAGAGCCTATTTCAACTTGAATTATAGAAATCTTCCCGATTCTTTGTTGCTGGGGGAGAATTCAAACAATCAGATTGAGGCCAAACTCAGAACAAGTGGGTTTCAATTTTTGTACTATAAAGTTTTTAGAAGTCAAATCGATATAGATGTATCCCAAGTGGTCTACCAAAATGGCCAATATGTTCTTAGGGAAGAGGTGCTGATGCGACAAATGGACCAACAACTCTCGCAGAACATCTCTTTATTGGACTTGGACCCGAACGTTTTGGATGTGGATCTATATAAGGTCGATTCCAAAAAAATACCGATTGGGGCAAACCTGAACCTTAAATTGCAACAAAATTATATTTTGGACGGGAAGGTCAAAATTTCACCTGATTCGGTCGTTGTGAAGGGGCCAAAAAGTGAAATTGATACCATAAGATCCATAAAAACTTCGTCCATACAATTAAACAATGTAAACGAGGACTTTTCCAGTGAAGTAACCCTTGTTTTTCCAAAAGGATTGGATAACAGTATATTTTCCGTGGGTCGTGCAACGGTTTTTGGCAAGGTTGCCAAATTCTCAGAAAAGGTTTTTGAAGTCCCTGTCCAAGTAAAGAATATCCCTGAAGGGTATCAGGTAAAGACGTTCCCCAATTCGGTTACCTTATTGTGCAAGGCGACCATAGAGCGTTTAAAAGAAATATCTGCCGCTGACTTTGAGGTTGTGGCGGATTATGGCCAGTTGGATGGCTCCGAAAGCAGTAAATTGTTCTTGGAAATCACGGAAAGTCCCCAAAAAGTCTACGATGTAAAGTTGGAAGAGAAGACGGTAAACTTTGTTTTGGAACAGCAATGATGATAGTGGGACTAACAGGCGGAATTGGCAGTGGAAAGAGCACTGTTGCAAAAATGTTCATGGACTTGGGCATTCCTGTCTATGATTCCGACAAGGAAGCCAAAGAGCTGATGGTGACCTCCGAGAAGGTTAGAGTAGCGATAATCGAATTATTGGGAAATAGTGCGTACAACAGCGAAGGCCTTGACAGGTCTTATATTGCGGATAAAGTATTCAAAGATTCCGAATTGCTCGAAAAACTAAACGGAATCGTACACCCAGCAGTTAGGGAGCACTTTTTAAACTGGGCCAAAAAGCAGAAATCGCCCTATGTGGTTCAGGAAACCGCTTTGATTTTTGAAAACGATGCCCAAGATAAATATGATTGTACTATATTGGTGACTGCACCATTGAACTCCCGCATTCAGAGAGTGGTACAGAGGGACGGGACCAGCGAAAAAGCGGTAAAGGACCGCATGAACAACCAACTGGAAGACAGCCACAAAAAAAAATTGGCCGATTTCAACATAGAAAACCTGGACTTGGACAAAACCAAGGAAAAGGTTAAAGAACTACACCTCAAACTATTAGCGCTGGCCCAGAAATTTTAACATTTATGTTAAGTTTTGGTTAAACGCTAAAAGTACTAAATGTTAAATTTTTAATTTTACACCAATGAACAAGAAGCTATTCGTTCTTCTGGTTGTTCTTATGAGTTTATCTCTTTTGGGGATAATTTTTGTGCAGGTTTATTGGATCAGAACATCCATAAACGATAAGGAAGAACAATTTTCGAGGACAGTTACGGACATTCTGGATAAAGTGGCGAGTAGGGTGGAGAAGCGCGAGATGAAGGAATACTCGGACCGTTTGGCATCTCTTGCAGATAGTATTGGCGAGCCCAAGAGCACGCAGTACAAGAATTTTTTGTTCGTGGATCGGGATTTGAATTCCGATGAAATTCTTTTTTATTCCCACGGAATTCTTGAAGAAGATTACAATATAACCTCTGCGTTCTTTGATATTAATACAGATGGTAACGAAGATACGACCACCATCAAGAATTTCACCAGCAAGCGTACCAAGGCCGTATTTAAGGAAGAGTACGGGCTGGATGGAAAAAGCTATAGCCTTACCCCGATACAGCGTGCCGAGAAAATCGGTGGATTGAGCAGTATTGACAAGGCGGCTTGGGAAGATGTATTTATGGAAGCGGCCAAAACACGGCCCATTCATAAGCGGGTATCCAAACAAGAGCTGGAACTGTTGCTGAGCCAAGAGTTGAGCAATCGGAATATTGATACCGATTACGAATACGGGGTTTATAGCCAAGGCTACCCAACTAAAGTGCGCTCCAGAAAGTTTAAATTTTCGGGCTCCAAAATGTACAAGGCCCCAATTTTTAAGGATAGCGAAGGAGTGTCCAACTTTTCCTTGTTGCTCACATTTCCGAGCATGAAAAAATACATTTTCAGTTCTGTGATGGGAATGGCACTTTTGTCCTTGGTATTTACCTTGGTCATCATGTTGGCCTATTCCAGTGCCATTTACCAGTTGATCAAACAAAAACGGATATCTGAAATCAAGTCGGATTTTATCAATAATATGACGCACGAGTTCAAAACGCCCATAGCCACCATCAATTTGGCGGTGGAAGCCATCCGAAACCCAAAGTCCATCGAGGACAAGGAAAAGGTACTGAGGTATTTGGGCATGATTCGTGATGAGAATAAACGGATGCACGCTCAGGTTGAAAACGTATTGAGAATATCCAAATTGGAAAAAAATCAGTTGGATATCACTAAGGACCGTGTGAACGTACATGACATCATTACTGACGCCATTGCCCATATAGAGCTTATTGTGCAGGATAGGGGAGGCTATGTAAATGCCCATCTTGATGCAGAAAGGGCCGAAGTTTTGGCCAACGATATGCACATGACCAATGTTGTGGTGAATATTTTGGACAATGCCGTAAAGTATTCCCCCGAAACCCCCAAGATAGACGTGTTTACCGAGGTGGTAAAAAACAGCATCATTATAAAAGTGCAAGATCACGGTGCGGGAATGAGCAAGGCCGTGCTTAAAAAAGTATTTGAAAAATTTTACCGGGAACATACCGGCGACATACATAACGTTAAAGGCCACGGATTAGGATTGGCCTACGTAAAACGAATTATAGATGATCATCAGGGCGAGGTTTATGCAGAAAGTGAAAAAGGAAAAGGAAGCACTTTCTTTATAAAACTGCCTTTAATTTAAAAACGAACTATGGAAACAGAGAAAAAAAAGATACTATTGGTTGAGGACGATCCAAATTTTGGAATTGTCCTAAAGGATTATTTGACCATGAACGACTTTGATGTCGTGCTGGCCAAAAATGGAATGGAAGGTTTTGAAAAATTCAAAAAGGACAATTATGACGTTTGTATTTTGGACGTTATGATGCCCTACAAGGATGGATTTACCTTGGCCAAGGAAATCCGTGAAAAAAACGAGAACGTTCCTATCATCTTTTTAACGGCCAAAACAATGAAGGAAGACGTGTTGAAAGGGTACAAGGCAGGTGCTGACGATTATTTGAACAAACCCTTCGATTCCGAGGTCCTTCTGATGAAATTGAAGGCAATCCTTCAAAGAAAAGCCTCTGGTTCCTTGGCCGATAGCAAACAGTTCGAGTTTGAGATCGGCAACTTCCATTTAAACTCAAAACTCCGTTTCTTGAAATATAAAGAAGAGGAGCCCATTAAATTGTCTCCAAAGGAAAACGAACTATTGCGTTTATTGGCATTGCACGAAAACGATCTGATGCCGAGGGAACTGGCTCTCACCAAAATCTGGAGGGACGACAACTACTTTACTTCCAGGAGTATGGACGTATATATCGCCAAGCTAAGGAAATATCTGAAAAAAGACGACCTGGTTGAAATATTAAATATACACGGGGAAGGATTTAGACTTGTGGTAAAAGCAGAAAACGAGCAATGATCCATCCAACGTCTCCATATCATATTAAAAAAGCCACCTTTTTAAAGGTGGCTTTTTTCTGCCGAAAATTCGAGGGATTTTAATCTTTGAGCTTTTTAATTATGTTTTTCACAACCTTGGCAGGGGTTTCATCTATGGAAACAGTTATTGCCTTGGAAGGCGGCTCCAATGCATCAAATTGGGATTGCAACAGGTTCAAGGGCATAAAATGTCCCTTCCTTTGTTCCAACCGAGACTTTATCAACTCAAAGGAACCATCTAAATATACAAATTCCATGCAATTGCCCATCCCGGCCCTTAAAAGGCTCCTATAATTCTTTTTTAAAGCCGAACATGCAATTATGGCTCCGTGGTCTTTATGTTCTACGGCCAATCTATTTAGGGCGACCAACCATTCCTTACGGTCTTGATCATTCAAGGGAGAGCCCGCGCTCATTTTTTTAACGTTCGCTTCAGGATGAAAGTCATCACCATCAAAAAAGGGTACGGAGAGTTCTTTGGAAAGTCGTTTTCCAATTTCGGTCTTACCCGAACCGCTCACTCCCATAACTATTAGTACAGTTTTATTGGGCATAAAGGTTGGTTTTAAGTCGGTCTGTTACCATTTGGAGCACCGATTTTGGTTCAGCATCATGGGGTACCCATGAAATGGCCTCGTTCTTTCGCAGCCAAGTCAGTTGCCGTTTTGCAAATCGTCTTGTATTTTTTTTGATTTCCGAAATAGCAGCCTCTAATGTGCATTGACCTTCAATATATTCAAAAAGTTCTTTGTAACCAACTGTTTGTAACGCGTTCAGGTTTCTGTACGGGTAAAGTTTTTGGGCTTCTTGGAGCAGCCCGGCTTCCATCATAAGGTCTACACGGGCATTTATCCTATCGTATATTGTTTGTCTGGGGGCATCCACGCCAATGTAAAGGGATTTAAACGGTCTCTCGGGTTTTGGTCGGTTTAAAAATGATGAATATGGCCTGTTCGATGCCCTACATATTTCCAAGGCCCTTATCAACCTGTGGGGGTTCTCCAAATCCACCGTTTTATAATAGTCAGGGTCCTTTTGTTTTAGCTCATTTTGAAGGCTTTTTACCCCTTCACTTTCCAACTGTTGGTTTAGGTTGGCCCGGATTTCCGGGTCAACTTCGGGAAACTCGTCCAATCCATTGATTACGGCATCCACGTAAAGTCCACTGCCTCCGACCATAACCACGATTTCCTTCTCTTGGAACAATTCATCAAGAAGCGATAGGGCCTCTTTCTCAAAATCGCCAACGGAAAAGGGTTCGGTAATACTTTTATGCTGAATAAAATGATGGGGGGCTGCCTCCAATTCATCTTTGGAGGGAACGGCCGTGCCGATTTGCATCTCTTTAAAAAACTGTCTGGAATCGGCCGAAAGTATTTCGGTATCAAAATGCTGGGCCAATCGGATGCCCAAAGCGGTCTTTCCAATGGCGGTTGGACCCACAACTGCAAGCAAAACCTTGGTACTCATAACGGATGGCCACAATTATAACAATGATCGGCATCATCACGGTGACCTTCCACGGAGCAATTTGGGCAGGCCTGGGTATTTACGTGTACCAGATGACCATTGTCCTTGCTATCATTTTTTTTGTTTCCGTTCCGGGTAAATTCTGCGGTAACAATTCCCGTGGGCACCGCTATGATCCCGTAACCCAGGACCATGATCACAGTCGCCAAAAACTGCCCTAGATTGGACTGTGGGGCAATATCCCCATAGCCCACCGTGGTCAAGGTAACAATGGTCCAATAGATACTTTTGGGAATGCTGGTAAAGCCGGAATCGTCTCCCTCTACGATATACATTAGGGTACCCATGATAACGGATAAAATCAGGACCACGTAGATAAATACGGCAATCTTGGCCCGGCTAGCCTTTAAGGCCGACTGTAACTGGGATGCTTCCCCCATAAACTTTACGAGCTTCAATATCCTGAAAATACGGAGCAACCGAAAAGCCCTTACTGCCAATAATACTTGGGACCCCGCCAAAATATAGGAAAGGTAGAGTGGTATGGTGGACAAAAAATCAATGATGCCATAAAAACTGAACACATATTTCATTGGTTTTTTGATGCTGATCAACCTTGCGATATACTCAAGGGTAAAGAAAATGGTGATTACCCATTCAAGCGTCAAGAGCGTACGGTGATAACGTGCATCAAAATCATCGATGCTTTCCAACATTACCAAAATAACACTGATGATGATCAGGATGAAAAGGGCGATATCAAAAAACTTGCCCGATGGAGTGTCCGCCTCATAAATGACTTCATGAAGTTTGTTCTTCCATTTGGCTTGTGGTTTATAGTCTTTCAACAATCAGGGAGTTAGGGCAATGGTCTTTAAACGGTTGTTTTTTCTCAAATAGGTTTCAACGATAAAGGTGGTGTTATCATCGCTCTTTATCGGAGTCATTATCGATTCTAAGATATGAATATTATTGATTTGGTGGTTGAGCTCCACGAACCCAAATCCTTGAAGTTTACCATTCTTTATCAAGATAAAACTTCTTTCCCCGGTTTCCCTTCCACGATCGATAAGTGCAATATCCTTGTTTTGAATGCTATATTTTTCGAAAGCGGAAAGCACCTTGTCGTTACATTCTGATGCCTTTTCAGCCTCCACGGGGCCCGTCCCCAGAGAACATGGGCAAAGTTCGAACTCTTCGGATATTTTGTTCAAAAAGCTCTTGGCGGACTGAATTCCATTGAAAGCCATTTTTTTGTGTTCCAGAGTCCGGTTCTTTTCCACTTCCAACACTATATGCTCGGTACCATTTTGATTAAAATCTATGGTATGGGTAAAAAGCTTCTTTTTTGAAACATGGTTGTATCGCGGTCTGTTCTTTTTTTGCTCCACATAGGCCTTTAAAATGGCAATAAGCTCGCTTCCAGTGGTTTCGTAGGTGACTTTTTTCGTTTCTTTTTGAAGTTTTCTTGCCAGTTTGCCCACATTGGTAAAATGTTGGTTCACCCTTTTCTTGATGTCCTTGGTCTTCCCTAGAAAGATGATTTCCCCATCCTTGTCGTGCATATAGTACACTCCTGTTTCGGACGGAAGGTTAAATACCATATCCAGTTGGTTGGGAGAGAGTTCCCCATGGGTCTCTTCGCGGATGACCTCGGTGATGATGTTCTTGTCCGAATCCTTGTCCAACAACAATTTAAAGAGCTTTAATGTGGCAAGCGCATCCCCGTTCGCCCGGTGCCTATCGCTCATGGGAATGCCCAACGAACGTGCCAATTTGCCCAAACTGTGCGATTCCGCTTCGGGTATGAGCTGTTTGGAAAGGTCGACGGTACAAAGCGTTTTGCGCTGAAAATCGTATCCCAAACGTCTAAACTCCGTTCTTAGGATGCGATAATCGAATTGGGCATTGTGCGCCACCAAAGTGGCACCATCGGTAATTTCCACAATGCGTTTGGCCACTTCGTGAAACTTGGGCGCCGAGCGCAGCATTTTATTGTTGATTCCCGTGAGTTTGGCCACAAAAGGCTGTATCTCCCGTTCTGGATTGATCAAACAGATGAATTTGTCTACCACCTGATGCCCATCAAACCTGTGGATGGCGATTTCGGTAATGCCTTCCTCATTGTATTTTCCTCCCGTGCTTTCAATGTCAAGTATCGCGTACATGGAAAATTACTGGTTATGAATAGTTTCTAGCCCCAAATATACTGCTTCCGATCCGTACCATGTTGCTGCCTTCTTCAATGGCAATTTTGTAATCGCCGCTCATGCCCATGGAAAGGATGGTGATGTCGTTCAACTTGGTTGTAAGTTCATCGAACATGGATTTAAGTTGGGCAAACTCCCTACGAACCTGACTTTCATCATCTGTAAAAGTCGCCATGCCCATTAATCCCACAATTTTGATGTTTTCCATGGCCTTAAATGTGTCAGACTCCAAAAGTTCGTCCAGTTCAGTTTTGTCCAGACCAAATTTGGTATCCTCTTCGGCAATATGTATTTGAAGCAAACACGGAATCACACGATCGTATTTTTTAGCCTGTTTGTTGATTTCTTTTAATAATCGCGGGCTGTCGACACCATGAATAAGGGAAACAAACTCGGCCATATATTTCACCTTGTTGCGTTGCACGTGGCCGATCATGTGCCATTCGATATCCTTGGGCAGATCTTCCCATTTTTGGACCATCTCCTGCACTTTGTTTTCCCCAAATGCACGTTGTCCAGCCTCGTAGGCCTCCAAGATGTCCTCGTTGGGCTTGGTTTTGGAAACGGCGACCAGGGTAACTCCTTCGGGGAGTTCGGATTTTATTGTATTGAGATTATTTTTTATGGACATAGTTTAATTGATGTCATTCCGCTCTCGACAAATATCGATATGCTGCGGAATCTTTTAAATTTATGAATTCCTGCTTTTTTATTCCGTTGCAGAACGGAGCGAAGAAACTACAAAAAATCATTAAAGGTTCGTTTTGATGAAAAATTTGTCATTTCGAGTGGTTTTTTGGACCAAAGTTCAAAAAAATGTATCGAGAAAAGAATTTTCTAAGGAAATAAACCTTGTTCTCGATACTTTTTCTTTCCGAAAAACTCGAACTGACGGTTTTCTGTCATGCTATCATCAAAATGAACTATGGGTTAAAATTTATAATTCATAAATAGCCAGCCCGCTACGGAGCTTGGGCTCAATATACGTGCTTTTCGGGGGCATTACCAAACCTGCATCGGCAATGGTCTTGATTTCCTGTACGGTGGTGGGAACCAAGCTAAAACCTACTGAAAAGTCGCCCGAATCCACCAAATCTTTCATTTGGATAAGGTTATTTTTGCCATATCCGTAGCAAATCCGTTTATCGTTCCTAAGGTCTGTGATGCCCAAAATGGGCTCTAAAATGGTTTTGTAAAGGATTTGGGTGTCCAATTTGCTCAATGCATCGGTAAACTCATGGTTCGTTTGCCGGAAATGCAGGGTATAGAACTCGCCCTCCAAATACATACTGAACTCATGTTTTTTGGATGGCTTGCAGAGTCCATGGGTCCTTTTTTCTATTCTAAAATGTTCATCAAGTTTGATTAAAAACTCTTTTTTTGAATAGCCGTTCAAATCTTTGACCATACGGTTGAACTCAGAGATCTTCATTTGGGATTCAGGAATCAGGTAGGCCATAAAATAGTTGTAGGCCTCTTCTCCAGTATGATTATCGTTTTCGGACATTTTTAAGTCTGCCAATAAGCTGGAAGACGCACAACGGTGGTGTCCATCCGCAATATAGAGCGCTTTTAGGTCGCCAAAGGCCTTCTCCAGTTTCTCTATTCCTTCGGGATAGGAGATTTTCCAAAGTTTATGGTTGACTCTGTCGGTTGTCGTAAAGTCGTATTCTGGTTTCCGTTCTATTTTCCGCTGAAAGATTTCATCCACCAGTTCATTGTCCTCATAGGTCATTAGCACGGGCTCGGCATTAAAGCCAACGGTATGCAGGTAATCTGCAAAAAGCTCCTCACGATCTTGGATGGTGTCCTCGTGTTTTTTTATGACGTTGTTTTTGTAATCGTCCACACTACAGGCACAAAAGAACCCCAAACTTTTAAAGTTCCCGTTTTCAATTTGATAGAGGTAAAAGCTGGGTTCCTCATCTTTTTGAAAGATGTTTTCCTCCAAAAACTCCAAATACCGATTGTGCACCAAACCAAACCGTTCTTTGCCCTTGATGTTCTTTTCAAACTTGAATCCGGGGTTGATGATGTGCAGAAAAGAGAAGGGATTGTATTGCAACACCGCCTTCAATTCCTCCTTGGAGTACTCTTCGTAGGAGCGCGATGCAACAAAAAAAGCTTTGTCCTTTGTAGGGCGGATGGCCTTAAAAGGCTTTACAATGGCCATGAAATCTTATTTGAATTGTGCGGAAACATTTTCAGCCTTTCTGGATTCGGAATAATCGTAAAAACCTTCCACCGATTTTACACCGAGCTTGCCCGCCATCACCATATTTACGAGTAGGGGACATGGAGCGTATTTCGGATTTTTGAATCCATCGTACATCACGTTCAAAATGGAAAGGCACACATCCAATCCTATAAAATCCGCCAGTTGGAGCGGTCCCATGGGGTGTGCCATGCCCAGTTTCATCACCGTATCGATTTCTTCAACACCGGCAACGCCATTGTACAAGGTTTCGATGGATTCATTGATCATGGGCATCAAGATGCGGTTGGCCACAAATCCTGGATAATCGTTTACCTCGGTCGGGGTTTTGCCCAATTTTTTGGAAAGTTCCATGATGGTTTCCGTTACCTCGTCCGATGTGCTGTACCCACGGATGATCTCCACCAACTTCATGATTGGAACTGGGTTCATAAAGTGCATTCCGATCACTTTTTCAGGGCGCTTTGTGGCGGCACCGATTTGGGTTATGGAAATAGAGGACGTATTGGTGGCCAAAATGGTCTCTGCTTTGCAGACTTCGTCCAAGTCCCTGAAAATTTGGAGTTTAATGTCCAAGTTTTCCGTGGCTGCTTCAATCACCAAATCCGTGTTGGAAACGCCATCCTTTAAATTGGTGTAGGTGGCAATATTGGCCAGTGTCGCTTCTTTTTTGGCTTCGTCAATGACTTCTTTAGAAATCATTCGGTCCAAATTTTTGGTGATGGTTGCCATTCCTTTATCCAAGGATGCCTGCGCAATATCCACCAAATTCACTTTATATCCGTTTTGGGCAAAAACGTGGGCAATACCATTTCCCATGGTTCCAGCACCGATTACAGCTATTTGTTCCATAGTATATTATTTAAAATTGTGTCATTTCGAGCAAAGTCGAGAAGACGACGATTAATTTTCAAAAGACTCAATAATCTGAAGGGCCACACGAAGGGCATTGGTGCCTTGTTCCAAACTTACGATCGGGGTAGTATCGTTGTTGATGGCATCGGCAAAAGTTTCCAACTCGTCCAAAATGGCATTGTTGACGTCTATTTCGGGGTTTTCAAAATAGATTTGTTTCTTTTCCCCTTCGGCATTTTGAAGGATCATATCAAAGTCCCCAGGATTTTCTGGAGCATCCTTCATTTTGACCACTTCCACTTTTTTCTCCAAAAAGTCTACCGAAATATAGGCATCCCGCTGAAAAAAACGCGACTTGCGCATATTCTTCAGCGAAATTCGGCTGGAGGTAAGGTTGGCCACACAGCCATTTTTAAACTGAATGCGCGCATTGGCAATATCGGGCGATTGACTGATTACGGAAACACCACTGGCATTTATTTTCTCCACTTCGGAAGGCACGACGCTCAAAATCGCATCAATATCGTGGATCATAAGGTCCAGTACCACAGGGACATCGGTTCCACGCGGGTTGAATTCCGCCAAGCGATGCGTTTCAATGAACATGGGGTTTTCTATTTTGTCCTTTACCGCTAAAAATGCGGGATTAAAGCGTTCCACATGCCCAACTTGACCTTTAACATTATGTTTTTTGGAAAGCTCCAATAACTCTTCCGCTTCCTCAAGCGTGTTGGTGATAGGTTTTTCTATGAATATATGCTTGCCTTTTTCGATGGCTTTTTTGGCACAATCAAAGTGGGACAATGTCGGTGTTACAATATCGACGACATCCACGGCATCCATCAAATTATTGATATTATCGTAATGGGTATAACCGAATTCTGCGGCTACTTTTTTGGCATTGATCTCGTCCGGATCGTAAAATCCGATAAGTTCATATTTATCGGACTGGTTCAAGAGCCTGAGGTGTATCTTTCCTAAATGTCCCGCTCCCAGGACACCAACTTTTAGCATAATACCTGTTTTGGTCAAAAATACGGATATGAAGCCAGTTTCCATAAATTTTTGAGCGGAACTAAGGGGATATTTTTAGGGAACTTTATAAATTCGTGCCACCAGACCACAGACCATGAAGGATACGCTCAAACATAGGGGAATGCGCAAGAACTTGGCGGAGATTGTTGCCGCAAAGGGAGTTACGGACAAAAAAGTTTTGGAAGCCATAAAAACTATACCGAGGCATTTGTTTTTGGACAGTGGTTTTGAAGATCATGCGTATCAGGACAAGGCGTTTCCCATAGGTGCCGATCAGACCATTTCCCAGCCTTATACCGTTGCTTTTCAAACAGAATTATTGGAGGTGGGGCCCAATGCGAAGATTTTGGAGATCGGGACGGGAAGCGGTTATCAAACTGCGGTTTTGTTGCATTTAAAGGCCAAGGTCTACACCATTGAACGCCAGTTGGAACTGTTCAAGACCACCCGATTGTTCTTCAATAAAATGCATTATCGTCCCAAGAAAATGATTTTTGGCGATGGCTACAAAGGCTTGCCCGAAGAGGCCCCTTTTGATGGCATTATCGTGACTGCGGGCGCACCCGAAGTGCCACGGGCTCTTTTATCCCAACTAAAAGTAGGGGGTAGGTTGGTGATTCCCGTGGGAACAGATGAACAGATTATGACCTTGTTCGTGCGAAAGTCTGAAAAAGAATTTGAGAAAAAAGAATTTGGCTCTTTCCGATTCGTTCCTTTGTTGGAGGATAAAAACTAGTTGTTGAAACTTTTTTTGATTCGGTCCAAGTTCCGTTTGCTGTCCCGACTTTTAATGGTTTCCCGTTTGTCGTACAGTTTTTTACCCTTGGCCAGACCGATGTTCATTTTGGCCAATCCCCTATCATTGATAAAAACTTTGAGCGGAACTATGGTAAGCCCGGTCGTGGCCACCTCTTTGTTGAGTTTCTTCAATTCCCGTTTGTTGAGCAACAGCTTGCGCACGGCCTTTGGGGCATGGTTAAAGTGACTTGCGTGACTGTATTCATCAATTTGCATGTTCACGACGAAAAGTTCTCCTTTATCATTGAACTCACAAAAACTTTGTGAAATGGAAGCCTTGCCCAATCGAAGCGATTTAATTTCGGTCCCCCCCAGCACAATGCCTGCGGTGTAGGTGTCCAAAATTTCATAATCAAATCGGGCCCTTTTATTTTTTATGTTGATATTTTGTTGCATCGGGCACAAAAATATAAACTCTTTGCTTAGAAAATTGTAATGTTATGCTAGATTTTACGAATAAGTACCCAAACCACCTTATGAAAAGAATTTTAATCCCCCTGATACTTGTTTTAACAATTGGATGCAAGAAAGAACCCAAGAAAGTATTGACAGCCCAGCAAATCGTGGATAATTCCATTGCGGACAGTGGCGGAAAACGCTTCAATGACCACAAGGTAACCTTTGATTTTAGGGACAAGAGCTATGTTTCCGAAAATGTGGACGGGCAACGGGTTTATACTAGAATTTCAGAAGTGGATTCAATGACTATTACCGATGTTAAGCGGGGCGACGAATTTGAACGCTATATGAACGATTCCTTGGTGATGGTCCACGATACCATGGCGGTTAAATATGCGAATTCCATCAACTCGGTGCATTATTTTGTGCGTTTGCCTTATGGTTTGAACGATGGTGCCGTAAACAAGGAGCTTTTGGGCAAGGAAATCATCGAAAACAAAGAATATTACAAAGTAAAAGTAACGTTCGACCAACAGGGCGGGGGAGAAGATTTTGAGGACACATACCTGTATTGGTTTGATTTAAAAACCTTTAAACCCGAATATCTCGCTTATGACTTTCATGTGGACGGGGGCGGTCAACGTTTCAGAAAAGCTTACAACGAACGCTATGTTAATGGTATCCGCTTTGTGGATTACGAGAATTATAAGCCCAAAAACGATGGTACAGGCATCTTGCAAATTGGTCAGTTGCACAACAAAGGCGAATTGGAGCTTTTGAGCAAGATCGAGCTAAAAAATATTGTTGTGGAGTAGTTTTAATCCATTTTTAAACGGATGTCAGTAGGGACTCCATCAATAATTCTTATGATGAACAGGCTGCCGTTGTCCGAGTCATCCATTTGTTCGTATTTTTCCATACCAATTACTTTGTTCACTAGCATTGGAGTGGTGTTGCTATGTCCCACCACCAAAACATTTTTGCCTTCGTTCACCAATTTAAATTCTTCCACATCAAATGTACTTGGGTCGTAATATTTGATATCGATATCTTTTTTTACAGAAGTCGGTGCCGCGGTCATGGAAGTGCGCTCGTAGTTTGTGGAATATACCACGTCCAGAGGGATGGCATCAAACACCTCGGCCCAGCGAATGGCCCTGTCCAGCCCATCTTGGTTCAGCTCTGGGTCGGGGTTCTCCGGGTCGGTTCTATCTTTTTCTGCATGACGGATAAAATAGAAGGTTGAAATAACAGGTTCTTCTGCAATTTTTGTATCTTTTTTGCAACTTATACTCCCAACGAGGATAATTGCAAGGGCGATTAGAGGTTTAATGTTTTGCATAGTTCTATAAAAAGTTCCCGTGTATTTTTGTTAATCAGTTTTTAAAAGTAACGTTTAATTTTCATTTTCTCGTATGCCCAAGTTTTTGGTTTGTTTGTTCGCATTGGTGATTTGTAACGCGAGTTGGGGTCAAGAACCTGTTCTTCCATCGGATTTTAGGCAACATTCTCTAACGCAGTACAATGCCAGTTTGTTCAATCCTACCTATGTTCTGGATTGGAACAACCCCAATTCCCTTTCTGTTTGGGCACGCTGGCAATGGCAGGCCATTGATGGTGACCCTACTTCCGTTTTTGCCAATTACACGCATCGGTTCAACAATACATCCGGTGCTTCCATCGGATTTTTGCAGCACAATACGGGTGTGTTTTTATACACGGGCGGCAATTTGAACTTTGCACAGGCTTTTGAGTTGGATGAGGATATCCGATTAATGGCCGGACTGAACATTTTTGCTTTTCAGCAAACGGTGGCAGACGAACAGTTTTTTCAAGGAGATGAATTAGATCCAATTTTTCTGGAAGATTTTGAAGCGTTCAGGGTCCAATTTTCGCCGGGATTACGATTGGTCGTAAACCGGTTCAGTGTTGGATTGGCGTTGGAAAATGCAGTTGGCTTCAATGTGTCCGGCAGCAGCGAAAACACGGATAGCTTTCAGAGCGTCACCGGAACGTTGAGCAACGATTTTCCAGTGATGATTTCAGAAGGTCTTGGCCATAGTTTTGTGAGGCCAGTGGTCTATGTAAAATCCATCCCTAATGGCGATACACAATACGGACTGAACGGTCTGTTTTCGACCTCCAAGTTTTGGGTTCAAGGCGGCTACAACAGTTTTTATGGTCCTTCGGGAGGGCTGGGCATAACAATTTCCAACGCTTTTTCCATTGGCGGACTCATGGAGTTTGGTACCGATAGTTCCCTTGCAGAAGAAGAATCCACCATAGAATTTATTGCATCCTATCACTTTGGAAAATCAAAACCAAGGGAAAAGTTACAACCTGAAGAGGAAGAAGTTTTGCCTGAGCCCGATGAGGATGAACAGGCAAGACAAAAGCAAGAACAGATTGAGATACAGCGCAGACAGCAAGAACAAAAAGAACTTGAGGCGAGAAGAAGGTTGGAGCGGGAAAAAGATTCCTTGGCCGAAGTACAACGAATTAAGGAGCAATTGGAACTTCAACATGAAAAAGAACAAAGGGAGCTACAGCGAAAAAAGGATAGTATTGCACAGTTGCAGAACCAAAAAGTGGTCGTAAGGCCCAACGAACGCTACGAAGAGGTAGAAAATGAAGATGGCCTGGAACCTGGGTTTTATCTGATCGCCAACGTATATGGCACCAAAAAGTACTTTGACAATTTCATGAAAACGCTCAGGGAAAAAGGTCTGGAGCCCAAATCTTTTTATAGAAGCTTCAACAAGTACAATTATGTGTATTTGGAACGCTACAACACCATGGAAGAGGCCAGAAAAGCCCGCGACAGTAAGTTTTTTGGCAAGTATGAGGACAAGACCTGGATTTTTAGGGTGAAAGGAGACTAGTTACTTCTTAAGCTCCTGCTTACCACAAATAGTTCAAAAATGGTATGCATTTCATCTTACTGAAAGACAATTGTTGGCGAAAACAAAAATCACCACATAAAATATTCGGATGTTTTCTGCTTATAGTCCGTGTGGACCGATTTTTGGAAGAAAACCGTCAATTGGTTATAGAAATTGATCATTTGTTGTCCGTTTATCACCTTGGATGCGGCAATACAAAGCGCATATTCATCGTCAACCATTAACTGGATGTTCAGCATTAAATATTGGCTGTACATTCGGTTCATCATCGGCGTAAACGGAGCAATTATGTTTTCCCCTACATTTTGCACTTCCATGTCGCAGGATATAACTGGGCTTTTTATAAAAGGTCCGTATTCTCCCAAAGCAGTTACTTCTTTCAGGTCTTTCACGTACCTTTTTTCCTTTTGCCATAGTTGCTTTTCCTCTATGATCAAATGGTGACCAGCAGTCTTTCTTTCCTTTTTTTCTGTAGAAAACTTAAGGACAAGGCCACTTTTAAATTGTACATAAACTGCCTTTGTAACACTGTGATATCCGTTCTCCAAGCTATATTTTCCTTCATACCACACTTTATAAAAGACCTCATTGCGCAACTGGATAGTCCAATCTGTTTGATTTTCTTCTCCCATCTTATTACTGTTCCAATATCGATTCTATGTCCCGCACAACCTCCGAATACACTACCGGGGGCACCTCCCCGAAGGGTACCAGCCTATGGTCGTCCTCGGATCGGGGGTCGTTTACGCTGTCCGTTCCGGTATATACTGAACCCATTTGCACGAAAAACAATTTTTCAATCTTTTCCGCTTCATCTTCCTCAACAGGTTGTACATTGACTCCCTCTACCATGATAAAGGCTTCTAAATTGTAAGCAGGGATACTCTTTATAAAAGAGGATACCCTTCCACCGGCCAGTATACTGCCCCTGTGCCATCCCAGGGCTGGCAACCCATATTTTATGCTACCTGCAATGTCACGTGTTTCGTGATCATAATTGAATTTTTCATCTTTCCTATCATCGGAAACTCTATAAACTTTCCTGTCCAGCTGAGAGAATGGAGGTATGATCTTCCTTTCTTTTAGGACGGCGGACCAGCGGTCTTTTTCTGATGTGTCGAGGTTTATAGGATGCACCAGTTTTACCAATGCCGTGTTTTCCAATTGAAGAACCTTTCCATCCATATCCAGTAAATGCCCATTCTCATCTACCATAAAACTTTTGGACAGGTTCCCATTTTGGTAGGTTCCCCATATAAAGTTCCGTGCCAGGGCAAAGGCAAGCGGCTTCTCGAGAAACCGTTCTTCCCATTCGTCCGTGGGCCATACGTCCTGGGTACAGAGCTTTAGCTCCAGATTACCGGCAAACTGCCTTGAGGCCCTTTTCAAATCCTTTCTTATGGATTTAATGGTTTCTTTCGCTTCTGCTGTCATTTTAGGGGCTCTTGTAGTCTTTTTTCCTTTTCCATCTTCAAACACCAAGCTAAAGGACGGGTCGATGGACAGCTCATAGATGGCATTACCGTCCCTGATTTTTTTGGTGAGCCCATCAAATCCAAAGTCGGGCATTATGGCATCTTGCAGTTCCTGTACCAGCATGCCACGGGCTTCGGCTATTTGCTTAAAAGCGTCTTGTGCCGCATCTCTTACGTTCGGGTACCGGACATCAAAATAGTTGATAATATTGTCCAGGGCCCTTGCTGCCTTTATGGTGCCAACGAGACCCAATACAACGCATGCATTGGGATTTGTCCCTGAAATCGCCTCCTTTTCCAAATGGTCCACGATGGAATCCCCCCCGAACATCCCTATCAGCGTAAGGGCGAACCTGTTCTTGGCCAAAATCCCCCCGTTTTCCTTGACGAGTTCGAGCAATATGGAAGAAAACCCTTTGGCACTTTCTTTATCGATCAGGGGGTATATGTCGCGTGCCTCAGGGTCGGGGGATAGGTCGTTCCAAGATTTTTGCCTATAACACAGGTACAGCAGTTCCTGCTCGTTTAGTTCCTCCCCATTGTTCCACTTTGGCGTGGGGAGTTTGGATACATCAAACCACCAGGCCGGAGCCCTGTTGAGTTTGCCCCTTTCGGTCGCGTTTGAAACCCTTCTTTTGGCCTCCGCTATGGTGATCTGGGTAGGGACGGCATAGAATTTTTTGACCAGTAGGTTGCGCAGGTCCTCGTTTTTTTCGTTGTCCATCACCACCATCAGTTCGCCCCAGGTCTCTTCAAATGGCAGCAATAGCCTTATCCCCAGTTCCTTTTTGTCTTCATTCTCATCATGGAGCAGTGGCCGTGCCCTTGGAACTACCGTCTTTGCACCAAATTTTATGATTTCATTACAGGCCAGCAGCCTTAGTTCTGAAGATCTGGAGTCCAACAATTTCCAGACCCTCTCGTGGTAGGGACTGTAATCAATCGTAGAAATGGCATCGAACAATGAGGGATAGCTCCTTAGTTGAAGCTCTAGATTTCCGTTAAAGTTGGCTTTAAAGGTTTTTCCAATAATGTTCATGGCACCTTCTCCTATATGTTCCACAATCACCTTTATGATATTTACATCAATAGGATTAATGTTCTCGACATATTTTTCAACTGCCGGGAGGGCGGATTTGCCGTAATGTGTAAAAATCCAATCTATAAATGATGGTATGGATTTAAGTGAAAAAGCAAAAGGTTTCAATGACCATTGAAAATAGAAATCTTTATCTCTTGCAAGTGAATCGGAAATGTGCTGCAACGTTTCCTCTACAATGCCGAAAGCAAGTATTTTATATTCGCCACTTCCTTTTTCCACTAACAATTTAGCAGCTTCCAGTTTACAGTTTCTATTACAATGAGGCTCCAAGGTATCCGTTAAGGCATGTAGAATTTTGGAATATTTTTTGGTATCATACTCCAATAAGGTATCGAACACCTTATAAGGTAGGTGGTTGGTGCCGTCATCATAGGTATTGAGATATAATTTAGGAAGATAGGGTTCAATAGATGCTGGCCTATGTTTTATGAAGAGTTCCACGAAGGCATTTTTATTCTCATTTTTTGCCGATTCAATAAAGTATTCTGGAGAGTCATCAAAATGCTCCAATAAATAGGTGCCCATAGAGGAGGGGCTACCATCCGTTAGGAGGGTAGAACCGTTTATAAAGCACCTTGAAAGTATGAAGTCCTTTTCAATCCCATATTTTTCCAGCGCGGACAGTAGGTTCTCAAATTTTTCAGTTGGGTTTTCTAAACTGTTTTTCTGCAACCACTCTAATAGCCCTTTGTAAAAGAAAAAAGACCCATTATCATAGTCGAAGGCTTCCTGCGCTATAAAGGTAAGGATACGATCATCCATAAAATCCCATTGAGATAGGGGTTTTAGAAGGGTAAAGATAGATTGAAAACCATAATCGTCCCTTCTGGGAACGGCAGGGGGGCATTCGTCCACTTCTCCAGTAAGAAAGGAGACCACTCGTTCAAACTGTCTTTCCGATTTATACCTCATTCTATCAAATGAGTCCCTTTTAAAATTGTTAAATTTCTCCTTTCTGTCACTTAACGCTTGTTGTTTTTCCTTTTGACTGGGAGTTGGCAACAGTTTTCCTTTTGGTGCGGGGATGGCCTGCTTGCTTATAAGTTTTTTGATATTTTTCCAATCATACAGATTGGGAATATGCTCTGGTAAATTTTTAAATTGACCTTTTTTTATATTGTAAAAATCCACTGTCTGAAGATGCTCTAACTGGGCAAGGCGAGGATCCAAAAAATCCAGGTTTTTCACGGCAATATTAAGACAGGTTAAATTCTCCAATTCAAAAATAACTTCGGGTATCTTAGTAAAGCTGGTCGTGTCCAATATCAACGTTTGTAATTGGGTCAGGTTTTTAAAGCTTTCGGGCAGAGCCTCCACCTTTATCTTCTCGATTTCCAACTTAACCAGGCTTTTTAAGTTTCCAAAAGAATCGGGCAAGGTAATAGGTTCTTTTTCCTTGCTGTAAGAATCTATCGAGAGTGTTTTGAGTTTGCTTAGCTTGTCAATTTCCTTCGGCAGTTCTTGGATGGCTGAATCAGCTATAATCAATTCTTCGAGATTTTCTAGGCTCCACAGCGTATCAGGGAGTTGTTTTGCCCCGTACAAACGAAGATATGTAAGCTTTTGTAAGTGACCTATACAATCTGAAACGATACCATTCCGATTTCTATATGCAATATCCAATTGTTGAAGGTTTTGCAAGACCCTAAAGTCATAGTTTAAATTATAAACATCATATAATCTCAATTCCTCAAGATTGGGCATCTGGCCAAAACCATCTAAACTGATGCTTTTCTGGGGTTTATCTGAAAAGGAAATCTCTAATTTTTTTAACGTATTTAATTGCAGTATTCCATCAATATCAATACTGGAAACACCGTACAACTCCAATTCTTCCAGTAGGGGAAGTCGGCTCAAGCCACGTGATATACTTAATTGAGGCCTGTTCTCGGAACCTATTTTTAATATTTTTAAATTCTGCAATTGCCCGATCTCATCAGGTAGTTCCTCAATAGACCTGAAGTCGAGCTTTTCCAAGGACGTGATTTTACAAACAGCTTTGATCAGCGCTACAGATACCTCTTCCCAATAATAGAGTTCCGATGGGCATGTCTTCTGGGCTTGCTGGGTGTCCCACACATCCTTTATATCCTTAACATCGGAAAAATCATTGATCACGGTTAGCTCTTTATAACCAGCATCCAGCTTTTTTTGGATTTCCTTTTCTATATTTTTTTGGCAGGTCTCCACAGTAGAAAAAGATTTTGATCCGACCCTGGCCTTTTTTAAATATCTTACACCATAGGTGGTTTCATAATCAGTACCTTTTTCTTCAATGCTCCAGAATCTTTTGTCCGATTCCCTGTAAAAATACCTTTTCATTTTTTAGATTATTCGCTGTTAAAATGTAGAATAAGGTCTTTCTAACCTTGCTCCAATATCGATTCTATGTCCCGCACAACCTCCGAATACACTACCGGGGGCACCTCCCCGAAGGGTATCAGCCTATGGTCGTCCCCCGACCTCGGCTCATTGATGGTATCTGTTCCTGTGTGCACCGAGTCCAATGGGACAAAAAACAGCCTTTCGATACTTTCCCCTTCACTAACCAAATTTTGTACGTTCACGCCTTTCAACATAATAAAGGCTTCCAGATTATGGACAGGGATACTTTTCTTGTAAGAGGATACCTCCCCGCCATCCAGTATACTGCCCCTTCGCCACCCCAGTTTTGCCGCACGATATTTGAAATCTCCATTGGGAACATTTCTGCTTGCATAGCTGTGATCGAACGTTTTCTCTTTGTTGTCATCGGAAACTCTATAAACCTTTCTGTCCAATTGCGGGAAGGGCGGTGCAATCTTTTTTTCCTCAAAAATGGCGGACCATTGATTCTTTTCCGTTGATTCCAGGTTTAAGGGGTGTGCCAGTACCACCAGTTCATCCGGTCCCAATTTGATGGTCTCTCCATGCCGATCTAACAATTTACCTTGCTCATCTACCATAAAATTTTTGCACAGGTTCCCATTTTGGTAGGTTGCCCATATAAAATTCTGTGCCAGGGCAAAGGCAAGCGGATTTTTGAAGAACCTTTTTTCCCATTCTTCCAAGGGCCATACACCTTGGTTGCACAGTTCCTTTTCCAGATTGGTATTGGATTGTTTTACCGCCTTTTTTATTTCTTTTTCCAAAGCAATAATACTGTCCTTCATTTTTGATGAGATCGGTTGAGGGATGCTCTTGGTCCTTTTCCCTTTTGCATCTTCGAATACCAGACCAAGGGACCTATCAATGGATAGCTCATAGGTGGCATCGCCATCCTTGATTTTTTTGGTAAGCCCTTTAAAACCAAAATCGGGGATGATGGCATCCTTGAGTTCCTGTATGAGCATACCTTTGGTATCGGCTATCTGTTCAAAGGCGGTCTCTGCAGCTTCCCTTACATTGGGATATTTTATGGAAAAGTAGTTGGTTATATTATCCAAGGCCCGTGCGGCCCTTATGGTGCCCACGAGGCCCAATACCATACATGCATTGGGATTTGTTCCGGAAATGGCTTCTTTTTCAAGAAAATTCACGATTGAATCTTCTCCTAAAATCCCTATTATGGAGAGCACAAATCTGTTTTTTGCCATGATTCCTCCGTTTTCCTTGACGAGTTTAAGTAGGGCAGGGGACAGGCCTTTGGTACTTTTCTTTTCGATAAGGGCATACATATCCCGAGCCTCGGGGTCGGGGGATATATCGTCCCACGATTTTTGTCTATAAAAAAGGTACAGCAGTTCCTTTTCTTCCAGTTCCTCCCCATTGTTCCATTTTAACGTGGGGAGTTTTGAGATGTCCAGCCATTTGGCGGGTTTTCTGTTGAGTTTGCCCCTTTCGGTCGCGTTTGAAACCCTTCTTTTGGCCTCGGCTATGGTGATCTGTGTAGGGACAGCATAGAATTTTTTGACCAATAGGTTGCGCAGGTCCTCGTTTTTTTCGTTGTCCATCACCACCATCAGTTCGTCCCAAGTCTCTTCAAATGGCAACAATAACCTTATCCCTAGTTCCCTGTTGTCTGCATTATCATCTTTTAATAGAGCCTTACCTCTTGGAACCACTGCTTGTGCCCCGAACTTTATGATTTCTTTACAGGCCAAGAGCCTTAGTTCTGGCGAGTCGGATTCCAACAATTTCCAGACTTCTTCGTGGTAGGGCATATAATCAATGTTGGAAAGGGCATCGAACAGTGCTATGTAATACCTTATCGGGGTAAGGCCGCCTTCATAAAAAGATACTTTAAAGGCTTCCCCGACCATATCCATAGCATCTTCCTTTAAATGCTTGACTGCCAATTTTATAATGTTTATATCGATTTTTTTGGTGTTCCTAACATACTTTTCCACTGCCGGGAGGGCGGATTTGCCATAATGTGTGAAAATCCAATCAATAAATGATGGAACGTATGTACCCAATGACCACATGAATTTATTTTCTGGAAAGTCGGAAATGTGCTGCAAAGTTTCCTCTACAATACCGAAAGCAAATGTCCTATACTTGTCATCTCCTTTTTCCACTAACAATCTGGCAGCCTCCATTCTACAGTTTCTTCTGCACCTTGGCTCTAATGTATCCATAAGATTGAACAAGATCTTGGAGTATTTTGCCGCATTATACTCCAATAGGGCATCGAACATCTCATATGGTAAGTGGTTGGAGCCGTCATCATAGGTATCGAGATATAATTGCGGGAGATAAGGTTCAATAGATGCTGGTCTATGTTTTATGAAGAGTTCCACTAAGGCTTTCCTATGCTGATTTTTTGCCAATTCAATGAAGTATTCCGGTGAATCTTCAAAATGTTCCAATATATAGGTGCCCAGCGAGGTGGGTTTGCCATTGGGCAGGACAGTGGAGTTTTTTGTCAAGCATCTGGAGAGAACATTTTTTTTCTTTATGTCGTATTTTTCAAGTTCACTCAGTATATCCTCAAATTTCATGTTTGGGTTCTCGGAACTGATTTTGTGCAACCAGGTGAGCATGCCCTTAAAGCTAAAATCGTCTTGGGATATAAAGGTAAGGATGCGTTCATCCATAAAATCCCATTGCGGAAATGGCTTTAAAAGGATAAAGATGGATTCAAAGACCCCGATACTCCTGAAATCGACTGAATCGGGTAGCGGACACTTGTCAGTCTCCCCTTTTAGGAAGGAGACCACTTCTTCAAATCGTTCTACTTGATATTTTCTCTTATTAAAAGACTTGTCCTCAAAAAAAGACCACTCTTCCTTTCTGTCCGCTAAAGCTTTTTCTTTTTCCTCCTTTGTAGGTGTGGGGAGTATTTTATTTTCGGGTAGGGCATTTCCCAATATATGGTTCTTGATTTCATTCCAATCTCGAGATTTTTTAAATCTTGCCAATAACTCCTCGGGCACATTTTTAAATTGGCCATCTTCCATGTTATAGAAATTAACCCAATTAAGCTTTTTTAACTGGGCAAGACGTGGATCCAAATAATCCATGTTTTTTACATCAATATTAAGACGGGTTAAATTTTCCAAATGAAAAATAGCATCGGGAATCTTATCAAGGTTGGTCAGTTCTAAAACCAACATCTCTAATTCTATCAGGTCTTTAAAACTTTCAGGCAGGTTTTCTACCTTGTACCCGTATATCACCAGTTCTGTCAAGTTTTTTAATTTTCCAATGGATTGGGGAAGAACAAGGGATTGACCCGCAAGGTCGTCGCTTTCTGACATATGAAGATGGAATTCATAGAGTTTCTCGAGATTGCCCAGTTCTTCAGGTATGTTTTTAATTTTAGAGTGGGATATACCCAATTCCATCAGATTTTCCAATTCCCATATAGTATCGGGAATTTGTGCTACATATGACATGTTAAGCTCTCTAAGCTTTTTTAAGCGGCCAATGCTTTCGGGAAGGATGCCATCCACCGACCAACCAAACTGGATATTCAATGTATTGAGATTTTCCAAATCCCCAATGTTGTCATTGATACGGGAAACACCCTCCAACTTCAATTCTTCAAGTTGGGTAAGTCTGCCCAAAGCATTGGGTATGATCCCATTGGGATTTTTGAAGTGTATGTGCAATTTCTTCAGGTTATGAAGTTGCCCTATTTCAATAGGAAGTTCTATGACATTTTTAAGTAAGAGTTCTTGAAGAGATGTTATTTTACAGACTTCCTTTATCAAAAATGAGTTGTACAGGTTAAATTTAAGGGGCAGATGCTTTTGAGCCTGTTGGATCTCCCAAACTTTAACTATATGGTCTATTTCGGAAAAATCGTCAATAATGGTCAACTCTATATAATTATCATCCAGCTTTTTTTGGATTTCTTTTTCTATGTTCTTTTGGCACGTTTCTACCGAGGAAAAGGATTTTGAACCAAATTTGGATTTTTTTAAAAAAGACACCCCATAACTGATATTATAACTGGTCCCCTTGTCTTCAATGCTCCAGAATCTTTTGTCCGATGCCCTGTAAAAATATCTTTTCATTGTCTTGGTTGTTTTAAGCGAGATGAATGTGCTTATAATTTTGTTCAACCAAAATATGCGAACAGATCCATATAGGGAGCACTCAATTGACGGATGGTGGGTTTCAATTGACGGATGGCGGGATTCCCCTGAAATTCACTGCTTGAACCCCAATTTTAAACTGGATAACAAAACCCTATCGAGTTTTTTTAGTTGCGCAGGGCTTGGGGCCGAAAAATCCATCTTACCAACATCGATGAAAAGCGAGGTCAAATTCTCCAAATGGATAATAGCTTCGGTAACCTTTGCAAAAGATGTTTCGCTCAAACTCAATTTTTTAATTGAGCAAAACTTTTAAAGCTTTCGGGTAGGTTTTCCACTTTACGCCAACGTATGGTCAATTCGTCTAGGTTGCCAAGGTTTCCAAAAGAATGGGGCAGTGTCAGAGGTTGGTCCATAAGATTGGTATACATAAAGTCGAGTTCTAATTTTTTCAGTTTGCTCAGGTTCTCGATAGTATCAGGTAGTTCTTTCACCTCCGAATATGTAAAAACCAATTCTTCCAAGTTTTTTAATTCATATACAGTATCCGGGATTTGTTTTGCATAAAATAAGCGGAGGTATGTAAGTTTTTTTAATCTGTCAATGTTCTGGGGAATTATACCCTCTCCTTCGTTCCAAAAACCAATATTCAATTTTTTTAGATTTTCCAGATTTCCAAAGTTTTCAATAGAGAAGACATTCTCCAGGTTCAATTCTTGAAGTGCTTCCATATTGCCCAAACTGTTGGTTATCTGTCCTTTGGAGTTAGGGTTAAAGTTTATGCTCAGTTTTTTTAAGTTGTGCAATTGTTGGATTTCATCGGGAAGTTGGGAAACATTGCGAAGGGTGAGTTCTTCAATTGATGTGATTCTACTCAACGCTTTTATTAATATGGGCGGTGAGATATTGAGGTAATATTTTAAAGGCTGTTCTTTTAGTGCTTTTTGGATTTCCCATACGTCTTGCATTGTGGAAACCCCAGAAAATTCCTCAAGAATGGTAATTTCTTCATAATTGTCATCCATTTTTTTTTGGATTTCCTTTTCTATGTTCTTTTGGCACGTTTCTATCGAGGAAAATGATTTAGAACCAAATCGTTCTCTTCCTAAATATTCTACCCCATAACTGGTATTGTAACTGGTCTCCTTGTCTTCAATGCTCCAGAATCTTTTGTCCGATGCCCTGTAAAAATATCTTTTCATTGTATTGGTTGTTTTTAAGCGAGATGAATGCGCTTATAATTTTGTTCAACCAAAATATGCGAACAGATCCATATAGGGAGTATTCAATTGACGGATGGTGGGTTTCAATTGACGGATGGCGGAATTTCCCAGAAATTCACTGCTTGAATCCCGATTTTATGCTAAAAAGATCATAATGAAAATAGTACCAGGACCAGGCCGTGTGACTTGATTTTTTGGCTTTGGCACCAACATCTTTTTTTGATAAAATGAATAGCTGTAGAGGAAAAATGTTACTTTTTAAGCTCCTGCTTAACCAAATATTCCAAATAGGTAATGGTGTTGACCAAGTACTTTCGGTCTTGGGTCATCGTGCTCATGGCAACCGCACCTTGCACCATGGTGAAAAGTTGCTTGGCAAATTGAAGCGGAGGAACAGGAAGCTTAATTTCGTTCTCTTTGCCACCGTTTTCAAGGACTAAGGCAATCTTGCCCTCGATTTCCTTAATGGTCTCCTTGACCGCAGCGGCCAATAGTTTGTTGTTTCCCTGTGCGTCCACGCCCACGTTCAAGAGCGGGCAACCGCCCATCGGAAGCGTAAAAACATCATATTGTTTGTAGAAGTTTAATAGGGAATACAGTTTGGCCAATGCTTCATCTCCTGTACCAAGTTTATCATCAACAGCGTGCAACAACATATTTCTATTGTGCTCAAAAGCGCTCAATGCCAATGCCTCCTTATTTTCAAAATTACCGTAAATGGCTCCTTTGGTAAGCCCGGTGGCCTCGGTAAGATCGCTCATACTGGTACCTATATAACCATGCCTATTAAATATGGGGGCAACGGTTTCTATAATGTAAGCGGTAGTTCGTTCTGCTTTTTTGGTCATTCTTAGGTTGCTGTTGGTCGAAACTAAGATATAAAAAATCAAATACCCTTTGGTATTTAAACTGTCCAAAGCCCGTATTTTAACATGTTTCTGGTCTTTTTTGATAAAAAAACCTTTCTTGGCAAGTCCTGTTTTGGATAAACCTTTGAAAAAATTGGTTTAGTTTATTGCTTAGCGCCAAACCCTTTTAAGGAAGTTGATAAAGTTCTGATGCATGATTTTTTCAATATCCGAGCTGTTATAACCTCTTTTGGACAGCATACTTGGAATTTTTTGAAGGTCGGCAATAGTATCCAAATCCCATGGACTCTGTTCTTTGCCGAAGGCGCCATCCAAATCGGTTCCTATGCCAACGTGGTCACAGTCGCCCGCCAATTGACAAATGTGGTCAATATTATCAATTGCAATTTCCATGGTAACGTTCATTTCTTTTGGGGTGGATTTACCACGAACCCAATTGGGAACCATCATCCAGGCATCCAAAGCCACTCCGATCACAGCGTCCCTGCCAATAAGTTCCTTGATTTGCTCATCGGAAAACTGGCGGTTGTGGTCCACCAATTTTCTACAATTGTTGTGACTGGCCCAAACGGGACCGTTGTACACCTTCATAGTTTCCCAAAAACTTTTATCGCAAAGATGGGTGGCATCCAAAATAAGATTGAGCTCTTCCACTTTTTTGAGCAATTCCCGCCCTTTTCGGCCAATCCCGCCTACGGAATCCGTTCCGTGGGCGTAAATGCCGGGACCATAATGTGCAGGACCAATGGCCCGAAGACCTGATTCGTAGGATTTTTCCAAATAGCTCAAATCTACAATGGAGTCGGCGCCCTCCAAACTTAAAATGTACCCAACAGGTTTTTTCGGTTCATCACTTTTCCAAAGCTGGAGATGATGTTCCAAACCTTCTAAATCTCTGATTTGAACCATTTCACCAGCTTCTTCCATGGTTTTGTACCATGCCAATTGCCCTTGGGTCTGTGCCCACGCTTGATGCTGTGAATTCCAACCGGGAATTGGACTCCCTTTTTTTACGAAACGCGCAATCTGTGTGGCCATGCACAGCCCAATATTGCCTTTTCGCATGGCTGGGAGAGAAACGGTGTTCTTGCCACGGTCAGGTTTGTCGTTCATGCCTTGTTCGCGCTCCCTTATCTCGGGAACAGAGAGTCTAAGGTCCCTGTTCCATTCGAGGGCGTTCATGGCAAGGTCGAGATGGGCATCGAATATAAACATGAAAGGGTGGTGTTATTTGTGAAGTTCAAAAATGGCTTCAATCTCAACGGGAATATTACCGGGGAGCATCATTCCTACCGCACTACGTGCCCCGATACCGTTTTCTTTTCCAAAGATGTCCGCCATCAATTCACTAAACCCATTGATGACATACGGTTGCTTGCCAAAGTCTGGAGTGCAATTCACCATTCCCAGTACTTTGACCATTCTTTTGATTTTGTCCAAACTGCCAAAATGGGTGGTAATGGTGGATAGCATGGTCAATCCTACCTGACGAGCCGCTAATTTGGCTTGTTCTTCATCTAGATCATCGCCAGCACGTCCCGTCATAAGGGAGCCATCCAAATTTACAGGCCCCTGGCCGGATACGTACAAAAAGTTATCGACCACTAAAACAGGGCGATAAACGCCGGCAGGTGGCGGGGCAGGTGGTAATTGGAGGTTCAATGCCTCCATTCGTTGTGATGGTGATTCCATAATTTATATTGTTAGATTATACTGTTGATTGCTAAAACGCCCAATAGTCCCATGATACCTACCAAGGTCTCCATAACGGTCCAAGAGGAAAGGGTTTCCTTAACGGATAGGTTGAAGTATTCCTTGAACATCCAAAAGCCTGTGTCGTTGACGTGGGAGAGCATTAAACTCCCGGAACCAATGGCCAATACCATCAATTCTGGACTTGTTCCCGTGCCCGAAGCCAAGGGGAGCACAATTCCGGCAGCGGTAAGCCCGGCTACGGTGGCCGACCCCACACTTACCCGGATGGCGGTGGCGATGAGCCATGCCAGCACCAAAGGTGAAATACTGGAACCTTTTAAACTATCGGCGATATAGTCGCTTACTTGGCTGTCAATCAAGACTTCTTTCAAAGCTCCAGCTCCCGCAATGATCAAAAGAATCATGGTGATACTGGAAACCGAGGCGGACAAGGAATCCATAATGGTGCTCATTTCCTTACCCTTTGCCAATCCCAATGAGTATATGGCGATGAGTACGGAAATCAACAAAGCGATTACGGGATTGCCGATAAAGGCGAGTATGTTTCTGAGTGTGCCTTCCTCCAAAAATTGTTCGGCAGCAATGCCAACACCAATAAAGATGATAGGGGAAAGGGCGGTCAGAATACTTACCGCGGTCGATGGCAGTTCTTCCTCGGGTATAGGTTCGGCATTGTAAAACTCCTTCAATGGCTTGGCCTCTATCTTTTTCAGGGTTCGGGCAAACAATGGTCCCGCAACAATTATGGCGGGAACGGCAACAATAAGCCCATACATCAATGTCTTTCCAATATCAGCATTGAACATGGCCGCGATGGCCGTTGGGGCTGGGTGCGGGGGAAGATATCCGTGCGTTACCGATAACGAGGTAAGCATGGGCAATCCCACGTACAAAAGGGGCAATCCCGTTGAAAAGGCTACGGTAAATACCAAAGGAATCAAGATAACGAAGCCTACGGAATAGAACATCGGGATACCTACTATAAACCCTGTGACCACCATGGCCCATTGCACATGTTTTACTCCAAATTTAGCGACCAATTGTGTCGTAATCTGTTGGGCGGCACCACTATCCGCAACCAATTTTCCAAGCATGGCACCGAGTCCAAGTATAAGAACCAGAAAGCCCAAGGTGTTCCCGATGCCCCGTTGTATGGATTGCACTAGATTGCCCAGTTCCATCCCTTGAAAAATGCCCACGAACAGGCATACAATGATAAAGGAAATAAAGGCGTTGAGTTTAAATTTTGCAATGAGCAGGAACAGCAGTAAGATACCTAGAACGGCAATAATCAGTGGCATATTTAGGATATGGTTTTGAGCTAAAATAAGGATTTAAATGTGATGCACATTGATTATTTCGAAATTCTAAGGATATGGTCCAAGATTGTGAAAGAACTAAAAAAATATCAGTTCTATTTTCTCATGGGGAAAGACATCTGATTGTCGGCAAGAAGGTCGAGAACTTGATTGATGTTTTCAAAGTTTCGTTTCTCGATACATTTTTTTGAACTGTGGTTCAAAAAATCACTCGAAACGACCAATTTTTCATAAAAAAACCTCCTCCAAAAAAAGCTATGGGAGAGGTTTTCCTGACTGAAACTTATTCTGAGAACTTATTCTACAAGTTCATCTTGATTTCTGAATACCAATTGATCATCAAAAGAGTCCAAAAGCACTATGCTGTCAGAAGTTATCTTTCCTGAAAGCAACTCTTTGGACAGGTTGTTCAACACTTCTTTCTGAATCAATCGTTTTACGGGTCGAGCCCCATATTGAGGATCATATCCTTTCGCTGCCAAATAGTCTATCGCTTCTTGGGTAGCATCGAGAGTGATGTTCTGTTGGGCCAACATTTTCTTCAAGTTGTCCAATTGCAATCCCACAATATCCTTGATGTCCGATTTGCTCAACGGAGTGAACATTATAATGTCATCAATACGGTTCAAAAACTCGGGCCTGATGGTCTTGCGAAGCAATCCCAAGACTTCGACTCTTGCGGCTTCCGAAGCGCTCTCCACATCAACGGCATCTTCAAACTTCTCCTGAATGATGTGGCTTCCCATATTACTCGTCATAATAATGATAGAGTTTTTGAAATCCGCCACACGACCTTTGTTATCGGTCAACCTACCTTCATCCAATACTTGCAATAAGATGTTGAAGGTATCGGGGTGTGCTTTTTCAATCTCGTCCAACAGAATTACGGAATATGGCTTTCTTCTTACGGCTTCGGTCAACTGACCGCCTTCGTCATAACCCACATATCCTGGAGGTGCACCTACCAAACGGCTCACGGAGTGGCGCTCTTGGTATTCGCTCATATCTATCCGAGTGATGGCATTTTCATCATCGAACAAATAGGCGGCCAAGGTTTTGGCCAGCTCGGTCTTACCAACACCGGTCGTACCCAAAAACAGGAACGAACCGATGGGTTTTTTGGCATCTTGCAAGCCTGCCCGGCTTCTACGGATGGCATCGGATACGGCAACTATGGCTTCATCTTGACCTACTACGCGTTTGTGGAGCACACCTTCCAATTGCAAGAGTTTTTCGCGTTCGCTCTGCATCATCTTGTTTACGGGAATGCCAGTCCATTTGGCCACCACTTCCGCAATATCCTCATAAGTAACTTCTTCTTTGATCAAGGTGCCGGCTGTTTGCTGTTCCGCCAATTCATCTTGGAGTTTTTCCAATCGCTCTTGGGCCTCTTTTATTTTGCCGTAGCGCAATTCGGCCACTTTTCCATAATCGCCGTTTCGTTCGGCACGTTCGGCTTCAATCTTATAGTTTTCAATATCCTCTTTGGTTTTTTGGATATTGTCCACCACGGTTTTTTCACTTTCCCACTTGGCAAAGATTTCGTTCCGTTCTTCTTTAAGATTGGCGAGGTCCAAGTTCAAGGTTTTCAATTTGGAAGTATCGTTTTCCCTTTTGATGGCCTCCAACTCAATTTCCAATTGCATTATTTTACGGTCCAGTACATCCAGTTCTTCGGGTTTGGAGTTGATTTCCATTCGAAGTTTGGAAGCGGCCTCGTCCATAAGGTCAATGGCCTTATCGGGCAAAAACCTATTGGTAATGTAGCGTTGTGATAGCTCCACGGCACCGATGACCGCCTCATCTTTGATGCGGACCTTGTGGTGTGCCTCATATTTTTCCTTGATTCCCCTAAGGATGGAAATGGCACTCTCGGTATCGGGCTCATCCACCACGACCTTTTGAAACCTACGTTCCAAAGCTTTGTCCTTTTCAAAGTATTTTTGGTACTCGTCCAAGGTAGTGGCTCCAATGGCTCTCAACTCACCACGGGCCAAGGCGGGTTTCAGGATATTTGCGGCATCCATTGCACCTTGTCCGCCACCGGCACCTACAAGTGTATGAATCTCATCAATAAAGAGCACAATGTTCCCGTCGGATGAGGTTACCTCTTTGATCACGGCTTTCAACCTTTCCTCGAACTCACCCTTGTATTTGGCACCTGCGATAAGTGCCCCCATATCCAAGGAATAAATAATTTTGTCCTTAAGGTTTTCGGGTACATCTCCCTGAATGATTCGGTGTGCCAGACCTTCGGCAATGGCAGTTTTACCCACGCCGGGTTCACCTACCAACATCGGGTTGTTCTTGGTACGTCGTGACAAAATTTGCAAAACCCTTCGGATTTCCTCGTCACGCCCTATTACGGGGTCCAATTTGCCGCTATCGGCCATTTGGTTGAGGTTGTTGGCGTATTTATCCAAGGAGTTGTAGGTTTCCTCGGCACTTTGCGAAGTCACCTTGCCACCTTTGCGCAATTCTTCAATGGCAGCTTTCAAATCTTTTTCGGTCACGCCCTGATCTTTTAGGATTTGGGCGATTTTGCTTTTTGATTTGAAAATGGCCAATAACAAATGCTCAACGGAAACGTATTCATCACCCATATTTTTGGCAACGATGCTCGCTTCGTTTACGGTTTTCCCAGCTTCTCTGGAAAGCATTATCTCGCCTCCGGACACTTTTGAAAAGCTCTGGAGTTCCTTGTCCAATATTTGGTTGAGGAGGTTGGTGTTGACGTTCAATTTTTTCAAAATGAAAGGCAACACGTTTTCATCGACCTCGGCAATGGCCTTGAACAAGTGTTCGTTCTCAATTTGTTGATGCCCGAATTCTTGGGCCAATTGCTGGGCCCTTTGAATGGCTTCCTGTGATTTTATGGTAAAATTATTAAAGTTCATTATCGTTGTTTTTCTCTATTAGGTCAACAACCTTACCATTGCGTTCGAACCGTCAAAATGTCCGCTAAAACCAGAAATAGCAGGACATTTCGTCAGATGTAAGTTTTTTGTTCGCTCACGACTTATCCCCTAAATTTGTGGTATGGGAATATTTGACAGTGTATTTGGAAAGCAGGAGAGAGCGAAAGAGGAAAAGAAGGAGTTGCCGTGGATTCAATTAACGTCTTTGGAGCAATTGGATGCGATTGCGGAAAGCTCAAAAGTTAAGCCCCAAGTGATTTATAAACATTCAAGTACCTGCGGCATCAGCAGAATGGTGTTGAACATGTTTTCTGAATCTTATGATATGGATTTGGACATCGACCTCTATTTTTTAACGATACAGCAGCACAGGGATGTGTCCAATGCTATCCAAGATAAGTTTGAAGTTCGGCACGAGTCCCCTCAATTATTGGTTGTTAAAAATGGAGAAGTGGTTTTTCACACTTCGCATGGAGCCATTTCGGATACGGACCTTACGAAGTATGTATAAAAAGAAAGCCCCGAAGAACGGGGCTTTTTTATTAGTTGAACTGATACTTTGAGACAATGCTCTTGAGCCGTAGTTTCAAGTCTTCACCGGCATCATATACCATTTGCTCGTTGGATGGAAAGGGAACTTCCCTAGCATTCAAGTACAGCATTAAATCATCTTCCAAAGCTCTTTTGTCGCCTTGGTAATTGGCGAAAATATGTTCGAACAAGAACTCACTGGACAAGGGGTAGGAGTTGATTTCCTGTCCGTTTCTCAGGTCAGTGAAACTTACTTTGGCTGCGATTTGAGCTGTTTTGGTTTGGGTAAACTGGAAAAATTTACAGCTAACCGTCCGCATTTTGTCCACTTTTATCTTGTTGCCCAAGCTATCTTTTACCACATTGCCATCACGGTCCAATAGATATTCCCAGCCATCCTTTATTTGTCTTTCTTTGATTATTTGGGTCTCATTGATACGTTCAGGCGATACATTGATTTCCATAAAATCAAGATTCATGGCATAATCATATTTTACATTGGCCAACGGACTGGTATGGTATTGCAGCCAAAAGTTATCGATTCCGAAGGCGTTAAAATCCAAAAGTTCGGATTCCAAACGCTCAGGGATGATCTGCTGTGTTTGGTTTGCAATCTGTACCCTTACAAACTCTAATCCCTTGTTATGGGCTTCATCCATTTTGTCCGCGGTATCCCTGTAACCTGGATTAATTTCCTGCAAATACTTTAAATCTTCGTAGGCGGTTCTGTAATCCGCTTTGTATTTGGCCGATGCCAACAGGTTCGAGGCATTTTGGTACAAATGTTCCGAAAGATCGTCCTTGGTGTTCAAAATTTTGTTGTCGTAGTTCACAAAATTGAACTCGGCCTGTCTACCCTCATCATTAATGTACAACGGCAACAGTGGACGGATACGCTGTTGAATCTGTTTCAACTGCAAATATTTATTGTAGATGGTCTCCAGATTGGCAGGGTTGCCATCATTCTGGAGAAAGGCGATTTCCTGTTGCTCCCTGGCAGCATTCTTGGCAAAAGCCTCTTCCAACAAAAGAATGTATTCCTGATGCCCCTTTTTGGTCTTGTTCTCGGCCAAATTCTTAATGGCCTTGTTCATGGCGGTGGAATAATTTCCGGTATTCAGGGCCTCTTGTGTTTTCTTTACGCCACTGCAGGCGCTTAAAACTATAATTGCTGTTAAGAGTAAAAATTTTTTCATACTGGTCAACATTATTGGTTGTTTAGGGGAATTCAATAGCTGTGCCAAAAGCTCCCAAACAAATAAACGAAAAAGAATGTATGGTAGTATATGGTGTTTAAAAATCTGGAACAGAGTAGTGTAGGGTCGATATTTTAATTTTTTGAAATTGTTAATTGTCGTTTGATAAAATTAAGTCCCAATTGCTTTTTTATGAATGAAAATCCCTTGTCAATTCGTAATTTTACGCCCTTAATTAAACTACGGCAACATGCAACGAGACCAGAAGATTTTTGAACTTATAGCGCAAGAGAAGGAAAGACAGTTGGAGGGTATTGAACTAATAGCTTCCGAGAACTTTGTAAGTCCGCAAGTTATGGAAGCCGCTGGCTCCGTGCTTACGAACAAATATGCCGAAGGGTATCCGGGAAAGCGCTATTATGGCGGTTGCGAAGTGGTGGACCAAGTGGAGCAGTTGGCCATTGACCGTGCCAAGGAACTGTTCGGTGCCGCATATGCGAACGTTCAGCCACATTCTGGCTCACAGGCCAATGCATCGGTGTACCATGCATGTCTTAACGCAGGGGATAAGATTTTAGGTTTCGATTTGTCCCACGGAGGGCATTTGACCCATGGTTCGCCCGTAAATTTCTCCGGAAAATTGTACAACCCTGTTTTTTATGGGGTGGATGAGGAGACCGGCATGTTGAACTACGACAAGATTCAGGAGATTGCCGATAAGGAAAAGCCCAAGTTGATCATTGCCGGGGCATCTGCCTATTCCAGGGATATGGATTTTAAACGATTCCGTGAGATTGCCGATAGTGTCGGTGCTATTCTGTTGGCCGATATTTCGCACCCAGCGGGATTGATCGCCAAGGGTATTTTGAACGACCCCATCCCACATTGCCACATTGTTACCACTACCACCCATAAAACCCTACGTGGCCCACGTGGCGGTCTTATTTTGATGGGAGAGAACTTTGATAATCCATTTGGTATAAAACTAAAGAACGGAAACCTTAGAAAAATGTCCGCTTTGTTGGATCTGGCGGTATTCCCGGGTAATCAAGGGGGACCTTTGGAGCATATCATCGCTGCCAAGGCCATTGCTTTTGGCGAAGCACTTACCGATGAGTACCTACACTATATGGTTCAGGCCAAGAAAAATGCAGCTGCCATGGCTAAAGCCTTTATGGATAAGGATTACAAAGTAATTTCCGGAGGTACGGACAATCATATGATGTTGATCGATCTTAGGAACAAGGACATTTCAGGAAAAGAGGCCGAAGAGGTGCTGGTAAAGGCCGATATCACTGCAAACAAGAACATGGTGCCATTTGATGATAAATCACCCTTCATCACCTCTGGAATCCGTTTTGGTACGTCCGCCATTACCACAAGAGGTCTTAAGGAAGCCGATATGGAAACCGTGGTTGGGTTTATCGACGAGATTATTACCGATGCCGAAAACGATAAAAAGGTGGCCGAAATAAAACAAAAGGTCAACGACTTGATGAAATCGCGACCTTTGTTCAGTGCTTAGTATTTGCTAGCGGTATATTATTCGAAGAGGAAGATGTTTTCCTCGTAAAATTTTTTCTGCTGAAGGGAGTAGATCAAAGCTTCATGTTCCTGCTCCCCTTTGTCAAAATATAGTCCCCAAAAGTTGTAGTAACTGGTTTCCATGTTCATTTTGGTAGGGCAGCTTATAGAGGTGTCCTCAAAAACGGGCACAAAAATTTCATAGGGCATTTCGGTCAACCCTTTGGTGAAATACACAAAGTGTTTGCCCACAGCGGTCAATATTCTGCTGGCATGCTCTGGAATGCTATGTCTGTGCAATCGGCTAATGATCATGGAGGTGTCCTTAAAATGTAAGGAAAGTTCAAGAATATCGGTAGGGTAAGAGCTTTCTTGGTTCAGTTTATCCAAAGCCTTGGACAATGAATTTGAGATGTTGGAACGATTTTCATCGGAAAAATTATAATTTCCCCAGTCCCCATTGTTAAAATGGCGCAGACATTCCGTGATCCCAAAATTATGATGAAGGTCTATGATCAGATCTGTTCTGTTTTTTATGGAATCGTGTTTGCACTTAACCTTTGCGGTCGCAAAAAAATACTTTTCCAGAACTCTAAGAAAATCATCCAGTCCATCAGTGGCCTCATAGGTTTTTGGACCTGTGTATTTATGGTTTTTGTTCGATCTGTTTTTTGATGACATGTGGTGTTCATTGAATTCTTAAATCCTTTCAACATAAAGTTAGGATGAATCTTTTGTATGGGATTGCAGATAATCCTTAAAAATTCTATGGATTTTCCCTTGTTTGTAGGATTTTTTTGAAAAACTTCTTTTAAATCAACCACAAATGGTGATTATAGAAGAGAGGTGAAGCTATTTTGACTAAATAAACCCACGGTTTCTTGCGGCCAATATCAAGGCCATATCATTCTCGTTCTCTGTTCCGAACAATGTTTTTAAATGCCGCTTTCTATTCTCGATGGAGGAGGGGGAGAGCCTAATGAATTTTTCCAGGTCCTTGTTCTTGGTTCCTTTGGAAAGGTGGTAGAGTATCTGTTTGTCCTTTTCGTCGATTTCGATATCGTTGGCCATTTTTTTTCTGATGGCGCCCAAAGCCTTGGAAGAATAGTAGGGCGGATCTAGCATAATGGTCTTAACGGCATCTTCCAACGTTTTGGGGTCTATATCGGTCTTCACCAGATAACCGTCCGGGTCAACGGATTTTAAAATACTGTTGATCCTAAAATTATCACTGAAAGAGGACATGAACACAATTTTGCTCTTGGGTACGATCTTGCGGGCCAAAATACCAAGGTCCTCCCCGGTGTAGGGTTGGTCTTCGTTGGGCGCGAACAATTGCACGTCCAAGAACAGAATATCATATTGAAAGTTTTTAGCCGAATCCTCGATGAGTTTTTTGCCGGTGTGGAACGAAGTTGCCGTGTCCACAATAATGTTATAACCTTCAAAATCAATGCCCTCAAGTATAAATTTATACCCGAGCATGGTCATCTCGTGATCGTCTATGGCAAGTATTCTCAATGTTTTCATGGTAGGTTCTATTACTGTATTTGGGGAGTTATGCATTTACTAATTTAGGTTCGTCAGGTATTTTTACATCGGTATATTTTGCGGGGATCAGGATTTTAATCGTAGTTCCCTTGCCGCGTTTACTGTCAATATCCAAGGTTCCCTTAATTTTTTTGACCCTTGAAATAATGTTTCTCAATCCAATTCCTTTTTTCTTTTTATTGATGTCGAAACCGACACCATCATCGGTGATGGTCAACTTTAGCATATCCTCCATGGCATGAAACGAAATGGAAACATGCTCGCTTTTAGCGTGTTTTACACAATTTTTCAATGATTCTTGAATAATCCTGTACGCATTGATCTTGATATCCCCCAGCAAATCGTCCCAATATAGTTCCGTATCATACGTAAAGTTGCACATTATGCCAGAGGATTGTTCAATTTCACCTATCATGTTTTTGAGGGACACAATAAAATTATGAAATTTTTCGTATGCGGAGTGGTTCAGTTCGTGGGAAATGGTCCTGATTTCTTCTTCCAAGTTCTGCAATTTTTCTATGAGGGCCGACCGCTGCTGCACGGAGGCAGGGTCGTTTCGTTCGTTTAGGCCGCTCAAAATTAATCGTATTCCCAGCATTTCGCCCAAAATACCATCGTGCAGTTCCTCGGAAATCCGTTTTTGTTCCAGTTTTTTGCCCTCTTCGAACTTTCCTTGTTGGGAAAGCAAAAGGTTGTAGATTTCTTGGTTGCTTTCCTGTTGCCGCTGTTTAAACTTTAACTGGTTGTTGTTCACGTACAGGGAAACCATGGTTATAAAACCAATACCAAAAATCAACAACAATATGGCCGAGTACACCCACACCTGCTTTTCTTTGGTCAGGATTTGGTTTTCCTCTATAATTTCGTCGGTTTCCAGCCGTATCCGTGCAAATTTGTCCCTTTTGGTACGTTCTTCCTCACTGATAATTTCGTTCAATTGGTAGTACTCCTCTGCATAGTCGGACGCTTTGGCGGTATCCAGCTTCGTCAATAATTTTAGAGCGTCCAAGGACCGGTCGTTGTTGTAGGTTTCCTGGGCTATGGCGAAGGACTCATTGGCCTGTGCAATGGCCTGTGTGGTATCTTTTTTGGCGGCCAACACTTCGGCATAAAAATAATGGAGCCGGGCCTTGTCGTAGAGGTCTCCGGTTTGGGTATTGATGTCGAACGCTTCTTTTAAAAGTTTTTCTGCTTGTTCGGTATCGCCGTCAACCTTGAGAATGGAATACGCTAAGCTTCCTAAGGCTTTTTCATGTAACCCTGGTGATTCCTCTTTTAAACCTTGATCAGCTAGCATATCTTGATAAGCTTGTTTAGCTTTTACATAATCACCTGAATTAAGATAAACACTGGCGATATTGTTTTGATTTTGCCAAATCAGTTCATTTTTGTTTTTAATGTTTGATTTTTTAAGGTATTCTTTGGCTTTATTGTATGAGCTCAGTGATTTTTCTTTGTCACCCATACCATTTGCCAGAATACCTAAAATATTATAGGTATTGTAAAGCCTGTAATTGTCATCAAGCTCATCAAAAATTTTTATGGCGGCGGAGGCGCTGATTTCTCCGCCTAAGTAATCTTTATACGAATCCTGAACCCGCGCCATGCCGTAAAACATTCTAGCTTTAAGGGATTGTGAGGTGGAATCTTTGGGCAATTCCTCAAAATTATCCAGTGCTTTTTTGTAATGAAAAAAAGCACTGTCCATAACCCCTTTGCTTTCCATAAAGGTGGCAAGGTCCCAATAGGAATATCCCAATATTTTAGTGGCACCTACCTCTTCCGATAATTTTAAGAGTTCGGCGTTCGATTTTCTAAAGCCCAAAGAGTCCCTCAATTTCATATAGGCCAGTGAGACCTGCGAGAGCTGTTCCAGTTGGGTGGTATCCTGTGGCATTGCCAACACCTTGGCTTCTGCATCCCTTAAATAAGCTTTCCGGTCTTCGAGGGACAATTCTTTGGCGGTTTTGGCAATATCCAACAGTCTTTGGATAGTATCTACCTCAGAGCGGGATGCAACTTCCGGTTTGGGTTTTTGCCGGGAGCACCCCAAAACAATTAAGATTAGCAGTATAAAGGTTCCGTTTTTCAAATCGATTTGGTTCGTTTATATATCCAAGGTAACAAAAAAAGCCCCAAATTATTAAGGTTTGGGGCTGAGTTGTATGTTCCAATATCTATTTAAAGTTGACGACCATCGTTGATAGTTCGTTGTAACCTGATCGCGCTGTGTTTTAAAAACCCAGTATGAACCCGATCTTGAAGCAACTTTTTTTGGTAACTTTTTATTCGATGGTTTTTATAAATGGGAGCTATCTTATTTTGTATTGAAGATTCATCCTTTTGATAAAATAGCACCACTGACAGAATGGAAATTGAAACTATATTTTTTATTAAGCTGGTTATGGTATTTGAGAACATTATTTATTACTCATTATCGCCACGTCCATCTACATTTGAATCATCATCATCCGTTGCGTTTTGGTCGATGGTCAATTGCTCGAACATGGCTTCGGTGTCCTGTACATCGGTTTCGGCCTCACAAGAGTAGAATCCAACCGTTAATAATGCCACTGCTAAAATGCTAAGTACTTTTTTCATAATGATAGGTTTTATGGTGTTGTATTAAGTTTATGGTGCTAAAGTACAGGGCATTTTAAGCCGGGAAGGTATAAATACGGAGGGCGTAGTATTCTAACATAGTCTGTTAGAATTTTGCGGTAATCTGCAAGAATTTTGCTAATTAAGGGCCTTTGAGGTCGTTTTGGAGAGCATTTCCTTTAATTGGTCTACCTTGTCCTTATAGGTCTTGGAAAAGGGCAGTTCTTCCTCTTCGCCATGGTTGAGACTGCAAATGGACTTTCCGTAATTGATACGGGAAACATAACGACTGTTGAGGATATAGCTCTGGTGGACCCGTATAAAATCCTTGGGGAGTTTTTCCTCAAAAGATTTCAAGGTCTTAAAGGCACTGATCACGGTTCCATCCTTCATATAAAAATCCGTGGTGTTGTTGTCGGATTTAAGGTATAGGATGTTTTTGGTGTCCAAATACCGGTAGTCCTTGTAGGACTTTAAACAAATCGTGGACGGTGCGTCCTGCTGTGGGTACAGTTTTCTTAAGCGAAGTATCGTCTTCCGGATGTCGAATTCGTTATGGGGCAAGATCCAATAATCAAAAAAACCGCTTTTAATTGCGTTATAGGCGTACTTTTTGGTTTTGGCATATCCTATTATAATAGGTAGCGTTTGCATGTACTGGTTCAGCTCGGTAACCATCTGAAAGTAATCCATGCCATCTTCACCAAGGTTGATGAGCACCAGATCCGGGTTGTATTTTAAAATGGAATTGAGACCGGCGGAAGCATTCGTGTCCACTCCGGCACTCACCAAATCGTCATACTCATCCAAATAAAGCTGCAACTGAAGCTTTGAGGTCGCATCGGGGTCGATTATGTTGTAGGTGTATTCCATGTGCAATTTGCTGATTGCAAGTTACTAACGCGCATAAAAAACTCATTGCAGTTTTCCCTTAAAAAAACTATGGGTTTCTCCTTAAATGGGGCTATTTTCCTACAGTTTTCCATAAAAAATCGTTAAAACGACCTTAACTGTAATTTTACTTACGTTTTTATTGCCCAGTTTTTTGTTGGGCCCAAACGCAAAAAAATAACTGTTTTACGATATGGAATTTGGGAAGGTCCGGAATGTGAATGTGGTCAAGGTTGCGTGTAGTTGGTTCAACAAATAGGTTTAGTTTATGTTTGGTTCACTACTATATTACAACTTGTTGCTTCCCTCTCAAAATTTTGAGCAAGGGTTTTTTGGGATGTGGCCCTATATTTCGATGAAATACAGTGTTTTAATGCATTTACTTGCGGTTTACTGCATAAAAAGAGCTTCAATTTCTTCCGGAACCCGTTTGGGCCGAAAGGTTTTGGCATCCAATAGACACCATTCCGTAATGGCTTTCACCAATAGTTCGTCCGTTTCTTTGTTCTTGATTTCTACGATGCGAGTGGAAATTGGTCCTTTATTTTTCGCTATGTAAGTGTGCATTAATATGGTGTTGCCCAACACGGCGGATTTATGGTAAGTGATATTATGGTTTCTAACCACCCAAATCAAGGATTTTTGTACCTCGTCGGAGGTAACGTGTGTCCAATGTTTTTTGGAAATGTCCTGAATCCATTCCACATACCTAATATTGTTTACGTGGTTCAGGTCATCCAAATCGTTCGGGATAACATCAAAAGCTTCGGAATAGGTCTTCATTACTCTTTTTTACGGATTTTGACCTCAAAAAGGGTATCCCAGTTTTTGCCGGTGACAAAAAAGGTTTTTCTTTCTGGATGATAGGCCACTCCATTGAGTACGGAGTTTCCCTCGTCCCAATTAGGGCCTTTTTTTACCTTGTTCTTGAGTCCGCCAAAGTTGATGACCCCTTCAATGGCCCCTGATGTGGCATCGATGATCATCATGCTTTCCTTTTGGTAGACGTTGGCGTAGATCTTGCCATCAACGTACTCCAACTCGTTGGCCATGTTAAAAATGGATTTGTTGGTGGCCGTTTCAATATAGCCTTGTTCTTCCAAGGTTTCCGGGTCAAGGAACCATATCTTCTCGGTCCCGTCGCTTTTGAAGATTTTATCGCCATCGTTGCAAAGGCCCCATCCCTCGCGACTTTTACCATAGGTAAAGTTTTTGATCTTTTCTAAATTGGAGATGTCATAAACAAAACCCATCCCACTTTGCCATGTAAGTTGATATAATTTGTCGTTTATTATGGTAATGCCCTCACCGAACACGGAGGCATCCATGTCAATTTGCTGAAGGATCTCGCCCGTTTCAAAATTCACCTTTCTAACGGTAGAGGCACCGCGTTTACCGGTGCTTTCGAACAGTGTATCTCCATAAAACTCCAAGCCTTGGGTGTAAGCACCCGTATCGTGTGGATAACTATTGATGATCTCGTAGGTGAATACTTCTGGGGCAGTGGCGGCCAATAATCTCAAATCCTTTTCAACCTCCACTGTTTTTTCCTCGATTTTAAACTTGGCCACCAATGTTTTGTTGCCCAAAGTTGGCACATCCAAGGTCAATTTTCCATTTTCAACGGCGAGTTCCTTTCCATCCAAATAATAATGTAGATCGGAAATTTCGATGTCCTTTTTGTTCTTCAGCGCTACACCTACCTTTTGGTTTTGCTGTATGGCCTTGTTTTCCAGTTGAATGGAAAAATGCTTGGCCGGGTCGGCACTTCCCCCGCATGCCAAAAAGAAGAGCAATGCCCCTGATATGGATAAAAGTTTGCCCATTGTTCTTATTGCTTGTGTCATAAATCGTTAATCGTGAAACACCGAAATTAAGAATCAATTGGGATTGCCACAAATATAAAAGGTCGTATATTTGCACTTGGCAAGTCCTACACGACCAGCTCCTGCAGAATCCCCCAGGGCGGGAACGCAGCAAGGGTATGCGGTCGTAGCGGTGCGATGTAGGTAGCTTGCCTTTTTTTGTACCCAAAAATCAGATGATCATGGATAAAAAAGTTGTACTGATCACCGGCGGTTCTTCAGGTATTGGTAAATCCATCGGAACGTATTTGTCCCAAAAAGGATTTATTGTTTACGGTACTACGCGAAATCCAAATAACTACCCAGACTTTAAGGCATTTGAACTTGTTCAATTGGACGTGAAGGATGTGGTAAGCATCCAAAATGCCGTTTCACATATCATTTCCAAAGAAAATAGATTGGATGTGCTCATCAACAATGCAGGGGTGGGCATCACTGGGCCGATAGAAGAAACTCCGCACGAAGAGATTCTTCACGTTTTTGACACCAACTTCCACGGCCCCGTACACGTGATGAAGGCCGTTTTGCCGCAAATGCGCAAACAGGGCGGGGGAGCCATCATCAATATAACATCCATTGCAGGCTATATGGGATTGCCCTATCGTGGGTTCTATTCTGCCACAAAAGGTGCTTTGGGACTCATTACCGAGGCGCTGCGCATGGAGACCAAAGATTTTGGGATAAAAATAACCAACGTAGCTCCCGGAGATTTTGCCACAAATATCGCGTCGGGCAGGTACCATTCCCCGGTAATCAAGGGGTCTGCCTACGAGGAAAAGTATGGTCAAACCCTAAAAGGAATCGATCAGGATGTGGACGGTGGGGGGGACCCCATCCAAGTGGCCGAGGCGGTTTACAAGATCATCAACCAGAAAAATCCTAAGGTGCACAACCCGGTTGGGGCATTTTTACAAAAGTTTTCCCTTAGGTTAAAGAAGATTTTACCCGACAAAGTCTACGAAAAATTACTCCTCAACCATTATAAGTTGTAATTTTACACGTATTAGTGAACCAATTATAAATACTTAGAAATGAAGTTTTTTATTGATACTGCCAACCTTGATCAAATTAAGGAGGCCCAAGAACTGGGCGTGTTGGATGGTGTGACCACCAACCCTTCCCTTATGGCGAAAGAAGGTATTACAGGAAAAGATAATATTTTAAAGCACTACGTGGACATCTGCAACATTGTTGATGGTGATGTTTCCGCGGAAGTGGTTTCCACCGATTTTGATGGAATGGTGAAAGAAGGGGAGGAACTAGCGGATCTGCACGAGCAGATCGTGGTAAAAGTTCCCATGATCAGGGATGGTGTAAAAGCACTGAAATATTTTTCGGATAAAGGCATTCGTACCAACTGTACTTTGGTGTTCTCACCAGGACAGGCGCTATTGGCCGCCAAAGCCGGGGCAACTTATGTTTCCCCTTTCTTGGGCAGATTGGACGATATTTCCACCGATGGTCTTAACTTGATCGCGGAAATCCGTTTGATCTATGACAACTACGGGTTCGAGACCGAAATATTGGCCGCGTCCATCCGTCACACCATGCACGTGATCGATTGTGCCAAATTGGGTGCCGATGTTATGACAGGGCCATTATCATCTATTGATGGACTGTTGAAACACCCATTGACCGATATTGGATTGGCCAAGTTCTTGGAAGATTACAAGAAAGGCAATTCCTAATCCAGATTCTAAAAAGTAAAGAAGGGCCCTGAATGAAAATTCGGGGCTTTTTTATTTAAAGTGATGTGTAAAGGTTGGCGAACCCATCGACAACAACGGTATCCTTGGCAATAACACACTTATTGAGCCCATCGATGATCATGGCCATTTGCAGCTCTTTAAAGTTCTCCCCAAAGAATTGTTTGGATTTGTCCATTTTGTACTCATCCATCAATTGCTTCCATTGTGCGGAATTGGTCCTTACATTGATCCCGATAAAGTTATAGTTCGGGTATTTTCCTTTAAGCGAGAGAATATGCTTGTTAACGTTTTTAAAATGCGTTTTTTGGTCAGCGGTCCAAAAGTAAAACACCGTGTTCTCCTCATGGTTTGCAAGTTTTTTAAGGGAAACTTCTTCTCCGTTAAAGTTTTTGACCATTATATTGGGCAACGTTGTGTTGGGCTGTAAATTTTTGATTCCGTTGTACAATAGCTCAATTTCCTCCTTATGCTCTGGATTGGACGAAAGCGATTTGAATTTTTCGATAAATACGGTGGCCTCCTCACTGGGGGTGTGCTCCCTTAGTAGGTAATCCATGGCAACATTGCGGAAGAGGATGTCCCTTAGTTCCGTTTGTTTCACCATACTGTCCACCAAGTTCAACTTGTGTTTGTTGAAATGCAATCGGTCAACGACCGGCTTTTTATCGGTAGAGCAATCCTCTAAGCAGGTCATGTAGGCCATATTCCCAAAATGCCATTTCATAAAATCGAAATAGGGCCTAAAGTAAGTCAGGTCCTTATTGTTGAACTGGATATTTTTGCGGTAACTATAAAACTCGTCCTCAAGGTCGTGAATGGTCTCCTCTCCGGTTTTTTTCTTGTGGTAAAAGGGGTATTTTTCCTTGCTGATGTAGGTATTGTAATCTATGGAGGCCTCGGCCATGGCCAATGCCTTGGGATGGAATTGTTCGTCGGCGTTCAACTCCTGCAACAGTGCCACCTTATTGCTGTGGAGTGAATCAATTTTTTTACTGAAATCTTCCGGGTCCAATGTGTAATAATCCTTCATCAACTCCTCTTCGCTCTCATTTTTCAAGAAAATCTCTATCAAAAAGTTATTGATTTCGCTGCCCTTGCCGGAGTAAACAAGCGATTCATCAAATTCTACTGTATTGAGACGGGCCAAAAGACTGTCTCCTTTGGATAAATACACATACTGTAGCTCAGGACTGTGGTCAAAATGATAAAGGCCATCCTCAATATTGTCAAGCTGAAAAGAAAAATGGTTCTTGTCATCGAGCTTTACGGAATCCACATAAGAATCGTTGTGATAAAGTACCACATAATCGCTTGTGGGATTCACGATTTCACCACCAAAAAAAACAGTGGTCGCATTTTCCGAAGAATCGGAACACGATACAAGAGAAGAAACAAAAGTGAGACTTAGTAGAAATCTAACCATATATAGATACCAATCTATTTGACTTTCAAATGTAAGCAACCCACCAAGCTAAACTTGTTAATGGGTAGTTAAATGTTGTTGACCGGTAGTTTTCCATCGTTCAAATATGCGTTTTAAAATTAGAATTACGAATCGTATTTAGCTACTTTTGCAAAAAATAAAGATAGTTGCATGTTATCAGTATCTAATTTATCCGTACAGTTTGGCAAAAGAGTTTTGTTCGATGAAGTCAATGTAACCTTTACCCAAGGTAACTGTTACGGCATTATTGGCGCCAACGGCGCTGGTAAATCCACTTTCTTGAAAATATTGTCCGGTCAAATAGATCCCACTTCGGGCCATGTACATTTGGAACCGGGCAAACGGATGTCCATTCTGGAACAGAACCATAATGCCTACGACGAATATCCCGTATTGGAAACCGTGGTGATGGGCAATAAGCCCTTGTTCGGGATAAAAAAGGAAATTGATGCGCTTTATGCAGACTATACGGATGAAAACGCCGAAAAAATTGGCGAGCTTCAGGTTGCCTTCGAAGAAATGAACGGGTGGAACGCCGATAGCGATGCTGCGGCAATGCTCTCCAATCTAGGAATTACGGAAGACCTGCACTACACCAATATGGCCGACCTTGATTCCAAGCTTAAGGTGCGTGTGCTTTTGGCGCAGGCCCTGTTCGGTAGCCCGGATGTGCTGATCATGGATGAGCCTACCAACGATTTGGATTATGAAACCATCAACTGGTTGGAAAACTTCTTGGCCAACTACGACAACACCGTGATCGTGGTTTCTCACGATAGGCATTTCTTGGATGCCGTTTGTACCTCTATTGCGGATATCGACTTTGGAAAAATCAACTTGTTTTCCGGTAACTATACCTTTTGGTACGAGAGCAGCCAATTGGCCGCCCGTCAACGTGCGCAACAAAACAAAAAGGCCGAGGAGAAGGCCAAGGAGCTCAATGAGTTCATTCAACGCTTCAGTGCCAACGTGGCAAAGAGCAAACAGGCCACATCGCGTAAAAAGATGCTGGAGAAACTTAAGGTGGAAGATATCAAACCATCGAGTAGGAGGTACCCCGCCATTATTTTTGACCGTGAGCGCGAAGCGGGAGACCAAATTTTGAACGTGGAAAAACTTTCTGCCACATCCGAAGATGGAGATTTGTTGTTCAAAGATGTGAACATCAACCTGGCCAAGGGCGATAAAGTTGCGATTTTATCCAAAGATTCACGGGCAACCACGGCTTTTTACGATATTATTGCTGATAAGATCAAACCTGAAAGCGGCAAATTCCAATGGGGAGTGACCACTACGCAATCCTATTTGCCCGCAGATAATTCATCATTCTTCGAAGAAAACATCAATTTAGTGGACTGGTTGCGGCAATGGGCCAAGACCGAAGAGGAACGCGAAGAAGTGTATCTGAGAGGTTTCTTGGGCAAAATGCTTTTCAGTGGTGAAGAAGCACTTAAAAAATGTACGGTACTTTCCGGTGGTGAAAAAGTACGTTGTATGCTAAGCCGAATGATGATGCTTCGCGCCAACGTGCTAATGCTGGACGAACCCACCAACCATTTGGATCTGGAAAGCATTACGGCCTTCAACAACTCCTTGAAAAATTTTAAGGGCACCATTTTGCTTACTACCCACGATCATGAGTTTGTGAACACGGTGGCAAACAGAATCATTGAATTAACGCCAAACGGTGCCATAGACCGTTACTTGAGCTTTGACGACTACATGTCCGACAAGTCCATTAAGGAGCAGCGTGAAAAAATGTATGCGGTTACCGCTTAAGCATTAAAATACTTGCTTTTCCAGATGGCGGGGTTAAAGTTTTTCCCCAAGGCAAACCCATAGAAAATCACTATGGATGCCAAGCATTTGAACATAAAAAAGTAGATGATCCAGAACTCTGCGGTACTACTTTTTTTGGAGAATAAGCCCTCGGGAACCAAAAGCGTCGCAAAGTAACTGATAGCAAGAACCACAAGAGTCAGATTGGCGATGTTCTTGAAGGGCCACGCAAAAAGTTTCCGCAAAGGATGCAGGTCGTTTCCCCATTTGTGGATCAAATAGTAATAATCGTTGCCGATGGGAGCAAACAGTAGGGGGTCGTCCTTGTCCTCCAGTTTGAACAATTTGGAAGGCGCCATAATTTTAAACCCTTTGATCTCGGTATTATGTGCAGCTTCCAACTGTTTGATTTTGGAAATCGCCTTTTGGGGAATTTTACCTTTAAAATAAGAACTGTCCAAAAAACGAAGACGGTAATCAATGCAGATTTCTTTGATTTGATCTATGTGAAAGATCTTATCTGTTTCCAAGAGGTCAAAATCAAAGTCGTTGCTACGTACTTTGTTTTTTGATTCCAATTGTTGGGAGATTTGCTCATCCCATTGTAAATCTTGCCTTAAAATTAGTTGGACCTCTGCCAAAATTTGTTCGCCATCAGCCTTTTTATTTTTGATGTGTCGAAGTCTGTGCTCAATATTTGTTCCTTTCAAAATCATGCAGTTTTTTTAGTAATCCACTCAAAGTTAAGGAATTGAATTTTTGGATGTGACCGTCGCCATAAAACATCACGTTAAGTTTCTGTTAAATGGATTTTTTCAAACTAAAATAAATAAGAAAAGTCAACAAAAAAGATGTATCTTATCGACGTTTTTGGCAGTTAATCGTGAAACCATACTAAAAAGTCCTAAAATTCGACCAACCAAATGAATACCCCCGCCACCAAATTCTTATTGGGCATCTGTTTGAGCCTTTCCTTATGTACCGTTGCCCAGAACACGGACAAGTCAATTTCCTACACCGGTAAAATGGACAATCATAAAATTCTTTTGGCAGCAGTGAACGCAACCGAGTTGGGAGCTTTGCTTCAAAAATCGGGTCCCTTCACCATTTTTGCGCCCTCAGATGCCGCCTTCGAAAAATTTTCGAACAATAAAATGAGCGATTTGATCAACGCCAAGGACAAAAGCGCGTTGAAATCATTGGTTTCCTATCACATTGTGGCAGGTCAATTAACAGCTTCGCGCATGCTTCGAGCCATTGGCAGGGGCAATGGTATTGCCAGTTTTACAACAGTGCAGGGCAAAAAGTTAACCGCCCATTTGGATGGCTACGATATTGTACTTACCGATCCAGTTGGGAACATGGCCAGGATTACGACCGCCGATTTAAATTTGGATATGGAAAATGAGGATGTGGTCCATGAGATAGACCGTGTTATCCTTCCTGCGCAAATGTGATCAACGAAGTTCGGCCCCCAGTTCTTTTTGATACTGGGCCAATAGTTTGCCCATAATCTTATCGATTTGCTTATCTGTCAGGGTTTTCTTTTCATCCATCAAGGTAAAGCTCACGGCATAGGATTTTTTCCCCTCGGGAAGGTTTTTGCCCGTATACACATCGAACAAGTTTACCTTTTTGAGCAATTTCTTTTCGGTGTTCCAAGCAATGTCGTACACTTTTTGGAACGATACAGAGTCGTCCAACAACAGGGCAAAATCCCTTGTTACCTCTGGAAACCTCGGAATTTCTTTGAACGCGACGTTTTGGGTGCTCACACACTGTAGGATGGCATCCCAATCCAAATCAGCATAAAAAACCTCTTGCTTAATATCGAACTGTTTTAAGGCAGCTTTGCCCACCAACCCCAAGGAGACCAAAACCATATTGTTTTTGGTATAGGAGATTCCTTCGGATAGATCTATGGCATGGGATAGCGGCGTTGTATTTACATCCTTTAGTCCCAAACGCTCAAAAATATTTTCAACGATTCCCTTTAAATAGAAAAAATCCGTTTTTTTGGAAGCGACCGCCCAACTGTTTTGAGTACGGTCACCAGAAACAAAAATGGCCAAATGTTGCTTTTCCGGGTGTTTTCCTTCAGTTTTATGATAGGTTTTGCCGAACTCGAAAAGTTTTAGGTCGTTTTTTTGTCTGTTGTGGTTGTAACTTACCGTTTGAAGCCCAGAGTAGAGCATGGATGTCCTCAAAACCGATAAATCGGAACTTAATGGGTTCAACATTTGAACGGCACTATCATCACCAGAGGTAATCTCCGATGAGACCAGACTATTCGTCATAATTTCATAAAAACCCTTGGAGGCCAGCATACTACCAACTATATCTTGGATTCTATAGTTTTCAAAGCGAGATGTTTTGGCGATGGAAGCATTGAGTTTTTCTTTGAAATCGATATTGTTATAGCCGTACACCCTCAATATCTCTTCGATCACATCAACTTCTCTGGTCACATCAACTCGATAGGTCGGAATGGTCAAGCCAAGACCTGATTCCGTTACGTTGTTGATTCGGATCTCCAAAGAGGATAGGATGGATTTGATCGTATCCTGGGGTATTTCCTGCCCGATCAATGAATTGATTTTGTTGAAGGTCAAGAAAACCTGTCTTTCTTGCGGCTTTTTTGGAAACAGGTCCACAATCTCCGAAGTAATGTACCCGCCAGCGATTTCCCTTATCAGAAGCGCAGCTCTTTTGAGCGCATACTTTGTCATGTTGATGTCGATACCTCTCTCAAACCTGAAAGATGCATCGGTGTTAAGTCCATGTCTTTTGGCGGTTTTTCTAATGGAAACGGGATCAAAATAAGCACTTTCCAAGAAAATGGAGGTTGTGTGTTCCGTAACGCCGGAATGGATTCCGCCAAAAACACCGGCTATGCACATTGGGCTGCCAGCATCACAGATCATAAGGTCGTCTTCGTGCAATTCACGTTCCACACCGTCCAATGTTGTGAACTTGGTTCCGCCTGGCAAGGTTTTAACCTCTACCTTATTTCCCTTTATTTTAAAAGCATCAAAAGCGTGCAATGGCTGTCCCAGTTCATGAAGTACATAGTTGGTAACGTCCACTATATTGTTTATTGGGGCCAAACCGATGGCCTTCAATCTATTTTTTAACCAGTCGGGCGAGTCTTGGACCACTAAATTGCTAATGGTGACGCCGCAATATCTGGGGGCAAGGTCACTTTCCGTAACCTCCACATCGACCTTTAAAGAGCGATTGTCTATGGAAAAATTACTTACGGAAGGGGTAACCAGCTCTTTTTGGATTTCCTTTTGTTCCAAGCCGGCCTTAAGGTCGCGTGCTACGCCAAAATGGCTCATGGCATCGGCACGGTTCGGGGTAAGTCCTATTTCAAAGACCTCATCATTTTCAATCTCAAATACTTTGGAGCAAGGAGTGCCGGGGACCAGTTCTTCATTGAGGACCATAATGCCATCATGGCTTTCACCAACACCGATTTCGTCTTCGGCACAGATCATGCCTTCGCTTACCTCGCCGCGGATCTTCCCTTTTTTGATCACCCAGGCCTCACCTTCTTTGGTGTATAGGGTAGTGCCAACGGTGGCCACTGGCACTTTTTGCCCGGCCGCAACATTGGGGGCGCCGCAAACAATCTGCAAAGGTGCTTCTTGACCAACATCTACGGTGGTTAATTTTAGTTTGTCCGCGTTCGGGTGTTTTTCACAGGTAAGTACATGGCCTACCACAATACCTTTTAAACCACCCTTAACTGATTCAAACTGGGTAATGCCCTCAACTTCCAGACCTAGATCCGTTAACAGTTCACCTGCTTTGTGAGCGTCCCAATCAATTTGCAAAAATTGCTTTAACCAGTTATAAGAAATCTTCATACCCCATTTTTAGAGGGCACAAATATATAACAATAGGGGAACAGATTCAACGATAATAATAACCATAAGCCTATAGAAGTGGTTCGTTTTAAAATGTATTTCCTACATTTAGGTAAAATCTTTCAATTTATGAATAGAATCGGGATCGCAATATTGGGTTCATTGATGTTTTTTTGCTCTTGCAAAAAGGCCGAAAGCCCTAAATTGAATACAGGCGAGTGGCTGGCAAAAATGGAGGTGTCCGAATCGAGGCAGTTGCCATTTGAGTTCACACTTTCCCAAAATGCCGATGGAGGATATGTAATGAAGGCTTACAATGCCGAGGAAGTGGTAACTATTGATGAGTTTACTTTTAATGGGGATTCCATCAAGGTCCGGATGCCCATTTTTGAGGGGTACATAGCCGGGACCTACACTTCCAATGAGATAACAGGGGAGTTTATAGAGGAAAGCAAAGAGCGTAGGGTACCGTTCAGAGCGACATATGGTATGCAAGACCGTTTTGAAGCAGAGGAAGCGCCCGCTGTGAACCTTTCCGGGATTTGGGAGACTTACTTTAATGTGAACACCGAAGCGGAGTACCCTGCAAAGGGCATTTTTATGCAGAACGGAAATAATGTAAAAGGGACCTTTAGGACCAATACGGGGGACTACCGTTATCTGGACGGTGTGGTAACCGGAGACAGCATGAAGCTTTCTGCATTTGATGGGTCGCATGTTTTTTTGTTTTTGGCCAAGGTTACGGACAGCACGCTCGATGGTAAGTTTTATTCGGGAAAACATACTGTACAGGAATTCTTGGGAGCGCGGAACGAAGCCTTTGAGCTACCGGATTCCAACCAGCTCACCTATTTGAGGGAAGGATATGACAGGTTTGACTTTTCCTTTCCAAACGCACAGGGAAAAATGGTCGGTTTGGACGACCCAATGTTCCAAGGTAAAGCGGTCTTGGTGCAGATCATGGGAACATGGTGCACAAATTGTTTGGACGAGACGCGGTTTTATGTGGATTTCATTAAGAACAATCCAGACTTGGACCTACAATTTGTGGGGTTGGCATTCGAGTACGCAAAAACGGAAGAAAAGGCTTTTGAGGGCATTAAAAGGCTAAAGGAGCGCGAAGAGGTTCCATACCCCATTTTATTGGCACAATATGGTACATCGAACAAGCAAAAAGCCAACGAGAAATTGCCGATGTTGAATCATATTCTTTCTTATCCTACCACAATTTATATTGATAAGGATGGTGAAGTGCGCAAAATTCACACAGGCTTTAATGGACCGGCAACTGGGGAAAAATTTGTCGAGTTCAAAAAAGAATTCAATACAACCATTCAAGAATTGACCTCGTCCGAAGAAACGGAATAAAATAACTAGGTTAATCCGGTGTGCATTCTAGTGAAATTTGTCGGTTCGAGTGGTTTTTCGAAAGATAAGTTGTATCGAGAACTCAAATTTCAAGTGCAAAACAAACTGATTCTCGATAAAAAATCCCTACGGAATTTCACCCGAATTGACTGTCTTGACTTATAAAATTTTCAAAATACAAAATGGGTGCACTTAGATTATCGTTGATTTCCCCAAATCGATGTTCTCATCGTTCATAAGAGTGTCATCTTCAATATCTACAATGTTGTGTGCGATAAAATCCCCGACTTGGCTTGTGCCGTATTGACTGTTCTCTCTCAAATCCGGGGTAACAATTCCCTTTTTTAACGATTTGTCCACAGCTTTTTTGATGGCCCATGCCTCTTCGGCCATTCCAAAATGTTCCAAAAGCATTGCGGCAGATAGTATGGATGCAATCGGGTTGGCTATGTTCTTTCCTTTTGCTTGCGGGTAAGAGCCGTGAATAGGCTCGAAAAGTGCGTTCTCCTCACCAATTGAGGCCGATGCCAACAAACCGATGGAGCCACCGATAACACTGCCTTCATCAGAAATAATGTCACCGAACATGTTCTCGGTCAAAATAACATCGAACTGTTTGGGATCGAGGATGATTTGCATTGCGGCGTTGTCCACAAACAAAAAATCCAATGTCACCTCAGGATAGCTTTCACCGATTCGTTTTACCACTTTTCTCCAAAGACGGGACGATTCCAATACATTGGCCTTGTCCACCAAAGTAAGTTTCTTTTTTCTTCCTTTTGCCGCTTTAAAGGCCAAATGGGCGATACGGCTTATTTCCGCCTCGGTGTATTCACAGAGATCGGAGGCTTTAGTGCCTTCTTCGTTCAGTTTTTTCTCCCCAAAATAAATCCCGCCCGTAAGTTCACGGTAGATTACAAAATCGGTACCGTTGATCACTTTCTTTTTTAAGGGTGATTTGTCCAACAAAGTTGGATGTGAAATTATAGGGCGAATATTGGCAAACAGACCAAGTTCTTTTCGTAACTGAAGCAAGCCCTGTTCCGGTCGTACTTTTGCATCGGGGTCATTGTCGTATTTTGGGTCGCCAATGGCACCGAAGAGCACGGCATCGGCTTCTTTGCAAAGTTTTAGTGTAGCATCGGGCAGGGGAGTGCCTTTTTTGTCGATGGCGATGGCGCCAACGGGAGCTTCTTTAAATATAAATCGTTGATTAAATGTCTCTTCAACGGCTTCCAAACATTTCACGGCTTGGGCCAGCACTTCGGGTCCCACACCATCTCCGGGAAGCAATGCAATTTTCAATGTCATATATGTTACGCTAAACTTTTCATTCCCACATTGCTGGTCTCAACAATTTCGTGGATATCTTGGTCCAAAATTTCTTTCTTCACGTCCGCGTATTTCAAGAAGTTTTCATACACCATGTCCAATTGTAGCTTTGTGAGTTCGTATCCTACTTTTTTGGCCCTGTAGGCCAAAGCGGCACGCCCACTTCTAGCGGTCAGAACAATCGATGATTCACTGACACCAACATCTTTGGGGTCTATGATTTCGTAAGTTTCACGACGTTTGATGACACCATCTTGATGGATTCCAGAGCTATGTGCAAATGCATTGGACCCCACAATTGCCTTGTTGGGCTGTACCGGCATTCCCATTTTTTGTGAAACCATGGTGCTGGTATCCCAAAGCAATTGACTATTGATATTTGTATCCAAGTCTAAGTGCGGGTGTTGTCTCATTATCATCACCACTTCTTCCAAAGAAGTGTTCCCGGCTCTTTCACCGATACCGTTGATGGTACATTCGATTTGTCTGGCCCCGTTGATCACGCCAGCTATGGAATTCGCCGTGGCCAAACCAAGGTCGTTGTGGCAATGACAGGAAAGAATGGCCTTATCAATGCCGGTCACATTTTCTTTCAAATATTTCATTTTGGCGCCATATTCCTCTGGAAGGCAATATCCCGTTGTATCAGGTATGTTCAGCACGGTGGCCCCTGCTTTTATGACAGCCTCGCAGATTCGGGCCAAAAATTCGTTGTCGGTACGTCCGGCATCCTCGGCATAGAATTCTACATCCTCTACAAAGGTCTTGGCATAGGCTACCGCATCAACGGCACGCTCTATAATTTTATCTTGGGTGGAGTTGAACTTGTATTTGATGTGGGATTCCGAAGTTCCGATTCCGGTATGTATTCTTGGCCTTTTGGCATCTTTAATGGCTTCTGCGGCCACTTCAATGTCTTTTTTCACGGCACGGGTCAATCCACAGACCGTTGCATTTTTGACCAACTTGGCGATTTCGTTCACAGATTTGAAATCACCGGGGCTGGATATGGGGAAGCCTGCTTCGATCACATCAACTCCGAGTTCGTCCAATCGTTCGGCAATGATCAATTTTTGTTCGGTATCCAGTTTGCACCCTGGAACCTGTTCTCCATCTCTTAGTGTTGTGTCAAAAATTTCTACCTTATCTTTACCCATGATATCAACCTATTTTTTTCTATGACTAACGAAATTAGCAAAGCAAGGTTGAAGATGAAAAGCAGCTGGGATGACGTTACAATGTTAAACTGCTTTTTGTTGAACTTAATTAACTGAAATACAACATTTTAAATATTAATTTTTACGATGACAAATGCCCATCAGGATGCTTTGTTTGTTTTGGTGAAATCCCTTTCCAAATCTGAAAAACGCCAATTTAAACTCTATGTTGGCCGATTGGGAGTTAATACGGATGCCAAGTTTCTTGCGCTTTTCAACTTGCTGGACAAGATGCGCAAATATGATGAAAAGCAGATTTTGGACAGTGGTATTGTCAAAAAATCACAGCTTTCCAACCTTAAAGCGCATTTGTACAAACAGATTTTGGTGAGTCTACGTTTGAACCCGGTCAACCAGAATGTTCGCATACAGATTCGTGAACAATTGGATTTTGCCACCATTCTTTATCAAAAAGGGCTTTATAAACAAAGTTTGAAGATTTTGGAAAAGGCCAAAAGTTTTGCCATTGAGAACGAGGAAAAGAACGTGGCCTACGAAATTGTGGAGCTGGAGAAGGTAATCGAAACCCAGTATATCACCAGGAGTATTCCGGACAGGGCGGACGAACTTGCCGTTGAGGCCAAGGAACTTTCTGCGCAAAATGTAATGACGAGCAAGCTTTCCAACCTCTCTTTGCAATTATATGGAATGATGCTGAAAGTAGGGTATGTACGGAGCGATGAAGACCTTCAAAAAGTAAAAAGCTATTTTGAAGAGCATTTGCCCAAATATGACATTGAAAAGCTGGGTTTCCGTGAAAAATTATGGCTCTACAAGGCCCATCTATGGTACAGTTTACTGATTCAGGACTTTTTGTCAGCCTATAAATACGCCAGTAAATGGGTGGACCTTTTTTATGAAAACGAGCATATGATTCCGTTGAACCCCGTGTTCTTTTTAAAGGGTAACCATTATTTGTTGGAATCGTTGTTCTTTGTAAAGTATGCATCCCAGTTCAGGGAAACCTTGGAGCGTTTGGAAGAGCAAGTCCAAGATGCCGGTTTTCCTAAAAACGACAACATTACTTCGCTAGCCTTTTTGTACATCAATACCAACAAATTGAACCTTCATTTTTTGGAGGGTACCTTTGATAAGGGCATTTATTTGGTGAACATTATCGAGTACGGTATCAAAAAACATAGGCAACAGATAGATGAGCATCACATTATGCTGCTTTACTACAAAATTGCCTGCCTGTACTTTGGAAATGGTGATAACAAGAACTGCATAGCCTATCTCAAAAAGATTATTTCCAACAAGAAATTAAAGATGCGGGAGGATTTAATGTGTTTTGCACGAGTTTTGAGTCTGGTCGCACATTACGAAGCCGGAATGGACTACCATTTGGAAGTACAGCTTAAAAGTACGTACAAGTTCTTGCTGAAAATGAACGATTTACATGAGGTGCAAAAAGAAATGATCAAGTTTTTAAGAAGTTTGGGAGACATTTACCCGACCGATTTAAAGGCAGAGTTCCAAAAGCTCTACAACGAGCTGAAAAAATACGAGAACCATCCGTACGAAAAACGGGCGTTCCTGTATTTGGACATCCTTTCATGGCTGGAAAGTCATTTGCAGAACAAGCCTGTTTCCGAAATTATCAGGGAAAAGGCCTTGGCGCTTACTCGCTAATACAAGCCTGCCAAATAGGGTCTTCGGGTGGAGGAGCCAAAAAAGTATTGGATTCTTTTTGTACCGGGTGGACTATTGTCAAACTTCTGGCATGTAAGTGTATGCCACCATCTTTGTTGCTGCGGTCCGCGCCGTATTTTAAGTCTCCTTTTATGGTACAGCCTATGGCTGCCAATTGCGCCCTGATTTGATGGTGTCTGCCTGTTTTCAAATCAATCTCCAACAAGAAATAATTATCCAGTTTTTTTATAAGTCTATAGTTTAAAACAGCTTTTTTGCTTTCAGGAACTTCCTTTTCATGGGCATAGGACTTGTTTTGCTTCGGATTCCGAACGAGCCAATGGGTCAACGTATCACTTTCTTGGGGTGGCGCATTTTTCACGACGGCCCAGTATATTTTTTTGGTTTCACCTTGGGCAAACATCTTGTTGAGCCGGGGCAGGGCCTTGGAAGTTTTGGCGAACAGAACAATGCCGGACGTAGGGCGGTCCAATCGATGTACCACGCCCAAATACACGTTCCCGGGCTTGTTGTATTTTTCTTTTAGATACTGCTTTACGACCTCGCTCAATGGGTCATCGCCCGTTTTATCCCCCTGTACAATATCTCCAACGCGTTTGTTGACCACAATTAGGTGATTGTCTTCAAATAATACTTGAAGATTGGAGGATGTTGACCTGTTGGATTCTTTCATTTTTGGATTTTTGGAATTCACTTTAGCGAGGATTTGAATTTAGAAATCACTTTGATGAAAAATTTGTCATTTCGAGTGGTTTTTTGAACCCAAGATCAAAAAAATGTATCGTGAAAAGAATTCATGTTGACCCAAACTTGGTTCTCGATACTTTTTCCTTCGGAAAAAAACTCGAACTAACGGTTTTATCATACAATTAATAAGACTCATCCTCATTCGGAAAGTCCTGACTCTTTACATCATCCACATATTGTGAAACAGCCTTGGTCATTTCGTCATATAAATTCACATATCTTCTTAGGAACCTCGGGTGGAACTCGTGGGTCATGCCCAGCATATCGTGAACCACCAAAACCTGACCGTCCACATGGTGTCCAGCACCGATACCGATAATTGGGATGGAGACGCTTTCCGCAACCTCTTTGGCCAATTTTGCGGGTATTTTTTCCAAAACAATGGCAAAACAGCCCAATTCTTCCAATAATTTGGCGTCGGATTTCAGTTTTTCGGCTTCCTCGTCTTCCTTGGCGCGAACGGTATAGGTTCCGAATTTGTAAATGGATTGTGGCGTAAGTCCCAAATGTCCCATCACGGGAATACCCGCCTCCAAAATTCGGCTTATGGATACTTTTATTTCTTCACCGCCCTCAACTTTGATGGCATGGGCGCCACTTTCTTTCATGATCCGGATAGCGGAACGCAAGGCTTCTTTGGAGTCACCTTGATAGCTGCCAAAAGGGAGGTCGACTACGACCAAAGCTCGTTTTGCCGCCCTAACTACAGAACTGGCATGGTAGATCATTTGATCTAGGGTGATGGGCAAAGTGGTTTCGTGGCCTGCCATCACATTACTGGCGGAATCGCCCACCAAAATGGCATCCACATTGGCGCCATCCACAATTTTGGCCATGGAATAATCGTAGGAGGTGAGCATACTGATTTTCTCACCACGCTTTTTCATATCCACCAATGATTTTACGGTTACCCTTTTATATTCTTTTTTAGCTGTAGACATCGAAATTCTATTTGATGGCTAAAAGTAAGCAGATTTGTTTAATTTAGGCTTCAATCAAAAAACTAATCAAATGAGAAAACTGTTAAGCTGCATTGCGTTTTTTGCTTTAGGTACTTTGGGATATGCCCAAGGCCCAAATGCTTCAAACGAAGCAATTGAAAATGAAGTGAAGCAAGTCATCGAAACCTTTTTTGAAGGTTTCCACAAGCAAGATTCCACCATCATCAAAAGTACTGTGGCGGACGAAATAGTGTTGCAGACCACGGGAAGAAGCCCTGAGGGCAAGACGCTTTTCAAAACGGAAGAATTTTCAAAATTTCTAAAATCCATTGTTGGTATTCCAGAAACCGTGAAGTTTGAAGAGAAGCTCACGTCTTTTTCCATTCAAGTGGACAGGACCATGGCCAATGCTTGGGTAGGGTACGAATTTTGGCTCAACGGCGAGTTCAGTCACTGCGGCATCAATTCTTTCCAGCTCATCAATTTTGATGGCGAATGGAAAATCATCTACCTGATTGATACTAGGGGCAAGGAAGGCTGTCTGGACTAGCAATCGCTTAAGAACACGCCTACGGCCAATCCACCTTCGGAGGTTTCCTTGTATTTGGAGCTCATATCCTTCGCGGTTTCCCACATAGTATTCACCACCTTGTCCAATGGCACCTTAACTTCGTTTGGATCGGTGTCCAGGGCCAGTTCGGCCGCGTTGATGGCTTTTATCGCTCCCATGGCATTGCGCTCAATGCAGGGAACCTGCACCAGTCCCCCAATAGGATCACAAGTGAGGCCCAAGTGATGTTCCATGGCAATTTCGGCAGCAATCAAAACTTGTTCGGGCGATCCGCCCATAAGTTCTGTCAGCCCTGCGGCCGCCATGGCGGACGAAACCCCGATTTCTGCTTGGCAGCCACCCATGGCTGCGGAAATGGTGGCTCCTTTTTTAAAGATGCTCCCAATCTCGCTGGCCACCAAAAGAAATTGCTTCACGTCATCAAAGTCGGCATCGTGGTTTTCAATCACCATATAATACATCAAAACAGCGGGGATTACGCCTGCACTTCCGTTTGTTGGAGCAGTGACCACTCGCCCCAAAGAGGCATTCACCTCGTTGACGCTGAGGGCAAAACAGCTCACCCATTTAATGATCTGTCGGAATTTAACCTCTGTATCCCGAATACTTTCCAACCATTCCTGTGGATTGGAGTAGGGGACATCTCCTTTTAGCTTCTGATGCATCTCGTAGGCACGTCGTTTCACGTTCAATCCACCCGGTAGTTTACCTTCGGTATGGCAGCCCACGTACATGCTCTCCAGCATGGTGTTCCAGATTTTAGCGATACCTTCATCAATCTCGGTTTGTGTCCGTAGCGAAAGTTCATTTTCCATCACTATGGTGGAGATGGACTTGTTTTGCGCATTGCAATGTTGGAGCAACTCGTCTCCGGTTGTAACAGGGTGCGGGAATGTTTTAAAGGTTTCTTTGTTCTCCTTGGCATGGATACGTTCTTCCTTCACTACAAATCCACCACCAATGGAATAATAGGTTTCGGATATGGTCTCGCCATTGGACAGTTGAGCTTCAAACTGCATGGCGTTGGCATGAAAGGGTAGAAATTCCTTTTTAAAGATGATATCGTTGGTAAAACTGAACGGAATTTCTCTTTTTCCACCAAAACTGAGTTTGTTTTCAGCTTTAATCGTATCAATACTGCCTGAAATGCTGTCAATATCGATGGTTACCGGGTCGGTGCCCAACAATCCCATCACCACGGCAATGTCTGTAGCATGGCCCTTTCCGGTAAGGCAAAGGGAACCGTACAAATATACTTTGATGGATTGTACGTCATCAAAAACATGTTGCTCTTCAAGCTCGGTTATCCAGCGTTCCGCCGCACGCCACGGGCCAAGGGTATGGGAGCTGGAAGGCCCTACACCGATCTTAAGCATATCAAACACACTAATGCACTCCATAAACTCAATTTACAGTTTCAAATATAGGAAGCTAAACGGGATTAAAATGCGAATATTTAAATATAGCTGTCGCTTTTTCAACATTTATTGTCACATCTTCAAAACAGTGTGAATATACAAGCGTTCCGAACAATAATCTGACACCTTGTCATATTCTTTGGCGTGGCATGATCATTGACATTTTAAGAGCGAAACAAAATTGAATTTTTAAACAGATATAACTTTAGATACGATGAGCAAGATTATAGGTATAGACTTAGGTACGACCAACTCCTGCGTCTCTGTAATGGAAGGTAACGAACCAGTGGTGATTCCAAACGCCGAGGGTAAACGAACTACTCCATCGATGATCGCATTTGTTGACGGTGGGGAGATCAAGGTCGGTGACCCTGCAAAAAGACAAGCGGTGACCAACCCGCATAAAACGATTTATTCCATTAAGCGGTTTATGGGTAACAAATACTCAGAATCCAGCAAGGAGGCCACTAGGGTCCCTTATAAAGTGGTGAAAGGTGACAACGATACGCCACGTGTAGATGTGGATGGTCGTTTGTATACTCCACAGGAACTGTCTGCCATGATTCTTCAAAAAATGAAGAAAACCGCAGAGGATTACTTGGGGCAAGATGTAACCAGAGCGGTCATCACCGTTCCGGCATATTTTAACGATTCACAAAGACAGGCCACCAAAGAAGCTGGTGAAATCGCAGGTCTTACCGTGGAACGTATCATCAACGAGCCAACTGCCGCATCCTTGGCATACGGACTTGATAAAAAAGACACTGAACAGAAAATTGTAGTTTTTGACTTTGGTGGTGGTACGCACGATGTTTCCATTTTGGAATTGGGAGATGGCGTTTTTGAAGTATTGGCCACAGATGGTGATACCCACTTGGGTGGTGACGACGTTGACCAAAAAATCATTGATTGGTTGGCCGAAGAGTTCAAGAAAGATGAGGATATGGACCTTCGTGAGGACCCAATGGCGTTACAACGTTTGAGGGAAGCTGCCGAAAAGGCAAAAATCGAGTTGTCTTCTTCTGCACAGACAGAAATCAACCTGCCTTACGTAACAGCTACCTCTTCCGGACCTAAGCACTTGGTAAGAACATTGTCCCGTTCCAAATTTGAGCAATTGATCGCCGACTTGGTAAAAAGGACCATCGAACCATGTGAGAAAGCATTAAAGTCCGCAGGACTATCCAAAAGCGATATTGACGAGATTATCTTGGTAGGTGGTTCTACACGTATCCCTGCGGTACAGGAAGCCGTTGAGAAATTCTTCGGGAAAAAACCATCCAAAGGTGTAAACCCAGATGAGGTTGTGGCCGTAGGTGCCGCTATCCAAGGTGGTGTATTGACAGGAGATGTAAAAGACGTACTCTTGTTGGACGTGACCCCACTTTCTTTGGGTATCGAAACCATGGGAAGCGTATTTACCAAATTGATCGAAGCGAACACGACCATCCCGACCAAGAAATCACAGGTATTCTCCACCGCAGCGGACAATCAACCATCGGTTGAAATCCATGTACTGCAAGGTGAAAGGCCTATGGCAGCGGATAACAAGACCATTGGTAGGTTCCACTTGGACGGTATTCCACCAGCACCAAGGGGTACACCTCAAATTGAAGTAACTTTTGATATTGATGCCAACGGTATCATCAAGGTTTCCGCGACCGATAAGGCAACTGGCAAGTCGCAGGATATCCGAATAGAGGCTTCTTCAGGTTTGACCGAGGAAGAAATCCAAAAGATGAAAGCGGAAGCAGAGGCCAATGCCGATGCGGATAAAAAAGCGAAGGAAACAGCCGACAAATTGAACGAGGCCGACGCCATGATCTTCCAAACGGAAAAGCAATTGAGCGAGTTTGGCGATAAATTGTCAGACGACAAGAAAAAGCCGATCGAAGATGCTTTGGAAGAATTGAAGAAGGCTTACGAAAGCAAAGATTTAGCTGTTATCACACCAGCTTTGGATAAAATCAACGAAGCTTGGAAAGTAGCTTCCGAAGAAATGTACAAAGCACAGGCCGAATCACAAGGGGGTGCCGCAGGAGCAGGAGCTTCCGGTGGTGCAGCCGGTAGTGATGCGGCCAACAACGGCGGAGCTTCTGAAGGTGACAACGTTGAAGACGTGGACTTCGAAGAAGTGAAATAATCAGATTACTTGATAAAAATAGAAAAGCCCTGACCACATGGTCAGGGCTTTTTGTTTGATAGAAGTTTCCTATTCACGCTGCGTTCAATTGCTGTATTTCCATTTCCTTGATTTTCCGCAAAGCTTCGGATTTTGAGTTTACATTGAGTTTGACGTAAATGTTCTGAATGTGAAAATTGACCGCGCTGGGAGTAACAAAAAGCTTGTCCGCGATCATTTTGTAGGTAAATCCTTGGGTCAGCAGTTCAATGATTTCGTTTTCCTTTTTGGAGAACACCTCGAAAGACTTGGTCTGGAACGAATCAATGATTTTTTTCGCTACGTCCAGTTCCAAGGCAATGCCATGCTGGTCCAGGGCATCCAACGCATTGAACAATCTGTCCTTGGTTATCGGTTTGATCAGATAACCGCTAGCTCCTTTTTTAAAGGCTTCCTTAATGAGCTTAAAGTCATTCTTTTTGCTCATCATCAATACCTTAAGGTCCTTGTTCTTTCGGTAAAAATACTCCAGCCCGTCAATGCCCGATATACCGTTGAGCATCGCTTCGCAGATAATGATATCCGGATGGGAGCGCCCAAAATTGGACAATAGTTCGTGCACAGAACCATAGGTTCCGTGGAGTTCGTATTGTTTATTGTCAGTAAAATACTGATGGTAAATGCCGCCGATAGCACCATCATTGTCGATGATGGCAATTTTTAATGGTTTTTTTTCCATGATAAGAAAGATTTGGGGGATTAATACTGTTACATCATTTGTTCTGTAGGTTAAGTTTTTGGACATAGTTGTCCTTCTCCGCATAATTGAAGTTGGGATAAACATATATTGAAACTGACCGTAATGCCTTTGGGAAAAGCTATACCAATCGATGTTCCATTTAAGTTTACTTCAAAAATGGGTGTGATCCATAAAGGGATCGGTCGCTAAAATTTTTGTTTAGTTGAGGTTTTGCCTCATCAAAAAAGTAAGGTAAAAAGAGGTTTTGGGACGCCTTTTTTTCGTGTGTTGTAGTTTCTGTTCATGACTTAATAGATTTGGGATTGTATTATTTCAATAGTGAATTTAGAATTTTTTAACTATTGAGCAGAATTTTTGTAGTTGTTTTCGTTCAAATGCACTTTTGATTAAAGCCATTCACCTGAAATGATGGAGTGTAGAAGACAGGTGCTTTAATGTAATTAGTTGTATTTCAAATTTTTACATAAAAAAATAGGATGCCGTCCCATCAGCATCCTATTCTTGGTATAAATCGGTCAGATTGAAATAATACAACCCGCTTTCTATGATAGTCTGTCAGTTTCCCCCTGTCTTTCTTATCATGGTCATGAGTGTTTCAAAATTCGGCTATGAAACAACATCATAAGACACTTCAGGTTTATTGACCGATTCAATAAGTATTTTTCTGTATTCTATTCTTCGTCTTGGAACGCTGTATCCACGTAGTCGATGGTATCATCGTTCATAACAGTTTGGAGTCCTGTACCTCCATCAGCAACATCGTTGTACTGATCCCGCTTATTTGAACGTCCGTAGGCCACAGTATATTGTGATATGGTGCTGTTGAACCCTCTATTGGACACTACAAACCCCATTTTTTTCTCAGGGCTCAATTGAATCGCGTACTCATCACTGTTACTATTGATGTGGGCGCCCAGGTTCACGGATGTGGTAAGGGTATTTTTAACAACTTGTGAAGCGTAAAGGTCCAATCCACCGTAACCATCTCTTCCTTCGGAAGCAAAGAACAACAGGGTCTCGTTATAGATGCTCGGATAGAGTTCGTCTTCTTTAGTGTTTACCTTAGGTCCAAGGTTTTTGGATACCCCTGGGGTGCCATCGGCAGCGATTTCCGCTACATAAATATCGTATTTACCATAAGTTCCCTTCATGTTGGAAGCAAAGAACAAGCGAGATCCGTCGGCGGTAACCGTTGGGTGTTTGGCAGAGTAATGCTTTGGACATACCTCCAATTGGGTAACATTGGTCCATTCGCCGTTTATGTTTTCTGCACGGTACACATGGTACACCAATTCTTTTTTGGAGAACACACCATAAAGTGGTTTTTCGTAAGTACCCTTGCTAAAGTAGGCCGTTTTGCCATCTTTGGTAATCGACATGTTCGGTACGTAACCATCAATGGTGGAAACGCTTTCGTCCATAGTGTCGTTGATCATTTTTTCATTTGCCTGTGCAAAAGTATTTTGACTGGCTAGGATTGTTCCTGTAATAAGTAGGCTGTAAATAATTGAACGTGTCATGATGTATAGATTTGGGGGTTAATACATCACAAAGATCAAAAAGTTTGGTGCCGAATACTTATCAATTTTTCATAGGTTTTTACGTTTAACGACTAAAAAGTGCATTTTATCGAATATTTTTTAGTGATTTAACAGTGGGGTAACATTGAAAATACACTTAAACGCCTTTTTTCGTTCTTTAACGGGAATTAAATAGTGTTTTGGGTTTTTGGTGAATTCAGGTAAACGACCCATGCTTCAAGTGAATATTTCAATCAAATTGGATTAACTTCGCCTTGTTCGGTAAACCGTATATATAGATTGTCAAGGAAATTGTTTTCTTGTATTTCTCAACCCTAGTTCAACATGAATATCACCATTGAAAATATCATTTTAATAGGATCAATACTTTTATTGGTGAGCATTGTGGCGGGCAAAACAGGCTACCGTTTTGGTGTGCCTACCTTATTGTTGTTTTTGAGCATAGGTATGTTGGCAGGTTCGGATGGTATCGGAGGTATTTATTTTGACAATCCAAAAATTGCCCAGTTCGTTGGAGTCGTCTCTTTGAACTTTATACTTTTTTCCGGTGGATTGGATACGAACTGGCAATCGGTGAAACCTGTGCTTAAAGAAGGGGTGATGCTCTCCACCGTTGGTGTTTTGCTCACCGCGGTCGGTTTGGGGTATTTTGTATACCTGATTACCGATTTTAGTCTATATGAAAGTCTATTGTTGGGGGCCATTGTCTCCTCTACGGATGCCGCTGCGGTTTTCTCGATACTTAGGGGCAAGAACCTGGCATTGAAAAAGAACCTAAGGCCGACCTTGGAGCTGGAGAGTGGTAGTAACGATCCCATGGCCTATGTGCTTACCATCGCTTTTTTGACGCTGGTGCAATTCCCCGAAAAAAATATCCTGTCCGTACTGCCCATGTTCTTTCTGCAAATGGCCTTGGGCGGCGCTGCCGGTTTTTTGTTCGGTAAACTCAGTAAAATAATCATTAATACCCTACAGCTCGATTTTGAAGGACTTTACCCGGTACTTACCATTGCGCTGATGTTCATTACCTTTTCAGCTACGGATTTTATAGGGGGCAATGGGTTTTTGGCCATCTACATTTGTTCCGTATATCTGGGCAACCAAAACCTGATCCATAAAAAAACCATTATGCGGATGTTCGATGGGCTTGCTTGGCTCATGCAGATAGTATTGTTCCTTACGTTGGGACTATTGGTTTTTCCAACACAGGTAATTCCTTTTATCGGGATAGGATTGCTAATTTCCCTATTTCTGATTTTTGTGGCCCGACCCTTGGCCGTAATGCTCTCCCTTTTGCCATTTAAAATGAAGATGAGACGAAGGTTCTACATATCATGGGTTGGACTTAGGGGAGCGGTGCCCATTGTGTTTGCTACGTACCCATTGTTAGCGGGCATAGACAAGGCAAATGTGATCTTTAATATTGTGTTCTTCGTATCGATAACTTCCGTACTCATTCAGGGAAGTACCTTATCTGTTGTTGCCAAATGGTTGCACGTAGGATTGCCAGAGAGCGTTAAACCACTTTCTCCCACCGATGAGCTGTTGTCCGAACACCCTAAGGCCATTATGAAGGAGATTACCATCAGTAGTGCCTGCCCTGCTACGGGCGAGAAAATCGTTAACTTGAATTTTCCCAAAAAAGCGATCATCGCCATGATACAGCGAAACGGCAACTACCTTACCCCGAACGGATCAACTATACTTGAGGCAAACGATACTTTGGTGGTGCTCACGGACAAACCTGAAATTCTGGATAAAGTCTACACCTCCCTTTCCATGCCCATGGCCAAGGATAATGTCGCGGAAGAAGCGACCTAAGGGCCTCTCTATCCAATTCTGGTACCGTTCTTAATCTTTCTTTCCGGTTGTATCAAGGTAATCTCCTTGTCATTGCCAATTCCACCAAGTACCAAACATTCGCTCATAATATTGGCAATTTGTTTTGGAGGGAAGTTCACCACCGCCACAACTTGTTTTCCTACCAGTTCTTCAGGAGTGTATAGATCCGTGATTTGGGCAGAGGTCTTTCTTTTTCCAATCGGGCCAAAATCGATTATCATTTTGTAGGCGGGATTTCTAGCTTCTTGGAACACTCCGGCTTCCAAAATGGTTCCAATGCGCATATCCACTTTGGTAAAATCGCTCCAAGACAGTTTTTCCGATGTTTTCTCCTCCATTTTTCAAAAATTTATGGCAAAAATAGGGTTGTATCGAACAAGGAGTTGACCTATTTCAGAATAAATTTTTTATCAACGGGATGTTTGACCGCCGTTGCCACACCAAAATCAGACAGAAAACAAAAGTGACCAAGGCCAAAATAAAAAGAGTGCCTCCATCATCCTGAACCACAATGCCCAAGCGGGTAAAATGTGAAAAAAGTGCCCCGAGCATGATCCCAATGCCCAAGAGCGCCCCTATCCAAGTAGTTTTGGGAATTAGAATAAGAATGGCCGTTATCAACTCAACTATACCCAAACCTATTCTGCCCCAAGGCTCCAGGCCCAGTTGTTCAAAAATATAGACGGATTCCGGAGCTGCCGAGAACTTAAAAAATAGGGTCTGCAATAAAATTAGGGCAGGAACAATTCTCAATGTTCCATTTATGATCGATTTTGTTTTCATTATGATTATTGATTGGGTTTTTCGCTTATTTGGTCGAGAAAGGCCATTGTAAATAACTGGTCGATAGCAAATAAACTTTCATCGAGATCACTCAGACGAATTTGAAGCTTCCCCTAGTCTTAAAATCATCCGTAGAAATATTAATTTTACAAACATGAGGCATCTACTGAAACTCACATTATTTTTCCTGTTGCTGATGCAATCCTGTTCCGAGAAACCATGGCTTTCGGGAACAATCAATTTGGATGATGGCGAAGATTGGAAGCCCATGGTTTATTTGATCGGACCAGAAAAATTGAATGATGTGGCCCAAAGTTTTGTAGGGAAAGTATTGGACTCCGCACAAGTGGCCCAAAACGGACATTTTGAATTTAAGGACCAACCTGAATTCCAAAATCCGGTTTTGTTGGAGCTTGCTGTTCAACAGAAAGGCGAGAAGTATTCCAATAGGTTATTGAATGAAAACCCCGAAACGGACAACTATTTCCCATTGGTTTATGAGCCTGGCACCGAAATAACAATTGAAGCAGAGATCGCCCGTTTTCAATCCACTTTCTCTATACAAGAACCTTCACCAGAAAATGCGGCACTCCTACAAGTAAGGGATTTGCGTTTAAAGGCTTATGGAAAACATCTCGAAAATGAAAAAGATGTCCACGGGGCAGACAAGGATTTGTTGGAGCGTGAAAAGAATCAATTTAACTTCAAAAGGGAGTTGATCAATTTTGCAGACCGCTCAGAGGAGCTATTGCCCGCCCTGGTTGCCTTGCGATGGGCAAGCCCCGAAGGAAACTATGAACGTGTTGCGGAAATGCTGTATGATCAATCGGTAAAATGGAACGGATTGTTTCCACAGCATCCATGGGTAATAGAGCTGGCTTCCATGGCCAAGAAGGAAAACCTGCCCGTTTTGGTAGGGGATGTTGTTGCGGACATAGAACTTCCGTCAAAGGAAGGCAAAACTATCTTGTTGCATACTTTGTTAACGGGCCAAAAATTAGTGGTGTTGGATGTTTGGGCATCGTGGTGTGCGCCATGTAGGATGGAAAACCGGGACGTTCTGGTGCCGCTCTGGGAAAAATATAATACGGATGGTTTTCAAATTGTGGCCTATGGGCTGGAAAGCAGTGAAACCGCTTGGCACAATGCCATAGAAAGGGATGGTGCCTACCGTTGGCCGCACTTCTCACATTTGGAGGGGGACCAAAACCCTTTAATGGATGCGTTTCGATTAAAAACCATTCCAGCTAACTTTTTATTGAACGAGGAAGGAAGGGTTTTGGCCAAAAATCTACATGGAGAGGAGTTGACCAAATTTGTGGACAATTACATGGTTGGTAAATAATTGCCCAAGCAAACACTTACATATAGTTAATTTTTATAAATAAAATTCGGAGCCTGTTGGTATTTGAAAGTATCATCCGTTAAGATTTCCATTTCTTTGGTTTCCCAATTCATCAGACCAATATGAAACTGGGATTGGTCATCATCAAAAAGTTCAATGGCGAGCCACTTTCCATCAGGACTCCAATCGTGCCACCCTTCATTTTGACTGTTTTCGGTCAATTTCCATGTTTTGCTGCCATCCAAGTTAACGGCATATAAGCTGTACTTGCCGTTTTGCTTACTTTGATATGTGACAAAGTCTTCGGTCTGATGTAGTTTGGGGGCTCCGGCACGATACCCAAATTTCCCGGCCGTGCTGTCTTGCTTGGGATAGTGGGTCAGTTGCTTTCTGTTTTTGCCGTCCACATCAATGATATAAAGTTCTTCGTCGAAGCCGTTAATTTCTTTGCGAACTGTTTTACCGCCTCTAAAAACGACCTGTTTGCCATTGTTAACAAATAGGGGGTCGGCCGCAAAAGCCAATCCCGTTTCCAATCGGTCGATGATGTTTCCTTTTTGGTCCAAAATGTAGAACGTATTTTCGGTGATCAATTTAGGTTTCACGATAAGTTCAGTGCCATCCTTTCTAGTGCTCATCCAACTGTCGGCCAACTCCAGTTCCGATACCTTTTGAACATTTTCTCCTTTAAAATTGCTTTTGTATAAGAAGTAGCAACGCTTGCAGGCCCCTCTATCCGAAATAAAATACAAGGTGTCCTCGTAGGAATAATACGTCCAATCCACAGGGTACAGATCTGTGATGTTGGTTTTGCCTGTACCATCAAGATTCATGGCATAAATCTCGTAGTTGTCAATATCCACATCCCTTAAAACGTTGTAGACCAGGCCCAATTCCCGTTGACTGTTTTCCTTTTCTGATTTACATGATAACAGCAACACTAAAAATCCAAGAATAGTAATTCCTTTAACCATGATATGTTTAGTTTGTTTAGAAAATTTTTACATGGCCTGAAGTTACTAAACTCTTCGAATTTTTAAAATATTGATCTACCCCTGAGTTTCGACTTCTTTAGTGGAGTAATATTGTTTTTTTAGCCAGAAGGAAACACGGACCAACAAAATCAGTGCGGGTACTTCCACCAAGGGCCCGATAACACCAGCAAACGCCTGTCCGGAATTCAATCCAAACACGGCAATGGCAACGGCAATAGCCAGTTCAAAGTTGTTTCCGGCAGCGGTGAACGCCACCGAAGCTGTTTTATCGTATTCGGCACCCATTGCTTTTGTGGTGAAAAAACCGATAATGAACATCAAGGCAAAATAAATCAACAAGGGAACTGCAATAATCAAAACATCCATGGGTATTTCAACAATCAGTTCTCCTTTCAATGAAAACATCACAACAATGGTGAAGAGCAGCGCAATCAATGTGATTGGGGAAATAGCTGGAATAAACTTTTCGGTGTACCAAGCTTCGCCTTTTGATTTCACAAGAATTTGTCGACTCAAAATACCCATCAAAAAAGGAATTCCAAGATAAATGGCCACACTCTCGGCAATGGTTCCGATGGAGATGTCGACAATGGCCCCATCAAACCCAAAATAGGGCGGAAGTATGGTAATAAAAATCCAAGCGTAAAAGCTATAGGCAAATACTTGAAAAACACTGTTCAGTGCCACTAACCCTGCACCGTATTCGCTGCTGCCTTCGGCCAGATCATTCCAAACCAAAACCATCGCAATGCACCGAGCCAAACCGATTAAAATAAGACCGACCATATACTCAGGATAGTCCCGTAAAAAAATGACGGCCAGCGCAAACATTAAAATGGGGCCCACAATCCAATTCAAAAAGAGTGAGATGGAGAGGATTTTGGTGTTTTTGAACACTTTGGGCAACAGGGAGTACTTTACCTTGGCCAAAGGTGGGTACATCATCAATATTAAACCAATGGCAATGGGAATATTGGTGGTTCCGCTGCTGAATGAGTTGACGAAATCGGGAAAGGTTGGAAAAAAGTAACCTATTATAACGCCCAAGATCATTGCCACAAAAATCCAAAGGGTCAAGTTTCTATCTAAAAAGCTCAATTTTTTGTTCGCCATTAGTGCTGAATTTGGGAAAAGACGTAAAACATTTCGGAGGCAATCTGTTTGCTTCGTTCGCGATATTTTTCAGCTTGCTGAGGTGTGTTGTCGAAAGCCTTCGGGTCTTCATAGGTGATTGGAATCCGTTTTTCGGCCCCTGGTACAAATGGGCAACCTTCATCCGCCTGCGAACAGGTCATAATGGCTGCAAAGTCGGACTTTGGGTTGAAATCATCATCCATCCGTTTGGAAAAAGCAATCACAGGATGTTCGTTTTCCGAAAACTTGATGGCGTAGACCGGGTTCTTTCCTTCGGAAAGTGTGTTTACTTCAAAACCTGAATTCGCTAGGGTAGAGGCTACCATAGGAAATAGTGCGGTCGCCTCCGTTCCACCAGAGTAGCAAGTAACGTTTTTAATTCCAAAATGATGCGCCATGGTCTGCGCCCAAATTTGGGACAAATGGCTCCTTCGGGAGTTGTGGGTGCAGATAAAGTTGATGTGAATGGATTCGCTGTCATCAACTTTTCCCTGAATATATTCCACAAGAGGAGACAGGATTTGTTTTCTCTCTTTTGAAATGGTTTCCGTTTCCAAATCGGAAATAAACTCGTTCAATACCGTGTAATGGGACATATTTTTCGTTTTTGGATTAGCAACAACCGCTTCCCGGAGCGCAGGTTTGTGTATTTTGAACTTCGGATAGTTCCACCTTTGGTTTTTTAGCAGGTACTCCGCATTGGTCTTTCGCCAAACAATCGGTTTGCTTGGTCGTCAACAAGAAGTTGGTTCCGTCAAAATCGAGGGCAAATTTCTCGATGGTCTGACCCTGGTATTCCACCTCCACCTCAAGATTTCCGATATCCAATGTTTTTTGTGACAATTCAATAATGTGGACCAATTTTTCGGGATGAAGCCTGTGGTCGTAATCATCCGCATTCCAAAGTTGAAAGTTGACCACTTCTTCGTGGCGAACCGTGCCGCCACAATCAATAAAGTGCTTGGTAATTTTGCCCACTTCGGTAACGTGGAAGTGCTTGGGAACCAACTCTCCGTTCGGCAATTGAAACCCAATGGTCTCCAAATGTTCTAGGGCTGATTTTACTTCTTCTAACCTCATATCTAAATTTATTTATTGCAATATTACGATTAATGAACTCAAATTTTTTTAGCAGCAATCCTTTTGATTCAGGTCTTGGTCCAGAAAATCGGACATCACGGCCTTCATTTTTTTCCAATTCTCGGCATCGATGCAATAACAAACACTGGTACCTTCCACATTGCCTTTGATGAGACCCAATTGCTTCAATTCTTTTAGGTGTTGCGAAATCGTGGGCTGGGCCAAACCGATTTCATCCACAAGGTCTCCACAAACACAGGCATTCAATTTGTACAAATATTGCAAAATGGCCACCCGGGCAGGATGCCCAAGAACCTTGGCATATTGCGCAATCTGGTTTTGCTTTTCGGTGAATATTTCAGTTTTGGTTAAGCCCATAATCATTATTTATTCATTGCAATATTACGATTAATGGTTTTATGACCCAAGAATTTTTGAAACTTATTTCATAATGATTTAAAAAATATACGCAAGTCCCTGTTATTCTTATTAAATTGCGTTATGCATATCCGTACATAACGATAATGATTTGTCCTTGAACGAAAAAACATATCTGGATTACAATGCGACCACACCGACGGATGCACGTGTGGTGCAGGCGATGCTGCCCCATTTCACCAACAATTTTGGCAATGCCAGTAGCGACCATTCTTTTGGCTGGTATGCCGATGATGCGGTGGAAACTGCTCGTAATCAGGTGGCAAAACTGGTCAACTGTAGGACTACGGAAATAACCTTTACTTCCGGTGCCACGGAAGCGGCCAATTTGGCCTTGTTCGGATTCTGTAAAAGGAATCGAAGCAAGGGAAACCACATCATTTCCTGCAAAACGGAACACAAAGCGGTATTGGATACCCTGAAAGCCTTGGAGGCCGATGGTTTCCAAGTCACTTATTTGAATGTGGACAGTCACGGAAACATTGACTTGAATGCGTTGGAAGAAGCCATAAACCCACCCACAATTTTGGTTTGCCTGATGCTGGCCAATAACGAAACCGGCTTGATTCACCCCATAAAAAACATCACAGCATTGGCAGACTCCAAAGGAGTGCCTGTAATGTCCGATATAACCCAAGCGGTTGGTAAAATACCCGTTGACTTACAAGATTTAGGAATTGACATAGCGATTTTTTCATCACACAAACTTTATGGCCCCAAAGGTGTTGGCGCGCTTTATTTGAACAAAAATAACAACATCGCTATCGATAAGCATCTTTTCGGTGGAAACCACGAAAAAGGGATTCGTCCAGGTACTTTAAATGTTCCTGGCGTTGTTGGTTTTGGCGAAGCCTGCAGCATTGCGCAAAACAGCTTGGATGAAAATCATCAAAAACTGGTAAGCCTTCAAAACCAATTGGAGCAAGAACTCTTGAACATAGAAGGGGCAACCATCAATTGCCGCAATGAAGCACGTTTGCCCAATACCACTAAGGTGTCGTTCAAAGGAGTGGATGGCACCAAGCTACTTCGCTATTTAAACACTTTGGCTGTATCCCGAGGTTCTGCCTGTACCGCCAATCAAGTCAATCCATCCCACGTGTTAAAAGCGATGGGCGTTGTAGACGATGTTGCTTTGGCCAGTTTACGGGTCAGCACAGGTCGCAATACTACTTCCGAAGATATCGAGAAGGCTGTTACAGAAATAAAAAAAGCTGTCAACCAACTAAAAACCATTTCCGTATGAGAGAGTTGGATGTCATTATAAAAAAATATCAAGAGCTGAAATCACGAGGTGTTCGCTGTATTTTGGCCACTGTGGTGCACGTTGATGGTTCTTCTTATCGCCGAGCAGGTGCACGGATGTTGGTGGACGAATATGGGAATATCACAGGGGCCATCAGTGGAGGTTGTTTGGAGGGGGATGCGCTCCGAAAAGCACTTTTTGCCTTGGACCGAATGGAAAATAAATTGGTCACCTACGATACGAGTGACGAAGATGATGCGGTAATCGGTGCACAATTGGGCTGCAACGGCATCATTCAGGTGCTTTTTGAGCCCATAGATTATACTGACGCGAAGAATCCCTGTGAGCTGCTGAGAACCGTTGCCGAACAAGAAGTCCCGATGGCGATTTCCGTGCTTTTTGATTTGGATAAAACCCAAAAACAACTTGGGACCATTTTGATTGCTGATGGAAAAGGAACCGTTGCAGGCAAGCAAATACCTGATGATTTGCACAAGCCCTTGCTTTTCAAAAGCAAAGAGGTTATTGACGGAGGTAATACGTGTTTTGGTGAAATGGAGTTCGATGGTGATAAGCTTTATGCATTTGTCCAGAAGCATCAACCACCGGTAAATCTGGTCCTGGTGGGAGCAGGGAACGATGCACAAGTTCTGGCTCAGCAAGCGGAATTGTTAGGTTGGAAGGTAATCATAACTGATGGACGTCCCACCCACGCCAGCAAAGAACGTTTTGTGGGGTCTTGCCAAGTGATTGTCGCAAAACCCGAAGAAACGCTACAGAATATCAAAATTGATCAACGAACCTGTTTTGTGCTGATGAGCCATAATTATAACTATGATTTGGCTGTCCTGAAGTTATTACTGGGTAAAACCGAGATACCCTATATCGGTATTCTTGGGCCTTTAAAAAAATATGAGCGTATGCTCAACGAGTTGGCTAATGATGGCATCGAAGTGTCAAAAGATGATCTGAACAAAATCCACGCACCCGTAGGATTGGAAATAGGAGCGGAGACCCCAGCCGAAATCGGATTGTCCGTTCTCGCAGAAATTCAAAGTGTGTTGAGGAATAAAAATGCCCGACCATTAAAGCAGAAAACCGAACCGATTCACGATACAACAGCAAATCAATTCCAAAAAATAAACCTTTGAGCACAGAAGCAAACATAGCAGTGGTCGTTTTGGCAGCAGGAGGTTCAACTCGTTTGGGACGGCCCAAGCAGCTCGTGGAATTCAAGGGAAAAACACTTTTGGAACATACGATGGACGAAGTTGGTATGCTCGGTTTTCAAAACAAGATTTTAGTGTTGGGTTCTCGTCACGAAGAGATTCTGGGAAGAATCGACACAAGCGAATTCAAAGTGGTCATTAATGGCGATTGGGAGCAAGGAATGGCATCCAGTATCAAAATAGGTTTGGAAACCGCATTGGCGGAAGAAAGAGAGTTAGATCACGTATTGTTTTTAGTGTCCGACCAACCCTTTTTGGAGCGCAAGAACTTAATCAAACTGGTGCATACGCAACTGACGAAGCGTCCCAAAGCAACCTACTCCCAATATGGAGATAGTATCGGGGTGCCGGCCATTTTTGGCAAGGCCGCATTTCCATTGTTGTTGCAATTGGAGGGAGACGAAGGTGCAAAGATACTATTGCAATTGGATGATTTCAATTTCTGTACGGAAACCTTTAAAAAGGGAGGTTTTGATGTGGATACCGAAGAAGATGTACAGCAACTAAAGCAAATGGAAGTATGACAGTAACCATAAAATATTTTGGTCTGGTGGCCGAAGCTGCCGATAAGTCAGAAGAAGTGATGGAACTCAAAGGACAACTTACCGCTTCGGAGCTAAAAACACAGTGCCTGAACGGACTTTCGATTGTGGATAAAGACTCGGTTCAGATTGCGGTAAATCAAAATTTGGATGATAAAACAACCCTAAAAGATGGGGATGAAGTGGCTTTGTTGCCACCGTTCGCGGGAGGATGAGTAGATACGACAGACAAATAAAACTCAAGGAAGTTGGGCCAGAGGGCCAGGAAAAGCTTCGCAATGCCAAGGTGTTGATTGTTGGTGTTGGAGGATTGGGCTGTCCTGCCGCAATGTATCTGGTCGGCGCAGGAGTGGGTACCATTGGTTTGATGGATCACGATAGGGTCGATAAGTCCAACCTGCATAGGCAAATCCTCTTTCAAGAGTTGGATATTGGGAAACCCAAAGCAATCGTTGCCAAGGAACGTCTGGAAAAACAGAACTCTGACGTACAGTTTGAAGTGTACGAAGAGCCGTTGACGATTGCAAACGCCGAGAAAATTATCAAGCAATACGATATGGTCTTGGATGGTACGGACAACTTTGAAACCAAGTATCTCATCAACGATTCTTGCCTATTGGCCGACAAACCTTGGGTTTTTGCCTCCATTTACAAAAATGAAGGACAATTGTCGGTCTTCAATTATAAGGACGGGCCCACCTATCGCTGTGTGTTTCCGAAAAGTACGCGAGAGAACATCAGTTGTGAGACCACAGGCGTACTGGGCGTGCTGCCAGGTATTTTGGGCAGCCTTCAAGCTGCTGAAGTTCTTAAAATAATCTTAGGCGCGGGAGAAGTATTGTCAGGCAAGCTAAAGTTGATAAATATGATGCGTGGCAGCGAGCAGACCATCAAAATAAACAAGCGCCCCGAAGAAGTGGACAAAATACGCAAGGAGGGCATAGCCCCTGTTTATATTGATTGCGATTTGAAAAATAAGGAACAATGGTACCTTGATGTTCGGGAAGTATTCGAGCAGCCCAAACCAAAAGGCAAAAAAGTACTGAGTATTCCTTTGAGCGATTTAACATTGCGATATCAAGAAATACCGAACAATGAGGAAGTTTTTGTATTCTGCCAGTCTGGAAAGCGAAGCAAAAACGCTATAGAAATCCTTAAAAATGAATTTGGCTTCCACAACCTTAAAAATGTGGAAGGCGGCATAGAAACAATTATTGATGGATAAGAAGAAACCAAAAAAAGTATTTGTACAAGGAGCGATTCCTCCCGAAAAAATAGCCAACTCGGTGGCCAATCACCAAAGCAAGACCAACATTGGAGCCCACAGTATTTTTCTGGGACAGGTGAGGGCCGACGAAGTGGACGGTAAAACCGTAACCGCTATCGATTATACGACCTATGAGGAAATGGCGGAAAAAGTGTTCCACGAAATTCGCGAGGCGGCTTTTTCCAAGTTTGACATTACCTGTGCCCATATTTACCACAGTTTGGGTAAGGTGAAGGTTGGGGAATTGTGTTTGTTTGTGTTCACATCGTCGGCACATCGAAAAATTACTATTGAGGCCACAAACTTTTTTGTGGAGGAAATCAAGGCAAAAGTGCCTGTATTCGGTAAAGAGATTTTTGAGGACGAAACCCACCAATGGAAAGTAAATAAGTAAATGGTAGACATTACACATAAACAAACTACTTTGCGGGAAGCCACCGCGGAAGCTATCGTAAAAACGAGTAGTCAGGCTACGATTGATGCCATACAAAACAACGCCGTTCCCAAAGGAAATGTGTTTGAAATGGCGAAGGCCGCCGGGTTGTTGGGCGTCAAAAAAACGCCGGACCTGTTGCCCGATTGCCATCCGTTGCCCATTGAGTACACTGGAATCGATTATGAAATCGATGGTTTGGACATCATCATTTCGATGACGGTAAAAACCATTTACAAAACAGGCGTTGAGGTAGAGGCGATGCACGGGGCCAGCGTTGTGGCACTCACGATGTACGATATGCTCAAACCGATTGACAAAAATGTTGAAATCAGTACCATTCGTCTCAAAACGAAAAAAGGAGGAAAATCCTCTTTCAAAATCAATTCAGAAGGGTTGACTGCGGATGTTGTTGTTTGTTCCGATACCATTTCCAAAGGAAAAGGCGAGGACAGGGCAGGAGAGGCTATCATCGAGAAATTGAAGGCTTTGGGAGTGGTATCTCAAAAAAGCATTATTCCCGATGAAGCTGAGGAAATCATCAAAAAAGTAGAACATACCATTGCAGACTTGTTGATTTTCACAGGAGGAACGGGTGTGGGGCCGCGTGATGTCACCCCACAGACCTTGGAACCTATGTTGGACATCAAACTAAAAGGAGTAGAAGAACAAATGCGTAGCTACGGGCAAAACCGTATGCCGTATGCGATGTTCTCGCGTTCCATCGCGGGCATCAAGGACGGTAAACTCATTCTGGCACTACCGGGTTCCACCAAAGGTGCAGCAGAATCGATGGATGCGATTTTCCCCCATGTGCTGCACGCATTTAAAGTGATAGAAGGAAAAAGACATGATTGACAAAAAACCACAAATAATCGACAATTTTGGTAGGCCACATACCTATCTCCGCATTTCGTTGACGGATAGATGCAACCTGCGGTGTTTTTACTGCATGCCCGAAGAAGGGATTGAGCTGATGGAAAAACCTAGCATCATGACGCTGGAGGAAATCATCGAAATGACTCGTACATTCCGGGATTTGGGGGTGGATACGGTGCGTTTGACAGGCGGCGAACCTTTGGTTCGGAAAAATTTTGGCTATTTGGTCGAAGAGCTGGCCAAACTGGGCGTTACCTTAAAATTGACCACCAACGGCATTGTGCTTGATAAATACCTAGAACTCTTTCAGAAAATTGGGCTGCGTAAAATCAACTTTAGTCTGGATACCCTGGACAAGGCCAAATCCATTTTCATCACAAAGCGGGATTATTACGAACGCATCATGCGGAACCTAAATATGGCGTTGGACATGGATATGGACCTCAAAATCAATATTGTTCTGATCAAAGGGGTGAACGACAATGAAATCAATGATTTTATTGCTTTAACCAAGGATAAAAAAATTACGCCCAAGTTCATCGAGTTTATGCCTTTTAAGGGCAACAAATGGGATTGGAGCAAGGGCGTGTCCAAGGAAGAAATCTTAAAGACCGTTAGCGGCAAGTTCGGTGAAATAGAAACCCTCGATAATCCAAAACACAGTACTTCCACCAACTTTAGGGTAAAGGGCCACAAAGGCAGTTTTGGCATTGTGAGCACCATTACCAATCCGTTTTGTGATGAATGCAACCGTATTCGTTTGACGGCGGATGGGAAAATGAAAAATTGTCTCTTTGCCACCTCCGAAACCGACTTGCTGACCCCGTTTCGCAACGGAGAGCCCATTGAAAACATCATTTTGGAAGCCATTAAATCCAAAAAACATTCCAGGGATGGCATGGATGTAAAAATGGATGCCGACCATTATGAGCAAAACCGTTCCATGATTTCAATAGGAGGCTAATGGTTACGATTGAAGAAGCACTTCGCATCATTGAAGACCAAAAGATTGAACTAAAAAGCGAATCCAAGCCTTTGGAGGAGGCACTCGGCTTTGCCTTGGCAGCCCATACGGCTGCACCATTTGATGTGCCTGAGTTTGACAATTCCGCGATGGACGGATATGCCCTTTGTGGGCTTTATCAACAGTATCAACTGGTAGGAGAAGTGGCTGCTGGTGATTCCAAGGATATTGCGTTGCAAGAAGGCGAGGCCGTTCGCATTTTTACGGGCGCCAAGGTGCCCCAAAACACTACGGCGGTCATGATGCAGGAGAAAACCTCGATGAAAGAGCGCACGTTGTTTCTTGATGAGATGCCCAAAGCAGGGCAAAATGTTCGGGAAAAAGGAGGTCAATTGAAAGAGGGACAAGCGGTGTTTGCAAAAGGACATATGTTGAACCCACCCTCCTTGGCGTTGATGGGCAGTTTGGGGTTGTCAACACTGGAAGTATTTTCCAAACCGCGTGTCAACATCATCACAACGGGAAACGAATTGGTAAAACCGGGCAACCCCAAAACCAAGGGACAAATCTATGAATCCAACAGCTATGCAATTGCGGGAGCACTGCAGCAATTTGGGTTTCAGCACCATCAAAAAATACAGCTTCAAGATGATTTTGAAGCCACAAAGGCAGGGATTAAAACGGCTTTGGAATCTTGCGATGTGTTGATTATCTCTGGCGGAATATCGGTTGGAGATTATGATTTTGTAAAACAATCCCTCGAAGAAAATGGAGTCAATGAGTTGTTTTACAAGGTGTTTCAGAAGCCTGGGAAGCCGCTTTATTTTGGTCGAAAGCAAAATCAGTTTGTGTTTGCCTTGCCAGGGAATCCAGCTTCGTCATTGACCTGTTTTTATGTGTACGTGCTTCCGCTGCTTCAAAAATTATCAGGATATTCCAAAACCGGTTTACCGACCTATCAGTTCCCAATAAAGCATGCTTTTGAAAATCGTTTTGGACGTCCTTCCTTTCTAAAAGCTGCGGTCATAGATGGAAAAGTAGCCATTTTGGACGGTCAAGGTTCCTCAATGATTCAATCCATGGCCCAAGGCAATGCACTTGCTTTTGTGGAAGATGGCGAAGTTTTGAAAAAGGGTGATTTGATGAAGTGTAAGCTAATTTCCTGATTGATGAGCGTTGAATACTTACCCATCGTTTTTTTTCTGATTGCACTCTTTTATAGCTCCGTAGGATTTGGAGGTGGGTCGAGTTATTTGGCGATTTTAAGCCTTTTCCTCACCGATTTTTATGAAATCCGCTCTATTGCCCTCATTTTAAACATCTGTGTGGTCGCCATCGGGACTCTGGTTTTTATTCGCAATCGGGTTTTTGATCTCAAGTTGTTCTGGCCCTTTTTGGCCATGAGCATTCCTTTTGCTTATCTCGGTGCTCAAATACGTCTGTCCCAAACCACATTCTTCTTGATTTTGGGCGCAGCCTTGGTAATGGCCGGATTCTTCATGTTACTTCGCTTTGCAAAGAAAAAACTGGATTCAAAGAAGTTTTCTAATCCAAAGAAGTTGGCGCTTGGTGGCGGCATTGGCTTACTTTCCGGAATATCTGGTATAGGTGGCGGTATTTTTTTATCGCCAGTGCTTAACCTGCTCAAATGGGAAAACCCAAGAGTGGTCGCTTCGCTGGCATCCGTGTTCATCTTAGTGAACTCCATTGCTGGTTTGATTGGCCTGAATATGGCGGGAACCTTCCAACTGAACAACGATTTGATGCTACAATTGATTGTTGCCGTTGTGATTGGTGGAAGTATTGGTTCTTATTTATCCAACAAACGGTTCAATCTGAAGTTTTTGGGCGTGCTAACCAGTATTTTGGTGCTGTATGTGGGTTTTCGGTTGATTCTACTTCACGGATTCGGTATCAAGATCTAAATCAGCCCCAACATTTCTTCAGTATGTTGTTCCAAGGTTGCTTGAATCTTGTCGCTCATGTTTTGAAAGGCAGCAAGTACTTTTTTCCCCCTTTCCGTCAATTCGGCACCGCCGCCTTGGGTACCGCCCTTGTGCAGTTCCACGTAGGGTTGTTGGCCTCTTTGGTTCATATCTTCCACCATGGACCAGGCTTTGCGGTAGGACATGCCCATATCTTTCGCGGCTTTGGACAGGGAACCGTTTTTATCGATCATCACCAACAATTGCGCCCTTCCCGGACCAAAAAACTTTTTTCCATCAATATCTATCCAGCAGCGGTTGCGCAGTTCTTTTTTAGTTTTCATAACGTTTAAATTTAAGCATCTATACGGTAAATAGAATATTCATTCCAAATAAAAAATATAGGATAATGTTGTTCTTATTTAAACAAAACGTATTGCATCATTCTTTTTCGAATGATGTTTAACTGTTTGTTATCCAACGGTAATGTCTTACCTTTATTTACAGTGTACCGTATTCAAAACATAATTATATCCCTTCTCTTTTTTATTCTGTCAATTGTTGCCCTTGCACAGGAACGGGCAGCCAAAGGGACAGAAGGTCTGCATTTACTTGAAAATATCCACCTACAATTGAATAAAACGGCCTTTTTAAAGGGAGAGCACATATGGTTCAAGGCATATGTTCAAAATCAGAATCAACATTTACCATCCTTGGCAACTAAAAACCTACATGTAGGAATTTTTTCAAAAGATGGAAGCATGCTGACAAAAAAGATGTTTTTAGTACGCAATGGTGTTTCTTATGGTGATTTTAAAGTTGATTCAACTTTTGTTGAGGATTCATATACCATAATGGCCTGGACCAACTACATGAAGAATTTTGAGTTTACTATTCCTTTTCTTCAAAATATAGAAATCATTGGAGTAGCGGAACAATCAGAATCAAAGAACAAAGGTGGCATCACGATTTTAGTTTATCCCGAAGGTCAACAAATTGTAGCGAACACCTACAATAATGTTGGCTTTAAGATTTTTAACCAAGCCTTACAACCAATAAGTGCAAAAAAAATACAACTGATTACGGGAAAAGGTGAACTAATACAGTCAAATATTCAAACAAACCAATTGGGGCAAGGTAGGTTTGGTTTCTTTGCCGAACGAACCGAAACCTATTTTTTGAAATTACAAAATCCAAACGGTCTTTGGATTGCCAAGGAGTTGGAAGTTAAACCACACCATGGAATAGGAATAAGCATCGATAATACAGCAAAGCATGTTGTTGTACTAAACCCCAAACGGTTTAAATCTATTTTAAATAACGAGAAATTTTCTATGGCTATCTATAACCATGTAAACGGAAATTATGTTTATCGTTATGAGCTTGATGGAGATAGCGGACCCATTTCCGTAAATCGCAATCAAATCCCTGGCGGAATCAATACAGCGGTGATTTTGGATGAAACTATGAGACCCATTTCACAACGTATGTTCTTTAATAGACAAAATTTGAAGGAAAGGGTAGGCTCTGTAGATGTAAGCTATTGTTTAAACAAACCTCAAGATTCCTTACAGATAGATATGATACTTCCTCAAGGGCATCAAATGGCCAATTTAAGTTTGTCGGTTTTACCCGCTGAATCAAATGCATACTTTCCTGATAATTCCATAGCCTCTTCTTTTTTGATTCAGCCTTATCTCCATAAACGTATTGAAGGCCGCTATTTTTTTGTTGGCAATAAACGTTCAAGGGATTATCAAATGGACACCAGATTACTTATGGAAGGAGCCGAAAGGTTTGACCAGTATATCAAAGCAGGAAATGCTAAAAATAGCACTTACAAACATGAAGAGGACATTGCTTTCAACGGTAAGATTTTGGATGCCGACCTCGAAAACGAAAAACAAGTTTCGTTGTTTTCCCAAGCATTGGGTACAATCAATTTTTTTGAGCTCTCAACCAACAAGAATTTTGAAGGAAACCTGCCTTTGTTTGAGGGGGATTCCATAATGATCAGCGTACTGAACCACAAAGGAAAACTTAGAAAACCAAAAGCAGAACTCTATTTTGATGATAACAATGCAGATACTTTTGATTATACCAAATGGTTGAGCAAAGCGGGCCGGTTTAAATCAGGGTTTTCGCAATTAAGAATGAATGAAAGTTTTAGTCTTACGGATGGAATCATATCTCTGGATGAAGTGGTAGTTTCGGAAAGAGCAAAGGAGACTACAAAGTTTCAAATAACTCCTGAAATTCAAATGAGAATCATTGATAAAACAACCGTGAAACGGTATCCAAGTTTTATAAGCTACATACGAAAATTAGGGTTTCAAACACGTCCCAATAGTAAAGAAGGAGGTGTTGGTGTTTATGTTCCCGACCCTCCTGGCCTAGCCCGAGTGCCTGTTTTAATAGAAGGACTTCCGGTTGATTCGGGACAACTTATGTCCATGCCCCTTTCCATGGTAAAATCAATGGTTTATAATAGGTATGTAACTCCTCATCAAGGACCATTTATTTCCTTGTCATTACGGTCTGATTATGATGGATTATACGGAAGGAACCGGTTCACAAGTATTACTGTACCAAAAGGATTCAGTAGGGCACAAGCCTATTTTGCTCCAAATTACCCGGATTATGGTTCATCGTTATATCAAAGATATGGTGCCATTTGGTGGGAAAGTCAATTTGAGATACACTCAGATGTCCCATATTCAATTACAGTTCCTTTAAATGAACAGCGGGAGGTAAAGGTTATAATTGAAGGAATGTCCATCAATGGTTTTTTATATTATACAGAACAAAACTGCAGTCCTTTTGAAACCAATTATTCATCCAATCAACAAGAATAATTCCGTAATGGATTGTTTTCAACGACATACATCATTAAAAATAAAAACCCGCAACATTGGTTGCGGGCTTTTTTGCGGAGGAAGAGGGATTCGAACCCCCGGAGGTGTGACCCTCAACAGTTTTCAAGACTGCCGCATTCGACCACTCTGCCATTCCTCCTAAGCGGGTGCAAATATATAAAGCTTTTTCGTATCCCAAAAGACCTTTTTGTATTATTGTTTAATTCATTGGTACAATTCGTTTTACATCAGTCAAATAAAAGTTTGCAAAAATCAGTATGTCCGTTCAAAACAATGGTCATACCTTTGTTTTTATGCTCGAGTGGTACCATTATTTACTATTGATTGCAGTAGGTTTTGCCGTAGGTTTCATAAATACGGTAGCCGGGGGCGGCTCCCTACTTTCCTTGCCCACACTTATCTTTTTGGGATTGCCACCGGCTGTTGCAAACGGTACCAATCGGGTCGCCATCGTAATCCAAACTGCCATGGGCACAGCTGGTTTTAGGAGCAAGGGCATTTCTACATATCCATTTAATGTGTATTTGGGTATTTCGGCCTTTTTGGGTGCTATAATCGGGGCTTATATTGCGGTGGATATAGACGGGGAAACCTTTAACAGAATCTTGGCCATAGTGATGATAGCCGTAGTGCTCATCATCATTTTTAAACCCAAAATGCGGGTGGAAGAGATGCAGGAAAGGCTCACTGGCAAATACCTTTGGGCAGCGTTGATCGTATTCTTTTTTTTTGGTATTTACGGAGGTTTTATCAATGCGGGTCTTGGATTTTTAATGATGCTTTTTTTGCATTACTTTAATCAAATGAACCTGGTAAGGTCCAATGCAACCAAGGTGGCCGTGGTTTTTATCTATATGTTGGCCGCTTTGGCGGTTTTTGTATTTAATGATAAGGTCAACTGGAAACTAGGGCTTGTACTTGCCATTGGTAATGGTTCGGGCGCTTGGTTTGCCAGTAGGTTCTCCGTAAAAAAAGGGGACGGATTCATAAGAACATTTTTAGTCATTGCCGTAGTCTTGATGGCCATCAAACTATGGTTCTTTTAAATAAAATTTAATATGCCGGGATTTGAACTTTTTGGGGATAAGGAAAGAAAGGAAGTACAGGACGTAATGGACTCAGGGGTGCTGATGCGCTACGGGTTCGATGGCATGCGGAACGGACATTGGAAAACCAAAGAACTTGAAGCAGGATTGTCCGAGCGCATGCAATCCAAATACGCACATGCCGTGAGCAGCGGTACGGCCGCATTGACGGTAGCCCTTGCCAGTGCAGGTGTTGGGGCAGGGGATGAGGTAATCATGCCCACTTTTACATTTGTGGCCAGCTTTGAATCTATTTTGGCATTGGGAGCAGTTCCTGTTCTGGTCGATATTGATGATACCCTCACATTAAACCCCGAAGCGGTGGAAAAGGCCATCAATCCAAAGACCAAGGTGGTAATGCCCGTGCACATGTGCGGTTCCATGGCCAATTTGAACGCCCTCAAAACCATTTGTGACAAACATGGGTTATTGTTGCTGGAAGATGCCTGTCAGGCCATCGGGGGAACCTATAATGGCAAGCCGCTTGGCAGTATTGGCGATTTGGGCTGCTTTTCTTTTGATTATGTAAAAACCATTACCTGCGGAGAAGGCGGTGCCCTAATTACAAATAACAAGAAATACTATGAGAATGCACACAAGTATTCCGATCACGGTCATGATCACATCGGAAACAATAGGGGAGCGGAGGAACATCCGTTTTTAGGCTATAATTTCCGAATCTCCGAGATGAACGCCGCCGTAGGTGTGGCCCAATTGGCCCGTTTGGATGAGTTTTTGGCTATCCAAAAAAGGAATTATACCATTTTAAGGGAGGCCTTATCAGATATTCCCGAAGTAGTTTTTAGGACTGTTCCCAAAGGAGGCGTGGAGAACTATTCTTTTCTGAATTTCTTTATGCCAACTGAAGATTTGGCGCAAACAGCCCATCAAGAACTGATTGAAGCAGAGGTCGATGGCTGTTTTTATTGGTACGATAACAATTGGCATTATTATAAGAAATGGGAGCATTTGATCCAGAAAAAGTCTTTGGGAAAATTGCCAAAGGATGTCCTTGAGGCATTGCCCGATTACAGCAAAGCTGATTTTTCGGAATCCGACAAATGGATGTCGCGGAACATCTCTTGCTTGATCAAATTGGGTTGGTCCGAAGAGGAAGTGGCCGAACGAGCCAAAAAAATGGTAGAAGCGGTTAAGGCATCGTTGTAAACCGTCAATAGGTCAAACCATGGAACAGGATGCTACTATTTGACTCTTGAATTTGAAATTATTGTTTAGTAATTGACGTACTCCACAATCTCCAGACCGTATCCTACCATGCCCACACGTTTGGTCTGGCCCGAGTTCGTCAATAATCTAATTTTGGATATATTAATGTCGTGCAGAATTTGCGCCCCAATACCAAAGTCCTTGTGATCCATCTCAACTTTAGGGGCCTTGGTGATGCCCTCGCCCTGTAGTTTTTTGAATTCCGACAATCTGTTCAACAAATTCATGGATTGGTTTCCTTGATTAATAAAAATCATGGCACTCTTTTCCTCTTTGTTCAGCGCATCGAACATTTGCTGAAGCGCCTCGTCCGGATTATTGGTCAAGGTGCCCAGGATATCGTTGTTCACCAAGGTAGAGTTGATACGGGTCAATACAGGTTCCCCTGATTTCCAGTTTCCTTTTAACAACGCAATATGGACTTGATCGTTGGTGGTTTGTTTATAGGCCCGTAACCGGAATTCGCCAAACCGTGTTTTTATGGTAAAGGCTTCTTTGAGCTCTATCAAACTGTCGTGTTCCATTCGGTAGGCGATCAAATCCTCGATGGAAACAATTTTAAGGTCGAATTTCTTGGCAACTTCCATCAATTGGGGCAATCGCGCCATGGAACCGTCTTCGTTCATGATCTCCACGATAACTCCAGCAGGTTCCAATCCCGCCAGTCGGGCAAAGTCAATGGCTGCTTCGGTGTGTCCGGTTCGTCGCAATACGCCTCCTTCTTTGGCAATCAATGGAAAAATATGTCCAGGTCTGGCCAACTCATGGGGTTTTGTGTCCTTATCTGTGAGCGCTAGCACGGTTTTGGCCCTATCGCCGGCGGATATTCCGGTGGTCACTCCTTTTCCCCTTAAATCAACCGATACGGTAAATGCGGTTTCCAAAGGATCCGTGTTGTGGTTCACCATTTTATGAAGTCCCAAATCTTTACAGCGCCCTTCTGTTAGTGGAGCGCAGATAAGACCGCGACCATGGGTGGCCATAAAATTGATGGTCTCGGGGGTTATCAATTCGGCAGCTGCCAAAAAATCACCTTCGTTTTCCCGATTTTCATCATCCACCACTATAATTACCTTACCATCCCTAATATCGGCAATGGCTTCTTCTATGGCATTCAGTTGTACTTTCTTATCCTTGGCGATCATTGGTCTTCAGCTTCTTTTTCTTTCTTTTTAAATAATGATTTGATGCGGTCGATAAAATGACCAAACCCTACCAATCCTTTATCGGCAGTGGCCCTTCTGGTGAGCGATATGCCCAAGGGCAGCATGATCATAGTGGGCAACCAAGCTCCAATAGCGGGATGAATATTGCCCTCCTTGGCATAATTGCCGGCAAAAACCCCGATAAAATAGTAGGTCAAAAATAGGATAATCGCAACAACCATGGGCAGACCCAATCCGCCTTTACGGATGATGGCGCCCAAAGGTGCCCCCACAAAAAATAGTATGATGCACGAAAGTGCAAGCGCGTATTTTTGGTGTAGGGACAAAATATGGCTGTTATAAAATTTATATCGGCTCTGGAGTTCTTGCTTTTTGGAATCGACCGTGTTAATGATGCTGGAAACCTCGTTCAATGCCTTTTTCATTACTTGAATCTGTTCCCATTGTTCTAAACCGGACACAAATTGGTCAATGGTTTCTATGGAATCCCGTTGGATGGTGTCCTTTGCCTTTATAAGCTCCAATTTTTGTTGTGTAGTGTCTATGGGTGCCTTAACAGGAAAGGCTCCCATGCGGTTTACCACGTTTTTGGAAAATGCCGTAACTTTTTCGAGGTTGTTTTCACGTAGCGAATCGATGTCTTTGATGAGGCGGCCAACATTTTTCATTTTGTTGGTGGTGATGTTCTGGTCCTCTTCCAAATCTTGGTCGTTGAGTTCCGAAATGTCAATATTGATGGTGTAGGTATCAAAATTGGATTTTGCAAAGGGTTGTTTGCGTTTTTCCTGGGCGTCTTTTTTTACGATTTCTTCGTAGTAATTCCCATCTTTCAGGACCAATTGTATGATGTCGGATTCCTCGCTACTGATCAACTCGCCAGCTTTTGCCTTGATGACGGTGTTATTGATGTTCTGGTCGGTCTTCTTGTGAATAATCACATTGTCCAGGAATCGGTCCTGTTCCCCATATTTCTTGTCCACTTTAATGTTCATTCCCTGTCCGGTTCCCTCAAAATCGCTAAAAACACCTTCGGTAATTGCCGCGGCTGGCTTTACCTTGGCGATGTTCCGTCTAAGGTTGAACATTTTTTGTTCGGATTTTGGGATAACATCATTGGCAAAAAAGAAGGTCACCAATCCCAAGAACAAAACAAATACGATAAGGCTGCGCATCCCTCTTTGTAGGGATATCCCGGAAGCTTTCATGGCGGCGAACTCATAGTTTTCCGCAAACGTACCAAAGGTAAGGATAGAGGAGAGGAGTACTGTGAGGGGCAGCACCTTGTCCACCAATGTGGGAATAAAGTAAAAAATAAACTTGCCAATAATGACCATGCCCAGTCCCTTTCCAGCTAAATCATCGATGAAAAGCCATATTCCCTGAAAAATGAATATGACGATCAGGATGAAAAAGGAACTGAAGAAGTTGTAAAGAAATCTTCTTAGTATATACTGGTCAAGTATTTTCAATGCCTAGTTTCTTATGATGTAGTACCCTTTGTCCTCGTACTTTTTCTCGTCAAAGGTAAACAGAGTACTCGATATGGGCTGATTGGTTTTGAAAGAATTAACGGTAATAGTGGTTTTGGTACCATTGCTTCCCGTTTGGATCAGCTTGTAGATGTGTTTTGTTTGCGTATCGATTCCCAAAAGCACTGATTTGATCTCGGTATTGGAATCAATCGGAATCAATTTTACGTATTGAATTTTCCTGCCTCCCACATTTTGAAGGATGTCCCATTCGTAATTATGCCCCGTTTTGTAAAAGGTCAACATTTTGGAAGGGCTTACGTTGTCGTTGTCCTCGTTAACATCCTCAATGGTAACCTCTTCGTTTTCGGGCACTACGGTGTAGACTTTTTTGCCATCGTACATTTGCTTGGCCCCAAAATAGTTCAGTAGGTACTTTTCACCGTCCAAGGTCACGTTTCCGTTGGTTTCCTGTTTTAGATTTGCCTCTGTGTTCTCCAAAGTGGATTGGAAATCAATATAAATGTTATCGTAGCTCTGTACTTTGTTGTACACCTCGTCCAACAAAGCTTTTGCTTTACCTGAGTTTTGCCCGTAAGAAAATAGTCCAACGGCAAACAATGTTATAAAAAGAATACTTTTCTTGATCATGATTTTATTTTGCTTCATTTTCTAATAATTGATCTAAGGCATACATATCGGGGACCAAAACCTGTCGGGCCTTACTGCCTTCAAACGGCCCAACAATTCCGGCAGCTTCTAATTGATCTATGATTCTACCGGCACGATTGTATCCCAATTTTAATTTTCGTTGGATCAAAGAGGCGGAACCTTGCTGTGCGGTAACGATAACCTCGGCAGCTTCCCGGAACATGGCATCCCTGTCCTCGATATCATTATCAAGACTTGTGCCAGATTCTTCACCTACATACTCTGGCAGCAAGTGGGCTTCCGGATAGGCACGCTGTGATCCAATGTAATCGGTGATTTTTGCCACTTCGGGCGTGTCCACAAAGGCACACTGAAGCCTTGTAACGTCGTTTCCTTGGGTGTAGAGCATATCTCCGCGACCAATCAACTGGTCGGCCCCTTGGGCGTCCAAAATGGTTCTGGAGTCAATTTTTGAAGTTACCCTGAACGCAATCCGCGCCGGGAAGTTGGCCTTTATGATACCCGTAATCACGTTTACCGAAGGTCTTTGCGTGGCAATGATCAAGTGAATACCGATGGCACGTGCCAACTGTGCCAATCTGGCAATGGGTGTTTCCACTTCTTTGCCAGCTGTCATGATCAAATCGGCGAACTCATCTATCACCAAAACAATGTAGGGGAGAAATTTGTGCCCGTCGTTCGGGTTGAGCTTTCTCGCCTTGAACTTTACATTATACTCTTTAATATTACGTACCATAGCTGTTTTTAGCAGCTCGTAGCGGTTGTCCATTTCAATACAGAGCGAGTTCAATGTGTTGATTACCTTGGTGTTGTCCGTTATGATGGCCTCATCGGAATCTGGCAATTTGGCCAAGAAATGACGCTCAATTTTATTGTAGAGGGTCAATTCCACCTTTTTGGGGTCAACAAATATAAATTTGACCTCCGCTGGATGCTTTTTGTAGAGGAGGGAAGTAATGACGGCATTTAGACCCACGGATTTACCTTGACCGGTGGCACCTGCCATGAGCAAGTGGGGCATTTTGGCCAAATCCACCACAAATGTTTCGTTGCTGATGGTTTTTCCGAACGCAATCGGCAGTTCCATCTCTGCCTTTTGGAATTTGTTCGATGCAATCACCGAGCGCATGGAAACGATGGTGGCGTTTTTGTTCGGTACCTCGATACCCACGGTTCCTTTTCCGGGAATAGGGGCGATGATTCGGATACCCAATGCAGCCAATGACAAAGCGATGTCGTCTTCTAAGTTTTTGATCTTGGAGATTCGGATTCCGGCCTCTGGTACAATCTCGTATAGGGTTACGGTCGGACCAATGGTCGCTTTGATCTGCGCAATCCCAATTTTATAGTTTTTGAGGGTGCTTACAATTCGGTTTTTGTTCTCCTCTAGTTCTTCTTGATTGATGGTGATCCCACCGGAAGCCCCATGTGCTTCGAGCAGGTCCATGGTCGGGAATTTGTAGTTGCCCAATTCCAATTTGGGGTCAAATTCGCCAAAATCCTCTACCAGTTTGGCTGCTTTGGCATCGGTTTCCTCTTCCTCGACCGGAGTTTCCTCAACTTTTAATGCAATATCGGATTCCTCCTCTTCTGGAATGTTGACATCGAGCCCAGCTTCATCCAAAGGAGGAATATCCTTTTTATGGGTGTAAGTGTCCACTTTTTCGGGAACCGTATCTTCCGTGGTCAATATAAGACCATCTTCTTCATCTTCAATCGGGGATTCCTTGGTTTGATGAGTAGCGGGCTCTTCTTTAAAGTCCGATTTGATTTTTTGACTTTGTCGTTTGAAGAAATTGGCGAATCCCTCGGGCGTGAAATTGAACAATCGCACCAAGATTACCATCAAAACAAATATGAGGATCAAGAACACACCGATTTTTCCCGTGTAATCCTGAAGGAAATCGTTCATTTCATAACCGATAAGACCTCCCAACAATGGAAAGTCAGCAGCAAAAAAGCCAAGTGCAATGGATCCCCAGATGACTCCGACCAGTCCCCAAATCCATTTGTAGATCAATCGTTTGCCGTCCAATCCAAGAAATAGATAGAGCCCGGTAATGGCCAATAGGACCGGGAACACAAAAGAGGCGAGCCCAAATCCACGGTACATAAAAAAGTGGCTTACGTTGGCCCCAAATTTATTGAGCAAATTACTGGCTTCGGCATTGCGGTCCGCAAATTGGGACAGCATGCTCTGATCCTCCTGCCATGTAAAATAGAATGACATAAAGGAGAAGAAAAGCGCAATGCTGAGAACGATCAAAAGACTACCGAAAATAATCTTGTTCTGCTTGGAAGGCTTGAACGAGCGCTTCGTTTTGGCAGTGGCGGTAGTTTTTTTTGTTTTTGATTTTGTTCTTTTTTTGGCCATTAATCGATTTTAAGCGGGGCTAAGTTACAAATTTACGTTGCTACTGCGGGTGTCGGATTTTACTAAAAAATCTTCGGCACATAAATGATCAGGCCTATAATACTCGCCAGGACCGACACTATCATAACGGCTCCTGCGGAAATATCTTTTATCAAACCAATCTTGGGGTCCAAATTGGGCTGGATGTAGTCGCATATCTTTTCTATGGCGGTATTCACACCTTCTACGCCCATTACCAAACCAATGGCCAATATCTGGGCCATCCATTCGGTGTTGGAAATTTGAAAGTAGAAGCCAAAGGCCGTTACGATAAGTGCGATAAAGAACTGGATCTTAATACTGGGCTCCGTCCGCAACAACAGTAACATGCCCCTTAGGGCAAACCCAACACTTTTGATCCTGTTCCGTAAAAAAGATTCCTTAGGCATCCATCAACGCTTCGAGAGCGGCTTTATAATTGGGTTCGTCGACAGTTTCCGATACTTGTTCGGAGTGAACGACCTCACCATTTTCGTTGATAACGACCACAGATCTTGATAAAAGGCCTTGCAATGGACCATCGGTAAATGCAACATTGTAGGCTTTTCCAAAATTGCCATCCCTAAAATCGGAGAGCGTTTCTACCTTATCAATGCCCTCCGAACCGCAAAAACGCGCTTGTGCGAATGGCAAATCCTTGGAAATGCACAATATTTTGGTGTTCTCCAATTCTGCGGCCTCTTGGTTAAACTGGCGCACGGATTGTGCACAAGTTCCCGTATCGATGCTTGGAAAAATATTAAGAACGACCTTTTGACCTTTGTAATCGGATAGGCTAGTGGTGGATAGGTCGGTTTTTACCAAAGTAAAGTTAGGGGCTTGGGAACCATTTTTTGGAAGGTCGCCAAGTGTGTGAATTTCATTTCCTTTAAGTGTAACAGTTGCCATAATCGTAGTTTTGATTCGAGACCAAAAATACTAAAAAAACCTTCCCGAAGACTGTTACGGGAAGGTTCTTACCATTAATAGTTATGACAATGTCCGTTACTTGTCTATTGACCCGAGTACTCGTGACATGAAACCATTGAGTGCTTCCTTTTTGGGAGTACCGTTCTTGATTTCATGGGTCACTTCGATGGCTCCGTACAGATTGGAGATCAATTCCCCGATCATGTCCAGTTCCTCATCTTTTAAGCTGGAAACCTCACAGACGCTTTCCAAGGTATCGGCAGTTTCCTGCAAGTAGTCCTCATCGTGCTCCTCGGCAAAATTGACCAATTGTTTAATTATGGGCAACTTCATGGATCAAGTCTTTTAAAACATCATACTTATTGGTCTGCACCTGATTCTTCAACGATCCTTTTGAAAAAGCGGCGAAGGTGGGCAGATTGTCCACATTGGCCAGTTTTCTGGATTCCGGGAATTTTTCGGCATCGACCATAACAAAGGTTACGTTCTCGTTCAAAGACGCTTCCTTTTTGAACTTTGGCTTCATGATCCTGCAGTTGCCGCACCAAGATGCGCTGTACTGCACCACCACGTTGTCATTGTTGGCAATGACCTCGCTTAAATTGTCTTTGTCCAATTCTACGATCATAGCGCTCTTAGTTTACGTGATTGGCCAAGTAATCGGAAACACCGGCTCTGTCCGCATTCATGGCTTGTTTTCCTTCTTCCCAGTTGGCCGGGCAAACCTCACCTTTTTCCTGCACGTGGGTGTAGGCATCTACCAAACGCAAAAATTCCTTTACGTTTCTTCCCAACGGCATGTGGTTGATGCTCTCATGGAATACGGTTCCTTCTTCATCGATCAAGTACGTAGCTCTGTAGGTTACATTGTCGCCTTCCATTACAACAGAGTTGGTTTCTTCATTGAAGTCCTCTTTCATGATGTCCAAGATGCCCAGGGCACTTGCCAAGTTTCTATTGCTGTCAGAAACGATAGGGTAGGTCACCCCTTCGATTCCACCGTTGTCCTTTTCGGTGTTCAACCATGCAAAATGCACTTCGGCAGTATCACAAGAAGCTCCGATAACAATGGTATTTCTCTTTTCAAACTCACTAAGGTTTTGTTGAAAGGCAAAAAGCTCGGTCGGACAGACAAAAGTGAAGTCTTTTGGGTACCAGAACAACAATACTTTCTTGTTTTCTGCTTTGGCTTTCTCTAAAATGTTGATTTTGAACGTATCGCCCAATTCGTCGATGGCGTTTACTTCAATGTTTGGAAATTTTCTTCCTACTAAAGTCATTTATTGGATGTTTTTTAAATTTTTCAGAAGCAAAAATAAGGTGGATTTATGGCTTTTTTCAACTTGAAAATTAGTATTTCTTATGGTCGGATAGCACGTGACTATGCCGCAAAAAAGCACTGTCAATATTGATGTTCTGATAAAATTGAGCATCAAATTTTGACATCTTCCCAAAGAAATGGCCGCAATGAAAAAAGTAGGATTAAAATTTATTCGGCCGGACTTGTAGCAAGCTGTTTGATTTTGATTCTGAACGCCGCAAACAACAAGGTCATAATGGGGCTCAACCAATTAAAAATGGCGTACAAAAAGTATTCGCCGACGCCGACGCCCAAAACGCTACTGTGATAAGCACCACAAGTGTTCCAAGGCACCAATACAGAAGTTACCGTTCCCGAATCTTCCAAGGTCCTACTCAAATTTTCAGGGGCAAGTCCTCGTTCCCTATAAGCTTTGGAGAACATTTTTCCGGGTACCACAATGGCCAAATACTGGTCGGACGCTGTAACGTTCAATGCCAAACAGCTCCCAACGGTACTGGCAAACAATCCAAACGTGGTCTTGGCCAATTTTAGAAGGGATTCCGTGATACGTTCCAAAGCCCCGATACCGTCCATGATGCCTCCGAATACCATGGCACAGACAATCAACCAAATAGTGCCGAGCATGCCCGACATTCCTCCGGAAGAGAACAAATCGTTCAAGGCCGGATCGTTTGTCGCTATTTCGGTATCAACGGTAATGGCGTTTAAAATGCCCTTGTAACCGGTTTCAAAATTTAATGCGGTACCTCCGCCAATGTTGGCAACAATGTCCGGTTGAAAAATGATCGCAAACACACCGCCCAATAAAGTTCCGGCCAAAAGGGCCATCAACGGCGGGGCTTTTTTAAGGATCAATCCGATGACCACCAAAGGAACAATGAACAACCAACCATTTATATTAAAGGTGGTCCCAATATTGGTAAGGAGCGAACTTGTGTCCGCCACTCCGGAGGTATCGATCGTAAAACCAAGAATAATAAAAACAATCAAGGTCACCACAACGGTCGGTACCGTGGTGTAGGTCATATAACGAATGTGCGAGAACAAATCTCCACCGGCCATGGCAGGGGCCAAGTTGGTGGTGTCGCTCAATGGCGACATTTTATCCCCGAAGTAAGCTCCGGAAAGCACGGCGCCGGCCGTCATTCCCAACGAGATGCCCAAAGCTTCCCCGATTCCTATCAAGGCAATGCCCACGGTCGCGGCAGTGGTCCAGCTACTTCCCGTAGCAATGGAAATAATGGCACAGATCACCACACAGGCCGCCAAAAATATGGTTGGATTCAAAATTTGAAGTCCGTAATAAATCATTGCCGGAATAATTCCGCTTACCAGCCATGTTCCGGATAACGCGCCCACCATTAAAAGGATGAGCAGCGCTCCTGTGGTAGACCGAACATTTTCTGCGACCTCATCGATCATTTGGTCGTAGGACACCTTATTGAATATACCTACGATGGCCGCTACCGCACCGCCCATTAAGAGGATAAACTGGTTGGAGCCGCTCAGGGCATCATCCCCAAAAACAAAAACATTGTAGGCGAGCATGGCCACAAGGGCAAACACGGGTATCAATGCTTCCCATATGCTCAATTCCTTGTTTTTTACAATATGTTCGTCTTCCCTAAATTTTGGATTCTCCTCTGTGTTCGGCATCTGGTCTGAGTTTGTTAAGAGGTAATATTACGATTTTGCACCTTGTTGTGCAAACCCCATTAGTCGACTTAATTAGACCAAACTTGCATCGGGCGATAGAATACCCAACTTTTCCATACAACCGCGCATGGTAACATAGGTCTTTCGGATGTCGTTGTCCAGACCAATGGAAAAACGGATAAGTCCCTGGGAAAGACCGAGTTCCTTTTGTTCTTCTTCGGGTATTTCGGAAGAGGTGGAAGTTCCCGAAGCACTGAAAAGGGTCTTGTAAAACCCAAGGCTCACGGCCAAATATCCCAGCTTTTCGGTCTGCATTGATTCCATCAACGCATTGGCACGCTCCACCGAGCCCACATCGAGGGTCAGCATGCCTCCAAAACCGTATTCATGGTTCATTTGGGATTTCATCAACTGGTGTCCCGAATGACTTTCCAACCCGGGATAGACCACTTTTAAGCCGTCTTTTTCAAACTGTTCGGCCAGGTAATGGGCATTTTCACTATGCTTTTTGATACGGATGTGAAGCGTGCGCATATTCTTCAAAATGGAAGCGGCACGAAGGCTGTCCAACGTACTGCCCAAAAGCATTCCCGCTCCGCTGTTCACATCCTTCAAACTCAAACAAAAATCCGTGGAGGCGCACACAGCGCCGGCAACGCAATCACTGGTGCCGTTGATGAACTTGGTAAGACTGTGCACTACAATATCGGCCCCCAGCTTTGCTGCATTTATGGACAACGGAGAAAACGTATTGTCCACTACCAACGGCATATTGTTTTTCTTGGCGATTTTGGATAGCGAAGGGATATCGGCAATTTCCAATAACGGGTTGCTGACGGCTTCGCAGTAAATCATTTTGGTTTTGGGTGTAATGGATTGCTTCACCGTTTCCAAGTCGGTGATGTCCACAAAGGAGACCTCAATATTGAATTTTTTTACAAAATTTTTCAGGAAAGCATAGGTTCCACCGTAAATGGTTCGGCTACACACGATATGGTCGCCCGAATCGCACAATTGGAGTATGACCGCGGTTATCGCGCCCATGCCACTGGCGTACACATTGGCGGATTCGGTTCCTTCCAGTTGCGCCATGGCCTCGCCCAAATACAGGTTGGAAGGGGAGGAGTGGCGGCTGTACAGGTAGCACCCTTCGGTATTGCCCTCGAAGGTATCGAACATGGTTTTTGCCGATAGAAATGTGTAGGTCGATGAATCTGATATGGAAGGGTTTACACCTCCGAATTCACCAAAATATTGAAGGTCCTGTATGTGTTCCGATGCTTTGTAGTCCATAATGTGCTGTTTTTAGTAAAATTAGGAATTGATAGACCCAAAATCAATAGATGTATTAAAATGAAGATGATTGGTCGGAATAGCTATAAAAATTAGGAAATTGTTCCGTAAAATTGGAATTTAGCGGTTCATCATAGAAAAATAGTCGGTATGAAACTGGATAATGTGGACATTGAATTGATCAGGCTGCTGCAAAAGGACAGTAAAAAGACCACCAAACAATATGCGGATGCTTTGCATTTGTCCAAGACCGCCGTTTACGAGCGCATTCGCCGACTGGAACGCAACGGGGTGATCACCCAGTACACCGCCTTGGTGGACAAGGTGAAGGTGGGCCGTGATTTTATGGTACTTTGCCAAATACGGTTGGTGCAGCACACCAAGGAAAATGTGATAAAGTTCGAGCGCGAGGTACTGCAGCTTAAGGAAGTATCCGAGTGTTTTCATGTGGGTGGGGACTACGACTATATCCTTAAAATCTTCGTAAAGGACATGAAGAGCTATCGTGAATTTATGCTCACCAAACTTACCGCCATCGCCAATATCGGCAACACGCAAAGCTCTTTTGTGATCAACGAGGTCAAGAACAGCCCTTCGGTTCATATTTAGTTTTTTTAGGAGTCGGAAGTTGGAAGTCGGAAGTACGAAGTCAGAGGTCAGTTGGCAGTGAGTAGTTGGCAGTTAACAGTTGGCAGTTAACAGTTAACAATGAACAATCAACGGTTACCAATTGTCAGTTCAAGAACCTTTCACCTTTAACCCTTTACCCTTCACCCAAATAACCGAATAACCGAATAACCAAATAACCGAATAACCAAATCATCCAAGCATCCACCCTTCGACTACGCTCAGGGTCCGCTCTTCCAACAATCCAACAATCGAGTAATCCCTTTACCCTTCGCCCATCAACCAATAACCATTAACCAATAACCAAATAACCAAATAACCGAATAACCGAATAACCAAACACCCCCATCAACCCAAACCCCTCATCCGTCAACTCAAATGGGGCATACGTCAATTGGTGGTCCAAAACCTCGGCAGAACTCCCGAATTTGCCCAAATGTTTAATAATAAAAATCTAAAAAATGATGAAAAAGATTCTTTTTTCAGTGTTGGCCGTGGCCCTGTTGTGGTCCTGCGGTAAAGATGACGGCCCGGACACCCCGCCGAAAGATGGGAACAGTGTTCCGGTAATAGCCGCGCAGGACTTTAGTGCTGCCGAAACCATTTCCGATACAGAAGTGATCGGCACGGTAAAGGCCTCCGATGAGGACGGGGACACGCTCACCTTTACCATTGAAGCAAACAGCGACGACCTGTTCGAGATTACCGCCTCCGGCGAATTGAGCCTTGCGAGCGGAAAGACCTTGGATGCAGCGGCCAAGGAGCAGCACAACATTACCGTTAAGGTGGACGACGGGGAGGACACGGCAAGTGCCACGATCACCATTAAAGTGACCACTGTTGCCCCGACCAACGAAGCCCCCGAAATGGCCGACCAAGAGTTTGTGGCAGCGGAGGACATTGCCGATACCGACGTGATCGGCCAAGTGGTGGCCACAGATGTCAATGAAGATGACCTTACCTTTGCCATGGTGACCAACGACAACGACCTGTTTATGCTCTCCGAAAGCGGTATTTTGACCTTGGCAGAAGGAAAAACCCTGGACTACGAGACCGCCACCTCGCACAGCATTACCGTAAGCGTAACCGATGGCGAAAAAACCGCCGAGGCCACCGTGACCATTACCGTGGAGAACGTAATCGAAAGTATGGCCGAAGATCCCGACTCTTTTATTACAACATGGGAGGTATCCGATATTGATAATAATCATTTATTATTACCTACTAACGATTTATACAGTTATGATTTTACTGTAGATTGGGGCGATGGCACCGTGGAGGATTACACGGACAATGATAATCCTGAACATTTTTATGAAAATGCCGGTGTTTATACTGTTGCAATAAAGGGAGAATTTCCTTCGATTAAAGTGACCATAGCGAATCGGGATAAGTTGTTAAGTGTAGATCGATGGGGCAATATTGCTTGGCAAACTTTTAGGTCAGCCTTTGAAAATACACCCAAGTTGGAGTTTAATACTTCCGATACACCTCATCTTTCCAATGTTGTCGATATGTCTCTAATGTTTAAAGGATCTAATTTTAATGGGGACATCAGCGATTGGGAAGTCGGTAATGTTACCAATATGAATTATATGTTTTTGGAGGCCTCCAACTTTGACCAAGATTTAGGTGGTTGGAATATTGAAAATGTAGAGAATATGTCAAATATGTTTGATAACAGTGGTATGTCCAAAGAAAGCCTAAATGCCACTTTGATCGGTTGGAGCAATTATGTGGATGAAAACAATGCTCCCAAAAATGTAACAATCGGAATACATGGCATGGCCATTTGTGGGGAAGCTTTAATGGAGGCTATGATCAATCTTGCTGAGGTCCATGTTTGGAACTTTACAGGAAACTTTGAAGTCTTTGAAACTTGTGATTGATTCCCCTAAACAATAAATCCGTTTTTCAATTATAAATAGTTGAACAGACCGGGAGGGCCACGTGCTTTTCCGGTTTTGTTTTTTTGGGGTTAGATGTGAGATTTGAGTAGTGAGTAGTCAGTAAGCAGTATGCAGTTGGCAGTTTACAGTGAGCAGTGGGCAGTGGGCAGTGGGCAGTGAGCAGTGGGCAGTTAACAATAACAAATAACCGAATCATCGAACAATCCAACCGTCTAAACATCCAATAATCCCTTTTACCCTTCACCCTTCGCCCATCAACCATCAACCATCAACAAATAACCATTAACCAATAACAAATAACCGAACCATCCAACAATCCACCCTTCGACTCCGCTCAGGGTCCGACGCTCAATAAGTGAAAATTCGTGGAATTCGAGTCAATTTCAAATAACCGAATAACCAAATAACCAAATAACCAAATAATCAAGAGCCAGGACATAGGACATAGGACGACAATTAACAATCAACAGTTACCAATTATCAGTTCGAGAACCTTTTAACCATTAACCAATAACTGAATAACCAAATAACAGAATCATCCACCCTTCGACTACGCTCAGGGTCCGCTCTTCCAACAATCCAACAATCGAGTAATCCCTTTACCCTTCAACCATCAACAAATAACCATTAACCAAATAACCGAATAACCGAATAACAGAATCATCCATCAGCCAAGTAAGCCCAAACAATCCAACAGAATAGATTGGTACTGTCCCGAAAAACATTTGTATTTTTACACTTGTTTTACAAGAACACAGTTTTTTAGCAATTATCCTTACAAACAATACCATATGAATCAATATGATGTAGCCGTCATCGGCTCTGGACCAGGAGGCTATGTGGCGGCCATTCGATGTGCCCAATTGGGAATGAAAACCGCAATAATAGAAAAATATGCCACGCTCGGCGGAACTTGCCTTAACGTAGGCTGTATCCCCTCCAAAGCGCTTTTGGACTCTTCGCACCACTACGAGGATGCGGTAAAGCACTTCGAGGAGCACGGTATCGAGATCCCGGGCGACGTAAAAGTGAACTTGGAGCAGATGATCGCCCGTAAACAGGGCGTTGTGGACCAGACCACCAAGGGCATCGAATTTTTGATGGACAAGAACAAAATAGATGTGTACCATGGTGTCGGTAGCTTTAAGGATGCCACGCACATCAACATCGCAAAAGAGGACGGCGAAGAGACGATCGAAGCCAAAAACACCATTATTGCCACGGGGTCCAAACCATCATCCTTGCCATTTATCGAAATTGACAAGGAGCGCGTGATCACTTCCACGGAGGCATTGAAGCTGAAGGAAATCCCGAAGCATTTGATCGTTATCGGTGGTGGTGTCATCGGGTTGGAACTGGGCCAAGTGTACAAACGCTTGGGCGCCGATGTAACCGTGGTGGAGTTTATGGACCGCATTATCCCGGGAATGGACGGTGCATTGTCCAAAGAGTTGACCAAGGTGATGAAAAAACAAAAGGTAAAGTTCAACCTGTCCCATAAAGTTAAATCCGTGGAACGCAAAGGTGATGAGGTAATCGTGAAGGCAGACGACAAAAAAGGCGAGGAAGTCACCATTAAAGGGGACTACTGCTTGGTGAGCGTTGGCCGTAAACCCTACACCGATGGATTGAACGCCGATGCTGCCGGTGTAAAACTGGACGACAGGGGCCGAGTAGAGGTAAACGAACATCTACAGACCAATGTTTCCAACATTTACGCCATTGGCGATGTGGTGAAAGGCGCCATGTTGGCCCACAAGGCCGAGGAAGAAGGAACCATGGTCGCTGAGATCTTGGCGGGCCAAAAACCGCATATCGATTACAATTTGATTCCCGGTGTAGTGTACACATGGCCAGAAGTTGCCGCTGTGGGCAAAACCGAGGAACAATTGAAGGAAGAGGGCGTGGAATACAAATCAGGTCAGTTTCCCATGCGCGCGTTGGGCCGTGCCCGTGCCAGTATGGACATTGATGGTTTTGTAAAGATCCTTGCCGATAAAAATACCGATGAGGTGCTGGGCATCCATATGATCGGGGCACGTTGCGCCGATTTGATCGCCGAAGGCGTCACCGCAATGGAGTTCAGGGCATCTGCCGAGGATATTTCCCGAATGAGCCATGCGCACCCTACCTATGCCGAAGCCGTTAAGGAAGCTGCCTTGGCCGCAACGGACGATAGGGCCTTGCACGTTTAGGTAGAAAAGGAACAGTTGTCGGTTATACGTTTTGATGAAAATTTGTCATTTCGGGTGTTTTTTGACCTTGGTGTCAAAAAATGTATCGAGAAAGAATTTTTGGAATATCAAGTTGCATTCTTGACGAGAGCTACTTTTTCCTTCGGAAAACTCAAACCGACGGTTCCTGAAATACCATCAAAACAACATAATTAAAGTATAGAAAAGCGTTCAGTCGAAGGATTGGATGCTTTTTTAGCTTCTAACGGTACGCAACAAACGTCTAAGGAAAAGTCGAACCCGAATGAACATCTCTCGGAGTACGGGAATGGAAATTTCCCTTAATTCAATGAGCTGCAACCTTGCATAAGAAATGCCCGAAGCTATCTGTGCTCTGACATCTGCTTCGTATTTGTTGTATTGTAGCGACAACCAAGTACAAGCTACCATAAACGCCAAAGCGCCCGGAATTGCGATCTCCGGGGAAAGCGAGTGGTTAAAGAAGCGGTATAGGCCCAATCCGGTAAAACTGCCATAAAGGATAACAAAGTGGATCACATAGATGGAAAGCGTACTTGCGCCGATTTTTAAAACGGTTTTGTTCGTCAATAACTGACGGAGTACCATAAATACGGCAAATACCACGAACACATTGCCCAAACGGATAAAGAGATAATTATTGGCAAGGAGCAGTTTAAGAAAATGCAATCCGGTGTTTTCGTAAACCAATTCAAAGAAATTCGAAGATTGATAAACCAACAGATAGCCAACTGCCAAGGCTATGGAAATGGCAGCGGGGTACAAATACCTATAATTTTTGAATTTAGCGAACAACACGGATATAAACGCACCAATGGTCGTATAACCAAACCAAGGTACAATGGTGAATACGGAGCCGTTGGCCTTTGTGAAGTAATTGGCCAAAAAGTCGGGCAAAAACGCAAAGGACCAATCTTTGTAGACCCTTTCAAAAAGGAAAAGCACCAAAGTAATGGCAACAAGAACGGTAGGGAACACATAGCTTTTCTTTTTGGCGGTCAGCACGTATACACCGATAAGGCCCAATATGGACAGCCCAATGCAGTGTAGCACATCCACCAAATAGAAAGAACCGTAAATTTCCCCCTTGAACAGACCACCAAGGTTCATCCGTAGTAAATACCCGATCAGCAGTAGCTGTAAACCGCGCCGGATTCCTTTGGAAACCCTCGGGTTTTCCATTCCGTTCTGGGGAACGCGAATCAATAAATAGGTGAAAATAAAGCCGGAAACGGTAAAGAACACGGGGGCTGTTATTCCCCTAAAATATAACCAAATGTTATAGGCCGTGTTGCTGGTGTCCCTAAAAATCGGGTCCAACAAACCATCGATAAAATGCCCTTGCAGCATCATCAGAATGGCCCATGCCCGCATGGCATCAATAAAAAATAACCTGTTGTTTTTGGCTGTCATTCAATTAAAATTCACCCTCTATATACTTGTTTTGCAGTCACTTTGGACGTTACGGATGTCAAAAATATACAAAATAGTCGCATCTCTGTGCCAATTGCGGTATTTTAGCGAAACAATCAACGAATTTTTACAATGGCTGCACTTTTGGCATTAGCAGGGAGCAATTCTTCAACTTCTATTAATTATAAATTGATAAAACATACAGCTTCACTGGTCAAAGACCATGATATTGAGTTGTTGAACATGGCAGAGCACCCTTTTCCCCTGTTTAGCGCGGACCTTGAAAAAGCGGAGGGGTACTCGGATGCCTTGGTGGATTTCAAAGCTAAAATCAACAGAGCAGAGGGACTAATGCTGTCCGTAAACGAACATAACGGAAACCCCTCAGCATATTTTAAAAATGTACTGGATTGGCTATCCCGTTTGGACCGGAATTTTTTGGAAGGCACCAAAATTTTTTTGATGTCCACATCGGGGGGCAAGCGTGGAGGGAAAGGCTCGTTTACCGTTATCGAAAATATGCTGCCCAGATTTGGCGGAGAAATAACAGCGGGGTTTTCGTTGCCATCGTTCTACGACAATTTTGATGATGAGGGCATTGTGGATGAAGCCTTACAAATGGAACACCGGAAGGCGCTGGATGCATTTTTGGATTCCTTAAATTCATAACTATTGCGGATTCATCGTTCCTTTCGGATAAACCCCCTTTTACAAAGTAAAGAGGCGCTGTTTTGGTGGGCCAAAAAGTTTGATATGGCCGTTTGGTTGGACAGCAATGCCCACCAAGACCACTATTCCACTTTTGAAGCAGGTTTAGCGGTTGGGGCGTGCCGTACATTGTATACCGCCGATGCGCTCAACACCTTTTTGGAGAACGAAAATGATTGGTTGTTCGGTTATTTATCCTATGATGTAAAGAACGAGTTGGAGGATTTGACCTCGAATAATTTTGATGGTCTCGATTTTCCGGCATTACAGTTCTTTCAGCCGCAAAAAATTATTATTGTTGATGGCGGACAACTCCACTTTAAGTATTTGGAGGATGTGGCCAATGAAATTGATGGTGATTTAGCGGAAATCCGTAATTTTTCACCGCAAGAAACGTCGCCCAAACCCAATGAACCCATCAAAATAAAGATGCGGATTCATAAAGATGCCTATTTTGAGAAGGCCCGTCGTTTTTTGGAGCATATTCACCGGGGGGATATTTACGAGGCCAATTTTTGTCAGGAGTTTTATGCAGAGGATGTGGCCGTAGACCCATGGGAAACCTATCAAAAACTGAATGGTATTTCCGAACCACCGTTTGCCGCATTTGCAAAACTCAGTGATAAGTACCTAATGTGCGCCTCCCCGGAACGATACATCAAAAAAATGGGCCAAAAGGTAATTTCGCAGCCCATAAAAGGCACTGCAAGACGGGGCATGGACGAGCGGGAAGACGAAAAAATCAAGCAGGAGTTGGCCCAAGATAAAAAAGAGCGTTCCGAAAATATTATGATCACCGATTTGGTCCGTAACGATTTGTCCAAAAGTGCGATACGTGGGTCGGTACAGGTGGAGGAACTTTGCAAACCGCACACTTTTAAGCAAGTACATCAATTGATCTCGACCATAGTTTCAAAAGTTCCAACGAATAAAAGCCCATTGGAATTGATCAAGGATACCTTCCCGATGGGGAGTATGACCGGTGCACCGAAAATTTCCGCGATGAAGATCATCGAGGAACTGGAGGAGACCAAGCGGGGTCTGTACAGCGGAGCCGTAGGTTATTTTGCGCCCAATGGCGATTTTGACTTTAATGTGGTCATTCGAAGTATTTTGTACAATGCCAGCAAAAAATATGTTTCTTTTTCTGTGGGCAGTGCCATCACCTCAAAATCCGATCCCGAAAAAGAGTATCAAGAATGTCTGCTCAAAGCAAAAGCAATGCGAACGGTTTTGGAGGAAAGGGAAGCGCAGGGGAGGTAACAGGACCGTTACGCTTTTGGACAAAAGGACGGACTTCAAGGTGCTATCAAATATCTAGCTCAAACCCAAATGTCGATAGAACAACAACAAAATAACCTGTAACCGAATAACGACGTCGGGACAAGGGTTTATTCGTAAATTCGCAGCATGGTCCAAAAATTCAATAACCATATTGTAACCGACTTGCCATTTCTCAAAGAGAAGAAACTTTTGGTGGCCTGTAGTGGAGGACTTGATAGTGTTGTTTTGGTCCATTTATGTGCTGCCTTGGATTTTGATTTTACCCTGGCACATTGCAATTTTTCGTTGCGAGGTGCGGAAAGTGACGGGGATGAGGAATTCGTAAGGCAATTGGCATCCAAATTAGGGGTTGAATGTTTTGTTGAGCAATTTGACACTGGACACTATGCCGAAACACAGCGTTTGTCGGTACAGATGGCAGCACGGGAGCTGCGTTACCAATGGTTTGACGAACTGCTGCAATCCAAAAGGTTGGATTATATTTTAACGGCCCACCATGCGGACGACAGTTTGGAGACTTTTCTTATCAATCTATCCCGTGGAACAGGGATTGAAGGGCTCTTGGGCATCCCTGAAGTGAATGGAACCATTGTTCGGCCGTTGTTGCCTTTTTCCAGGAAAGAGATTCTGGCGTTTGCGGAGTCGGAGGGGATTGAATGGCGGGAAGATGGCAGCAATGCGAGCACTGCATACCTTCGCAACAAGATTCGTCATGAGGTGGTTCCGCATCTAAAAGAACTCCATCCAGCTTTTCTTCAAAATTTTCAAAATACGCAACACTTTTTGGGACAGACCAACGATTTGGTCATCAATCATTTAAAAGAATTGAAGCAGAAAATGTTCCGGCATGAAAAAGGTGTCGTAAAAATTCAAATTTCCGAACTGGAAAAGTTGCAGCCCTTGGATGCTTATTTGTACGGATTGTTGAGCGAATATGGTTTTACGGAATGGAACGATGTAAAAAGTCTGTTGGGCGCCATGAGCGGCAAGCAGTTGATTTCCAAAACGCACAGACTGTTGAAGGATAGGGATTGTCTAATGTTGTCCAAAATTGAAATCAAGGCAAATACGTCCTATGCCGTCCATTTAAACGAAACCACGTCCGATTTACCCATTAAGTTAAAGTTGGAAGAGTGGAAAACACTGGGTGAGACGGCTGAAAATGTCGTATTTTTGGATAAGGAAAAGTTAAACTTTCCCTTGGTGTTAAGGAATTGGAAAAAAGGCGACTATTTTTATCCTTTTGGGATGCGGGGCAAAAAAAAGTTGTCCAAATTTTTCAAGGATGAAAAGATGGACCTCATTTCAAAAGAAAAGCAATGGTTGCTCTGTTCGGACGAAGAAATTGTCTGGGTATTGGGCAAACGGGCGGACGAACGATTCAAAGTTGAGGAATCAACTCAAGAAATAGTTAAGATTACATGGCATACATAAGATTATTGGTACTTTTTTTAGGATTGTTTTTTATCAACCTGACAGCGTTTGCACAAACCGATGAGAATCCCGCCGTTTGGAGCCATGAGGTGAATAAATTGTCCGATACCGAATACGAACTGGTGTTCAAGGCCAAAATTATGGATGGGTGGCACATCTACTCACAATACACGGACGAAGGCGGTTCCTTGCCCAGTGAGTTCACTTTTGAGAAGGCCGGAGAGCATTACGAGCTTGTAGGTAAGACAGAGGAAAGTGAAACGATCATAGAATACAGTGATATTTTTGAGGTTGATGAAACCTTTTTTAAGGAAGAGGCCATTTTCACCCAAAAAATCAAATTGTTGGACCCGGAGGTCAACCAAATATCCGTAAACCTGTTTTACCAGATATGCAAGGAGGTTTGTTTGCCCGTTGATGAATATTTTCAAATTTCGTTGGATGGAAGCGGATTTGTCGCCGAAGAGACAGCTTTGGATGAACGCAGCGTGGCATTGGGCGAATCGCTGAAGGTGGATTTAAAGAACAAAAACCTCCTGAATCAAAACGGGGTTACCGATTCCGAAGGAAAATCCAACCTATGGGTGATTTTCGGTTTAGGTTTTATCGGCGGATTGATTGCCTTGTTGACCCCTTGCGTGTTCCCCATGATTCCGCTGACGGTCTCTTTTTTTACCAAACAAACAAAAAATAAGTCCAAAGGTATAGCCAACGCCATATTGTACGGTTTCTTTATCGTGCTGATTTATTTCTTGCTGAGCTTACCGTTCCATTTGTTCAATTCGGTGGACTCGCAGATATTGAACACCATCGCAACCAATATTTGGTTGAATGTGTTCTTCTTTATCATTTTTGTATTCTTTGCCTTTTCGTTTTTTGGGTATTATGAATTGACGTTGCCCAGCTCTTGGGCCAATAAAATGGATTCCGCCTCGTCCAAAGTAGGAGGGGGGCTCGGTATCTTTTTTATGGCATTGACCCTCGCCATCGTTTCGTTTTCCTGTACAGGCCCCATTTTGGGCGGGCTTTTGGGGAGTACAACATTGGCCGAAGGGAATGTGGCCACCAACTTAACCTCCGGAATGGTAGGTTTTGGTTTGGCATTGGCCCTTCCGTTTGCGTTGTTTGCCATGTTTCCGGCCTGGTTAAATTCGTTGCCAAAGTCTGGCGGCTGGATGACAACCGTAAAAGTGGTGCTTGGATTTTTGGAACTGGCCTTGGCCTTCAAATTCCTGTCAAATGCCGATTTGGTAGGCAACTGGGGCATCTTTAAACGGGAGATATTCGTCGGCATCTGGGTAGTGCTGTTCGTTTTGATGACACTTTACCTCTTTGGAATTTTCAGGTTTCCGCACGATGGGCCCAAAAAGAAACTTTCATCGACCCGCAAGGCAATAGGTTTGGTCAGTTTTGCCTTTACCGTTTACTTGGTGCTAGGCCTGTTTAACATTACACAGTTGAAGTTGTTGAGTGGATTTCCCCCACCAAGTTTTTACAGTGTTGTGGAAACAGAAAGCGATTGTCCGTTAGGCTTGGATTGTTACAAGGATTTTGAAGAAGGCGTGGCATACGCACAAAAGGTCAACAAGCCCATTCTGCTCGATTTTACGGGCTGGGCCTGTGTGAATTGTAGAAAAATGGAGGAAAATGTGTGGAGCGATTCCAACATCTATCCCATTTTGAAGGAAGATTATGTGTTGATTTCATTGTATGTAGATGATAGAAAGGAACTTCCAGAATCAGAAAAATTTGATTTTAAATACGACTCGGGTCGGGTAAAACCAATTGAGACCATTGGTCAAAAATGGGGAACGTTCCAGACCATCAATTTCAATGCGGCATCGCAGCCATATTATGTCTTGCTCTCCCCAAATTTGGAGATTTTAAATGAAGCGGTACAATATGTTGATGTTGAGACTTATGAGAAATGGTTAAGGTCGGGCTTGGAAAAACACCATCTTTCCATGAACAAATAGTTGAGATTTGTCAACATATTTTTTAAGTCATCTAAGAAATTAATTATACCTTAGAGTATTAATCGACTTAACCCATCTTCGTGAAAAAGTACAAAAAGATTCTTCTTGTTCTTGCAGGATTGCTTCTACTTGTAATTATTGGCATTGCTATATTTATAAATACCTTAAAACCGGATTATAGCGGTGAAAAAAAACTGGCCGGTATTTCCAATGAGGTGACCACTTATTTTGACTCCTACGGAATTCCGCATATTTATGCCCAAAACGAGGCAGATGCTTTGCGGGCATTGGGATATGTGCACGCACAGGACAGGTTATGGCAGATGGAATTGTTGCGTAGAGTGGCCAAAGGTCGACTTTCTGAGGTTTTTGGAAAGGATATGATCGGCACGGATAAGTTTTTTCTGTCCCTCGGTATTGCCGACCACACAAAAGAAACTGTTGCCGCTCTTGATGCCGATAGTGAAACCATTTTGATGGCCCAAGCCTACCTGGATGGCATCAATGAATTTATAGCACAAGGTCCCACCCCCATAGAGTTCTATCTGACTGGGATTGATAAGGAACCTTTCACCATTGAAGATGTGTACAATGCCGTTGGTTATATGGCCTTCAGTTTTGCCATGGCGCACAAAACAGACCCTTTGTTGACCAGTATGCGAAACAAACTGGGCGAGGAATATATGCGCGACTTGACGGTTGATTCAGATACAACCACCGTCTGGATAAAAAATTATAAAGGCGAAGTAACCGACACTTTGGGAACCAATATTACGGCAAGTGTAACGGAGGCCCTTGGCAAACTGCCCATTCCCCAATTTGAGGGGAGCAATAGCTGGGTGGTTGCCCCACAAAAAACAAAAAATGGCAAGGTGATTTTTGCCAACGACCCCCATATTGGGTTTGCACAGCCCTCCGTATGGTATGAGGCCCATATAAGCACCCCTACCTACGAAAAGTATGGATATCATTTGGCGGGAGTTCCCTTCCCTTTATTGGGGCACGATAGAAATCTGGCCTACGGACTCACCATGTTCGAGAATGACGATATCGACTTTTATTACGAGCAGACCCATCCGTCCGACAGCACAAAATACCGAGTGGCCGAAGGCTGGAAGGACTATAAATTCGTAAACAAGACCATTAAGGTAAAAGATGGCGAAGATGTTTCCTTTACTTACAAAAAAACACACCATGGACCGGTACTGAACAACATTGCGGACCAAATATCCGGCGAGCGGCCCGTTGCCATGTCTTGGATCTATACCAAGCCCAAGAACAAGGTGATACATGCCCTGTATGGGTTGAGTCATGCCACCAACATGGAAGAGTTTAAAAACGCTTTGCCCAATATTCATGCGCCAGGGCTCAATGTTATGTATGGCGATGCCCAAGGAAACGTGGCCTGGTGGGCGACGGCCAAACTTTATCAAATGCCCGATAGTTTGTCCACCAAGTTTATTTTGGACGGTACATCAGGTAAAGAAGAACCCTTACGTTATCTGGACTTTTCGGAAAACCCAATGGCCGAAAACCCACCATGGAACTATGTATATTCTGCCAATAATCAACCCGATTCCATTGCAGGAATGCTATACCCCGGCTATTATTTGCCAGAAAACCGTGCAAAACGAATTGTACAGTTATTGGATGCCAAAAATAATTGGGACAAGGAATCCATCTCTGAAATGATTTTGGATGTAACCTCTCCAGTGAACACGGAGGTGGTCACCGAATTGATCAAACTGTTCGATGTTTCAAGTTTGAATGAAGAGCAACTGGTGCTATTGGATTCCCTAAAAAATTGGGATGGAAAATACACCTTAAAAAGCACAAGTCCGGTGCTTTACCATAGAACATTGTATTTTATGGTGAAGAATACCATGGAGGATGAATTGGGTCCCGAGATGTTCAAACAATTTCTGTCCACACATTTGTTCAAAAGGCAGATTGATTGGGGGGCACGGATCAAAGATTCAAAATGGTGGGATAATATAAACACCCCTGATGTTGTGGAAACCAGACAGGATATTGTAATGATGTCATTTTCCCAAACTTGGGAATCATTGGTAAAGGACTTTGGTGAAGACACAAAAGAATGGACCTGGGACAAAGTGCATACCTTGGAGCATGGACACCCCTTTGGGCAAGTGGCATCCTTGAGAAAGTACTTCAACGTGGGACCATTCCCGGTGGAGGGCACCCGTGAGGTGATAAACAATCTGGCCTTTCCTTATGATAGTACAGGTTTTTACAAAGTAAGCTCCGGACCATCGACCCGTAGAATCATCGATTTTTCCGATGTGGAGAACAGCATCAGTATTTTGCCTACCGGGCAGTCCGGTAATCCCCTGAGCAAACATTACGATGATCAGGCACAGATGTATGTCAACGGGGAGTTCCGTAAAATGATGATGAACAAGCAGGAAATTGAGGAAACTGCGGAGTCTGTTTTGATCTTCCGTTAATCCAAACGGGGCATTCGTCAATTCAAATTGGGGTATCCGTCAAACCATTGATTTTTTTGATTGGAGATTGGCTATTTTCTCAGCCTTTTTCAATTAAAAAGTTGATATGCTCATAAAAGTTCACGGAAGTGCCGTTTTTGGGATTGAAGCGACAACCATTGTTGTGGAGGTCAATATAGATAAAGGAATCGGATATCATTTGGTAGGTTTGCCCGATAATGCCATCAAGGAAAGCAATTTTAGGATAGCTGCCGCCCTGCAGAACAACGGGTACCGAATTCCAGGAAAAAAGATCACCATCAACATGGCACCGGCCGACCTAAGAAAGGAAGGCTCCGCCTACGACCTTACTTTGGCCATTGGTATTTTGGCCGCATCCGACCAGATTCGGTCAGAAAACATTCAGAAATACCTGATCATGGGCGAGCTTTCCCTTGACGGAAGCGTACAGCCCATTAAAGGCGCCCTCCCCATCGCCATAAAGGCACAGGAGGAAGGTTTCGAGGGGTTTATCCTGCCCAAAGAAAACGCCAAAGAAGCCGCCGTGGTTAATGGATTAAAAGTTTATGGAGTGGAAAATATCAAGGAGGTCATTGATTTTTTTGATGAGAATGCACCGCTCCAACAAACGGAAATTGACACACGGCGGGAATTTTATGATCATTTACATTTACCCGAATTTGATTTTTCCGATGTAAAGGGGCAGGAAAGTATAAAACGCTGTATGGAAATTGCCGCGGCGGGCGGACACAACATTATTCTGATTGGCCCGCCCGGGGCCGGAAAGACCATGTTGGCCAAACGTTTACCATCCATTTTGCCACCGATGACGCTTCACGAAGCGTTGGAAACCACCAAAATCCACAGTGTGGTAGGCAAGGTCAAGAATAAGGGGCTGATGAGCCAACGGCCATTCCGCAATCCCCATCATACCATAAGTTCCGCAGCCTTGGTGGGCGGTGGGAGCTATCCCCAACCCGGGGAAATATCGTTATCGCACAATGGCGTATTGTTCTTGGACGAACTTCCCGAATTTGAACGAAGGGTGCTGGAAGTGATGCGCCAACCCATGGAAGATAGGGAAGTGACCATCGCCCGTGCACAATTTACAGTGACCTACCCCAGCAGTTTTATGCTGGTGGCCAGTATGAACCCGAGTCCCGGCGGTTATTTTAACGACCCCGATGCCCCGGTCACCTCATCACCAGCCGAAATGCAACGGTATCTGGGGAAAATATCCGGACCATTGTTGGACAGGATCGATATTCATATTGAAGTGACGCCTGTACCTTTTGATAAACTATCGGAAGAGCGAAAAGGGGAAAGCAGTGTAGTGATCAGAAAAAGAGTAGAAGCGGCACGTCAATTACAGACCAGCAGATTTGAAAACGTTGATGGCATTCATTACAATGCCCAAATGGGGACCAAACATATCAGGGAATTCTGCAAACTCAACGAATCCTCCAAAAATCTATTGAAAGAAGCCATGCAACGGCTCAATCTGTCCGCAAGGGCATACGATAGAATTTTGAAGGTCTCCCGAACCATTGCCGATTTGGATGGTGTTGAAAAAATATCAGAGATGCATATATCCGAAGCTATTCAATACCGAAGCTTAGATCGCGAGGGGTGGTTGGGTTGAAAATAACAGAAAAAAGGGTTTAAGTGACTGTTATTGAGTAAATTCACAATAAAACCAACATAATCGACGAAATATGCAACTAATTCGTTAAAAGTTGCTTAACGTTCTGCATCAAAGCATCTTATGGCGTAATTTTGCGCGATTTTAGAAAACATAGGACATGCAGTTTGTGGAGTTGAACCCGGTGGGCAATTTTGACCCTTGGGAGCAGGAGAAAATTGATGAGTTGCTACATCAGGAGATTAAAGAGTCGTTAAGCAACAGATTGGTATTTGAAGATGACAGTATAAAACTCTGGGACCTTCGTCTACTTCCCGGGGAACGGTTGAATTTTAGGAGGCACAATACCAATTATGGTTGGGTCTGCACTACTGGAGGCTTGCTGATCACCAGGTACGGTAACGGCAAAATAGACATGGTAAAACTTAATCAGGGTGATACCGAGTATTTTGAAAACAGGGGCAAGGACTACATCAACGATTTGGAAAACATAGGTGAGGATATGGTGGTCATCAATATCTTGGAATACAAGCACACCAAAAAAGAGAACAGCCTATCGTTCTGTAATTAAATCGCCTTGATATTGGCCTTTAGCCCTGAGATGATACCTAGAATATTTTCTACGGTTTCATCCAAATAATATTTAATGGCCAAATGCGGAATCCTGATGGTCGTGAAGCCATTTTTAAAGGAATGCATGGCATCTTCAAGGTCGTTTATCGCCTGCTCATGGGTAATCATGTTATAATTTTGGTCAATCTCAATATTGAGCTTTACCCGTGAAATCGCAATATCTACGGATTTTTTTCCATCCCACCATTCCAACATGGGATGTACACCTGCGTCCTTTAGTGCATAGAAAAGGTGAATGGCCTCGATTGGGGTGTCGTTATCGAGAATTACCTTTTTGATGAGTTTTGCATGTCGTTCGCAAAGCGTAACACCTAAAGATTCTTTTGATGCGATATATTGTCGGGGGCTAATGCTTTTGCCACAATCCTTACATGTCATAAGTTTTTTAAGGTTTAAGTCTAAGTATGATTTGGGACTATTATAACTTTGGGATTTTTGAAATAGTATAAAAATTCGATGTATAGCAACCCACTTTTAGACGAAATACACATTTTTGGACGAAATGCATGATTTGTCCATTTATACCTTTAAATTAATCCTCCTAAACCAACGAGCCAATGTTTAAAAAAATAGGCCCCGGCGTTCTTGTTGCGGCAGCTTTTGTGGGTCCCGGCACCATTACCATGTGCACACTTGCCGGAGCTCAATTTGGATATGCCCTTATATGGGCTTTGTTGGTTTCTATAATAGCCACTATGGTTTTACAGGCCATGGCGGGTAGAATAGGTTTGGTCACTCAAAGTGGACTGGTGGATGTGGTAAGAACGGAGCTGAGCACACCCTGGTTCAAAAACCTGGTGATTATAATTGTTCTTGGGGCCATCCTAATTGGTAATGCAGCCTATGAGGCAGGAAACATTGGTGGTGCGACTTTGGGACTCGAACAATTAGTGCCCCGGCAACAGTTGAGGCCTTTTTTGCCGGCAACTATAGGAATTGTCATCTTTTTGTTGCTATGGTTCAGTAGTTACAAGATTTTGGAGAAAATATTCATGGGACTCGTAGGTATTATGGGTGTCAGTTTTGTCATCTGCGCCGTCATCACCCAACCATCGATGATAGGGATATTGAAAGGTATGTTTGTTCCCAAACTGCCCGAAAACGGATTACTTACTTTAGTAGCTTTGGTGGGAACCACTGTGGTTCCCTATAACCTGTTCTTGCACGCCTCTTTGGTGAAGGAAAAATGGAACTCCACTAAGGATTTAAAAGCAGTGAACAGGGATACCATCATATCCATTGGATTGGGAGGATTGGTTTCCATGGCCATATTGATTACTGCTTCCGCTGCGCCCATATCGGAAATAAACAATGCCTTGGATATGGCGAAGGCCTTGGAGCCCTTGTTTGGCAAAATGGCGTTCCTGTTTATGGCAATCGGACTTTTGGCCGCAGGAATCACTTCGGCCATTACGGCACCATTGGCAGCGGCCTATGTGGCCAGCAGTTGTTTTGGCTGGGAAGGTGGGATGCAGAACAAAAAGTTTAAAATGGTCTGGGCCATTGTATTGCTATGCGGAGTGGTGTTCCTTTCTTTTGATATAAAACCTATCGAAGTGATTCAGTTTGCCCAAGTGGCCAATGGTATTTTGCTCCCGGTGATGGCTTCGCTATTATTATGGGTGGTGAACAAGAAATCGGTAATGGGTAACAACACGAACAGTCTTTTGCAGAATGTGGTCGGAATCGCTATTGTGGTATTTGCCATATTTCTTGGTACAAAAAGTATATTTAAGGTAATCGGATTGTTTTAATGAATCAGTTTAAGATAGATATCAATTGTGATGTAGGAGAAGGCGTGGGAAACGAAGCCGATATTTTTCCCTATATAAGCTCCTGCAACATTGCCTGTGGCGGCCACGCGGGTGATTTGGAAACCATGTTCAAGGTAGCTTCATTGGCTAAAAAGCATCAACTTAAGGTGGGTGCGCACCCATCATATCCCGATAAGGCCAATTTTGGCAGAGAGGTGATGAACATTTCAAACCAAGCATTAATACAGAGTATTGAACAGCAATTGACGGATTTTGATAAGGTTTTGAAAGACGAAGAAATCCCGTTGCATCATATCAAAGCACACGGGGCGCTGTACAATCAAACCGCAAAGGACGAGCATTTGGCAGCGGTATATTTGGAAGCCATTGTCGGTTACAAAGAGAAAGCCCTGCTATACGTCCCATTTGATTCTGTAGTTGCAAAAATGGCGAAGGAGCAAGGTTTTTTGGTTTGGTTCGAGGCCTTTGCAGACAGAAATTACAATTCCGACCTATCGCTCGTCTCCAGAAAAGATGAAAATGCGCTAATTGAAGACCCAGAAGCGGTATTGCAACATATTTTGCCCATCATCAAAAATGGCAGGGTCTGGACCGTGGAGCGTGAGTGGCGTAAAATCCAAGCAGATACCCTTTGTATTCATGGCGATACAGTTTCTGCCTTAAAAATATTAATGTATCTTTCTAAACAATTACCCCAAAATCAGGTGCACATACAAAAATGAAAAGTTACCCCATTAGCATCAAACCCTTTGGAGAACGAGCTGTTTTAGTAGAGTGGCCCGAAGAGGTGAGCGAATCCATTTTGGCTGACATCCTTGACTTTATGGACGCATTTAAAGAGCTGGAGATTCCAGGTTGGGAAATGTCGGTCGCCTATAATTCCTTGACGATGGTCTATAATCAAGATCATATCGATTTTGAGGAAACCAAAAATATGATTTTGGAATGTCAGGAGCAGCAAGCAAAATCCAAGACCGAACGGATTCAGCATTTATGGACATTGCCCGTGTGTTACGACCTTGAATTTGGAATGGACATTGAAGAAGCGGCCAAAACATTGGGTATTTCTGTGGAAGAGCTTATCCAGCAGCACACCTCACATCAATATGTGGTGTACGGCATCGGGTTTTTGCCCGGATTTATGTATTTGGGCGGACTTCCATCAACTTTGGAAATTCCACGCAGGGCAGAACCCCGATTAAAAGTGCAGAAAGGTTCCGTAGGCTTGGCCAGTAAGCAAACCGGCATTTATCCGCAGGATTCCCCCGGGGGATGGAACATTATCGGCAATTGCCCCGTTGATTTATTCAACCCCATGAAGGACGAGCCTTGTTTTGTGAAAGTAGGGGATAAGATACAGTTTGAGCGCATCTCCAAAGCAGAGTATAAACTCCATAAGATTGAAGGCGAAGTAGGTATTTACGAACCCGAAAAAGTTGTACTGAATGCTTAAAGTGTTGAAACCAGGCCTTTTTTCGAGTATCCAGGACCTTGGTAGGTTCGGACATCGCGACATTGGTGTGCCCATTGCCGGCGCCATGGATGTGGAATCGGTGAAAAAGGCAAACCTTTTGCTGGAAAACGATGAGAACGATGCCGTTTTGGAAATGACGATGACGGGCCCCACGCTTCAATTTGATACCGACACTTATATTTGTTTGTCCGGTGCGCATATTGTTGCCACATTGAACAACGAGCCGATTGATAATTACGCGGTGATTAAGGTGGAAAAGGGCGATATTTTGTCGTATGGGCGACTGGAGAAAGGCTTTAGGGGGTATTTGGCCGTAAAAGGCGGTTTTCAATCAAATAAGGTACTTGATAGCCGTTCCCAATTTTATCCGGTAACCAAATCGGCACGACTTAAAGACGGGGATGAAATTCCGTATAAAGAGACCAAGAACTACAAACCCAAAATTTCTGAAGTAAAAATTGAGGAACATTTTGAGCAGAACGTTTTAAAGGTTTATAAAGGGCCGGAGTTTTCTTTATTGTCCGATGGGCAGCTCACGGAAATCTTTGCAAAGCCTTACACGGTATCCAAAGAAAACAATCGAATGGCCTACCAACTTTCCGAACTGATAACGGGGCACTCACATTCCATGTTGACCTCTGGGACTTTACCAGGCACGATTCAACTTACCCCGGCAGGCCGTATGATCATTTTAATGAAAGACGGCCAAACCACAGGTGGCTATCCTCGCATATTGCAATTGAGCGAGGAATCCATTTCGGTGCTTGCGCAGAAAAAGTATGGGGATGAGTTGAAGTTTAAATTGGTTTGATGAAAAAAGCGCCCAAGATTTAAATCAGAAACATTTTTTTCGTACCATTACAATATGAAAGCAAATAAGCAAGTCTTTATCGAAGTCATTATTATTCCAGCAATGGGGTGATACGGACTTGCTATTGACTTAAAAAGGCCTGTATCCGACATGATACAGGCCTTTTTTATTTGCTATAAAATTAATTGAATATTGGAATTTTAATCAATCTAAAAAATTGAAATACAGATAGTTATGTTTATTATGTTTCCAGTGGATTTAAACAGTCAAGAACTGTTAAAAATCTAGGGCTTTTTAAACATATATCTTTGAATTACGGTATAAATTCAGAAGAATACTGTATTTGAATGAAATTTGACAATGGAATTGAACAAGTTTAGTAAAAAAGTAACACAAGACCCAACCTTGCCGGCCGCTCAGGCCATGCTGCACGCAATTGGACTAACAGACGAAGATTTACAAAAACCTTTAATCGGAATAGCGAGCACGGGTTACGAGGGCAACCCCTGCAATATGCATTTGAATGATTTGGCCCTCGATGTAAAGAAAGGAGTGGAGTCTTCCAATTTGGTCGGACTTATCTTTAATACCATTGGGGTCAGCGACGGAATTTCCAATGGAACCCCGGGAATGCGCTATTCCTTACCTTCCCGAGATATTATCGCGGATTCCATTGAAACCGTGATTCACGCCATGAGTTATGATGGTTTGGTCACTGTGGTAGGATGCGATAAAAATATGCCCGGTGCCCTAATGGCGCAACTGCGGTTGAACCGTCCGTCCATTTTGGTGTATGGCGGAACTATAGCACCAGGTTGCCATAACAATAAAAAACTCGATATCATCTCCGCTTTTGAGGCTTACGGACAAAAAGTGGCCGGAGCGATAGATGAAAAAGAATACAAAGAAGTCATTCACAAAGCGTGCCCGGGAGCCGGCGCCTGCGGGGGTATGTACACGGCGAACACTATGGCATCTGCCATTGAGGCCATGGGAATGTCTATGCCGTTCAACTCTTCCATTCCGGCGGTTAACGATAAAAAACAAGCAGATTGCGAAGCATCGGGAGCGGCACTGTATCATTTATTGAAAGAAGACATCAAACCAAGGGACATTGTAACCAAGAAAGCATTGGAAAATGCCTTTAGGTTGGTGACCGTGCTTGGAGGTTCTACCAATGCTGTACTTCACTTTATGGCCATAGCGCACGCCGCTGAGGTAGACTTTACCTTGGAAGACATCACAAGAATAAGTGAATCAACTCCATTGTTGGCCGATTTAAAACCAAGTGGAAAATATTTGATGGAAGACCTACACAAGGTGGGAGGGGTTCCTGCGGTATTGAAATATATGTTGAAGGAAGGTATGCTTCACGGCGATTGTATGACGGTCACTGGAAAAACCTTGGCAGAAAACCTATTGGATGCCCCGGATTTGGCCGAAGGGCAGGATATCATCAGAAAGAAAGAACAGCCTATTAAGGAAACGGGTCATATTCGTATATTATATGGAAACCTCGCTTCCGAAGGTGCCGTGGCCAAAATCACAGGGAAAGAAGGACTGGAATTCACGGGAACTGCCCGGGTTTTTGATAGCGAGGCCGAAGTTAACGAGGGAATCCACACAGGCAAGGTCCAAAAAGGTGACGTAGTGGTCATCCGGTACGAAGGGCCAAAAGGGGCTCCGGGAATGCCCGAAATGTTGAAACCCACTTCCGCCATTATGGGCGCAGGTCTTGGAAAGGATGTAGCCTTGATTACCGATGGCAGGTTCTCCGGTGGTTCCCACGGATTTGTGGTGGGCCACGTTTCCCCCGAAGCACAAGTAGGTGGGGGCATCGCCTTGGTGAAAAATGGCGATGAAATCACTATTGACGCCGTAAACAATACCATCAACATCAACATCTCGGACGAAGAGTTCGAACAACGAAGAAAAGAATGGAAGCAACCTGAACTTAAAATCAAGTCGGGAAGCTTGTACAAATACGCCAAAACGGTATCATCTGCAGCAAAAGGCTGTGTTACCGATTTGTTTTAACAATTATGATAGGGGTATCTCCCTAAATACAGGCTTATGGAGACATTGAAAGCACAAAAAAAAGATAGTAAAAGTCAAAAGTCAATCAGGATATCTGGTGCAGAAGCCATTATCCATTGTTTGCTCGCAGAAGGGGTCGATTTGATATATGGTTACCCGGGCGGTGCCATTATGCCCGTCTACGATGAACTTTACAAATTTCAAGATAAATTGACGCATATTCTGACGCGTCACGAGCAAGGTGCCACGCACGCCGCCCAAGGCTATGCAAGGGTTACCGGCAGAGTGGGGGTTGCCATGGCAACTTCAGGCCCTGGTGCGACCAATTTGGTGACCGGAATTGCCGATGCGCAGATAGATTCCACACCTATGGTCTGCATTACCGGACAGGTGACCAGAAGCCTTTTGGGTTCTGATGCGTTTCAAGAAACGGATATCGTGGGCATTTCCACGCCGGTGACCAAATGGAACTACCAGATTACCAAAGTAGAAGAGATTCCTGAGATTATGGCGAAGGCATTTTACATTGCCCGCTCGGGAAGACCGGGCCCCGTATTGGTGGACATAACCAAAAACGCCCAGTTTGATGAGCTTGATTTTGTATATGAAAAATGTACCGCGGTAAGAAGCTATACGCCAGCTCCCAAACCGGAGCCTAGTAGTCTTGAAAAAGCGGCCGAATTGATTAATAGTGCCAAAAAGCCATTTATTGTATTTGGTCAAGGGGTGATTTTGGGCGAAGCAGAAGCCGAACTCAAAGCCTTTGTTGAAAAAACCGGTATTCCTGCAGCTTGGACCATTCTAGGTCTTTCTGCCATGGATACCGACCATCCGTTGAATGTGGGTATGGTGGGCATGCATGGAAATTACGGTCCCAATATGTTGACCAACGAGTGCGACCTGCTCATTGCCATCGGGATGCGTTTCGACGACCGTGTTACAGGAGATTTGAACACCTACGCGAAGCAGGCCAAGATCATTCATTTTGAGATAGACCCTGCCGAGGTCAACAAAAATGTGAAAGTGGATGTGGCTGTTTTGGGCAATTCAAAGGAAACTTTAAGCCAGATATTGCCTTTGGTCAATAAAAATGAACATAAAGAATGGAAAGCCGAATTTGATAAAATGTATCAAATTGAATATGACACCTTGATCAACAACGATATTCATCCGACCAAAGAAGGCTTGACCATGGGCGAAGTAATCGAGCAGATCAATATGGCCTCTGGCCATGAAGCCGTGATTGTTTCTGATGTGGGTCAGCACCAAATGATTGCCTGTCGCTATGCCAAATTCAAAAAATCCAAGAGCAATATTACCTCTGGAGGCCTGGGAACCATGGGGTTTGGACTTCCAGCGGCCATTGGTGCCAAAATGGGCGCTATGGATCGCGAAGTGGTCGCTATTATCGGTGACGGCGGTTATCAAATGACCATTCAGGAGCTCGGTGTTATTTTTCAACATAACGTGCCTGTCAAAATCGTGGTATTGAACAACGATCACTTGGGAATGGTGCGCCAATGGCAAGAATTGTTCTTTGACAGACGCTATGCTTCTACGGTAATGACCAACCCGGATTTTGTGAAAATCGCTGAGGGGTATCATATCAAATCTAGAAGGGTATCCGAACGTGGCGACCTTCAAGAAGCGGTAAAAGAAATGATGGCCTCCAAGGACCCATACTTTTTGGAAGTGAAGGTGGAAAAAGAGGATAACGTATTCCCGATGATCCCATCAGGGGCATCCGTTTCAGATATCAGGTTGAAGTAAATGAATCAATCCATCATCATAGAAAAGCCCAAGCAATATCAAGATTTGCTTGAGAAGAGCAAAGAGATGGGATTCACCATGCCTTCCGATATTTATATTGGCACTTTGTTGAAGACCCTTGTAGCATCAAAACCGTCGGGTAAGTTTTTGGAATTGGGTACAGGCATTGGACTATCATTGTCCTGGTTGATTCAAGGAATGGATGAGGAATCAAAAATAAAAAGTGTGGACAATGATGCTGCGCTCATCGAAGTGGCAAAATTGTTTTTTGAAGACGAAGACAGATTGGAGCTTGTGTGTGATGATGGAGGGAAATGGCTGGAAGAATACAATGGCGATACTTTCGATTTGATTTTTGCAGATGCGTGGCCGGGAAAGTACAGTCATTTGGACAAAACCTTGGGATTGTTGAAAAAGGGCGGTTACTATGTAATCGACGATATGAAAAAACAGCCCAATTGGCCGGAAGGACATGAACAAAAGGCAAACCAATTGATCAAATCAATTGAAAAAAGAAAAGACATTACAATAACAAAGATGGACTGGTCCACAGGACTTATAGTCGCAGTAAAAAAATAAGAACAGCATGGGAAAACAATGGTATACCATCTCGGTGTATTCCGAAAATCATGTAGGATTGCTCAATAGGATATCAGGTATATTCTTAAAGCGACACATTAATATTGAAAGCTTAAATGTTTCAAAATCAGAGATTGAGGGGGTTTCAAAATTTACGATTGTGGTTTTTACGACCGAGGATTGGACACGCAAGATCGTGGGTCAAATTGAAAAGCAGATAGAGGTCATCAAGGCCTATTACCATACCGATGATGAAACCATTTATCAAGAATCGGCATTGTTCAAGATTGCTTCGCATTTGCTGTTCGATGAAAGACAGATTCAAAACATCATCAAAGAAAGCAATGCACAGATTGTAACCGTGAACCGTGATTTTTTTGCCTTGGCCAAAACAGGCCGTAGGCACGAAATAGACGAAATGCACGATGCGCTTTTGCCCTACGGAATCATGCAGTTTGTGCGTTCGGGCAGAATCGCAGTAACCAAGGCAGCAATGCCAATAAGCGAAATATTACAAGAATTTCAAGAAAACTAAATAGCGTAAAATCAAATATTAAAAATGGCAAATTACTTTAACACACTATCACTTCGCGAACAACTGACACAGTTGGGGAAATGTAGATTTATGGATTCCAGCGAGTTTGCTGATGGTGTTACCGCACTAAAAGGAAAAAAAATTGTAATTGTTGGGTGTGGCGCCCAAGGGTTGAACCAAGGACTGAACATGCGTGACTCCGGTTTGGATATCTCCTATGCCCTGCGTCCAGCTGCAATCAAGGAACAACGTCAATCCTACAAAAACGCAAAGGAAAATAACTTTACGGTGGGAACTTACGAGGAATTGATTCCAACCGCCGATTTGGTAATCAACCTTACTCCGGATAAGCAGCACACCAATGTGGTAAGCACGGTAATGCCATTGATGAAGCAAGGAGCAACATTGTCCTATTCCCATGGTTTCAACATCGTGGAAGAAGGAATGCAGGTTCGTGAAGACCTTACTGTGATTATGGTAGCTCCAAAAAGCCCTGGTTCCGAAGTGCGTGAAGAGTACAAAAGAGGGTTTGGTGTACCAACTTTGATTGCCGTTCACCCAGAAAACGACCCGGAAGGAAAGGGTTTGGAACAGGCCAAAGCCTACGCCGCAGGAACCGGAGGTGACAAGGCAGGAGTTCTTGAGTCATCATTTGTGGCGGAAGTAAAGTCAGATTTGATGGGAGAGCAGACCATTCTTTGTGGTTTGTTGCAAACAGGATCTATTCTTTCCTTCAACAAAATGGTCGAAAAAGGAGTGGATGAAGCCTACGCCTCCAAACTGATTCAATACGGATGGGAAACCATTACCGAAGGTTTGAAGCAGGGAGGTATTACCAATATGATGGACCGCTTGTCCAATCCAGCCAAGATCAAAGCCTTTGATTTGGCCGAAGAATTGAAAGTGATCATGCGTCCCTTGTTCCAAAAGCACATGGATGACATTATGAGCGGACATTTCTCCAAAACGATGATGGAAGACTGGGACAATGGGGATAAAAACCTATTGGACTGGAGAGCAGCCACGGGAGAAACCGCATTTGAAAAAACACCGGCAGGGGATATGGAAATCTCCGAGCAGGAATACTACGACAATGGCGTGTTGATGGTCGCCTTTGTGAAGTCTGGTGTGGAATTGGCCTACGAGACCATGACCGAGTCAGGGATTATCGGTGAGTCTGCCTATTATGAGTCATTGCACGAGACCCCATTGATCGCCAACACCATTGCAAGAAAGAAATTGTTCGAAATGAACCGTGTGATCTCCGATACGGCTGAATACGGCTGTTACTTGTTCGATCATGCTTGTAAGCCATTGTTGACCGACTTTATGAAAAAAGTGGACACGGACATCATCGGAAAACACTTTGGCGAAGGCAAAGATACCGGTGTGGACAACGTAAGGTTGATTGCTGTGAACAAAGCCATCCGCGAGCATGATGTAGAAGTTGTCGGTGCAAGATTGCGTGCATCCATGACCGCTATGAAGCCAATCGGATAACACAAAACCATTGGCCCCATGAGTGAAACTGTGGAAACCTATTTTCCGCAAATAGCGGATATTTATCAAGCAGCAAAGACCATTGCCCAAGTGGCAGAGGAAACACCCTTGCAGCAAAGTATCCGCTATTCCAAATCGCATGGGGCCAATATTCTTCTCAAAAGAGAAGATCTTCACAGGGTACGCAGCTACAAAATCCGTGGTGCGTACAACAAAATAAGTTCGTTGAGCCAAAAACAATTGGACAGCGGCGTGGTTTGCGCCAGTGCAGGAAACCACGCACAGGGGGTTGCCTTTGCCTGTAGTCATTTACAGGTGAAAGGAACCATTTATATGCCCGTGGTGACCCCAAAGCAGAAAATAGATCAGACCAAGATGTTCGGTGGCGAATGGGTCGATGTGGTCTTGGAGGGAGACACCTTTGACGACTCCAAAAAAGCCGCCCAAATATTTTGTGAGCAAGAGGGGAAAACCTTTGTACATCCGTTTGATGATGAAAAAACCATCGAGGGCCAAGCAACCGTTGGTTTGGAGATACTGCAACAATCCAACGAACCCATCGACTACGTTTTTGTGGCCGTTGGCGGTGGTGGATTGGCATCCGGATTGTGTGGCACGTTCCAAGCATTGTCCCCCAACACCAAAATAATAGGTGTGGAGCCCGAGGGAGCGCCATCTATGTTGAAGTCCATAGAGAAGGGTGAACTGGTGGAGTTGGAAAATATCGATAAGTTTATCGACGGAGCAGCCGTTCAAAAAGTTGGGTCGTTGACCTATCCCATTTGCAAAGCGCATTTGCACAAAATGATCACCGTTCCCGAAGGGAAAGTGTGCCAGACCATTTTGGATCTCTATAACAGAGATGCCATTGTGGTGGAGCCCGCAGGCGCCCTTACGATTGCGGCCTTGGACTATTTTAAGGAAGAAATCAAGGGCAAAAACGTCGTTTGTGTGGTAAGTGGTAGCAACAACGACATTACCCGTACGGCCGAAATCAAGGAAAGAGCCTTGTTGTATGCCCAATTGAAGCATTACTTTATAGTGAGGTTTCCGCAGCGTCCAGGAGCTTTGAAAGAGTTTGTAGTGGATATCTTGGGTCCCAACGACGACATTACCCATTTTGAATACTCCAAAAAATCGAGCAGGGAAAATGCCCCCGCCATTGTTGGAGTGGAACTAAAATCGCCCGACGATTTGGAACCTTTGATTCAACGGATGAAAGCGAACAATTTCTTTGGGGATTATCTCAACAACAAACCTGATTTGTTCCAGTATTTGGTGTGATGCCACCAACATTTTCAAGCATCGTTATTATAAAGTCTGGTTTTCAATCCATAAGAAGGCATTTGGCGTGGAACCAACAGCATTTTCAATGGATTTTGTGTTAGTTTTGTATGGATTGACGACCATTAATCAACACTAATCGCTTAAAAACAACAACTAATGGCAGCAACTAAGAGAGCTATACCTGAACAATATCAAATCACTGAAGAAATTCATCAAAAAACATATTTGGTCAACGGGGCACTGCGCAAATGGGAAGGCAGCACCACTCCTGTAATCTCCACGATTTCCTCCACCGAGGAATATGCCCCGACCACGTTGGGAAGCGTGCCCGATATGGGTGAACCCGAGGCAATGGATGCTTTGAACGCTGCTTTGGCCGCTTATGACAAAGGCCAGGGGCTTTGGCCCACGATGAAGGTAAAGGACCGTGTGGAATGTATGGAGACCTTTGTAAGGAAGATGGAGCAGAAACGCGAAGAAGTGGTAAAGCTTTTGATGTGGGAAATCGGTAAATCCAAGCCAGATTCGTACAAGGAGTTCGACCGTACCGTTGAGTATATTTACGACACCATCGAAGATTACAAAAAACTGGACCGTGACTGTGCCAAGTTTGAAAAACACGATGGCGTTTATGCCCACATACGTCGAGGTCCTTTGGGTGTTGTATTGTGTCTTGGCCCATACAATTACCCTTTAAATGAGACTTTTGCCTTATTGATTCCCGCCATCATTATGGGGAACACCACCATTTTTAAGCCCGCAAAGCACGGCGTTTTATTGATCACACCGCTTTTGGAGGCATTTCAGAGCAGTTTTCCCAAGGGAGTGGTCAATATACTTTTTGGTCGTGGAAGAGCCGTAGCGGCACCGATAATGAAAACAGGGAAGGTGGATGTGTTGGCCTTGATCGGGAACAGTGTTTCTGCCAATGCTTTGCAGGAACAGCACCCAAAAAGTAACCGATTGCGTTTAGTCTTGGGCTTGGAAGCAAAAAATCCGGCAATCGTACTGCCTGATGCCGAGTTGGATTTGACCATCAACGAGTGCATTTCGGGGACCTTGTCCTTTAACGGACAACGTTGCACTGCTTTAAAAGTGGTTTATGTCCACGATGAAGTGAAGGATGAATTCTTGAAACGCTTCGCGGAGAAGGTTGATGGATTGAAATTTGGCAACCCTTGGGATGATGGCGTCAACTTGACTCCGCTTCCCGAGCCCGACAAACCGGCATACATTCAAGAATTGTTGGATGATGCTTTGGCCAAGGGTGCCAAGATCATCAATAAAAAAGGAGGGAAGCATTTTGACAATTATATATGGCCGGCCGTGTTGTATCCTGTGACTAAGGATATGCGGGTGTATCAAGAAGAGCAGTTTGGTCCCATTATTCCAGTGCTTTCGTTCAAAGAGATCGAGGAGCCATTGGATGATATGGCAGAATCCAACTATGGTCAGCAAGTAAGCTTGTTCGGGAAAGATGTGTATACTTTGTCACCGCTGATCGACAGCTTGGCCAACTTGGTGTGTAGAGTGAACCTGAACAGTTCTTGCCAGCGTGGACCGGATGTGTACCCATTTACGGGAAGAAAGGACTCTGCGCAATCCACATTGAGCGTTCACGATGCATTGCGCTCATTCTCCATAAGAACTTTTGTGGCTTTTAAGGACAATGATTTGAACACCCAGACCGTGGAACAATTAATGGAAGCCAAAGTGAGCAATTTCTTGAGCACGGATTATATATTGTAGAAAAAAATGTCAGTTCGAGTTTTTTCCAAAGGAAAAAGTATCGAGAACGAGATTTAAAATGATGAAATTCTGATTCTCGATACCTTTTTCGTTTCACTCAAAGCACTCGAATTGACGAATTGCCATATGGTATAAAAGATTAAAATAAAAAGCCCCGAATTCGGGGCTTTCTTTTTGGTTTTTATGTGGGTCGATTAAATGTTTTCAGCCAACCAGTTCCCAACTTCGCTGGTCTTGTAAGCTTTTCCGGCATCGGCAAGATCTTCCGTCACCACACCTTCGGCCAGTGATTTGTTCACCACTTCGCGAATGGCTTCGGCTTCATCTCTAAGTCCAAAAGCAGTTTCGAACATCATTGCAGCGGACAAAACCGTCGCCAATGGATTGGCAATATCTTTTCCTGCTGCTTGTGGGTAAGAACCGTGAATGGGTTCGAACAAAGATGTCTTTTCCCCCAAAGAGGCGGAAGGCATCAATCCCATAGATCCTGAAATCACAGAAGCTTCATCTGTTAGAATATCGCCAAATAGGTTTTCTGTGATCAACACATCATAAGCGCTCGGCCATTGCACCAAACGCATGGCCACGGCATCCACAAATTCATAGGATACTTCCACTTCGGGATAGTCTTTTTCCAATTTCTGAACGGTTTCTCTCCACAAACGGGACGTTTCCAAAACGTTTGCTTTGTCCACACAGCATAGCTTTTTGGAACGCTGCATCGCCATTTCAAAACCTTTTTTGGCCAAACGCTCCACTTCGGCACGGGTATAGGTACAAGTGTCGTAAGCGGTGTTGTCGTTATCCTCACGGCCTCTTTTTCCGAAATAGATACCTCCCGTGAGTTCACGTAGAAAAACAAGGTCGGTACCTTCAATACGTTCTTTTTTCAAGGGTGACTTGTCAATCAAAGATGGAAAGGTGAAGGTTGGGCGCACATTGGCAAACAATCCCAACTTTTGACGCATTTTCAACAAACCTTGCTCTGGACGTACCTTGGCAGATGGGTCATTGTCAAACCGTGGGTGACCAATGGCACCAAAAAGAACGGCATCGGCGGCCACACAGGCTTCGTGGGTTTCATCTGGATATGGTTCGCCAACAGCATCAATCGCTGCAGCACCTGTAAGTGCAGGTGTCCAACTAATTTCGTGTCCGAACTTGGCAGCTACGGCATCGGATACTTTTACGGCTTGATCTATTACTTCTGGGCCAATTCCATCTCCGGCCAAGAGCGCTATGTTTAATTTCATTTCTTTTCGTTATTCGTTTATCGTTGTTGGTTGATAGTTTTTAGTATTAAACCAAGTTTAGCATTTTTTCGGTGGCTTTTATGGCGGATACCGTTTGGTCTGAATCCAGCCCGCGCGTGGTAAAATCCTTGTCCTTGGTCTGCCAAGTGATCAGGGTTTCACAAAGTGCGTCCGAGTTACTGCCTGGGGGTATACGAACGGCATAATCCACCAATTTTGGCAGTTCGCGCCCTTCTTTTTTATATACTTTTTTCAAGGCGTTGATAAAGGCATCGAATTGACCGTCCCCTTGGGCGTGTTCCTCATAGGTCTTCCCTTCAATTTCGATGGAAAGGGTAGTGGAGGGCTTCAATCCTTTGGAATGGGTCAGTACGTACGATTTTACAAATACCCTTTGCTGATGCAGTTTGTTGTCCAGCACATCGGAAATGATGTAAGGCAGATCGTCTTTGGTTACCCGTTCTTTTTTATCTCCAAGCTCAATGATGCGTTCGGTAACCTTTTTCAGTTCATCATCGTTCAAAGTCAATCCAAGCTCTTGAAGGTTCTTTTGGATATTGGCCTTTCCTGATGTTTTGCCCAGTGCATATTTACGTTTTCTACCAAATCTTTCAGGGAGCAAGTCATTAAAGTAAAGATTCTTTTTGCTATCTCCATCTGCATGTATTCCAGCGGTTTGGGTAAAAACATTGTCTCCGACGATAGGTTTGTTGTCAGGTATGCCGAAGCCTGTAAAGGCAGATACCAATTTACTAACTTTGTAAAGGGATGATTCCTTTACGCCAATCTTGATTTCCGGTAAAAAATCGTTGATTACTGCAACGGCACTTGCCAAAGGTGCGTTTCCCGCGCGTTCGCCCATCCCGTTCACGGTAAGGTGCAATCCGTGGACGCCGGCCTTTAAGGCTTCCATTACATTTGCCACGCTGAGATCGTAATCATTATGACCGTGGAAATCGAAATGGGTATTCGGATACCTTTCAATGATTTCTTTTAAAAAAGAACCTGTCTCAGTGTGTGTAAGAATCCCGAGGGTGTCCGGAAGCAGAATTCGTTTAATGGGTTGCTCGGTTAAAAAATCCAAAAACTGAAAAACATAGTCCTTGGAGCTGCGCATTCCATTGCTCCAATCCTCAAGATAAACGTTGGTGTCTATTCCGAGTTTATTTCCTTCCAAAACAACCTTTTCTATTTCCGTAAAGTGTTGTTCTGGAGTTTTTTTAAGCTGATGGGTTAAATGATTCAATGAACCCTTCGTGAGCAAGTTTTGTACCTTGGCACCAGCTTCTTGCATCCATTTTAGGGAGACACCATTGTCCACAAATGTGAGCACTTCTACTTTGGAAATATAACCTTCGGCGGCGGCCCAATCGGTAATGTTTTTAACTGCCTGCAGTTCTCCTTCGGAAACACGGGCCGAAGCCACCTCGATGCGATCTACCTTAAGTTCTTCCAATAAAAGTTTGGCCAAGGTGAGTTTTTCGGAAGCCGAAAAAGAAACCCCAGAGGTTTGTTCACCATCCCGTAGGGTGGTGTCCATAATTTCTATGGTGCGTGTTTTCATTATTTGTGCCGTGGTGTTCCGAACAATGGATTATAAAGGTGTGTTTTCGGCGTATTTTTCTATATCCTCTTGGATGTTCAACAAATAGTCGATGTCATCAAAGCCATTGAGCATATTGCCTTTTTTATAATCGTTGATGTCGAAGCTTTCACTTTCACCGGTTGCCAGAATGGTAATCTTCTGTTCAGGCAGGTTGATTTCCAACTCCGTTTTTGGGTCGGCTTCAATCGCCTTAAAGATTTTGTCCAAAAATTCTGGGCTCACTTGAACAGGAAGCACACCGATGTTCAGACAGTTGCCCCTAAAAATATCCGCAAAAAAACTGGAAACCACACAACGGAATCCGTAGTCGTAAACCGCCCAAGCTGCGTGTTCTCTTGAAGAACCGGAACCAAAGTTTTTTCCGCCTACCAAAATCTTTCCGGAATAGATGGGGTTGTTCAGTACAAATTGCTCCTTTGGCGTTCCGTCTGAATTGTATCTCCAGTCACGGAACAAATTGTCGCCAAACCCTTTACGCTCCGTTGCTTTTAGGAATCGAGCAGGAATTATCTGGTCGGTATCCACATTTTCGATGGGTAATGGTACCGCTGAACTGGTTAGTATGTTGAATTTATCGTAAGCCATTATTTTTTCAATTATCAGTTATCAATGTTCAATTAACAATGAATTGCTAATTGCTTATTGTGCATTGTTTATTGTTAAGCTAAAACTTCTTCGTGCATCAATTCCCTTGGGTCGGTTACTTTACCTGTAACGGCAGCTGCAGCGGCCACCAATGGACTGGCCAATAGGGTACGCGCACCTGGGCCTTGTCTTCCCTCAAAGTTTCTGTTGGAAGTACTTACCGCATATTTTCCGGCCGGGATTTTATCATCGTTCATCGCCAAGCAAGCAGAGCATCCAGGCTCTCTCAGTTCAAAACCAGCTTCGGTCAAAATATCCAGGATACCTTCTTCCTTGATGGCCTCTTCCACTTTGTGCGAGCCGGGAACCAGCCACGCGGTTACGTTATCGGCCTTTTTTCTTCCTTTTATGATGGAGGCAAAAGCTCTAAAATCTTCAATCCTGCCATTGGTACAACTTCCCAGGAACACAAAATCGATAGGCTTGCCCACCATAGGCTCTCCTTCGTTGTAGTCCATATACTCCAAGGATTTTTTGTACGTCGCAACGGCACCATCAATGGTTTCGGCCAAGGGAATGGTATTACTGATTCCAATGCCCATACCTGGGTTGGTACCAAAAGTGATCATAGGTTCGATTTCGCTCGCATCAAAAGTGACCTCTTTGTCAAATTCAGCATCTCCATCAGAATAAAGCGTGCTCCAATATTCCATCGCAGCATCCCAATCCTTGCCTTTTGGGGTATATTCTCTTCCCTTGATGTAGTCGAATGTCTTCTCGTCTGGAGCGATCATACCACCACGGGCACCCATTTCAATACTCAGGTTACAAACCGTCATACGGCCTTCCATCGACATATTTTTGAAAACATCTCCAGCATATTCCACAAAATATCCGGTTGCACCGGAGGTGGACAGTTTGGAAATGATGAAAAGCGCCACATCTTTGGGAGTGACGGCCTCGCTCAATTCTCCAGTAACATTGATGCGCATACTTTTGGGCTTGGGCTGCATAATGCATTGGGTGGACAGCACCATTTCCACTTCACTGGTTCCGATGCCAAATGCGATGGCACCAAAGGCTCCGTGGGTTGATGTGTGCGAATCGCCACAAACTATAGTGGCCCCAGGGACGGTTATTCCGTTTTCCGGGCCAATTACGTGCACAATGCCGTTTTTCCTATGTCCAAGTCCCCAATACGGTATGTTGTGGGCGTTGGCGTTTTCCTCCAAAGCCTTTAATTGATTGGCGGACAAAGGGTCCTTAACGGGCAAGTGCTGGTTTCTCGTAGGGGTATTGTGGTCTGCGGTCGCAAAAGTGCGCTCCGGATACAATACTTTTATGCCTCTGTTCTTTAATCCTAAAAAAGCTACGGGACTCGTTACTTCGTGGACCAAATGCCTGTCAATAAAGAGTACATCCGGACCATTCTCGATATGCTTCACCACGTGGGAATCCCAAACTTTATCAAAAAGTGTCTTGCTCATTGTGTCTTCCATAATTTGTAAGCCTACAAAGTTAAAATTTGTATGTGAAACCGATTTTCGGTTCTGGTAAAATTACGATGTTCAACCGCAATTTCAATGGGTTGTTTTTAAAGTTAACAAATGGTAAGGGTTGATTTTCAATTTATAACAAAGAAGTGTAGAGAATTGCAATATCTTCTAATTACAAACCTAAATCGCTGCTAACTGATATAATTCCAAATGGTTTTGTTGGCCATCATTTTGGAAAAGGCATTCAAGATGGGCGCATTTTCCGCTTTTTCCAGTCTTGGGTCGTCTTTTAGCAATTGAATGGCGTGATAACGGGCCGTTTTCAAAATTTGATTGTCCTTAACGATGTCCGCTATTTTGAGGTTCAGCATACCGCTTTGTTGGGTGCCCATCAAATCTCCCGGGCCACGAAGCTTAAGGTCGACCTCGGCAATTTCGAAACCATCATTGGTGCGTACCATAGTCTGTAAACGGGTCTTGGAATCCTCGGAAAGTTTATGGCCCGTCATCAGAATACAAAAGCTCTGCTCTGCACCTCGGCCCACGCGACCGCGCAGCTGATGCAATTGCGATAGCCCGAAGCGCTCGGCACTCTCAATGATCATTACGGAGGCGTTGGGAACGTTCACGCCCACCTCGATGACCGTGGTGGCGATCATAATCTGTGTTTCGCCCTTAACAAAACGCTCCATCTCATAGTCTTTGTCAGCCGGCTTCATTTTGCCGTGTACAATCGATATCTGATACTCGGGTTGCGGAAAATCACGGACAATACTTTCATAACCATCCATCAAATCTTTGTAATCCAAGGCTTCGGATTCTTGAATCAGGGGATATACAATGTAGATTTGTCTCCCTTTTTTGATTTCATCTTTGATGAATCTGAATACTTTTAAACGGTTACTGTCAAAACGATGTACTGTTTTTATAGGTTTTCTTCCAGGCGGTAGCTCATCAATCACAGAGATGTCCAAATCGCCATAAAGGCTCATCGCCAAGGTTCTGGGAATGGGAGTAGCCGTCATCACCAAAATATGGGGGGGTGTCTGATTTTTATGCCATAGTTTTGACCGCTGCGCCACACCAAACCTGTGCTGTTCGTCCACAATGGCCAAACCAAGATTTTTGAACTGTACTTTGTCCTCCAAAACCGCGTGTGTGCCGACCAATATGTTCAAATTGCCATTTTCCAGTTGATTGTGGAGCAAGGTGCGCTCGGACTTTTTCGTGGACCCGGTCAACAGGGCAATCTTAACGTCCATAGGTTCCAGAAGCTCCTTGAGCCCATTGTAATGCTGGGTTGCCAAAATTTCTGTGGGAGCCATCAAACAGGTTTGGAAACCGTTGTCAATGGCCAAAAGCATACACATCAATGCTACAATCGTTTTCCCAGACCCCACATCGCCTTGCAGCAATCGGTTCATTTGGGCATTGCTTCCCAAATCGTTCCGAATTTCCTTGATCACCCTTTTTTGCGCCGTCGTAAGCTCAAAGGGCAGGTGGTTTTCAAAGAACTCGGTAAATTTTTCGCCCACAGCTTCAAAGGGCATCCCTTTTATTTTTTGCTTCCGCTGTAAATTCTGGGATATCAACCGCAACTGCACAAAAAACAACTCTTCAAACTTTAATCGAAACTGCGCCTTTGCCAACAATTCTTGATTCTTCGGAAAATGAATGTTGAAAAGAGCGGAGCTCTTGGAAATCAACTTTAATTCTTCCAAAATGGGGCGTGACAAGGATTCGGGAAACTTGCCTTGGCATTCCAGAAACAATTGTTGAATCATTTTTCCGATGACCCGATTGGTAATTCCCTTGTTGCTCAATTTTTCGGTGGATGGATAAATGGGCTGCATCACCATTTTTAACCCTTGTTGATGCTTTTGCAGAGTCTCCATTTCGGGATGGGGCATCGAGAAGGTACTTCCGTATTTGTTTACCCTTCCAAAAACCACGTAGGGCTCGTTCAGTTTTAAATTTTCCTTGATCCATTTGTGCCCTCGGAACCAAACCAGGTCCATTTGCCCCGTTTCATCCACAAAAGAGGCCACCAAACGTTTGCCCCGTTTTTGTTCCACCGTTTTTATATGGACAATTTTGCCAACCACTTGCACATCGGCACCGCTGGGCTGCAGTTGATTGATCTTATAATAACTCGTCTTGTCCAAATAGCGGTTAGGAAATAAGTGCAGCAGGTCCCGAAAGGTCTCAATGCCCAATTCGGCCTTTAGGACATCGGCCCGGTTGGGGCCAACTCCTTTGAGATATGCTATGGGAGTTTGCAGAAAATTGGGATTCATCGAACTAAAATATGTAATTTGGAAGGACTTTTGATAAGATGATGGTATGAAGCTGAGCCCCATATTTGTTTTTTTCCTATTCGTACAAATGTTGTCCGCCCAAACTCAGGATAAGGTGGATTTTGTCCACGCCAAAGTTTTGATTGAGCCAACACCCTCCGAAAACCGCATAAATGGTAGCGTGACCTATCAATTTGATGTAATTGAAGATGTAGGTTCCGTTTATCTTGATGCCGTTGATTTGGAATTTTCATCGGTTTTTTTGGATGATGCAAAGATAGATTTTGATTACAATGGCCGAAAAATCACCATCAATAAAAAGATGGAAAAGGGAGATACCCATACCTTGAAACTAAATTATGTGGCCAAACCAAAACAAACGGTATATTTTTTAGGATGGAATGATGCCGTCAGGAACAATGAGCAAGTTTGGACGCAGGGACAGGGGAAATATACCAGTCGCTGGTTGCCCAGTTTTGACGATATGACCGAAAAGGTCGAGTTTGACCTGGATATCATCTTAGAACAGGATTATACGGTAATTGCGAACGGCAAGTTGGTAAAAAAAAACACCTTGCCCGATGCCAAAGGGTATTTGTGGCAGTTTGATATGGAGAAACCGATGAGCAGCTACCTGGTAGGTTTTGCCATTGGGGACTTCAATAAAAAAACGGTTGAATCATCTTCTGAAATTCCGATTGAACTGTACTATGAACCCACGGATTTTACCAAAGTTGAGCCCACGTACCGATACAGCAAACATATTTTTGATTTTTTGGAAGAAGAAATTGGCGTGGCCTATCCTTGGCAGAATTATAAACAAGTTCCGGTTCAGGATTTTCTCTACGCTGGTATGGAAAACACTACCTGCACCATATTTTCCAATCAGTATGTGATAGATTCCACTGCCTTTGTGGACAAAAACTACGTGAATGTCAACGCGCACGAACTTGCCCACCAATGGTTTGGAAATTTGGTAACGGAGACCAGTAGCGAACACCATTGGTTGCACGAAGGTTTTGCCACATTTTACGCGTATCTGGCGGAAAAGGACATTTTTGGTGATGATCATCATTATTGGCATTTGTTGGAAACGGCCAATGCCCTTCATCGTTTTTCGGGGGATGATGGTGGGGAGGCGCTTCGCAATCCAAATGCAGGCAGTCTTACCTTTTACGAAAAAGGTGCTTGGGCCTTGGTAATGCTTCAGGATAGTGTAGGGGAGGATTCCTTTAAGGAAGGGGTTCGGAACTACCTAAAAAAACACGCATATAAAAATGTGACCATTCCCGATTTGATTGTAGAAATAGAACAAGCATCGAACTCAAATCTGGATGATTTTCAGGAATTATGGTTGCAAAACCCTGAATTTCCATATGAACAGGTCGTTGAATTTTTAAAAAAGAAAAATGCATCCATCAAAACCTATTTTGAGTTGAAAGATAAGGTAGCAGCCCAACCTGAAAACACGGAGATTATTTTACAACGAGCTTGGAAAAGATTAAAATCAAACCAACTCAAAGAAAACCTTGTTTTGGATTACGGCGATAAGCTTTCCACGGACTTTTTGGAAGCCATTATCAAAGCTGAAGATTTAAAAGTGAGGCAAGCCGTTATTTTGTCCCAAAACCAGATTCCCGCTGAGCTTCGAAGAACTGTGGAAGGACTTTTAAAGGATAAAAGCTACACTACGATCGAGGCCGCACTGTATCGATTATGGACCGATTTCCCAGAAAACAGAAGCAAATACCTCAATGAAACCGATGGCATCACAGGCTTCCCCAACAAGAATATTCGATTATTGTGGTTGACCTTGGCCTTGGTGACTCCCGAATATAATCCAGATTCAAGAGCTATCTATTTTGATGAATTGAGCGGGTATACAGGTGCGGAACATCATTTTGAGACCCGTCTGATTGCCTTTCAATACCTTAAAAATATTGGTGGCTTTACCGATATTGTGCTCAAAAACCTTGTGGAAGCTTGCAATCACCATGTTTGGCATTTCAAAAAGTCGGCCCGGACCATCTTGAGCGATTTTTTGCAATCTGAAGGTAACACGGCCCGTATTAAGGGACTTTACCCTTTGCTAAGTCAGGAAGAAAAGCAATATTTGGAGAAAACTTTAGGTGAATGAGGGCATTGGTCATTTCGGGGGGAGGTAGCAAGGGTGCCTTTGCGGGCGGCGTTGCCCAATTTTTGATTCAGGAAGCCAAGCACGATTACGATTTATTTGTCGGAACCTCCACGGGAAGTCTTTTGATATCACATTTGGCCCTGAACAAGTTGGACAAGATCAAGAATATCTATTCCAACGTGAATCAGGACAGCATCTTCAATAATTGCCCGTTCATCATCAAAAAAAGGCATGGGGTAGAGACCATTGCCATCAACCATTGGAACGTTATCAAAAACTTTATCAAGGGGAAAAAAACGTTTGGAGAAAGTGAGAACCTAAGAAAATTGATCCGCAATTCCATTACCGTTCAGGAGTTTAACAAGCTAAAAAAGAGCAAGACCGATGTGGTCGTCACGGTATCCAACCTTTCTTTGAACCAAGTGGAATATAAATCCATCAACGATTGCACGTATGACGAATTCTGCGATTGGATATGGATTTCATCCAACTACACGCCTTTTATGAGCTTGGTCAAAAAGAATGGCTGTGAATATGCCGATGGGGGATTAGGGACTTTAGTTCCCATTGAAGAAGCCTTGAACCGAGGTGCGACCGAAGTGGATGTGGTGGTGCTCCATACAGAGGTAAACCACTTGAACCGGATGTCGTCCAAAAACCCTTTTGACCTCATTACCACTATTTTTGGTTTTATGCTGGACCGTATCGAGAATCAGAACATCCGTATCGGCAAATTAGTGGCAAATCAGAAAAATGCCATCATCAATTTCTATTACACGCCAACGGTCCTCACCACAAACTCATTGGTCTTTAATAAGGAACGAATGACCTTGTGGTGGAAGCGCGGTTATTTGTATGCCAAAAACAAGAACGACGAAACAAGTCCCATTGAACCGGAAAAGCAGGAATGAATTACGACCAAAGATCGCTAACTTCCTTTTTTACGTAGGCCAAAGCTGCGTTGGACGGTGATTCTTTTTCCATGGTCTGGTTAAGGATGTCCTCACGGAGTTTATCCGGCGAATCTGTTGCGCTCATTCCAGCAGAACGTATAATTTGTATGGTAGTGTTCTTCGCCGTTTTTATGATGTTCCAGCAAGCATCCGACATATAAATTTGTTGGGACAAGTTGTGCTCGAACTCGGTTTCAATCTGTTTTATGAGCAAATTTTCATAGTCACCTTTGTTTTTGGTGGTGGGTGAAACGCGAACCACTAAGCTGTTAAGGGCAATGCGTTCCAAAAATAGCGCCATGCGCTCATAGGCTTGCAAACGAATGGGCAAAGTTTCCTTTTGCGAATCCTTGTGCAATAGGAATCTTCTGCGTCCATCTTCATTACGGGTATGCAATCTAAAAAAATAGAAGGCCACGGCACCGGTAACAACGGCAGGCATTAAATAGGCGAATAACTGAAGGATTTGATCTCCACTCATAAGGTAGTCTGGTTTTTTATTGATTTTACACTACCAAGAACGAACCAAAACCTCAAAAAGTATTTTGGACCAAAGGTTATTGTCCCGCCTTGGCGCTTTCCTTCGCCTTAGCGTAAAATCCTTTGTAATCGGGCTGCAGTCTAATATTGATGCCTTCTTTAAAATTACCGTCCTTTGCCGAAATAGCTATACTTTCCGCAGGAACCTCTAAACTGGATACCAGTTCGGAAGCCACAGAGGCTACTTGGCCATAAGTGGGGCCAAACTCGCCGGTAATGTTCAGGCCTTCGACTTCTGCCTTAAAATTTGGATTTGCCTTTATGATATTGGCAACCCCGGCCAACCACGTTTTTCCCTCTTCGGTCAAATCGGAGGAAGTATCCGAGCCAAAAAGTGTGTTCAAACTATTGCTGATGACCACTACGCCGGCTTCAACGCTAACCTTGGCATTCTCTCCCAAGGTCTGCTTTATTCGTGTTAAAGAAACGATCGCGCTGGAATCGTTCGCGGAGATCATGTCATTTATTCCACTAAGTTGTCTTTCCTTTCTGGCAAGAGCGGCCATTGCACGGTCCACGTTGTCGGAGTTTTGTTTGGATAGCTGGGAAAAGTTGCTCATGTTGCCCAGAAGTGTTGCATTTGCATCCCGCAGGGTTGCATTTTCGGATTTTAAGGCCTCGGCCTCGGCGCTGCTCGATGATATTTCTCGTTTTGCAACGGCCAATTCCTGTTCCACTTCGGATATCCTTGATTTTAGATTGTCAATTTCGGCAATCAAATCACTTTTTCTTTGCGAATAAACGCTTGTGGTTATAACAAGAAGCGCTATGACGAGTAGATTGTTTTTCATAGGTAGATAAAATTATTTGGGTCTAAGTTATAATGTTTTTAATTAAGTTGTTTTTTGCCCCCCCAGATGCTCGCAATCATAGAGCTCTTGCATGGAGGTGAAGGGTACTTGCTCCTTTTGGTACTTGTACACCCTTCTAATGTCGCTGCTAAGATAATCATCATCCACGTTCACCTGTATATCTTCCATATGAAATTGGCATGGATGTTCGTACCCCGCCGCATGGGTTATTTCCAAAAGCTCTTTTCTGAATGTTTTAAAATATTGGGCCAATCTATCGGATTTTAAAGGCACGTTGATTCCGCTTTGTCGCCATTTATTCTGCGTGGCCACGCCAGCGGGACACCTATTGGTGTGGCAAACCTGCGCCTGAATGCACCCAATGCTCATCATGGCCTCGCGGGCCACATTGATGCAATCTGCGCCCATGGCAAATGCCATCGCCGCCTTTCCGGGGAATCCTAATTTTCCACTGCCAATAAAAACGATTCTATCGGTAAGCCCGTGGTCCAAAAATATTTTGTAGACCGAGGAAAAGCCGTAGGTCCATGGAAGGGAAACATGGTCTGCAAAACTTGGTGGTGCGGCACCGGTTCCGCCTTCACCGCCATCAATGGTGATAAAATCCGGGCCTTTGCCCGTTTTTTTCATCAAATCGGCCAGTTGTTGCCATTGTTCAATTTTTCCAATGGCCCCCTTGATTCCAACGGGCAATCCGGTTTCCTCTGCAATGGATTCTATAAAATCCAAAAGCTCGGGAATAGTGGAGAATGCTTTGTGCGTAGGTGGGGAGATGACATCCTTTCCAACTTCAACACCTCGTATTTCTGCCAGCTCAGGTGTTATTTTGGAGCCCGGAAGCACACCGCCCTTTCCAGGTTTTGCCCCTTGTGACAGCTTGATTTCAATCGCTTTTACACAAGGGTTTTCATCCACCAAAACCTTTAATTTGTCCATGGAAAAGCCCCCATCTTTAGATCTAACTCCAAAATATCCCGTTCCAAAATGAAAAATTACATCACCGCCTTGTTTGTGATAGGGGGAAAGCCCACCTTCACCTGTATTGTGATAGGCCCCACACTTTTCCACGCCCCTGTTCAACGATTCGATCGCTGCAGCGGACAGCGAGCCGAAACTCATCGCGGATACATTGATGATGGAAGCAGGGCGATATGGTTTTCTACGTTTGTTATGGGCACCCATTACTTTTGCGCAGGGCAAAAAATAGGGATGTGCAATATTTGGATGGTTTTCGGGTACTTGGTACCCAATCATCGCATTTTTTATGAAGATATGCTGATGTTTGTAGATGTCCCTATCAGTTCCAAAACCTTCGTAGTTATTTTCTTTCTTGGCGGAAGCATATATCCAGCTTCGCTCAATTCTATTAAAAGGAAGTTCTTCCCGATTGTTGGCGACAAAATATTGCCGCATTTCGGGCCCTATACTTTCCAACCAATACCGCAGGTGACCCACAATGGGGTAATTATGACTTATGGTATGGGCTTTTTGGAAAAATATGTCGCGTATGGCGACCAATAAGAGGAAAAACAAAATCCAGGTCCACCAAGGGATGTCTCCTAAAAAATCAAAGAATGCTTCCATGTATTCTATTTGAAGTAGCAGTTGCAAATATCAAGCCCCAATATCCAAATTCCAAATACTGGAGGATGTTGGGGCTTAAAATTATATTTTATCATAGCGTCGGTTCGAGTTTTTCCTTTGGAAAACTACCTGCCGGCAGGTCGAGAACTGTATTTATTCTTTAGAATTTTTGATTCTCGATACAATTTTTCTTCGATGTTCTTGAAAAATCACTCGAATTGACAGCTTTGAAAACACCTATTTGCTTCTGTCCAAATAATCCAAAGCAATTTCCGTCATTGCTTTTACGCCAAGCTGTAATCCGCTATCATCAATTTTAAAGTCGGGGGTGTGGTGCGGAAAATGTTCATCAGGACCTGCATTCGGGTCTTTTCCCCCTAAAATGTAAAAGAACCCTGGAATTTTTTCTTGGTAGAACGAGAAATCCTCCGCTCCCGTAATGGCCTTGATCAAGTGTACATTTTCTGCCCCTGCCACTTCTTGCAGACTCGATAATGAAGTAGCTGTCAAATCTACATCGTTGAATGTGATCGGTACCCCTTTGTCAATTTCTACGGTGGCTTCGGCACGGTATGCCTTGGCAATGGTAGAGGCCATCTCCTTCATTCTTTCGTTCACTTGTTTTTGCATATCGTAATCCAAGGTTCGGATGGTTCCAATGAGCTCTGCACTTTCTGGAATGATGTTGTTCCGGACCCCGCCACTTATTTTTCCAACTGTGATTACGGCAGCTTCCTTGGTCAGTTCCAATTCACGGCTGATGATGGACTGGAACCCATCCACAATCTTGGAGGCCACAAAAATCGGGTCGATACCGCCCCATGGCTGGGAACCGTGGGATTGCTTTCCTTTGATTTTTACCACAAATCGTTGTGCTGCTGCCAAGGCACCGCCTGGTTTGTAGGCAATGTGTCCAACAGGAAGGTAGGAACCTATGTGAAGGCCATAGATGGCATCCACTTTAGGGTTTTCGAGCACGCCCTCTTTCACCATAAGTTCTGCGCCACCTTCTTCGCCAGGGGGCGCGCCCTCTTCAGCAGGTTGAAAGATAAATTTGATGGTTCCGTGGATCTTATCCTTGTTTTTCGACAAAACCTCAGCGGTTCCCATCATAATGGCGACATGGGTGTCGTGTCCGCAGGCATGCATTACACCTACTTCTTGACCCAGATACTCGGATGTAACCTCGGATTTGTAGGGAAGGTCGTTCCGTTCCGTAACAGGGAGCGCATCAATATCTGCTCTAAGGGCAACGACTTTTCCGGGGTGGTCTCCTTTCAAAAGTCCGACCACACCTGTATGGGCAACCCCGGTCTGCACATCGATTCCTAACGATTTGAGGTGTTTTGCGATTTTTTCGGCAGTTTTAAACTCTCGGTTGCTAAGCTCCGGATGTTGGTGTATATCACGGCGCCATTCGATCACTTTGGATTCAACGGCAGCGATATCTTTTTCCAGCCCGTGATCTTGGGCGTACATGGACAAACTTGCGGTGCAAAGTGCAAGTGCTAAAATGTGCTTCATAATATAATTGTGTTGAGTTAGTTTATAATTTAATGGGGCGATATCCTTGGTTTTGCAATTGGATGTTGGCCGTCATGGCAGAGAGCGCAATCTTGACCCCGGGAATCAAATCTTCCTTTGGAAAATCCCTTGTTTTGGAAGATTGCCCACACATGATGATTTCCACATCCGCGTTCAACAAACTCTCAATAAGTTCTCGATTTGGATTCTCTACCTTATATCTTGCTTTATATGCATCGTCGGACAATAAATTCCTTGCTGCGGTGCCATGTACCACCAATGCCGCCTTTAATTGTGAGACGGGTATTCCGCTTTGGGCATGCATGTTCAAAAAACGGGCAACGGTATTAATGTTCCTGTTGACCTCTGTATCCGATTCCGGGCCATCCTTTACATCAAAAACTGCTTTAAATTCTTGTGATTGGTCCGTTGCAAAATCCGGATTGTCAATTTCCCAAACGGCACCAAAGTCCTCAATGATCGGGCCTGTTTTGGTATTTTGTGAAAACCCGGAATAAACAAGAATAATTAAAAGGAATTGAGGTAAACGTTGAAAATTCATCAGTTATTTGAGTTGAGTGGTTAAATATATTTAAAAATAAGTCCAAAACCGAAATCAATGTTTATAAATATTGAAAGCTAGATTTTAGCAAAAGATCATTATTGGCTAATTTCACACCTACTTTTAAAAGTTTCTGGCCCTTGAGTAATTTTATAGATGAATTGAATGATGCGCAGCGCGCTCCCGTGCTGCACAAGGATGGACCTCTAATGGTAATTGCCGGTGCCGGCTCCGGAAAGACCCGTGTGCTTACCTACAGAATCGCCCATTTGATGGAGCAAGGGGTGGATTCCTTTAATATTTTGGCCCTGACCTTTACCAACAAGGCAGCGCGTGAAATGAAGAAGCGTATTGCGACCATCGTGGGGAATTCCGAGGCCAAGAACCTGTGGATGGGCACGTTCCACTCCGTTTTCGCCAAATTGCTGCGTTTTGATGGTGACAAACTGGGCTATCCGAGCAACTTTACCATTTACGATACCCAAGATTCCCAACGGTTGATCGCTGCCATTATCAAGGAAATGGGCCTCGATAAAGATGTGTACAAGTACAAGCAGGTCCAGAACCGAATCTCCTCTTATAAAAACAGTTTGATCACCGTAAAGGCCTATTTCCAGAATCCTGAATTGATGGAGGCCGACGCCATGGCGAAACGCCCCAGATTGGGGGAGATCTATCAGAATTATGTGGACCGATGCTTTAAGGCGGGTGCCATGGATTTTGATGACCTTTTGTTGCGCACCAACGAACTGTTGACCCGTTTTCCGGAGGTATTGATGAAATACCAAGATCGTTTCCGATATATTTTGGTGGATGAGTACCAGGATACCAACCACTCCCAGTACCTGATTGTAAAAGCTTTGTCCGATCGTTATCAAAACATTTGCGTGGTTGGGGACGATGCCCAGAGTATTTATTCCTTTAGGGGGGCCAACATTAACAACATCCTCAACTTTCAAAAGGATTACGACGATGTGGCGATGTACCGTTTGGAACAGAATTACCGTTCCACCAAAAATATAGTGAGTGCGGCCAATTCCATCATTGCCAACAATAAAAACCAGTTGGAGAAGAACGTTTGGACTTCCAATGATGATGGAGGATTGATAAAAATACACCGCAGTGTAACGGATGCCGAAGAAGGACGCTACGTGGCGGGCTCCATTTTTGAGAACAAGATGCAAAACCAGATGCAGAACGGGGAATTTGCGGTGTTGTACCGTACCAATTCACAATCCCGTGCCATAGAGGATGCATTGCGCAAACGGGATATTCCATACCGGATTTATGGTGGATTATCTTTTTATCAACGTAAGGAGATAAAGGATGTACTTGCTTATTTACGATTGATTGTCAATCCAAAAGATGAGGAAGCGCTAAAACGTGTCATTAACTTTCCAACAAGGGGGATAGGGCAGACCACTATTGATAAACTGGTGGTTGCGGCGAACCATTACGGGAGGTCCATTTACGAGGTGATGGACAATCTGGACAGGTTGAACCTGAACATCAATGCAGGTACAAAGCGCAAGTTGGCCGATTTTGTTACCATGATCAAAAGTTTTCAGATCATGAACGAAGGTTCGGATGCCTTTACGCTGTCCGAACATGTGGCCAAAAAAACAGGGTTGTTGTTAGAGTTCAAAAAAGATGGTACTCCCGAGGGGATTGCCAAGATGGAGAACATCGAAGAGCTTCTCAATGGTATCAAGGACTTTGTGGAGGGCCAGAAAGAAATTGCCGATGCGACCGGAAGTTTGACAGAATTTCTCGAGGATGTGGCCCTCGCCACCGATATGGACAAGGATATCGAGGATGATGATAGAGTGGCTTTAATGACCATTCACTTGGCAAAAGGTTTGGAGTTCCCCTATGTTTACATTGTTGGGATGGAAGAGGATTTGTTCCCATCTGCCATGAGCATGAACACCCGAAGCGAACTCGAAGAAGAGCGACGACTGTTCTACGTTGCCCTTACCCGAGCCGAAAAACAGGCCTTTTTGACCTATACCCAAAACAGGTACCGCTGGGGTAAATTGATCGATGCGGAGCCCAGTCGTTTTTTGGAGGAAATTGAGGAGCGGTATGTGGAGAACCTGACCCCTGTCAATGATGGCTATCGGTATAAATCCACGATCGATAAAAATATTTTTGGCGAGGTGGACAAGAGCAAACTACGCCAGGTAAAACCACAGAATGGTACGCCACCAAGTGTACAAAAGCCCAACGAAAACCAATTACGCAAGTTGCGCAAACTAAAGCCGGAGATATCGTCTCCCGCGCAGCCGATGGATTTGGACCCTGGTTTGGTAACGGGAGCGCGCGTTAACCACACTCGTTTTGGAAGGGGAAAAATCTTAAATATTGAGGGAGCCGGCAATGATAGGAAGGCTGAAATCCATTTTGATCAAGGTGGGATCAAGAAATTATTGCTCCGTTTTGCCAAACTTGAGGTTTTGGACAATGCCTAATACAAATTTTCGCTTTCTGATAATTAAGTCGTTACAGGTTTAGGGATTTTTCAAATAATTTTTGGGAGTCGGTTCGAGTGGTTAAAATTGATTAAATTCAGAGCTATTATTCTGAATTTAACGACCAAACCAACCAACCTCCCCCTATGAAGAATCATTTTTTTAGACCTGTATTTTTAGCGGTTGCCATTCTTGTTGTCACACTTTTTGGAGTGGCCGGTTATCACTACGCAATTGGATACCCTGCCTGGGTAACTATGTTGGCCGGAATACTGATAGGTTTTGTTCTCATCGTTCTATTAAAATTTCTGCTCACTTGGCTGGCACCGTTGGTCAAACAAATACCCTTGACCCTTGTAACCTCGGTTTTGGGCGGATTTTTGGCCCTTTACATTATGCGCATGTACGCCTTTAGGTGGCCATCCATTCTGTTTTATGGTCTTGCTTTGTTCGGATTTATCTGCCTCGTATTTATTGTTTTGGGTGTCCGGCAAATCATCAAAAAGAAAAATACGGGAACTGGAAGCATACTTGTAGTTCTTGGTATTGTGCTGATAGCTTTAGGGTTTTACGGATTCAATGCCCTAAATGGGGACCCGTATTTGGAAGAGCTATCACCCGAAGAAGGTATATCCGTAACTACGCTGAGCGAATTGGGGGTTGATGACCCTTCTGAAAAAGGCAATTTTGAGGTCGAGGTTTTTACCTACGGCAGTGGAACGGATGAAAAAAGACCTGAATATGCCGAAGGTATCAAGATAAAGACACCAACTGTTGATGCTTCCTTGTTGTTGCCGGAATGGAAAGGGAAAAAGAAAAAGTGGCGCGAAAAATATTGGGGCTTTGGAGTGGACAGTTTTCCGTTGAATGCCCGTGTGTACATGCCCAAGGGCGAAGGACCTTTCCCAATGGTGATGATGGTGCATGGCAACCACAGCATGCTCGATTATTCCGATGGTGGCTACGCCTATCTTGGAGAGCTTTTGGCCAGTAGGGGAATCATAGGGGTCTCAGTGGATGAGAATTTTATCAACGGTCATTGGTCGGGCGACTTTATGGGCAAGGAAATGCCCGTTCGTGGCTGGTTGTTGCTCAAACATTTGGAACAATGGAACCAATGGAACCAAGACAGTAATTCCGAATTGGCCGGTAAGGTGGATATGGACAATATTGTTCTTGTAGGTCATTCCAGGGGAGGAGAGGCCGTGTCCATAGCCGCAGCGTTCAACAAACTGGATAGATTTCCCGATAACGGTAACGAAAAGTTTGATTTTGGTTATGGCATCAAAGGGATAATCACCATTGCACCAACAGATTATCGCTATGATCGGGAAATCAGCCTAAAGGATATCAATTATTTGAGTATTCAAGGAGCTTATGATTCGGATGAGACCAGTTTCTGGGGGATGCGTCCTTTCCATCGTTTACAATTTTCAGATGATTTTGACGGATTTAAAGCTGGTCTGTATATGAACCATGCAAACCATGGTCAGTTTAACTCCACTTGGGGACGTTCGGATTTTGGTGCTCCTATGAAATGGTTGCTCAACCTTGAGCCTTTGGTTTCGGGTGAAGAACAACGGAAGGTCGCCGAGGTTTATGTAAGCGGTTTTGCAGAAGCGGTGTTAAATGGGAACGAAAGGTACCGGCCCATGTTCAAAAATGTGGATTTGGTGAGCAATTGGCTGCCAAAGGAAGATTACAGGAGCCAATACAGTGATGCAAATAAGCAGGTACTTGTAGATTTTGAGGGCGATTTGGATGTGACCCGTGCATGTAAAGGAGTGCAATTGTCCGCAAAGAACTTTAAAGTTTGGCGTGAAATGGAATTGGAATCCCGAGATGGGGGAAGCCAACAGAACAACGCCCTTGTACTTGGATGGAGCTATGGCCCGGACGTTGATAATGATTCCTTGCCCACGTATACAATTAATTTACCGGACACGTTGCAGCATTTTGGGACCGCTGATACTTTGGCAATTTCAATGGCTATGGGGGACATCGCTGAATTAGAAATCGGGGATGAAGACAAAAAGACGAAGGAAAAAAAGACGGAAGACCCAAAAGTGGGATTCAATTTTAGTATTGTACTGAAAGACAGTTTAGGAAACTCGGCAGGAGTAGCGTTGGCCGATCACAATAGGTTGCCCGGTACCATAAGGACCAAGTTTACCAAGTTCAAGTTTTTGGACAAGGATATGATCGGGAACAATTCCGAAATTCAGTTAAAGAGTTGTTATGTGTCCATTTCGTCTTTCTTAAAAATGAACGACAGTCTTGATTTATCAAAACTTAAGCATATTGCCCTGGTTTTTGACGAAGATACCTTGGGGGTTGTTATTTTGGATGATATAGGCTTTTACAGGCAAAGCGGTGTTGATGATTAAATGGTATTCATTCATCAAAAGTAATAAGGCTCTTTTTGTTGTACGACAACTCTTGTAACGGTATTTGGGCTTCTTCAATGTAACCGTTGGTGATTTTATAGATTTTCTGGGTCACTTTCGAAGTGTTCTCAGCAGTGTTTCCACCAAGGATATAATACATTTGGTGATTTAGCTCGGTCTGCGAAATTTCACGGTACAGCATTGGTGTGCCATATAAAGAGGACACCCTTACTTTTTCGTTTGTTTTATATAGCGCAATGTTTTTGATTTGGTTGCCCAAACAGTCCATTTTGGTTTCCCAAGAGAAAATTGCGAATTGTTCGTCTTCTGAGACAACTAAGTCAATTCGGTGCTGGTTTTTGTTAAAAGTATCCACCAAATTATCAAACTTTTTGCTGGTCCGTATATTTTCTATCAATCCCCTTATCTTTTCATTAATGATCACAATACCATCAATGTTTTTGCACCCCGTAACCTCCAATTTTTCCAATTGTCCCAAAAGGACGTCCAATTGGGCCAAGGTTTCTTTTGTGTCCAGCTGATTTTGTTCTGACTTGTTTTGCGAATCACAACCTATAAAAAATATCAAAAGAAGAGAGGTCAAGATCAACGGAGCATATGTTTTTAATTTCATAGCGGTATAATTTTGATTTAAAGTTGCAGTATTATTATCAATCTTTAGGGGTATAATTTATGTAACCCCCATTTGAATTGACGAATGCCCCTTTTCACTTTATATATAGATTCTGAAAAGATCTTGGGTTGGGTGCTTTATCATATATTTAACAGGGATTGAATCCTTTTCTAGCAAGGTGTATTTAATATTATCTTTGTAGTCAACCCCTTATGTTGATCCCAATATTTTGATAAGATGGCAGAGTTTATAAAACTTTATGAAGAAAACCCGAACCCCAAACAGGTACAACAAGTTGTGGATGTGCTGAAAAGGGGCGGACTTGTAATTTATCCTACCGATACGGTTTACGGATTAGGTTGCGATATTACCAATTCAAAGGCATTGCAGCGCATTGCAAGAATAAAAGGGGTAAAGTTGGAAAAGGCCAATTGGTCCTTTATTTGTGCCGACCTGAGCAATTTATCCGATTATGTTCGCCAAATAGACAGCCCTACGTTCAAGATTCTTAAGAGGACTTTGCCGGGCCCGTATACTTTTATTCTACCGGGAAACAACAATCTACCGAAGGATTTTAAGAAAAAGAAGACCGTAGGTATTCGTGTGCCCGATAATTCAATTGCACGAGCCTTGGTGGCCGGATTGGGACATCCCATTGTTTCTACATCTATTCGTGATGATGACGATATTTTGGAATATACCACAGATCCCGAGCTAATTTATGAAAAGTGGCAAAATCTTGTGGATGTTGTGATTGATGGGGGCTACGGGGACAATGTTGCTTCCACTGTCATAGATCTATCCGGTGATGAACCGGAAGTTATCCGTGAGGGCAAAGGAAGCCTTGATATTTATTGACAAAAAAAAGCGGCCAAATATTTGGCCGCTTTCCTTTTTTATAAGCTTGAGCTTATTTTTTATTTGCCGGAACCTCCGATAGCAGGGTCCTTCATTCCTTCTTCGATCATGCTATAGAACTGATCGATTTTTGGAAGTACAACAATTCTTGTTCTTCTGTTTTTGGCTCTGTTTGCAGAAGTATCGTTGCCAACCAATGGTACGTAGTAGCTACGTCCGGCAGCAGTCATTCTTGCAGGGTCTACACCAAAATCATCTTGTAGTATCCTAACAACGGATGTTGCTCTTTTGGCACTCAAATCCCAGTTGTCAAGTAGAACACCGCTTCTGTAAGGTACATTATCAGTGTGTCCTTCTACCATAAATTCAAAATCAGGTTTGTTGTTTACCACTTTGGCTACTTTTCCAAGTACTTCTTTTGCAGCATTGGTTACGTTGTAGCTTCCGCTTCTAAACAATAGTTTGTCGGAGATGGATACGAATACCACACCTTTTTCAACACTGATTTCGATGTCTTCATCGTCCAAGTTGCCCAATACACCTTTTAAGCTCTGTACCAAAGAAAGGTTTACAGAATCCCTGCGTGTAACGGCATCTTGCAGTTTTCTAATGGTAAGGTCTTTTTCTTTTAAGCTTTCCAAAGATTTTTCAAGGTTTTCTGCACCTTTGGTTGTAAGCGTGGTCAAGTTGCCCATATTGTTTATGAGCTCTTGGTTGTTCGCTTTAAGGAATGCATTTTGATCTTCGAGAGTTTTCAACCTAGAGTCTGCGGTTGCTTTTTCTTCCAAGCAATCGTTCAATTTAACGGTTGCAGAGTTCAATAGGTCTTGTGCTTCTTTGTGCTTGGCCTCCAGTTCGGCATATTTCTTTTGCGATACGCAAGAGGATAATAGGACTGTCATCGCCAATGTTCCTAGAAAAATTTTTTTCATAGTTCAGAGTATAATTTAAGGATTGTTAGATATATCAAATGTTAAAAAACTAAACCAAAATTAGAGAAAAAGCCAAGTTCCCATATTTCGGTATCGTTAATCTTTTACTAAAATGTTAAAATTCTCTACTTGATGTACGAAGTAGGACCACACTATGGATGTCGTGATGTAATATTTTAATATAAAATTAGCTTTTTCCCGCTTTTTATACATTTTTATAAAGTTAGCATAAAAACTGAGATGGGCCCTTAATATGGCAAAGCAATGGTCGAACTTGAACTGGGCAACAAAGCGTAGGGCGGCCACTGCATCCAAGAGCAATCTTGCGAATACCAAGGGCAACGCTTTTTTGCTGGGAAGGTTCTTGGTGATGGAGTACAGGGAATTTCTAAAATTCAGGAATGTTTTTTTGGGGTTCATGTTGGATAACGTACTGCCCCCTAAATGGTAAACGCTGCTGTGGCCCACATAATAAATTTTGTGACCTGCATTTTTGGCGCGCCAACAAAGATCTATTTCTTCTTGATGGGCAAAATAATCTTCATCAAAGCCTTCCAGTTGATGAAATACATCACTTTTAACGAACATACATGCTCCCGTGGCCCAGAACACTTCCTGAATATCGTTGTACTGCCCCTCGTCCTTTTCTATGGTCTGGAAAATACGTCCCCTGCAAAACGGGTACCCGAACATATCAATGAACCCGCCTGCCGCACCGGCATATTCAAAATGATCTTTTTGCGTGAGGTCCAAAATTTTGGGTTGGATGATGGAAGCTTCAGGAATAGACTTAAAAGCATCCTTGATGGGTTCCAGCCAATTGGGAGTTACTTCCACATCGGAATTCAGTAAACAGAATACATCGGCTTCAATATGCTTAAGGCCATCGTTATAACCTTTGGCAAAACCACCGTTGCTACTATTCTGAACGATTCCGACCGTTGGGTAGTTCTGTTTTAGAAAATCCACCGATCCGTCGGTGCTGTTATTGTCCACCACATAAATCTCCGCTCCATGGGAGTATTCCGTAATCGAAGGCAGGAACCTTTCGAGCAAGGCTTCCCCATTCCAGTTGAGTATGACTACGGCGATTTTCAAAACGGAGGCAAATTAACGGCTAAAATCAGGAATATCCTTCAAAAACGTGTACTTTTCATTTTCGTGGTCCATTTTGCAATAATAATGGTCCATGCCATTGGTCACCATCAAGTGTTTGGCCTCTAGTTTATAATTGTACCGTGCAATTTGGTCAAAGGTATCTTGGGTAACCTTCACATCGGGCGATTTGCACTCGATCAATAGGTTAATGGTGCCATCAGGATCAAATACCACAACATCATACCTTTTTTTCAAATCGTTCACCACCAGTTGCTTTTCCACATTGATAAGGCTCTTTGGGTAATTTTTTGTGAACACCAAATACCGGAGTACGTGTTGCCGTACCCATTCCTCTGGTTGAAGTATCACAAATTTTTTACGTATCCCGTCAAAAATGTACTGTCTATTTTGGCTATTTTTGACCCTAAACGAATACGGGGGAAAGTTCAAATCTTGCATTGGACAAAACTGGTGAATTATTTTGAATGGACAAAGTAAAGGAGATTGTATCGGAAATCAAGAACGGTAATCCAAAACCTATTTATTTTTTAATGGGGGAGGAGCCTTATTATATTGATAGGATTTCCCAATACATTGCCCAAAACGTGCTTACGGAAGACGAAAAGGGCTTTAACCAGATGGTACTTTATGGCAAGGATACCACTATTGACGATATTGTTGCCAACGCGAAGCGCTTTCCCATGATGGCGCAGTACCAAGTGGTGATCGTAAAAGAGGCACAGCACCTCTCCAGGACCATCGAAAACCTTGTTTCCTATGCCGAGAACCCCCAGCCGACCACCATTTTAGTACTCTGTTACAAGTACAAAAAACTGGATAAGCGAAAAAAACTCTACAAGGCCATTAAAAAGAGCGGGGAGCTTTTTGAAAGTAAAAAACTGTACGATAATCAGGTTGCCGATTGGATCCGCAGGACCTTGGCGGGCAAAAAGTATAAGATTTCCCCCAAGTCCTGCATAATGTTGGTGGAATTTTTGGGAACCGATTTGAGCAAGATCAGTAACGAACTAGACAAGTTGACGTTGATCGTACCGCCTACCACGGAAATAACGCCGGAGTTGATCGAGGAGCACATAGGAATAAGTAAGGATTTCAATAATTTTGAGCTAAAAAAGGCGATCGGGGAGCGTGACGTCAAAAAGGCATCACGAATTATTGATTACTTCGCCCAAAACCCAAAGGACAACCCTTTTGTTGTAACGGTCACATTACTGAATACCTTTTTTACACAGCTCTTACAATACCATGGCCTTAAGGACCATTCCCCCGGTAACGTGGCCAAGGTACTTGGTGTAAACCCTTATTTCGTGAACGAGTACGTGGTGGCCGCAAAAAATTACCCTATGAAAAGAGTGAGCGGTATAATTTCCAGTTTAAGGACGTTGGACCTCAAGGGCAAAGGGGTAGGGGCCAGTAACATGGCGCAGGCCGATTTACTGAAGGAACTCCTTTCCGAAATAATCTAAAGATTATTTTTTGTCCACGCTGTACTTACCCGGACCCAATAGCATGATAACCACGAACACGGTAAGGTATAGCAAAGCCATTTCCTTTCTTCCGAAAGGGTCGGCGCCGTGGATTACAAACCCTGCCACAAACATGGTAATTGCGGTCGGGATGGCGGCCCATCTTGTTTTAAAACCTATAATGATCAATAACGGACATACAAATTCCGCTACAACGGTCAAAAACAATGTTGGAGCTTGGCCAATACCAAAAGGATTGGCAAATTCCGTATTTCCGTTGATCAGATTCATAAGTTTTGGATAACCATGGGTGAGCATAAATGCAGATGGAACTATTCTCAATATTGCAAGACCCAAGTGTATCAAAGTATTGTTTTTCATGTGGGGAAAATTAATGCACGTGAAAATATAAATTATGTTTTAAAAAACGCAACATTAATTGACGAAAAGCACTTTTGAATTGACGGATAAAGAAAATCAACGCAATTCGGGATAGGAATTTGGGTCTGATTCGTGCATTATTTGGTACACTTTTTCAAAAATGTCCTCGGCATTGGGTTTGGAAAAGTAATCGCCATCCGATGCATAGGCCGGTCGGTGGGCCTTGGCCGATAAGGTTTGTGGCGCACTGTCCAGATACTTGTACCCACCTTGCTTTTCCACTACCTCTTGCATTAAATATGCGGAACAACCGCCCGGTACATCTTCGTCTATCACCAAGAAACGGTTGGTTTTTTTTAGGCTTTTAACCACATCGTGATCCAGATCAAACGGTAAAAGGGATTGGGCATCGATCACCTCGGCATCAATACCAACTTCCAATAGGTCGTTCGCTACTTTTTCAACAATACGTAGTGTTGAGCCGTAGGACAACAGTGTAATGTCCGTTCCCTCCTTTAAGGTTTCCACTTTTCCGATAGGGGTGCAGAATTCACCAAGGTTAGAAGGTTTTTGTTCTTTTAAGCGATAACCGTTAAGACTTTCTATGATCAAAGCGGGTTCATCACTCTTCATAAGCGTATTGTAAAACCCTGCAGCTTGGGTCATGTTTCTGGGCGCCAAGATGTACATTCCGCGTAATAAATGGACCAATCCGCCCATGGGGGACCCGGAATGCCAGATACCTTCCAAGCGGTGCCCGCGCGTGCGAACTATGAGCGGTGCTTTTTGCTTGCCCACGGTCCGGTACATTAAGGTGGCCAGGTCGTCGCTCAAGGTTTGGATGGCATAAAGTATATAATCCAAATATTGTATTTCGGCAATGGGACGCAATCCGCGCAGCGCCATGCCAATTCCTTGACCTATTATGGATGTTTCGCGTATCCCGGTATCGGCGACCCGCAGTTCACCATATTTTTTTTGAAGCCCTTCCAGCCCTTGGTTTACATCACCTATGTTACCGGTATCTTCCCCAAAAATCAGTGCATTGGGATATTTGGTAAAGAGGGCGTCAAAATTGTCCCTTAAAATGATTCTGCCATCAACTTCCTCCACTTTGTCAGGGTATGATGGTGGTACGGCTGTTATCTTGGTGGCCTTGTTGTCCAGCTCATTGTAAAGATGCGAACTATATTGGGGCTCATTGGTCTTCAAAAAATTATTTACCCATTGTTGAAGCTGTTTTTTCTCGGGGGTCGATTCACCCAAAAGATAACGCAGAGCTTGCCTGGATTTTGAGGCCAGGTCTTTCTTCAAAGGCTCTTCAATGGCAATCAAATCATTTTTGGATTTGTTGATAAAAGCTCTGTTCGGGCTTTGCTCCGCCGCTTTTTCCAATAATTGCACCAATTCCTTTTTTGCGGCCAATTGAGGCTTTAAAAATTCCGACCATGCTTCTTTTTTGGCTGCGCGGACTTTATGTTTTATCTCACGCTCTACTTTTTTAAGCGCTTCTTCGGTGCTTATGCCATTTTCAATGATCCACTCCCTAAAACGTTTGTTGCAATCGTTCTCCCGTTCCCATTCCAAACGTTCTGCAGATTTATACCTTTCATGCGAACCTGATGTGGAGTGACCTTGCGGCTGTGTAAGTTCTGTGACGTGGATGAGCACCGGTACGTGTTCCTCGCGGGCAATGTCGGATGCATTTTCAAAGGCATGGATCAGTGCTGTATAGTCCCAACCCTTTACTTTCAGTATTTCATATCCTTTATGTTCTTCATCTCGCTGTAAACCGCTCATGGCCTCGGAGATATTGCCTTTGGTGGTATGGAATTCCGACGGCACTGAAATTCCGTATTCGTCGTCCCAAATACTGATCACCATCGGAACCTGCATTACACCTGCAGCGTTCAAGGTCTCAAAAAAGTGTCCCTCACTGGTACTTGCGTTGCCAATGGTTCCCCAAGCTACCTCATTTCCGTTTTTGGAGAAATTGGTCTGGTCTATGCCCTCGACATGCCTGTATATTTTGGATGCCTGTGCCAGACCGAGCAGTCGTGGCATTTGGCCTGCGGTACACGAAATGTCCGCACTGCTGTTCTTTTGTTCCGTTAAGTTTTTCCAAGTACCGTCCTCGTTCAGACTGTGGGTCACAAAGTGTCCCCCCATTTGCCTTCCGGCACTCATGGGTTCTTTTTCAAGGTCGGTCGTTGCGTACAGTCCATGAAAAAATGCTTTTGGGCTTAAATAGCCCAAGGCCATCATAAAGGTTTGATCGCGATAATAGCCACTTCTAAAATCACCATCTTGAAATGCTCTTGCCATGGCAAGTTGCGGAAGCTCCTTTCCGTCTCCGAAGATTCCAAACTTTGCCTTTCCGGAAAGTACTTCACGACGCCCCAATACACTGCATTCCCTGCTTGTAACGGCCGTCTCGTAATCCTGGAGGATCTGGGATTTGAAATCGTCAAAGGAGATATCGTTACTTGTACTAGGGTTAGGTTTCATGGATGATTCAAGATTTATGCAAACCTACTAAAAATACATCAAAATTGCAATATCCACTATCGTTAATAAATTTAGAATTTATTAAAAAAAGAGGATTAAAAATAAAATTATGATAACTAAACCTGGTTTTGTGCTTGTCGTATTATTGATTTGATAATTAAAACCACTTTCTAGTGAACAGTCCTGTTAGGGTTCTGGGGCTAATGGTGACTATAAACCGTATGCGTTCCCCATAGTTGTCCTGCGCTATTTCCCACCCTCGATTGGAATATACGGGGAAGTAGAGTTCAAAATAATCCGTGACCAAATTTAAACGTATGCCCGAATCGTAAACAAACCGGGTGTTGTCCCCCTTATTTTTTATGAAGCCCAAATCACCGTACGCTTCGATCCATCGCCAAATGTTGGTGCTTGCATTGGTCGTTGCGATCCAATCGTTGGCAAAAGGGTTTTCCAATTTTGATTTAAACCCGCCCTCGGCAATGATCACTTGCTGACTGTATAGCCCGGAATCCTCCGATCTGCCCAAATAGGCAAGATCGAACATGTAGTCCGTAGGCCTGTCCAAAGCAAAACTAAAAAAGTTGGATTGGGTCTTGTTCCTTAAAAATTTACCCGCATAAAAGCGCAAATTGAGCTGTCGGTTGCTCTGAAACAGTTTTCTGTATTCCAGCTCCAGGGCCAGTTTGGTAAATTCACTGGAATGTTGGGCATCTATGGACCATAGGGAATAGTTGAGGATATTGTTGTCCACGTCGGTGAACCTTACATTCATTACCCCATAATCCGGATCGGTATCCAATTCCCCGACAAGGCTCTCATCGATGCTCCTGTACACACTTCGGTACCTAAAAAGAAGGTTTTGTCTCCGATTAGAGCGCAGATCGTTGGGTCGCCACCCAAAACTTACGGCCGGGGTAATTGTGGTAAATCTTGAGTTTTCCTGAAAATGTGATGTGGAGGCCGAAAACGAGTAGTTGGTGACGTACAGCCCTGTTTTTTGATGATATTTACGATACCTGAATCCAACTTTTCCCACAAGTGTCCGCTCTAAAAACGAGTAGGTGGGCGATATATCATACTGGAACTGGCGCTCTAAAAAGGTTTTGTTGTACAATCGTAGACCAGGTGTAATGCCGTCGTATAGGTTAAAGTTTGCGATCGGAACATAAAAAACCTGATTGTAATAAGGGTCTTCCGTGTCCTTGAAGAATTGAAATTTCAACTTTTTGTTACTGGATAGCCAGCCGTTCAGTGTTTTCCAATTGTCCCGTTGATTGAATTCCGGAATTTTTTGGTCATAATTGAGCACCAAACGGTCTTCACTATTTCGGGGAATGGTAAAACTCCTTGTGGTATCTATGCCCGAAAACCAATACTGAGACACGACCGAATCGTTTGCCAGCCCAAAAACCGAGATGGGCACATTGGTGCCCCGCTTGTTTTTTAGGGTGAAGGTGATGGAATCTTCGGACTTTTGGATTTTTTTGATTTTAAAGTCTATTTTTTTGTCCGTGGAAACATATTCGTCAAAGAACCAATCAACATCTTTGTCCGCATATTTTTCGATGGTTTTTCTAAAGTCTTGGGAGCTTACACCCTGTTTTTGCTTGTAATTTTTGTAAAAGTTCAGTACCGTGCTATCTATTTCCCTTTTGCCCAAATAGGCGGATAAATAGGACATTCCAAGTCCCGCCTTATACCCATTGGCGATTTTTTCATTGAACTTGATCAACGAATCGTTGGAGGTCGTCAACGCCTGGTCAATGTTTTTCCGGGCGGACAGCATGCTGAACAAGGCGTATTGTTCGTTAAAATCCATTTGGGCCAAATGAAAGTTCTTCAATCCCCAAATACGGGAAAGTTTTCCGATCAGTTTTTGATCTGGATAATGCTCCTCCACAAACTTGATCATAAGGTAATACCCAATGGCATCGTTTACCCATCGTTCTTTGCGTGGATTTAGATATAATGATTCCTTCAGGTAATTTCGGATGGCGGTTTTTAAAAATTTCATTTCAAACTGGAATCGCTCTTCGTAGGGCCTTATAAAAGAAGGAAGTTGACTGATTCCGTAAAGTGGCGACCTGTTGTAGTCATATTCGCTTACCAAGAGATTATCATGGGGGTATTCCCCTAAGTTCTCATAAAGAAACTGTGAAATATTGTTTATGGATATGCCCTGGGCTATTTCTTCGTATTTGTTGGACTCTATATCCGTAGTGATATTTAGATGGCCCGTGATGTGTTTGGTGAACCTTTCATCAATGGTGAGGATAATTTCACAACTTTTTCTTTTATCGCCAAATAGCTGTACGTGCTGGCCACCTGGAAAATTGGAAACAACAGACATACGATAATTGGAGGCCACATATAAAAGATTCGGAAAAGTGAAGTTGATTCGTGTGTCGGTGATATCGGTATAGAGATCGTCCAGGTTCATATTATCGTAAAGTTCCCAATCTCCATTTGTAAAAACTGCAGGGGTAAGGTACCAGTCCTTTAAATTATATCCGTTGCCGGTATGTCCATATCCAGTAAACTTGGCTTCGGGCAATTTAATGGTGTAGGTAAAAAACAGCTTAACAGACTCTCCGGGCTTTAGGATCTGGTTTAGCTTCACGGCAATGATATCCGTGTTTCCCCTTCTTTTCCAGTCCAGTCCCGCGTAGTTGTTGTCCACAATGGTCTTGATGGTGGTATGGCCCCGTTCCCTGTCCTTTGCCAAGTGCAAGCTCCTGTTGAACTCTTCTCCAAATCTTTTGGCCAGTGCCGTATTTTTGTTGGAATAGGCATGGTTCCAGTCGTTAAAATAAAGTGTTGAAAGTCCTTGGGATGATTGATTGACGTAGGTGAAATGCTGCCGTATCCGAATCTGATTGGTAGGTCCATCGAGCGTGGCCACAATCTCATTTTGGTGTTGCGACCAAAGTGTTGGGCACACCATAAGAATAAGCATAAAAATGCCGGGGAATGTACGATGGTTGATCAACGCGATACGATTAAAAGTTTGGACTAAGGGTTCTGCCCTTGTAGAAGGCATCTATAATTTCTACCACTTCGTCTTCTGTGTCCACCAATTTGATCAGGTCCAAGTCCTTTGGGCTAATGTTGCCCGCTTCGACCAAGGTATCTTTGATCCATTCCATCAAACCTTTCCAAAAATCGGTGCCCACAAGTATAATGGGGAAGGTGTGTATTTTATGGGTCTGGATAAGGGTGAGTGCCTCAAAAAACTCATCCAATGTGCCAAAACCTCCCGGCATTACCACAAAACCTTGCGAATATTTTACAAACATCACTTTGCGCACAAAAAAGTAATCAAAGTCAAGGCTTTTGTCATCATCGATATAAGGATTGTCGTGCTGTTCAAAAGGAAGGTCAATGTTCAATCCAACGGAAGTGCCCCCCGCTAAGTTTGCCCCCTTGTTACCGGCCTCCATAATTCCTGGGCCACCACCGGTGATCACACCGTAGCCAGCTTCGGCTATTTTTTTGGATATTTTTACGGCCAAATCATAATAAGGATGACCTTCGCGAACCCTTGCCGACCCAAAAATGGAGACACAGGGACCTATTCTGCTCATTTTTTCAAATCCATTGACAAACTCGCCCATAATTTTGAATATGGCCCATGAATCGTTCGTCTTGATCTCATTCCATCCTTTGGAATGTTGCTCTCTTCGCATATGCATAACTTTTATTTAAACTGCGCGTGCAATTTTTTGTTTCGTATTTTCCAGTTCTTTCTTTAAAAATTTGGCGGTAAAGCTTTTCTTGTCCTTGGCCACTTCTTCCGGCGTACCTGTAGCAACAACCGTTCCACCTCCTCTTCCTCCTTCATATCCTATATCGATGATGTGGTCCATCATTTTGATCACATCCATGTTGTGTTCGATTACCAAAATAGTGTTGCCCTTGTCCACCAAACGGTCGAGTACGTCCATAAGCACCCTAATGTCTTCAAAATGCAAGCCTGTTGTTGGTTCGTCGAGGATGTAAAAAGTGTTTCCAGTGTCCCGTTTGGAAAGCTCGGTAGCTAACTTTACCCTTTGGGCCTCTCCGCCAGAGAGGGTAGTGGACTGTTGCCCCAATGATATATAACCCAAACCTACATCTTTTATTGTCTTAAGTTTACGATGAATTTTTGGAATATTCTCAAAGAAATCCACTGCTTCATTGATGGTCATTTCCAAAACATCGGCAATAGATTTACCCTTGTACCGTATTTCCAAGGTTTCCCTGTTGAATCTTTTCCCGTTGCAGGTTTCACATTCCACATAAACATCGGGCAAGAAGTTCATTTCAATGACTTTAAGGCCGCCACCCTGACAGGTTTCGCATCTTCCCCCGGCCACATTAAAGCTAAAACGCCCCGGTTTATAGCCGCGAATGGTTGCTTCGGTAGTTTTAGCGAAAAGTGAGCGTATTTCACTGAAGACTCCGGTGTACGTAGCGGGATTGGATCGTGGTGTACGTCCAATCGGCGATTGGTTGATGTCGATGACCTTGTCAATATGCTCCAGCCCCTTGATTTTTTTATAGGGCATCGGTTTTTTTACGCCATTGAAATAATGGGCGTTCATTATGGGGTAGAGGGTCTCGTTCACCAAAGTGGATTTCCCACTACCGGATACCCCAGTAACACCGATCAATTTTCCCAAAGGGAAATCCACCGATACATTTTTAAGATTGTTGCCCGTGCAGCCCGATAGCGTAATTTTTTTACCGGTTCCCTTACGTCTTTCTTTCGGGACGGGAATTTCCAGCTCCCCGGTAATATACTGTGCGGTCAATGTTTGTTGGTTCACCAAATCTTTTGGACTTCCTTCGGAAATGATTTCCCCACCATGCTTGCCCGCTTTGGGACCAATATCGATGACGTGGTCCGCACATTCGATCATATCACGGTCGTGTTCCACCACAATAACGGAGTTTCCAATATCGCGTAGTGCTTCCAAGGAGTGAATCAATCGTTCGTTGTCTCGCTGGTGGAGACCAATACTGGGTTCATCCAAAATGTAAAGCACACCCACCAATTGCGAACCTATCTGCGTAGCAAGTCGAATACGTTGCGCCTCACCGCCTGATAATGACTTGGAACTTCGGTTCAAGGAGAGATAGTCCAGCCCCACATCCAATAAAAACCCGACACGGGCTTTGATCTCTTTTATGATTTCCTCCGCAATCTTCTTCTGATTGCCTTCCAACGTATCTTCCAAATGCTTGAAGAAAGCGGCAAGCTCGGCAATATCCATCTGTGCCAATTCGGCAATGTTTTTGCCATCTATTTTAAAATAGAGGGACTCTTTTCGCAAACGGGAACCACTGCAACTGGGACATTCCACCTTGTCCATATAATCTTTGGCCCAACGTTTTATGGAAGTGGAGTTGGCTTCTTCATACTGGGTTTTGATGAAGTTGGAAATGCCTTCGTAATCAATTTTATACTGTCTTTTTACGCCCAGACTTTTGGAATCCACTTCAAAACTCTCTTTGCCACCGTTCAAAATAACGTTCATGGCTTCTTCCGGAATCTTTTCAATGGCATCCGTCAAATCAAAATTATAGCGCTGCGCAATGGTTTCAAGTTGTTTGAAGGCCCAAGATTTTTTGTATTCGCCCAAGGGGGCAAGTCCTCCCGATTTGATGGATATTTTTTTGTTGGGGATGATTTTGTCTTCGTTTACTTGGTATACATGACCAAGACCATTGCATTCGGGACACATTCCCTTCGGCGAGTTGAAAGAAAACGTGTTTGGCTCGGGAGTGGGGTAGGAGATGCCCGATGAGGGACACATTAAATCCCTGCTGAAATAGCGAGGTTCGGTTTCGCCCTCTTCCAAAACCATCAAAACATTGTCCCCACTGTACATGGCCGTATTGATGGTCTCGCTCAAGCGTTTGTGGAAATCTTCGCTGTCACCGACCTTCAAACGATCTATTACAATCTCGATATCGTGGGTTTTGTAGCGATCAACCTTCATCCCTTTGGTAATGTCGGTAACCTCACCATCGACCCGCACCTTTACAAAACCTTGCTTTGCAATCTGTTCAAAAAGTTCGCGATAATGCCCTTTTCTGGATTTGATGACAGGTGCAAGCACATTGATTTTCTTGTCCTTGTATGATGCAATGATCAAATCCTTGATTTGCTCATCGCTGTAGCTCACCATTTTCTCGCCCGTATTGTAACTGTAGGCGTCACCGGCTCTGGCAAACAGCAATCGAAGGAAGTCATAAACCTCTGTGATGGTACCCACCGTGGAGCGCGGGGATTTTGAGGTGGTTTTCTGCTCGATGGCGATTACTGGGGACAGGCCATCGATTTTATCCACATCGGGACGTTCCAGTCCGCCCAAAAATTGTCTCGCATAGGCCGAAAAGGTTTCGATGTACCTCCGCTGGCCTTCCGCATAAATGGTATCGAAGGCCAAAGAAGATTTTCCGCTCCCCGAAAGCCCCGTGATGACCACCAGTTTTTCCCGTGGAATGGTGACATCTATATTTTTTAGGTTATGGACCCTTGCGCCCTTAACCTCAATATTTTCCTCGTAATTGATCATAAATCATAGCAAACCTCAAATGTAGCGATTTGGGATGTAAAAACGAAGCCGATGCCCGTTACCATTTTGATAAAATAAACAGTAAGTTTATCGGATAAATTTTTTAAAATGAATCCTAAGTTTTTGTTACAGCGCATTTTGCCGTGTTTTATGTTCTTCCTCGGTCTTGCCTTTGGTTTGGGGCAGACTCAACAAGTAATTGTTGATGCCGACACAGGGAACGAGGTGGATGATTTTTATGCCCTGGCACTTATTTTGGCGGACTCCAGCACCGAGGTGTCAGCTTTGAATGCCGCACATTGGCAAACCAGCCATTGGGCAGTAAATCGGACCATGGAAAACAGTCACCGCCTAAACCAACAACTATTGGGTGAGATGGGATTGCAGGTAAAAACCCTTCGGGGCGCGCAAGCCCGCATGTACGATTGGGGGGATAGGGCACAACACTCTGCGGCGGCCTACAACATTATAGCACAAGCCAAACAAAACAAGGAAGTAACGGTTTTGGTCCTGGGCGCGTTGACCAATGTGGCATCCGCTGTTTTTATAAGCCCGGAAATTGCTGAAAACCTTAAAATATACTGGTTGGGAACCACCATTGATTTTGACACCAACGTGCTCAAAAGAAATGACTTCAATGCTTTGATGGATCCATTTGCACTGGATTATTTGTTGGACTCCAAGGTAGATATGAACATAATGCCCATAAACGTGGCCGTTGATATGGAAATTGGATATGAAGAGCTTTCTCAGGCCATTGGAAACACAAAACTTGGCAATTTTTTGATCAAACGCTGGGATGACCATTTGGATGGTGCCCGAAAAAGCAGGGTTTTGTGGGATTTGGCGTTGGTATCTGTGTTTTTAAACCCTGAATTCGGCAAAACCACCATCGTGCAAACATCTCGGGATAGTGGAAATCGTAGAGTTACATACTACAGTGCCATTGATGCGAACGCGATTTACCAAGATTTTTACAAGGTGTTGTCGGCTTTTGAAAAACGGTAGTTTTTTTGAGGAAAAAGTTATGGAAATTTATAGATTAGGGTTTTAATTAAGTAACAATATCAAAATGAAACTACTAGGCATAGGCTCCAGAATAGACCATCCGGAATATGGAAAAGGGGTGGTCACCAACGTATCATCCAAACATTATTGGGTCACTTTTTTGGAAAATGGATTGGAAACCATTGATTTGGACGCTGAATTTGAAGTGATCGAAGCCATAGAGGAGGAAGTGGACAGCGTTAGCTTTTTTGATGTGGAGCGCTCCTTGGTGAAGATTCTCGAAAAGTGGAGCGACACGCACGAAAAAGTGGCCATAGCCGATAAATGGAAGGGTGGCAAACTGATTTTGGAGCCGGATGATGGCACGGCCAACAAGGAAATGCCCATTGAGACCTTCTTCCATAAAATTGTGATGGTACGCGACCGCATCCGTGTGATGGAGCAAAAAATAAACAGCAGTAAAAACCTGGACGATCAAGAAAAGGTGGATTTACAGCAATACATTACCCGCATTTATGGCAGTTTGACCAGTTTTAATGTACTGTTCAAGATCAAGAATGATCATTTTGTGGGGGAGAAGGGCAAGGGATGATTAAACCGCCTCCTTTTTCTCACTCAAATACTTCCAATACCGTTTGGGTACATGCTGCGTATGAAGCTTTGGGTTGATGCGCGAAGCAATGTTGGTGCTTTTAAAATAATCGTTCCACAGCGTCTGGTATTCGTATTCCTCAGGAGCAAACGCATCACTTTTTACCGTTTTGTTATGATGGATGTCTTTCAGGTTGAGGGAAACCATTTCCACGTGGTCCAAATCGTAATAAATGCCATATTTGCGCTTTACGTCATAAATCAACCATTTTTGATCCGCATAGCGGTCACGAAAATGCTTGGAGATCAATGGTAAAACATCAAAATCAGGTTCAATATTGGCAAAGTAAATTTCATCCTTGGTCAACTGAAAGCGTACAAAGGCTTCCATACGATGTTTTTCGCGACCCACTTTTTTTGCCAATTGGGCAATATGCAGCACTGTACTGTCCGAATAGTCCAAATACTTGCCGTTTTGCGTCCTCATTAGCTTTTGAATGTAGGTATAGAGCATCATTTCCACACCCTCTGTCTCGCTCAAAAAAGCAAAGTACACATTGGAAATGGCATTGTGGCTCTTGTTGCGGATACCGTTCCAAACCCGTTTGGCCTTTTCCACGTGCGTAAACACGGTTTCGGTCTCAGAAAACAATCCATTTTGGGATTGATTGTTCTTTTGGATGTCGGCCACATTGATTTTCTCATCAAAGGCGACGAAGACGGAGGTCAGAAATCCATTAAAACTTCCGTCATAAACTAAGGTTGTTGTAGCATTCATACTATTTATTGTTAATTGAACAATGACAACTGCGTACTGTACTGATTCCGAAACTTTCCAGTGGAATTTTGCAGAATCATTCCTTTAATCTTATCCGCATCCAAGTCACGACGTTCCCAAAGACGGGATTCGCATACCATAAAATATTGGGCACGGTTGAGGGCCACTCCGATTTTTTTGAGATGGTCCCAGTTCAATTTTCGAAATTTTCTAGCTTTTACGATTTTGTCGACCGACTGCATTCCAACCCCCGGGATTCTGGCCAAAAGACGCTTGTCCGCCGTATTCACGTTCACAGGAAAATGATGCAGGTTCCGCAAGGCCCACGAAAGCTTCGGGTCCACGTCCATATCCAAATTGGGATGCTGGTTGTTCAAGATTTCCCCTACCGAAAACCCGTAAAACCGCAACAACCAATCAGTTTGGTACAATCGGTTCTCGCGCAACATGGGTACTTGGGAGCCTATGGCTGGCAAACGTGCATCATGGGTGACGGGCACGTAGCCAGAATAGTAAACCCGTTTCATATTGTATGTTTTGTAATAATAGGTGGCCGAATACATAATGTCCTTATCCGACTCCCCAGAAGCGCCCACGATCATTTGTGTGCTTTGCCCCGCAGGCGCATATTTAGGAATGTTTTTAATGACTTTGTGCTCCGACTGGTATCTTACAATTTCATTTTTCACCTTTTCCATTGGTTTGGTAAAGTCTTCGTGCTTTTTGTCCGGCGCCAACAATTTTAGACCGGATATCGTGGGCACTTCAATATTTACGGAAAGGCGGTCGGCATAGAGACCGGCTTCATACATCAATTCATCGCTTGCCCCGGGAATTGATTTCAGATGGATATAGCCATTGAAATTCTCTTCTTCCCGCAGTTTTTTGGCCACGGATACCAAACGTTCCATCGTGTGGTCGGGACTTTTGAATATTCCAGAGCTCAAAAAGAGCCCCTCAATATAATTTCTGCGATAAAAATTGATGGTAAGGTCGACCACCTCCTGAACTTTGAAGGCCGCCCTGGGCACATCGTTGCTTTTTCGCGTAACGCAATAGGCGCAATCAAAAATGCAATGGTTGGTCAACAGGATTTTCAACAGGGACACACATCGGCCATCCGCCGTATAGGTATGGCAAATTCCCATTTTGGAGGCATTGCCCAAACCTTTGTTCTGATTGGTTCTGGTACTTCCGCTACTGGCACAGGAGACATCGTATTTGGCAGCATCGGCCAATATGTTCAGTTTTTCGCGTATCCTATCAAAATTCATAACTTGGAATTATTCCAATCAAATATATGGATATATTCCAAATAATGGAAATAATCCATAAAAGTTTTTGGAAATATTCCAAAATAACTATATTTGAGAATGGATCGTCACTTCGAAATGTTCGACTTGGCATTATCAACATGAAGATGGAAAATGAAATAATCCTAAAACGATTTACCGATATCCGCAGGGAACTTGGCTATACCCAAACCGAGTTCGCTAAATTATTGGGCGTAAAGAATACCACGGCCGATATTGAGCGGGGAAGGACCAAACTCTCCGGGAAGGTGGTTTCGGAGCTCTTGCGACAATTCAAAATAAACCCATTATGGTTGTTTGGTGAAAGCGATCAAAAACATTTGGACACTTCAAAAACCAGTGTTATTCCAAAAGTCGTTACCGTTGACAATTCCGAAAACGATAATATGGTGATGGTGAACTCCAAAGCGGCTGCGGGATATCCACAGAACATCTCCGACACCAGTTGGTACCGACAATTGCCCGCTTTTGATATGCCGATTCCAGAATTCAGGAATGCAACATATCGTGGTTTTCAGGTTGAAGGCGACAGTATGCTGCCCAATTTAAGGCCGAATGATTGGGTTTTGGCCCGAGCCATTGAGCATATTGACCATGTAAGTCCGAATAAAATGTATGTGGTAGTGCTGCAAGATTCGGTGATGGTGAAGAAAATTGAGCGCAAGCCCAATTCCAACAATATCACCTTGATTTCTTTGAACGAGACGTATCCGCCCTACGAAATCAAACCCTATCAAATCCAAGAAATTTGGGAGGTTAGTAGCAAACTCACCTTCAATGTGGATGCCACCACCGAAACAGGCCTGCTGAAACAGCTTCAGGAATCCATGGAGGAGTTGAAAAGGCAGATTGCCAAATAAGGGCGTCTAAAAGCCGCTCCCTTTGGTTTTGGTTTGAATTCTCATCAAGTAGTTGTGCGCGGTCATATAAAGTACCGAGCCATCTTCGCCCCATGTGCAATTGGCGGTCCGCTGTCCGGTCTCTATACGTCCCAAAAGTTTTCCTTCGGGGGTGATGACCAAAACTCCGCTCGGCCCTGTGGAGAAAATCGTCCCATCTTGCGCTACCTTAAGTCCGTCCAACGAACCTTTTAACCCCTCTTTTTGCAGTTCAGAAGCATCAAAAAATATGCGTCCTTCATCCAGAGAACCATCTTCTTGAACGTTATAGGCCATAATATAAGGAGCATTGGGGTCCGATTGGTTTACATAAAGGTTTTTTTCATCAGGGGATAGCGCTACGCCATTGGGACGGTTAAGATTGCCTACCACCATATCCACCTTTCCATCCGTATCAATTTTATAGACACCAAAAGCCTCAATTTCACGCGTTTCTGAATTTTCCCCTTCCGGCAGCCCATAAGGCGGGTCAGTAAAATAATAGGTTCCATTCGAAGCTTGTACAATATCATTGGGGCTATGGAAGCGTTTGCCTTGCCACGTATCGGCCACCGTTATTTTTCCACCTTGCGACAGTGGCATACGTGATATTCTTCGGTCGCCATGCTCGCAGGCGACCAGTTCCCCATCATTATTTATAATAAGTCCATTGCTGCCCGGTTCACGACTGTACGGCAAAATGCCTGTGTATCCCGAGGGTTTTAAAAATTCAGAAAGCCCTTCACGTTCCTTCCATTTAAAGATCGTGTTTTGTGGGGCATCGGAAAACAGAAGAAATTCACCTTCCTTCACCCAAACAGGCCCTTCGGACCATATAAACCCTTCGGCCAATACCTCGACTTTTGCATTTTTATCAATATAATTGTAGAATGTATCATCCAGCGCTACCAGATTGCCCGTGGTGTTTTTTTGGGCAAAACAACCAATGGTGATGCTCAATATTAGGAAAGTTAATTTTTTCATTTTCAATTTTTTATGTGAATATAAAGTTGTCTTTCAATTAGGACTGATTAAATGTACGTGTCTCTTTGATGGCCTTTGCCAAGGTAACCGAGGCCTCGGGGTTAAGGCGGAACCACAGTTCGGGTTCAAAAATCTCCAGCTCGGCCAAGGCCCAATTGCCATTATTGTCCTTAAAGATATCCACTCTGGCATAAACGGGCAATTCAGGAGTGGCATGCACTACATTTTTGGCGAATACGATTTGTTCGGCACTCGGCGAGTAGGGGTGAACGGTTCCCCCAAAATCATCTTGGACCCTAAAATCCCCGGATTTTGCAATTTTCAAGACGGCATGGGTGAACTCGCCATTGAAAACCATCATGGAAATTTCCCCTTCCGAGACAATGTTGTGCTGAAATTCCTGAAGCATCATAGCCTCTTCTTTTACCAATTGCTGAAAGATGTTCTCGTAATCGGCGATTGCATTCTCTTCTATTTTGTAGGTGTGGCGGGCCGCCCCGGAAACACAGGGTTTCAAAGTATAGGTATCTGAGGTAAAACCATATTCCGATTTTGCTCTTTCAATGGTCTGGTTCAGTGTAATGACCGTGCCTTTTTCAATAAAAGTTGTTTTAGGTATGGTTATTCCTGCTTTTGATATATCCTGTAAATAATGTTTATCGATGTTCCAATAAATAAGCTTTTTGGAATTGATAAATTGTGTTTGTTCGGATGTTTTTTGCAGCCATTTGGAAAACTCCGCATACCGATCAAAATAGTCCCAAGTGGTCCGGAACAGGGCATATTTGGTCGTCGACCAATCAAAATCAGGGTCGTCCCAAGCTTTTCTTACTGCTTTTAACCCTTGGTTTTCCAAGGCGTCCAGAACCAGTTGGTCTTCTTGGAGCACATTTTCAATGTATGGAGTTTTCTTTTCTGGAGCCACATAACGGCGGTCCGTTAAAACAACTATATCTAACTTCATCCAGTAAAAATTAATAGCCTACAGCAGTATCGTCGCCTCTTTTGTCGGCGCCTCCTTCCAATTTTCCATCGGGCAGCACACGAATGGCATCCACTTTTCCGATAATGGGCGTGCGTTCTTCGTTGATGATATATCCTTTGGATTTTAATTCTTCAATTAGTTCCTCGGAGAATCCTTCTGGTTCAAAAATGACCATATCGGGCAACCATTGGTGATGGAAGCGAGGTGCATTTACGGCTTCCTGCATGCTCAAATTGAACTCATATACATTAAGAATGGTCTGTGCCACTGCGGTAATGATGGTAGATCCACCGGGAGTACCCACGACCATATATAATTTCCCGTCTTTTTCAACAATTGTTGGAGTCATGCTGCTGAGCATTCTTTTTTCGGGTTCAATACTATTTGCCTTGGCACCGATAAGCCCAAACATGTTCGGGACTCCGGGCTTGGCACTAAAATCGTCCATTTCGTTGTTCAAAAAGATGCCCAACTCCTCGCAAAACAGCTTGGAGCCATAACCGCCATTTAAGGTAGACGTTACAGAAACGGCATTGCCCTCCGCATCAACTATGGAGAAGTGTGTGGTCTGTGCACTTTCAATGATTTCCACTTCGCCATGGCTTACTTCTGATGACAACGTTGCCTTATCAAATGAGAAATTATCCATTCTATCTTGCAGGTACTCATCACTCAAAAGAACATTGTAAGGTATGTCCACAAAATCCGGGTCTCCCAGATAAAAGTTCCTGTCGGCGTAGGCTCTTCGGGAAGCTTCGGTGAACAATTGGATGGTCTTGGTCGAGTTATGACCAAATTCAGCAACATCATAGGGTTCCATCATCTTAAATATTTGGTTGATGGTGACCCCACCGCTGCTGGGCGGACTCATGGAAATAATTTTGATGTCCTTGTAATCAAAAACAATGGGGTCTCTCCAAACGGCTTCGTATTTTGCCAAATCTTCCTCAGTGATGAGACCGCCGTTTTCCTGCACAAACGCCGCCAGTTTTTGTGCAACTTCGCCCTTGTAGAATCCATCGCGCCCTTTTTCCATGATTTTCTGTAGGGTTTCGGCGTAAGTTGGATATTTTATGGTGTCACCCGTAGCAAATGGGCCGGCAAATTTGGTACTGTCACCATTAGCTTCGATAAATTGTTCCCTATAACCTTCCAATCGCTTGGCTTGCTTTTCTGTGACAACAATACCTTTGTTTGCAAGTGCGATAATGGGCTCAATAATATCTTTCAAATGTAGTTTTCCGAATTTTTTGTGTACTTCCAGAACGCCGGCAACGGTTCCGGGAACCCCGACAGCTGTTCCGCCCGAAGTGCTCAACCCTGGGATAACATTGCCCAAGGAGTCCAAATACATGTCCTTGTGTGCGGCAAGTGGTGCTTTTTCGCGATAATCGATTCCGCCGACCTCGCCGTTGCTTTTTCGGTAGACCATAAACCCGCCACCGCCGACACTACCTGCAAAAGGGTAGGCAATAACCAATGTCAACTCTGTTGCGACCATGGCATCAAAGGCATTCCCGCCTTTTTTCATAATGTCCACCGCCAGTTGCGATGCTTCTTTTCGGGCAGAGACGACCATAGCCTTTTCGGCGACCAATCCGGTAGGTGCGGCAGGTTTTTCTTTACAGTTGATGAAAAAAATCAAGGGGAGGAGAAGTATCAGTCTTCGCATAGGGAAATAAATTTTTGGTTGGAAAAAGTTATCAATTCTTCAAAAAATGAAGTGAATTCGTTTTCAAATTCTGTGTAGTGTTCTTCGAGGTCCAAAATGGCAAAGTTCATTCTGGACTTATTTTTTGTTCTTCGGTTCATCCCGTTGAGCACACGGTCGATTCCCGCTAAGTTGGCATAATTGAGCAGCCAGTTATCGGCCATCATATAGGGCATCATTCGCTTGGTGGCCATAGGCAGGATATCGTAATTGTCCTCCAATAGGTCATAGAAGTTTTCTACATATTCATCCAAAGGTACATCTGAATAATCGGTCCAATTCTTGGCCAAAAAATGATCATAGTAGATGTCAACAATCACACGACTGTAATGACTGTAGTTTTTGTGCAGGCGTTTGCTGCTTTGCCTTACCGTGGGGTGGGCATCGGTAAACGTATCGATTTCACGATGCAACAAAATGCCTTTTTGGATTTTTTCCGGAAGGTGCTTGTACTTGTTGCCACGGATATGGTCGGCAAAGAAATTACCCAAAGTGATTTCCTTATCGTCAAAAGATAGGTAGATATGCGCTAAGAAGTTCATCGGGGCAAAGTCCTTTTCAGTCGAAATTTACAAATTCAAAACATGTAATCGGTCAAGCCCAACTATATTTGCAAAAACTTTTTTAACAATTATGACACTGATCAAATCAATTTCTGGAATACGCGGCACTATTGGAGGCCATACAAATGATAATTTAACACCCGTGGATGCGGTTAAATTCGCAGCGGCCTACGGAACTTGGTTAAAATCGTATGCAAAGAAGGATGATTTAAAAGTTGTAATTGGACGTGATGCCCGTTTATCGGGAGAGATGATCCAGAATTTGGTGGTTTCTACCTTGGTAGGTCTAGGAATCGATGTGATCGATTTAGGATTGTCCACTACACCGACCGTGGAAATTGCCGTTCCTTTGGAAAAGGCTGATGGCGGCATCATTTTAACGGCCAGCCATAACCCGAAGCAATGGAACGCCCTTAAATTATTGAATGAAAAAGGAGAGTTCTTGGATGCTGAACAAGGGGCAAAGATTTTGGCCTTGGCTGAGAAAGAGGATTTTGAGTTTGCGGAGGTGGATGACTTGGGGGAAATCATCAAAAACGATTCCTATATCGATATCCACATTGATGAAGTCTTGGAATTGCCCTTGGTGGATGCCGAGACCATTAAAAAAGCTGGATTTAAAGTAGTTGTTGATGGGGTAAACTCCACAGGGGGCATCGCCATTCCCAAATTGCTTGAAGAGTTGGGCGTGGAAGTAGTAAAGCTCTACTGCGACCCAACCGGACATTTTCCACACAACCCGGAACCCTTAAAAGAACATTTGGGTGACATCTGCAAAAAAGTTGTGGAGGAGAAGGCTAATTTTGGTATCGTGGTGGATCCCGATGTGGATCGCTTGGCATTCATAAGCAACGATGGACAAATGTTCGGTGAAGAATATACCTTGGTAGCCTGTGCGGATTATGTGCTGTCCAAAACCAAGGGAAATACGGTTTCCAATCTATCATCTTCCAGAGCTTTGCGCGATATTACCGAAAAACACGGGGGTACCTACGAAGCTGCTGCGGTAGGCGAGGTGAACGTAGTGACCAAAATGAAGGCCAACAACGCTATAATAGGAGGTGAGGGCAACGGAGGAATCATTTATCCAGAAAGTCATTATGGGCGTGATGCCTTGGTGGGCACGGCTTTGTTCTTAATGTTGATGGCCGAGCGCGGAGGTACCGTGGCCGAATTGCGAGCCAGCTACCCGAGCTACTTTATGAGCAAAAAGAAAATTGAATTGACACCGGAATTGGATGTGGATGCGCTGTTGGAAGCCATGCACAACAAATATAAAGATGAGGAAGTATCGACCATTGATGGGGTGAAAATCGATTTCCCCGAAAATTGGGTACACTTGAGAAAATCGAACACAGAACCCATCATCAGAATCTATACCGAAGCAAAATCACAGGAAGAAGCCGATGGATTGGCCGATAGAATCATCAGCGAAATCAAAGAAGTGGCCGGAATCTAGGAATTCTCCGCTTTTGTGGGGTTTTGTTGAAACTCTTTGGGAACCTTGTTCCTGTGTTTCCATCGTTTATGCGTCCAAAAGTAATACTCAGGCGCTTCCCGAATGGACTTTTCCGTTTCCCTTAAAAAGGCATCCGTAATTCCGTAGTCAGGAACTTCGGTCGGGTTTTCGGTAAGTATTTTAAAGGTGCCCTGGTAATAGCCCCTCCGTAGTTTTTTTACCTTGAGGTACACGGGGATTATGTCGTTGTTTTTACAGATTTCCTCGCCTCCGACATGGGCCGGAACCACTATCCCCATAAAATCGGTCCAATATTTGGCCCTGCTTGCCATGGGTGATTGGTCACTTATAATGCCCACCATCAACAACTCGTTTCTCTCTTTGGCTGCCTCCAGGATTTTTCTGGATTCCCTTGTGGAAATCAGTTCAGTATTGTATTTGCCGCGGATGTCCCTTACCAATTTATCAAAATACTTGTTCTCCACTTTTTGATAAATACCATATCCTTTGGATATGATTTGAAGGTTCAAGGACAGTACCCATTCCCAACTGGCATAGTGGGGGAGCATCAGCATGGTATTGAGGCCCTTTTTTTCCAAGCCGTTGAGCAGTTCAATATTGGTTACGGTAAACCGCTCCTGGATTTCTTTTTTGCTCATGCCCATGGTCTTCATCATTTCCAAGAAGATGTCGCACATGTGCCTGAAGAATTTTTTTTCTATCCGTAAACGTTCTTCTTCCGATTTTTCGGGGAAGACAAGTGCCAAATTGTTGCGGACCACTTTTTTGCGATAGCCAATTACATGGTACAGGAGCACGTAAACACCATCAGAAATAAAATAAATGACTTTAAATGGGAGTCTGGAAATCAACCAGAGCAAAGGATAAACAAGGATATAAACTACCAGCTGCATAGACTATTCTTGTGTGCAAATATAGCTATATTTGAACCCAAACCTTTATTTACATGCTCAATTTACATATTGCTACCATTGCCATTATGGCCGCCAATGTACTGGTTTCCCTACGTGGATTTAACAGTCCCGTTTTTTTTGATAGATACAAGTTCAGTATCAGTTCCATACAGGCCGGTCAAAAGGAACGCATGTTGACCTCGGGTTTTTTACATGTGGATATTTCGCATTTGTTCCTGAACATGTTCACGCTCTACTTTTTTGCTCCCGTGGTGATCAATTGGTTCGGTTCCATCAGGTTTTTGATCATTTACTTGGTCAGTTTGATCGCGGGCAGTCTTTTGGCTTTGTTTTTCCATAAAGATGAGCCTTATTACAGTGCCGTTGGCGCAAGTGGTGCAGTGATGGGGGTGCTGTATGCTGCCATATTGTTGAATCCTGATATGCAATTGGGCATCATGTTTATTCCCATACCATTGCCGGCCTACGTGTTGGGTATAGCCTATTTATTGTATTCCATTTGGGGGATGAAGAGCAGGATGGGCAATATTGGACATACCGCACACTTTGGAGGGGCCATAGGTGGTTACGCGACCACACTGCTCTTTAGGCCTGAGCTTTTTGTGACGGATACCTTGATCGTGGTGTTGTTGGCCATTCCTATCATTGTGCTTTTTGTGTTGGATAAGATGGGGAGGCTGTAGGCTACAAAAAAGGCCCTGAAATTATCAAGGCCTTCTTTATCAAAAATATGTTTTGCTGCCTAGCTCTTGCCGAGTATTTCAGCTACTTTTTCTTCCAAGGCCGGGCCTCGTAGGTCTCTTGCTACGATCACTCCGTTCTGGTCTATTAAAAAGGCCGCAGGAATGGCATTGATATTATATAAACGCGCGATAGGGTCTTGAAAACGTTGAAGGTTGGAAATGTGGTTCCACTCTAGACCATCGGATTCGATGGCGTTCTTCCAAAGGTCCTCTTTGTTGTCCAGGGACACACCCAAAACATCGAACCCCTTTTCGTGATATTTTTTATACACCGATACAATGTTCGGATTCTCGGCACGACAAGGTCTGCACCAACCGGCCCAAAAATCCACCAAGGTAAGCTTTGCGTTGTTGGTAACATCGCTGAGCGCCAATACATCACCAGATGGAGTAGGGGCCGAGAAATCCGGGGCTACGGCTCCAATTTCTGTTGATTTTAAGTTTTCCAACTGCTCTGCAATTTTCTTTGCCGGCTCAGTTTCCTTCATTTCAGGGGTAAGGCCCTCAAACATTGATTTTACTTCATCAACAGGTACGGCCTTGGTGGCCAAAAGGTTGCCTATGACCAATACGGATACGAAGGCATTTGGATTGTTTTTGGCAAAATCGATATTAAAGTTTTTGGCGTCCTCTTGGAATTCGATGAATTCTTCACGTAGCGCGGTAACGGTAGCCGTATCTTGTTGTTGGGCGGCCGTACGCATATCGTTTTGCATGGACCTAGCACGCTCGGATAGTTTTCTGGATTGGGTCAAAAAGTCCATAAAAAGGTCGTTTTGCTCCGTACCTTTTATGGTAGCTTGGTCAATGCTGTCCTTTTGAAATTCAACTTCAATGGTGCCGTTTTCAACGATAACGGGTACATTTCCCCGGACTTTGTCCACAAAAAGATAATGCATTTTGGGTTCTTCCTGATTCCCGTTGAAGGTAAACAGCCCGTTCTCAACGGTAGCGGTATCGATATCTACCAACTGGTTGATGGAATCGGTGGTTTTTAAAAATATTTGGGTGCCATTTTCGGGTTCCCCGGTTATTGTGCCGCTCAACGTATATCCTTTTGGGTCGGATTTACATGAAGCCAACAAAAGTACTCCCAGTGATATTGTAAATAGTTTTTTCATTTCAAAATATTTAAGTTGCTAAGGTATTCAATGTTTGCGGCATAAAAAAACCCTTGGCTTTGTTTGACCAAGGGTTTTCTGATGTATAGGCTGTATTAAAATTGATATCGGATACCTAAAGCGATATCAAAATCAAAATCGTTGTCAAAGCCATCGTAGCCGACAAGGCCGATTTCGGGTCTAAAGTCCAATGATAGCAATAAAGGAATGTCAAAATTGTATTCCACGCCAATATCCCCTGCGGCAAATACAAAAAGTCCATCGTTGTCATCATCGAAATCTGGGTCCGGATGGTCAAAATCCACGCTTCCCAATCCACCACCAACACCGTAGTACCAGTTAAAGTTGCCATCCAAAGGACGTACCCATTGGTAAATACCAGTCAGTTTAAATGCGTCAAAATGTCGGCTGTCCCTCCAGCCAAGGTCAAATTCGGCACGATTGCTCGCACCAATCGATTTTTGATAGGAAATTTCGGCCCCGAAACCGTCACTGTCACCCAGTCTAAGACCTAGGGCATGTTCAGAAATACTTTGGGCGCTTACGCTAGCTGTTGCAAATAACATAACAGCAGCAATTAATGTGGTAATCTTCATGAGTTTCTCTTTTAAGTTAAAAATTAGAGATAGTTTTGTGTTAGATTTACGTTTCAAAAACCGTTTTAGTTCCCAAAAAGTATTCCAAATTGAATAAAAATCTGTTAAAAGACCTTTCCACCTCACTGAAAGGTGAGCTGTTGTTCGATGATTTGAGCAAGGCGATTTATGCCACCGATGCCTCTGTTTATCGCAAGTTGCCCACTGCTGTGGCTTATCCAAAAAACACGGATGACCTCAAAACCTTGCTCACTTTTGCAAGCAAAAATAAAGTCGGGCTTATACCCCGAACTGCTGGCACTTCTTTGGCAGGTCAGTGTGTGGGAGAGGGGATTGTGGTGGATGTCAGTCGCCATTTTACCAAAATTGTCAGTTTGGACAAGGATAAAAAACAGGTTACCGTACAGCCCGGGGTGGTACGCGATGAACTGAACCAGTATTTGAAACCGTTTGGTCTCTTTTTTGGTCCCAATACTTCAACGTCCAACCGATGTATGATAGGGGGAATGGTAGGAAACAATTCATCGGGGACTACATCCATACAATATGGTGTTACCCGGGACAAGGTGTTGGCCATGCAATGCGTGCTCTCCGATGGCAGTGATGCCTATTTCTCGGATATTTCCAAAGAGGAATTTGACAGAAAGAGGGAAGGAAGTTCGTTGGAAGCTACAATTTACAGAAAACTGTATGAAGAACTTTCCGTTGCGGAAACACGGCACAAAATAAGGGAAGAGTTTCCCAAACCAAGTATTCACAGAAGAAACACGGGCTATGCAGTGGACGAGCTGCTGCACAACGCCATTTTTGGAGAAAATGACGCAGATTTCAATCTGTGCAAGCTGTTGTCCGGTAGTGAAGGTACGTTGGCCTTTACAACCGAAATAACCCTCCAGTTGGATGATTTGCCACCACCATTCGCGGCAATGGTCGCCACGCACTATAAAACCTTGGAAGATTGTCTCAGTGACGTGGCTCCCGTAATGCAGCATAGCCTTCATTTGTGCGAGATGATGGACAAGGTGATCTTGGATTGTACCAAAAATAACCGAGCACAGTTGGCCAACCGATTTTTTGTAGAGGGAGATCCTGCAGGAATTTTGATGTTGGAGGTGAAAGCGGATTCCAAGGAAGATTTGGAAAGGCAATTGGATGGACTCCTAAAAACCATTGAAGCATCAGGATTGAGTTATGCCAATCCCATCTTGTACGGAGACGATATCAATAAGGCCATAGAACTTAGAAAGGCCGGTCTTGGACTTTTGGGCAACATGGTCGGTGATAAAAAAGCGGTGGCCTGTATCGAGGATACTGCCGTGGCCCTGGAGGATTTAAAGGATTTTATTGCAGAGTTTTCGCAAATTATGAAAGGGTACGACCAAAGTGCGGTGTACTATGCGCATGCGGGTGCCGGCGAACTGCATTTGCGCCCCATACTTAACCTGAAAAAATCTGAAGATGTGGTGCTTTTCCGAAGCATCACTACCGATGTGGCCAAGTTGACAAAAAAATACAACGGTAGTTTTAGTGGGGAACATGGAGATGGTATCGTCCGTGCCGAGTTTATTCCGTTGATGATCGGAGAGGCGAATTATGAGCTGCTGAAAAGGGTAAAATCTTTTTTTGACCCCGATTGTATTCTGAACCCCGGAAAAATAGTGGAGGCCTATCCAATGGATGAGTCTTTACGCTACGTAGTGGACCGAAAGGAGCCTGAGGTGAACACGGTAATGGATTTTTCGGACAGCGAAGGAATTTTAAAGGCCGCCGAAAAATGTAACGGTAGTGGGGACTGCAGAAAAAGCCACCACATGAACGGGGGCATGTGCCCAAGTTACCAAGCCACCAAAGATGAAAAGGATACTACACGTGCCAGGGCCAATGCTTTGCGCGAATTTTTGACCAATTCCGACAAAACCAATCGGTTTGACCATGAAGAATTAAAAACAGCCTTCGACCTTTGTTTGAGCTGTAAGGCCTGCGCCAGTGAATGTCCCAGTAATGTGGACGTTTCGGCATTAAAAGCGGAATTCCTCTATAATTATCAAGAAGCAAACGGATATACGCTACGAAGCAAATTGTTCGCCCATAACACGCAATTGAATGCCATGGGCAGCAAAGTGGCCGGTATCACCAATTGGATGTACGAGTCCAAAACGGTCGGGAGTCTGCTAAAAAAAGCGGTCGGGGTGGCCCCAGAGCGTAATTTGCCGAAAGTGGGACGCTTCAACTTTGAAGAATATCTTAAAAAATACCGAGTAAAGCGCACGGATATTTCCAAGAGACCGGTTGTTCTATACATTGATGAGTTCGTCAGGTATTTGGACATTCAAGTGGGCAAGGATGCCATTGAATTGTTGTGCCGATTGGGGTATGATGTGGAGCTGTTCTATGGTGAAAGTGGCAGGACCTATCTATCCAAAGGGTTTTTAAAACAGGCCAAAAAATTGGTGGCCCGCAACATGGAGAACCTCAAGGATATTTTGGATGCAGGGACGTCCATTGTGGGGTTGGAGCCGTCTGCCATTCTTTCTTTCAGGGACGAATATCAGCGCCTGCACGATGATAAGGGACAATTAATTAAGTTGTCCTCACAATCCTTTTTGATCGAGGAATTCTTGGCGGCGGAGATAGTGGCCGGGCACATTTCGTCCGATAGTTTCACCAAAGAAGAGCGCACGGTGAAAATCCATGGGCATTGCCATCAAAAAGCATTGAGCAACCAAAAAGTAACTTTTGATATCTTAAATCTGCCGAAGAACTATAAAGTAACGATCATACCGTCCGGTTGCTGTGGTATGGCCGGTTCGTTCGGGTACGAAAAAGAACATTATGAGGTAAGTATGCAGGTTGGTGGGTTAAAACTCTTCCCTGCGGTGAAGAAGAGCTCCGAAGATACGTTGATCGCGGCGAATGGGACAAGCTGTAGGCATCAAATAAAAGATGGGACGAAAAGGGAGGCACAACACCCGGTTTCAATCCTGAGACAGGCCCTTGTCATCTAGGTAATCGTTCTCGATATTCTCTTCTTCGGTTTCGCTAAAATGGTCTTCGGCCACGTCCTCAATGTTCACCTCTTTGTCGGTGATCGAGGCAATGAGGTCGTTCATGTCCATTTCCTTTAGATCTTCGTCCATAAAAAACGGGGAGAGCCTATCGTGGTTATAGTGGTAAATTTTCCATCGTTTGAACGAATATTCCAAGGCGGTCAAATTTTCTACCCAATCCCCGGAATTGAGATAGGTACAACTGCCATATTTGTTTTCGTACACCTCTTTTTTAGGTTGATGGATATGGCCGCAAACCACATAATCATACTCATTTTCTATAGCAAGTTCTGCAGCGGTCTTTTCAAAATTATTGATGTACTTGACGGCACCTTTGACACTGTTCTTTATTTTTTTGGATAACGAATACTTCTCGCGGCCCATTTTGGCCAAACACCAGTTCAGAAAGCTGTTGATCAAAATAAGAAGGTCGTACCCATAACCGCCAAGCTTGGCCAGCCATTTTGCATTTTGTATGGAAACATCGAACACATCACCGTGAAAAATCCATGCCTTTTTGCCATCCAGGTTGAGCACCAACTTGTCCATAACCTTAAAGTTTCCCATTGAAGTATTACTGAACTTACGGAGCATTTCATCGTGATTGCCAGTAATATAGTAAACCTCGACACCCTTGGATGCCATCCCGATTATTTTCCTTAGGACCTTAAGGTGGGAAGGAGGGAAATACCGTTTGCTAAACTGCCAAATATCAATAATATCACCATTTAAAATCAACTTTTTGGGCTGAATACTATTGAGGTACGTGATGAGTTCTTCTGCGTGGCAACCATAGGTTCCCAGATGTACATCCGAGATTACGGCCAATTCTATCTTCCTTTTTTTCAATGGTATGGGATTTAATACAAAATAAAACGGTAGGAATAAAATAGAAATCAAATCCAAATCATTAATTCATGAGGATATTGTTAAAATAATATCACCTTAAGGTGAATTATGTTACAATAATATTAAGTCAAACCCCTGTTTTTGAATTAGCTTTGTAACATCTACCTTTGATGGCGACTTAATTTTTATACCGAATGGCTGGAAATTCTTTTGGACAACTTTTTAAGCTCACCACTTTTGGTGAATCTCACGGAAAAGCATTGGGGGGCATTATTGATGGGTGCCCTTCGGGAATTACATTGGATTTGGACAAAGTCCAAGAGGAGCTGAATCGTAGAAAACCGGGACAGTCCGCCATTGTAACCCAAAGAAAGGAACCCGATACGGTCGAAATTTACTCCGGGGTATTCGAGGGGAAAACTACCGGAACGCCCATAGGCTTTGCCATTCACAATACCAACCAGAAGTCCAAGGATTATTCGCACATCAAAGATTCGTACCGACCATCACATGCGGATTATGTGTACGATAAAAAATATGGTTTCCGCGATTACCGCGGTGGCGGCAGAAGTTCGGCCCGTGAAACGGCCAGTAGGGTAGTGGCCGGTGCCATTGCAAAACAATTCCTGAGCGAGATCCAAATAAATGCATTTGTATCCCAAGTCGGTGAGATGAAATTGGACAAACCCTACCAAGAACTGGATTTTTCACTGATAGAATCCAATGCCGTTCGTTGTCCCGATACCGAAATGGCGCAGAAAATGGAAGACTATATCAAATCCATAAAAAAAGAAGGCGATACAATTGGAGGGGTTATCACTTGTGTCATTCAAAATGTACCGATTGGTCTTGGCGAACCTGTTTTTGATAAGCTGCATGCCAAACTGGGAGAGGCCATGTTGTCCATTAATGCCGTAAAGGGTTTTGAATACGGAAGCGGTTTTGCAGGTGTTGCCATGAAGGGCAGCCAACACAACGATGCATTCAACACCGATGGCACCACCAAAACCAATCGAAGTGGCGGTGTTCAAGGGGGCATCAGCAATGGTATGGACATTTATTTCAGTGTGGCTTTTAAACCTGTAGCTACCGTGTTGCAATCTTATGATACCATCAACAAAGAGGGCGAAAAAGTAACTGCGCAGGGCAAGGGAAGGCATGATCCGTGTGTGGTTCCAAGGGCGGTCCCCATCGTGGAGGCCATGGCTGCATTGGTACTTGCCGACTATTCGCTTTTGGCCCGGGCCAACAAAATCTAGGTCGGCGTTAGGACGTTTCCATTCAATAAAGTATCTTTCCGTTCCTAACTTAACTCTTTATGAAGAAACTGGAATTACACTGGCAAATCCTAATAGGAATGGCCGCAGGTGTTTTGTTTGCTCTGTTAATGGTTCAATTTGAATGGGGACCCAAAATTGTCTCCGATTGGATCAAGCCCTTCGGTAATATTTTCATCAACTCTTTAAAATTGATTGCGGTGCCCTTAATCTTGGCATCTTTGATCAAAGGCGTTTCCGATCTAAAGGATATCTCCAAACTATCCAAAATGGGTGGTAGGACCATCGGAATTTATATCATGACCACGATTATTGCGGTTACTATAGGTTTGCTTGTAGTGAATACTGTAAAGCCTGGAAGTTCCATTACCGAAGATACCCGGAATGAATTGGTGGAGAACTATAAAGGTGATGCCGACAACATTAAAACCGCTGCGGACAAACAAAAGCAGGCAGGTCCCTTACAGGCATTGGAGGATTTGGTGCCCAGCAATATTTTTAAGGCCGCAAGTGACAATGGCAACATGCTCCAGGTCATATTCTTTGCCATTTTCTTTGGAATCGGACTGATTTTGATTCCCGAAAAAACAGCAAAACCCGTTAAAAAATTCTTTGATGGCTTCAATGAGGTCATTCTTAAACTGATAGATATTATTATGTTGGCCGCTCCCTACGGTGTGTTTGCCCTATTGGCGGCCCTTGTGGTGGAATCCCCAAGTTTGGACCTGTTCAAGGCATTGGCTTGGTATTCCTTCTGTGTACTGCTTGGCCTTGCATTGATGTTATGTGTTTACCTCTTGATCGCTTGGGTTTTTACAAAAAGAAGCCCGGCCTTTTTTATGAAAGGGATGTCACCCGCACAATTATTGGCATTTTCTACTAGTTCCAGTGCGGCGACCTTGCCCGTTACCATGGAAAGGGTAGAGGAGCACTTGGGCGTAGAAGAGGAAGTCACCAGTTTTGTATTGCCCATCGGAGCCACCATTAATATGGACGGTACCAGTTTGTATCAGGCTGTGGCCGCCGTTTTTATCGCGCAGGCCTTTGGTATGGACCTTAGCCTATCCGCGCAACTAGGAATCATTGTAACGGCTACCTTGGCCTCCATTGGCAGTGCCGCGGTTCCCGGGGCGGGAATGGTAATGTTGGTGATCGTATTGGCACAAGCGGGAATTCCCGAAGCTGGACTTGCACTTATTTTTGCCGTGGACAGACCGTTGGACATGTGCAGAACGGTTGTGAATGTTTCCGGTGATGCGACCGTATCCATGGTCGTGGCAAAATCAGTTGGTAAATTGGGCGAGCCGAAAGTAAAGAATTGGGACGACAATTATCATAAGAAACAATAGAATAGATTTAAGAATTGTAAAAAAAGACCTCTTTTAAAGAGGTCTTTTTTTGTTTTAGAGCGAGATATATCTTCCTTTTGGGAATTTAACTTGAAAGGAGAAGATTTCTTTCTGGACGGATTTGGGCCCGAGTGTCATGTTCCACGTTAACAAGCCTTTGCTTTCGTCGTACTTGGCATTGTTGGTACTAACATCATCCACTTTAATCTCTTTGTTCTGGGATTTTGGTATTCGGTCCATTAGCTTCAGACTGATGGGGGTATTTTTATTGTTCTTAACTTCCAAAACATATGTACGATCCACTATTCGATTGCTTCCAACAAAGGGTTTGCTTTTAAAATTTCGGTCCTGTTGCCTTGTTACGGAAATATTGTGCTCAATGCCCAAGGATAGAATCATTTCTTTTTTAGTAGTATATGGATCTATTACCGTTTTACCAGCATAGGTTCCCTCAAAGTAGATATTGGCTTCTCCCGGTAAAAGTTGATGTTGTTCCCAATCCTTGAAACTTGCGGTGAGATAAACATTATCATTTAGAACGGGTGCGGCAAAGTATTCATAAGTGGCCGGCATTTTAAATGTATTCACCTCAATGGCGGTTATATCCCCATTTGCCAAAATAGTGTACGGCTTTTTTATGGCGAATTCTGTTTTGGTTGCTCCTTCCTGCATTTGGCTTTTTTTGGTTGTTATCACAACAACGCCATTTGCACCCCGGTTTCCATATATGGAGGAGGCATTAGTACCTTTTAAGACCTCAACGTCCTGGATTTCGTTCTCGTCCAAATCACCTTCGGTAAAATTATCAATAGGAACTCCATCAATAATATATAAGGGTTCTGGTGTACTATCAATAGATGACGCACCTCTAATGGAAATTCCTGCTGCACGACCGCTTAAGGCTCTTTCAGGAGAAACCGAACCGACTGCTGCCGTGCCGTATCCGGTTACGACAACTTCATCCAAACTTTGTGCATCTTCTTCCATACGAACATTTATAATGGAAGAGTAGATGGGCAATTCTTGCGTATGCATCCCAATGTAGGAATAGGTCAATTCTTTCCCGGAAGGTACCTCCAACGTATAATTTCCATCAAAATCCGAAGTGGTTCCCATAGAGGTTCCCTGGACTACAATATTGACACCGGGTAGGGGTGCACCGGATTCGTCCGTCACAGTTCCTGTAACTTTTTTAACGTAGGGGTTAAAAGCATATCCCTTTTTGCTTGTAGTTGCAGCATTTCTTTTGTTATAAGCACTTACAAAATTCAAATAATGTGCCTCAATAGTAGGTTTGCTGATATTATATTGAGGGTTTCCCGTGGAGAGGGAAATTTTGACGTTCTTCCAATCCTGACCCGTATTTTGGTATACGTTGCCTTTATATGCCAGAGAAATAGGAGCATTCAAACCAGAGGATTTAATATCGTAATTGGGTACCCATCCCGCGTCTTTGACCAAGTAGGATAGCGTAGCATTCAAAGTTGTGGTAATAGGTGCATCAAAAGTGATGGTGATTTCTCCCTGTGGAGTTTGGATACCATTATTGGCTTCGGCCAGTTGTTGCCGTAAATCATTGATTTCAAGATTGAATTTATTGATATTCAGGTTGGTCTTGAATATTTCATTTTTGATTTTCGTAATTCGCTCACGATAGTAGGCACCTATTTGTTTCATACGCTCCAAATCCAATACTTGGCTGTCCCCGTTTACGATTCGATTGGAGGTAATCACCTTTTCTTCTTCTTCGAGACCAGCGATAGTATTTTTTAGCAGTGAGATTTCATACTCCAATGCCTCTATGCGGTCTTCCCATTCTTTGATTTTAGGATTGCTTTCGGATTTTTCGAGGTAATTGATGTCGTAAGCAATGGATAAAATGGAAACGTGACCCAGGCCAGAGATTTGAATGCTGCTTTCATCAATTTTATGGGACAGTCCAGTAAATATTACTTCGTTGGAACCCTCATGGAGCGTACAAGAAGCTGTTCGGGTAATCTGGGCTCCACTCAGGTAAACAGTTACTTCCTTGATCTTGGAAGGGGTTTTAGTTGAGTTGGCCAATAAAAACAAGGGAGCCAATAAAAATAGGATAACTGTATTTTTCATAAGAGTCGGATATTTAATTGTTTACCCAAACCTATGATTCACATATTCCAATTAAAACCAGCAATGGTGTGAATGGGCCGATTGACTTAGGGAAAGTCGGGTTTAGATGAGTCAGTCCAAAAACTTGGCCTTTAATTCCGGTGTGGGAATCATACAGGCTTCCTGTTTGCCGAACCATTTGTAACGGTTTTTGGCGACAAAATCATAAATAGCGTTGCGGACAGATGTGGGGATCCATGTAAAAACTGCTGTAAGTTTCCATAATCCTCCAAGTTCCTGTGCAATTTCCAAGGCGGCATCCGATTTGGTGTAGTAGGCCACGCCCGGCTCAATAAGGATGATGGAATCCACCTTACTGGTGTCTATGTGGCGTTGTTTTACCAATTGCTCGCCAATCTCGCTTTGCAAAGCTGCATAGCGGAATATATCCTTTTTGTCCCTTTTGATGACAAACTGGACGGAGTTGTTGCACAAGTTGCAAACGCCATCGAACAAGATTATTTTTTTATTTTCCATATCCCTGTAATTCCTGCGCAGGCAGAAATCCAATTTCTTTTCCACAAAGATACGCAGGTTTGCCATCAAAGGCTAACGGGCTGGCACAAATGCGATAGAAGGCTTAATTTTTTAAGAGTAGGGAATTTGGATTAGGGGGGCGAGAACGAGCAATTACTTATAGCTATGTTGCGTGTTCGTTTTTTCTATACAGTCGGTACAAGTTCTACTAAAATTTCATTTCCAGATTTATCATAGTAAGTGCAAGTCATTTTCTCAAGATCAACATTCCATTTTTCGATTCCTGTTTCTGCACAATGATTGCAAAATGTTAAATAATCGGTTTCTCCTTTTTGGTGAATTTTCAAATATTTTCTGAACGTATCTTTATCAGAAATGTCTGCAATTTTTAAATTTTTGTATTTGGGTTTAGATTTAGTTTCAAATCCATTCTTTCCAAAATATTCGGTATGACTGTCGAAAACCCAAGTTTCAAAGGCTAAGACTCCCATTTCCTTGATTTCTTGAATATAGTTGGGAAAATCAGCTCCTGATTTAACTTTTCCGTGTGCAGATTCAATCTGTTCTACTGTAAACATTATTTATAATTTTTATTTAGGTGTCTATCTGCCATTTTTTCTAATTACACACAACGGTCTCGGCTATGAGTAGTTGCGTGGTTTAGCACTAAACTTTGCAGGTACACACCAAACTGAAAATCCGCGAGGATTTTCAGAAGTAGGCGAGAACCGGCAATTACTTATAGCCAACTTTGATGAGCAACATTATTATTTGTTTTCTAATATTTCCAAAAGTTTTTTCGGATGCTGTCTATTGTCCCAAAAGGCAGTAATTATAATTTCCTTTTCAGTAACTTTATAGTAAATGCTAAAATTGCCCATAGAAGCAACTCTCGCATCTTTAAAATCAGTAGCTTTATAAATCAGAGGTTTATCGGCAATCTGTTTTGTTCTTTCAGAGACAAGTTTTACAAGTTTTTTTGAATAAGTGTTGGATTTATTTCTTTTAACCCAATATTCTAAAATTCCCACGAACTGTATATCGGCTGTACGTGTCCAAATCACATTTCGTTTAGCCATTCCAGATTTCGTTTATCCATAGCCTCTTGAGAAATCAGTTTTCCATTTATGATGTCTTGCTCACTCATTTCCAACATTATTTTTTGTTCTTTGGTCAATTCTACTATTTCTGATTCGGAAGAACTCGAAGTAATTAGTTTATCAAGTGCTACTAAAAAATCTTTATTTTTAATAGATAGTATTTTGTCAATCAATCTGTTACGTATGTTATCTACTGTTGCCATCTGATTTTAAATTTTATCTAAATATCTGAAAACTTGCTCATTTCTCCTAATGTAACCAAACGGTTCGTGTATGAACAGTTGCGTGGATTAGCACTTAACTTTGCAAGCCTGCCTGCCGGCAGGCAGGTACATACCAAACTGAAAATCCGCGAGGATTTTCAGAAGTAGGCGAGAACAAGCAATTACTTATAGCCATTGTCGGCATTTCGTTTTTATTCAACTTTTAATTTCATTCCGTAATAGGCATTGATTAAGTATAGCAAATTAATTAAAGGTCCTATCATCAACGCTTGTTTCCAATCAATAATTCCGATAAATGTAATTAAGAATGTCAAAAATGTAATTCCCGAAAGTGCTATTGCAGTCCATTTAAGCCATTTTTTTAGATAAATGTCAGATGAGTATAGTTTTAGTAGTCCACCCAAAAAAATCAAGTTTCCAAATACGAAAACTACGGTTGCCATTTGATTTGCCATTTGCGATAATTCAAAGGATGTGTTTTCATATCCACCGAGCATTATCGGATAGGTTGAAAGTAGAATCAGTTGCCCAACGGAAATTATCGCCCAACTTATTTTCTTAAAATTAAAAGCAAAGTATAATGCACCAATTGCTATAAATGTCATAAAAAGAAATTCCACTTTCCAATGCATACCATATACATCCCAATTTTCATTCACATAGTTGTGCCTTTCCATTGGGTTTAATGGTGCTTTGCTCGATAAATAAATATAAATTCCGATTGTTATATTTATTAATATCGAACCTGAAGTCCAAAGTAATTTTCCAAGTTTCATAAAATGGTGTTTTAAATGAATGCCAACGGTTTTCGGCTATGATTTCGTTGTGGCTGGCGTCTGGTGAGCGACGGCGTTGGACGGTGCGATTTTCCAGCGAGCCAAGTCGTTTGACGAAATCATTCCTTTTAGTTATTAGTTTTCTTAAAAGTAGGGAATTTAGTTCAAGGTAGGAGGGAACAATGAATTATTGCCAGTGTTAGCCACAGTTTTTTATTTCCAAGTCTGTATTGTTATTAAAAAATGCAACTGCTCTATTTTTAGATTCCGCACTCTTAAATGAAATTAGGTATTTTTCTTTTCTTGATGTATTTTCTAATTTGAGCTTAAAGGCAATTTCTGCAGTCAACAAGTTGCCAGTCATACTAACCCACCACGGTATGACTAGTTGGCCCTCATTATCATAAATATTGATCGATTTTACGTTTTGCAAATCAATCCCCTTTTTAAAAATTATTGTGTCTCGAAATATAAGTCCTTGGGATACATGCCCATTTTCCATAAATAAGACTTTCTTGGAAAAAAGCAACGTTCCCAGTGAAAGGAACCCCAGCAAACATAAAATTCCAATCGTCAAATCTTTTAGGAAAAGAGGCCACTGAAAAAGGGAAAGTGAACCGAAAAAAAGCCAAATCATAAAAATTCCAGACAAAGCTTTTGCCCCGTCATTAAAGTAATTGTCCAGAATAGTTATATGACTTTTCAAAATTGTAGCTAACTCGTTTATATAAGCATAAAATACATCGATATACACCCAAAAGGGCATCAAACCGATGTGTTTAATCGTCGCACACTAATTTCACCGAAATTTCCCTCACAATCAATAAGTTAATTTAGCTAGTTGTAAAAAAGTTATCAACCAATCCTATTTTCCGTTTCGGGAGAAAATGTATATTTGAAGTGCGAAACGTATTTATTTTAATGCCCTCCAACCTCTACATGTCTTAAATAGAAGATAAAGGATAGGCAAACGGGTGCAAGTCCCGAAGACCACTCAGGGCATAGCTTTGATACGTTTCGCGGTGACCTATCCTCATTTGTCTAACTTTTTAACTACTCTATTATGCGAAACGGAGAAGGTCAAGAAAAAAGCTGCCCGCATTGCGGCAATGCTAACGCGCAAAGCGCAACCCAAACCCCTCAAACACTAACCCCTGCACAGTTGGAACTGCTGGAGTATGCCGATGCCCTGGACGGCCCCGATGTGGTAAAATCCCTAAAATTGCTCCACGATGTGGTCGTTTACCATTCCTATGAACCTATTGATGAGGAAGAAAAAAATGCGCTCTTCCATCTAAAAGGGCTTTGGGAATGTATTGAGCAAATAATTGGGGAGCAAGTCCAAAGTTAGCGGTACGAAGTTGGAATTAAAAGGGCTGCAAGGCTTCAGATATGGCGATACCTTTGCGGTCCTTTTCTTTTGGGATGGGGATCGTACTTTTAGTTCTTCTCCATCAAACGGTAAACTTCAAGACAATCCCAACGGCCAACCACACATAGCAAACCAAAGCGGTCCATTTAAGGATTTTCTCCAAGAGCGGGCTTTTTTGGGCCATTTCTTTATGGTGCTTAACGCTCTTCCATTTGTAGTGGCCAAAGTACACCATCAACCCGGATAGGAAAACAAAGGCCAAGTTCAGGAAAAACGTGTAATCAATAGCAAAATATTCTTTGTTGGCAATGCCTTTATCGGTACCCTGTGGGATCAGACCGAACAGGTCAAAACCATAGTGGAGCAATAGCGATGCGGCAATCAATGATGTGAAGAGCAAAAACAAGATGAAAAGGGACATTTTCCATCCGTAATATTTCGCATTGATGCGCAGCACAGGAAATACGACCAAATCACTAAAAATAAAGGCCATGACCCCGGCAAAACTTACGCCTTTGCCATACAACAGTGCAGCAAGGGGGATGTTGCCCATTGACCCGATAAAAGTCAAAAATGCGGCAAACGGCCCCACAATTACATGTTCCAATAAGGTAAAAAAACCAAAGGATCGCTGCCCCTCTCCCGTATTGATAAAAAGTGTCTGAAAGAACGAATCGGGAACAAACGCGGCGACAATCCCTGCAATGGTAAAGCCTACGGTAACATCTTTCCAAACCATCTTCCATTCCATTCCGTACTGTTTGCCGACCTTGGCCCAGTTTTCGTGCGACTTTATTTTTTCGGTCAAGGATTTTTTATCCGCATGGTACTCACTGGGCCCCTCAAGGCGTTCCCTTGCCTTTCGAATCAGTTTTTTGGGATTGATGATGCGGATAAGCAACCAACTTGATAAAATAAGGATTATGCCGCCAACATACTCGCCAACAACAAACTGCCAACCCAAAAAGATGGATATGACGATCCCCAGTTCAATGACCAGGTTCGTGGATGCCAACAAAAAAGCAATGGATGAGACAAAGCTCGCCCCTTTTTTAAACAGTGATTTGGAGGTGGCAAGCGCAGAAAAACTGCAAGAACTGCTTATAAAACCAAAAAAAGTACCCAACAATACGCTCTTGCCGCCTTTGTCGCCCATCATGTCCTGCATCCTTTTTTCGGTAACGAAGACTTGGATCATGGAGCTTATTAAATAACCTAGGGCAAATGCCCATAGTGCCATCCAAAAAAAGCCAAAAGTTGTGTAGGCCGCTTCTCCCCACTCATTCAAAAATTGATTCATGAAACATGGAATTTGATGCTTTAGCTATAAAAACAGGTTGTATAAGTTCTGGGATTTTTGGGCCAATTCAAAATAATCCATTGTTCAACTTTCTGGACTACTTGTCTTTGCGGTGATAAACTAAAAAAAGGGCCGCAAATGCGGCCCTTTTAAATTTATATGGATAGATAATTTACATTTCCCAACCTTCGCGGTAGGTACGGGTAACATACTGGTTGGCATCTTCAAAATTGGTGATTTCCATATTTTCGCCATCCCAAAGCAGTTTTTTACGACCGTAGAACTCCATGTTTCCTTTTTCATTCTGTTTACGTAACATGTAGCTACGAATCGCCAAATTGCCCATAAGTACGGTTTCCGTCATAGGTCCGGCGTAATCGAACGAAGAGGTAAGGTCTTGGTGCTGTTCGCTGCCAAATCCTGCTTTACAGGCATCCACCCATTTGCGTTGGTGGCCGTATTCCGGTTCTGGCATATCTTCCACTTCCGGCCCAAATTCCGTGGCACCACTGTTCATATACAATTTTGGGGTCAACGGTGAGCTATCATTGATGTTGGTGGAAATTACCCCATGCTCTCCATGGATCAGCACACCATTTTGACTTCCCGGCCCTCCAATATCGCTATCGGCAGGAATGATCTCCGGATGCGAGGGACGGATACCGCCATCGCTCCAGGTCATGGTCAATGGGGCGGCGGTTTTGTCCGTAGCCTCATAATTCAAAGTGATGAATGAGGAGGGCGGACAGCCTTCTGGGTGGTAATCCGGATTCCACATTTGGGAAAATACCGTGCCCACGCTGCATTCTGCCGCCGTAGGGTAGCCCAACTTCAAGGTGCGGTAAGGGATATCGATCAAGTGACATCCAACATCGCCCAAGGCGCCGGTTCCATAATCCCACCAGCCCCGCCAGTTGAACGGATGCAGGTTCGGTGTGTACGGACGCATGGGGGCAGGGCCCAACCATAGGTCCCAGTTCAAGTCGTTGGGTTTGCTGGATGGGTCCGGTTCGGGCATTGCATTTCCTTGGGGCCATACCGGACGGTTGGTCCAAATCTCAACTTTGGTAATGCGACCCAGCGCACCGGAATCGACCCATTTTTGGACCATGCCCAACAATGGGTTGGAAGCGCCTTGGTTTCCCATTTGGGTGACCACTTTTTTATCGCGGGCCATTTGGGTGAGCATACGCGCTTCGCGGATGTTGTGCGTCATGGGTTTTTGCACATACACGTGTTTGCCGCGTTGCATGGCATAGGCCGCTGCCGGACCGTGAACATGGTCGGGCGTACTGATGGTCACCGCGTCGATATCCTTCATGGAATCGAGCATTTCGCGGTAATCGTTAAAGAGCTTTGCTTTTGGAAAACGCTCTACCGATTGCTTGGCCGATCCGGAAAAATCGACATCACAAAGGGCCACCACATTTTCGCGCCCGTTTACGGAGGCGTTGGCAATGTCGCTGGCTCCTTTGCCGCCCGCACCAATGGCGGCGATGTTCAAGCGGTCGCTAGGGGCCAAAAAGCCGGGACCGCCCAGCACATGGCGGGGCACAATAAAAATGCTGGACGCCAGCGCGGTGTTTTTCACAAAATTTCTTCTGCTTTGGGAATTGGTTGTTTTTTTCATTTTTTCGTTATACGATGTTTAGTTTCTAATTGCTAAACAAGATAGGAAAAATGAGCTGAACGGTCGGAAGGATTTTGTTATGGGTGTAAAATGGGGAGAGGTTTGTTATCGGCCTCGTGTAAGAGCAGTAGGGAATTTCAAGCCATTAAACTGTCTGACAGCACTGGCCTGTGACTTAAAATTTTATATTTCAAAATAATACTGAACCCGCTATTGCTTTACACAATGTTGTATTTACGTCTACGGTTTCTTTAGATAGGTCCTTTGAAAAATTGAAATACTTTTAAATACTGTTCAGATTTTTCATTTTTAAAGTTAGCGGTAACATTTCTAAGATTCTCTGGCAGTCTCATTATCTGGTAAAGTTCTTTCATAGTTAGTGTCGCCATATATTGTTAACACCTCTATCGATTGGTTTGAATCCATATGTTCCTCTTGAATAGTTGCTTTTCCATATTTCCTTTTTTTGAAGAAATATTGGTACAACTTAAAATTGATAGTATAATTATTTAAAGTTTCACGTCTATTCTATTTGCTTGATTACTTTTGCCGGTATGCCACCAACAATAGTGTTATCAGGTACATTTTGATGAACAACTGCACCGGCGGCCACAACTGAATTTTCTCCAACTGTAACGCCAGGAAAAATTGTTGCATTTGCACCAATCCAAACATTTTGTTTTATGTGAATATGTCCAACCGTTAAAGTCTTTCTGTTGTTTACTGAAATTGGATGACTCTCGGAAGTCAAATTTACCCTTGGTGCAATCATCACATTGTCATCTATGGTTATGCCTCCTAAATCCAAAAAGGAGCATGCGTGATTGATGAATATGTTTTTGCCAAGCTTTATATTCTTTCCGTAATTGGTAAAAAATGGTGTAAATACTGTCGTGCTTTCATCAATTCTTTGGTCGATAATTTGGCTCAACAATTTTCTGATTTCTTTATCGTCCGCCTCATTATTGAGCTTTACAAGCAGTTTTTTTGTTTCGCTAACAGCAGTTCCGATTTGAGAATAGTCAGGGTCATTGAATGGAACAGATTCACCACTTTTTAATCTCTCGAATATATTTTTTTCTGAATTATTCATTCACTCGGTTTGTTTTTCAAGGTTACATACAACGTTAAAGAATATGAATCGTTTTTAATACTTCGACTGCGCTAGTAGAATTTGATTTTAGTAACCAATTACGAAGTTCGCGGAAAATCCCTTCAAAAACAATAGGCCAATCCATTGACTTATGGCGAGTTGTCAACATATGGATGCCGTTGGATTCCTGCTTTTGCAGGAATGACAATGGATTTACTTCTTCGCCTCCACCAATTCCAATTGGTCCACGCTCACATTGGTGGTGAACATACCGTAGTTGACCACCGCTTTGCCTTTTTCGAGCGTGTCGATACTGCCCACGGCCTTACCATCCATCAAACGAACGCGGTCCCCGATTTTAAACACTGGGCGGGGTTTGTTCTTTTCGGCCTGGATTTCTTTCTTTTTTTGGATTTTCTTCTCGACCCGTACCTTTTTGATTTTTTGTTCCAGCTCTTCGGCCACCTGTTTCTTTTCTTCTTGTTTGGCCTTGGCCTTTTTGGCAGTTGTCTTTTTGCGCTTGCTGTTTTCCGTTTCCACAATACGGAGCATTTCGGAGATCAACGGGCGTTTTTTCTTGTCGATGAAGTATTTTTCCGCTGCCGTGTTCACCTTGTTGCCCAGTTGGATCATGCGCTGGTTGTGGTCGTACATTTCTTGGTAGCTCTCCAACTTGGATTTGATCTTGGAATTAAGCTGTTCCAAGCGCTCGTTTTCTTCACGGGCCTTGGCTTCTTCGTCCTTCAGTTTGGAGCCGGTCTCCACCATTTTGCTGCGTTCCTTCTGTAGCTTGGCAATGGTGGCATCAAAACGGACTTTTCCGCGTTCTATTTTCTTCTTGGCCTTGTTGATCAAGGAATAGGGGATGCCGTTCTTTTGGGCCACCTCAAACGTAAAGGAGCTTCCCGCTTCGCCCAAAACCAATTGAAAGGTAGGTTCCAATGTTTTGGAATTGAACAGCATATTGGCATTGGTGGCATGTGGCAATTCGTTGGCCAGCGCCTTCAAATTGGCGTAATGGGTTGTGATTACGCCATATGCCTCACGCTCGTAGAACACCTCCAAAAAAGCTTCGGCCAAGGCGCCGCCCAGTTCGGGGTCACTTCCCGTTCCAAATTCATCGATCAAGAACAAGGTTTTGTCGTTGCACTTCCGCAGAAAGCGATTCATGTTCTTTAAGCGATAGCTATACGTACTTAAATGATTTTCAATGGATTGATTATCTCCAATGTCTGTCAAAATTTGGTCAAAAAAACAAACGGAACTGCGCTCGTGCACAGGGATCAGCATCCCACTTTGAAGCATTACTTGAAGCAATCCAATGGTCTTTAATGTGATACTTTTTCCACCCGCATTCGGTCCCGAAATCACTATGATTCGGTTCTCCTTGTGGAGTTTTATCGTCTGCGGCCAAGTTTTTTCGTTCTTTCGTTTGTTGGATAAATAGAGCAGGGGATGGAAGGCATCACGGAGGTGCATTTCGCGCTCTTCGTTGATTTCAGGCAACAGGCCATCCATTTCGTTGGCATATCTGGCCTTGGCCGCAGTAATGTCCGTTCCGGCCAAATAGGCTTGATATGCTTTCAGCAATTCCAAGTAAGGACGGATTTCGTCGGTCAACTTGTTCAGGATGCGCTGTACCTCTTCTTTCTCGTCAAATTCCAAGTTGCTCAATTCCCTGGTGTAGGAGAGGGTGGCTTCCGGAACAATGTATACGATGCTCCCCGTTTTGGAAGTGCCCATCACGGTACCCTTCACTTTTTTGCGGTGCATGGCCTTAACCGCTAAAACCCGACGGTTCTCGACCACGGATTCGCGGATTTCATCCAAAAAGTCCGAAGATTGATAACGCCCCAGTGCAGCGCTAAAACTTTGATTGATCTTACTGCGCACCTCATTGATTTTACTACGGATATATCGCAATTCGTCTGAAGCAGAGTCCTTGATCTCCCCGAATTTATCGATAACATCATCAATGGCATCCGGAATTTCGGGATGTAGTTCCAGAGTATCCACTTTGCTAAAAAGCAGAGGGTAGTATTCCTTGAACTTCTTGAAGAATTTATGATGAATCGTGACGGTTTTGCAGATGCTGCCGATTTTTCGAAAACCCGAGATTTCCAAAGTACTGTTGTCAATCTTGAGTAGGCCCAATTCGCTGTTGATTTGGTCAAAACCGTGATTGGGAATACGGTTATCGTTGGAAAACGAAGCCAGATACTCCGAAGTCTGTCCCAAAGCCTCCATCAGCTCATCCTTATTTTTGAACGGCTGTATCTGTAATGCATCTTCCTTTCCCAATTCGGTATTGCATCGCGCAGCTATTTGCGTCAATACGGTGGGAAATTCTAAATCTTGGAGTGTTTTGGGGTGAATGTTTCGCATCTTTTTCGACTAGCAGGGCAAATATAGGATTTTGATGTGTTTTAGCGGATGTGCTGTCTAGCAAAAACTGTCTGCATTGCGTACTTTTGGGTGAAACTCGAAATTCCCATCAAAACCATCATATGGAGGTAAACATTGAACCCAGTTGGAAAACGCAATTATCTGACGAATTCGAAAAACCTTATTTCCAACAATTGGCCGCTTTTGTGAAGCAGGAATATCAACAACATACCTGTTACCCAAAGGGTAAGGACATTTTTTCCGCTTTTGATCATTGTCCGTTCCAGGAAACCAAGGTGGTGATCATTGGTCAGGATCCCTACCACGGGCCAAATCAAGCGAACGGCTTGTGTTTTTCCGTAAAGGATGGCATTCCGCATCCGCCATCTCTGGTCAATATTTTCAAGGAAATCAAGACCGATGTGGAAAAGCCCTATCCCAAAAGTGGCAATCTGGAGCGGTGGGCCGACCAAGGGGTTCTTCTGTTGAATGCGACCTTGACGGTTCGTGCACACCAAGCTGGGAGCCATCAGAAAAAAGGGTGGGAACAATTTACCGATGCGGTGATCCAAACGGTTTCCAGCGAACTTGAAGGTGTTGTTTTTTTGCTTTGGGGCGGGTTTGCCAAGAAAAAATCGGCCTTGATCGATAAAAGCAAGCATCATATTTTAACCTCGGGACATCCCTCTCCCTTGAGCGCCAACCGAGGTCTGTGGTTCGGCAACCAGCATTTCAGCAAGACCAGTAAACTACTAGCCCAAATGGGCAAAGAACCGATTGATTGGTAAACTCAATGGGTAGACTATTGGATCTTGGGTTATTTCCAAAGAAAGGTTTCAATGGGCTTAATTTCATCCACTAAATTAAGGTCGTGTAGCCTTTTTTGTACCTCGTTGACGGTTGCTGCTGAAAGTTGTTCCTGCCCCCAAGTGGTTTTAGATAGCCATTCTTTTATATCTTCCAGTTTTTGCTCGTATCTGTTGGACAACGTTCTATCTATGCTTGGAATTTGCTTGAATTCCGAGGTGTACGTGTTGATAACCTCCAGAATATGTTTGAGCACTCCTTCGTTTTCTTTCAAAAAGGTTTCCGAGGCAGCGATCACAAAACACGGCCAAGGGGTAGGGCAGTCACCGACCCGTTTAAAGGTCCCATTGTCCACAAGCGGTTTGGTGGTGAAGTGTTCCCACATAAAATAGGCACCGGAACCGTTGGTCAGGCTTTCTACGGCACCATCGAGGTTATTGATGATTTCAAATTCAAGGTTTTCCGTGTTCCATCCTTGGTTTTGGGCGTTGATATAGGCCATTAAGTGGCTTCCGCTGCCCAACCGGCTGATAGCGACTTTATCATTTTTTAGGTCCAAAATGGAGTTGCGGCTACTATTCGCATCCACATGAATGCCCCAAAGCAGGGGAGAGGACACATATTCTTGCACAATTTTACTGGGATTGCCCTGAGAGATGCTTTTAATGATGCCCTCGGTAAGAATGATGCCCAAATCCGCTTCACCGTCCTGCAGCATTTGTGTCATTTTTCCGGTGCCCTCCGGAACATCGGTCCATTCCAGTTCAATGCCCCTATCTTCAAAAGCACTGTCTTCCATGGCCAAATGCCAAGGAAGGTTAAAATGTTCTGGGACACCAATTATTTTTACCGTTTTCATAGGGCTCGTTGCTTTGTGATATTAAAATTATGATTCCGTTCGGTATCTATCAAAAAAAGTGTGATCAAAATCATACCAATCGACTATTGGCGATGCAATTCAAGGTGTATTGAATGAGTTCGTCGACGGTTTTATGGCCCTGTTCGGAAAACTCGCCGGTGACCCTATTCGCTAATATGGCGTTTAGGGAAACTGCCCTGTGCCCAAGGAGTTTGGCAAGACCGTAAATGCCAGCTGTTTCCATTTCCAGATTGGTTATCCTAAGGTTTTTATGGGAAAACTGGGCTAGCTTCTCGTTAAAATCTTTAAGGGATGGTTTTAGTCGTAATGTTCTTCCTTGTGGCCCGTAAAAACCTGAATTTGTACATGTTGCCCCTAATCGTATACGATTTGAGTCGAAAATGTCGCCCAACTCCTTGTCAAAATCTACAGCGTAAGGATGAATGTTGTGCTGCTCCCAACCAAGGTGGTCGTGTAATGCCAGTTCCAGCGCTGTGTTCTTGATATGTTCGGATTCATAAAAGTGGAGCAGGTTGTCAAAACCTATTCCGGAACTGCTCATTAAAAATGTATCGATAGGGATGTCGGGTTGTATCGACCCAGATGTACCAATCCGTATAAAACTGAGTTGTATTTTTTCTGATTTAGTGTCCCGGGAATCAAAATCAATATTGGCCAAGGCATCTAATTCATTAAAAACAATGTCAATATTGTCCGTTCCGATACCTGTGGAGATTGCAGTGATTCGCTTACCGGCGTAAATACCGGTATGGGTGACAAACTCACGTTTTCCCTTCCTTATTTCGATGGAGTCGAAATATTTGGAAACCTCAGGAACACGTTCCGGGTCGCCTACAGTAATAATAATGCTGGATATGTCTTCGGGAAGAAGATTGAGATGGTAAATGCTCCCATCAGCATTCAGAATAAGCTCTGAATTGCTCAATGAAGCTTTCATCTATTACAATTTCAGGATTCGTTCGGTGTCGGTATTGTATAAGAAGTTATACTTTAAAGAGCCCCCTAGATACATTTGATTATCACGAAGTTCTGAATAATAGTTCGCTTCTTGTTTTAGCACGTGCAACCCTTTTTTGGTCAATTTCACGGGGTCAAAAGAACTGAACAATGGTTTCAGGGAAGAAATCATTCTGTCATATTGTGTATCGCCAAAACCATAAAATCCTTGATTGGTCAATAGTTTGCCCATTAGCTCTTTTCTGGATTGTGGCTTTTCTTCTTTTGCCACTTCCAAAATGTGGTTTTCCAAATCGTTGAGACCATTTTTTATGGTAGGGTAACGCTTTAAATGCGTTTTAAGGGCATCCGAAAGGTATTCGAACTGGAAATCGTTGTTGGCAATCTGGTTTTCCAAGCGGATGGGATTATCACTGCAATACAATTGCCAAATGTAATCCGCATATTCAATATCGTCCTGTGAAAGGAGTTTTTTATTGTCGTAGAGCTCGAGCAGTTTTTCGTCGTTCAGCTCATTTAGTCCATAAAGTTTGCTGGAGCCTTCGACCTTGCCACTGCACACCAAGTAGATTTCGGCATGTCTTCTGTGGGATTTTAGCCAACTCAGCACGGCCAGCATGTTTATTTGACAAAAAAGGTCATATTCAAACCACAGAACAATTTGGTCCTGCTGTTTGTGATTACAAAGGGACCTGTATTCTTTTAGGGTTTTTTCGATGAACCAAGATTTGGAGACTTTGTAATTTTTATTGAGGAACTCGAACCTTGTTTTCCAGAAAGATTCGCTCCCCACGGAAGAGAGGGTTTTGCCTTCGCAAAGCATCTCTCTCCATGTAATTACGTCTCCTTTTAATTGTAAAGACTGTAATCTGGACGTGAAACTGTCCCCGTTGGTTATGTGCAACAGTGATTTCATTTTCAGCTCAGTTTTCGTTGGTTAGGAAGAATAAAAGTAAGGTTTAAAGCAAGAACACAAAAATTTTTTCACAAAACATTGTTGTTCTGGACAAGTTTTTAACATCAATTAAAATCTGAATCGATTTTTTGTTAAATTTTTACATTATCCGCCAACACGCTTTACGGAAAATCCATTTTCCTTTAGGAAGTCCATGATTTTATCGCGATAATCCCCCTGAATAATAATCGCTTCGTTCTTAAAACTGCCCCCGACACCCAAGAGGGTTTTCAGGTCTTTGGTCAGTTTTTTAAAGTCGCTATCCGCGCCATTATATCCTTCAATAATAGTGACAGGTTTTCCCTTTCGTTTTTCATATTTACAGATAATGGGATCCTCTTGTAGCCAATATGCGGGTCCGTTATCGCTATTGTCCGGTTCGTTCTCCGGCTTATGGTCGGGAAATAGATTTTTAAGCTGGTCTTGTAGGTCCATCTTTATTTTTTTACGAGTCCGAGTTCAATAAGTCGTTCGTGCAGGTATTCACCGGCCGTAATATCCTCGAATGCTTTGGGATTGTCCTCGTCGATACAGTTTTCCAGGCAGTTCAACGGCATATCGCTCACGGGATGCATAAAAAACGGAATGGAATAACGGGAGGTGCCCCAAAGTTCTTTTGGTGGATTTACGACTTGATGGATCGTGGATTTTAATTTGTTGTTGGACAAACGCGATAGCATATCGCCCACATTGATCATCAACTGGTCCGGTTGGGCAATGGCATCCACCCAATTGCCCTCATGGTCTTTTACTTGAAGTCCCTTCCCGTGTGCGCCCATGAGCAATGTAATCAGGTTGATATCGCCGTGTGCGGCTGCTCTCACCGCGTTTTTTGGCTCTTCGGTAATAGGCGGATAGTGGATGGGCCTTAAAATGGAATTCCCATTTTTGATGTAGTCATCAAAATAATCCTCCTCAAGATCTAGGTGCAAAGCCAATGCACGCAACACATATTTTGCTGTTTTTTCCAGCATTTTGTAGGTTTCTTTTCCCACTCCGTTAAAATCGGGAAGCTCTGCCACGGTAACATTGTCGGGGTATTCGGCTTCCAATTCTGGATTGTCTTCCACATACTGCCCAAAATGCCAGAATTCCTTCAGGTCGCCTTCTTTTTTTCCTTTGGCGTGTTCTTTTCCAAAGGAAGTATATCCACGTTGGCCGCCTATGCCTTCAATTTCATATTTATCTTTTACGTCCTGCGGAAGGTTGAAGAATTTTTTTATCTCGCTGTAAAGGTCGTTCACCAATTTATCGGATAAAAAATGTCCGCTCAGCGCCACAAAGCCAATATCCTCAAAAGCGGCACCTATTTCATTGACAAATTTTTCTTTTCGTTTTGGGTCGCCCGAAACAAAGTCGTTCAGGTCCACACTTGGAATCGCACTCATAGTATCATCTTTGATGTAAAATCAAAAATAAGGAAATAAGCTGAAGGTTTTAGAATTTTAAAGCGTTTTGAAGGGCTTTTTACTACTTTTAGCCAACAGAATTTTTACGATATGAGGTATCATGTTGGCAGCTTGGAACGCGAAAAGTTGCTGGAGTTGTACACAGGCATGTTGAAGCCAAGGATGATAGAGGAAAAAATGTTGATTCTTCTAAGGCAGGGCAAAATTTCCAAGTGGTTCAGTGGAATGGGGCAGGAGGCCATTTCCGTTGGAGTGACCCAGGCACTCAAGGAAAGCGAGTATATCCTCCCCATGCATAGAAATTTGGGCGTCTTCACTTCCAGAAACATTCCTTTGAACCGTCTTTTTGCCCAATGGCAAGGAAAACAGAGCGGATTTACCCAAGGCAGGGACCGTAGTTTTCATTTTGGGACCCAAGAATATAAAATAATCGGTATGATCTCCCATTTGGGGCCCCAACTTGGAGTGGCCGACGGAATCGCCTTAGCGGACATGCTCCGAAGAAAAAAGCGTGTAACTGCAGTATTTACAGGTGAAGGAGCCACTAGTGAAGGGGATTTTCACGAAGCATTGAACGTGGCCTCCGTGTGGAACCTCCCTGTTTTGTTCTGTATCGAAAACAATGGGTATGGACTTTCCACGCCGACCAATGAGCAATACAAGTGTGAACATTTGGCGGACCGTGCCAAAGGATATGGTATGGAATCGCGAATAATTGATGGAAACAACATTTTGGAGGTGTACACCAAGGTCGATGAATTGTGCAAGGCAATCCGAAGACGTCCAAGACCCGTATTGCTGGAATTCAAGACTTTTCGCATGCGGGGTCACGAAGAGGCGAGTGGCACTAAATATGTCCCGGACAAGTTGATGAAGGAATGGGGCAAAAAAGACCCTATTTCCAATTATGAAGAATTTTTATTGGAGGAAGGGGTGCTTACCCATGATCATATTGAGGAACTTAAGGCGGGATTCACCGAGGAAATCAATGCAAACTTGCAGTTGGCCTTTGATGAGAGCGAGATTGATTGTATTGAAAGTAAAGAGTTGAATGAGGTGTACCATAATTTTGATTATCAAAATATTGAACCTAAGTCAGACTCAAAAGAGAACATCCGTTTTGTGGATGCCATCTCCCAAGGTTTGGAGCAATCCATGTACCGTCACAACGAACTCATCATCATGGGACAAGATGTGGCGGATTATGGCGGAGTGTTTAAAATCACCGAAGGTTTTGTGCCCAAATTTGGCAAGAGCCGGGTGCGGAATACACCCATTTGTGAATCGTCCATAGTCTCTACGGCCATGGGGCTGTCCATTAACGGTATGAAGGCCGTCGTTGAAATGCAGTTCGCCGATTTTGTGAGCTCTGGCTTCAACCCAATCGTAAATTATTTGGCCAAAGTACATTACCGTTGGAACGAAAAAGCCGATGTGGTAATACGCATGCCCTGCGGTGGTGGCGTAGGGGCGGGGCCGTTCCATTCCCAGACCAACGAGGCCTGGTTCACCAAAACACCAGGTTTAAAAGTCGTTTACCCCGCATTCCCGGATGATGCAAAAGGATTATTGAACACGGCGATCAACGACCCCAACCCGGTGCTGTTTTTTGAACATAAGGGATTGTACCGCAGTGTTAAGGGAGATGTTCCTACGGATTATTACACATTGCCTTTTGGCAAGGCCAAACTGTTGAAGGAGGGGGAATCCCTATCTGTGGTAACCTACGGTGCAGGGGTGCATTGGGCGCTGGAAGTTTTGGAAAAATACCCAGAGATTGATGCGGATGTGCTGGATTTGAGAACGCTTCAACCCTTGGATAAGGAAGCCATTTTCGATTCGGTGAAAAAGACGGGCAAATTGATCATACTGCAAGAGGATACTTTGTTCGGGGGCATTGCCAGCGATATATCGGCCATGGTGATGGAAAATTGTTTTGAATATTTGGACGCTCCCGTCAAAAGGGTGGGCAGTTTGGAAACCCCGGTTCCCTTTGCAAGATCACTCGAAACAAATTATTTGCCCAAAAATCGGTTCGAATCGGAATTAGTTGAACTGTATCGATATTAATATGTTGTTTATCCCGTTTAAAGTAAGCGGATTAGCCATTTTTTTCATAATTTAACAACTATAAATACGTCCCCAAACGTATATCCTTAAACATTAACTTAATTATCTATGATGAAACGATCACTCTTATTGATTACAGTGGTGGGACTTTTGCTCTCATCATGTTCGGTTTCCAAAAGCGCTAGAACACAGCGAGACTTGTTCAGCGGAACTTGGAACTTGGACAATGTTTACTACCAAAATGCTTCCGGAAACTTTAAATCCACCATCTTCAACGATGCAGAGGATATCTGCTTTGAGGACAGTGAGTGGTTTTTTAGGGACAATAACAGTACTGGGCGCTATACGATAGCTCCAAGTTCCCTCTGCCAAGGAGGCGACCGTTTTTTTAGATGGTCCGTTGTGGAGCCGGAACAAAATTACCAGAGTCAATTACAGTTCAAGTTTATTGATGAAAACCGAAAGGATATCTCTGGAGGTTACGGATACCGTTTGAACATTGTTAGTTTGTCCGAGCAGTCTATGACGCTTAACTCCAATGTTTCGGTTGACGGTCAGAGTGTGACCATTGTTTACGAATTCTCAAAAAAATAATTACATGAAAAATATTGTATTGAAAGGTGCAACTGCTTTTTTAGCGTTGACCATGATCATTAGCTGTGATGCTGTCAAAAATGCCAACAACACCCAAAAAGGTGCTGCAATCGGTGCCGGTGGCGGTGCCGTTATCGGTGGTGTCATCGGTAACAACGTTGGTAAAGGAAACACCGCGCTGGGCGCCATTATCGGTGCTGTGGTGGGTGGAGCCGCCGGTGGTTATATAGGTAACCGTATGGACAGGCAGGCCGAAAAAATCGAGCAAGAAATCCCAGGTGCCGAAGTGCAAAGGGTAGGCGAGGGTATCAACGTTACCTTTAGCGGAGAGAACGGTGTTTATTTTGACACCAACAAATCCGATATCAAAGGCGCTTCTGCCACTACATTGGACAAATTGGCAGGAATCTTTAAGGAATACCCAAAAACCAACATCTTGGTCGAAGGCCATACCGATTCCGATGGAGCTGCCGATTACAACATGGGGCTTTCACAACGCAGGGCCCAAGCGGTAACCAGTTATTTGGTGTCCAAAGGTATTTCCAGCGGACGTTTTACCACTAAATGGTACGGCGAGGAGCAACCTATCGAAAGCAACGAAACAGCTTCGGGAAAAGCAGCGAACAGACGTGTGGAGTTGGCCATTATAGCCAGCGACGAGCTTAAAGAGGAAGCCAAAGAGCAGACAGAAAATTAAAGGTCTTTCTCTTTGCAGAACATAAGGCCCGGATAAAACCGGGCTTTTTTTATGGCCAGATGTTAAATAAACTATTAAATGTGAGTTAAGCCGTTACAGTATTGCAAGAATTGTTTTAACTTAATAGTGAACAACACGTTACACCATTAAAATCTTGTAAAGCCATGCAAAGTATAAGCCCCAACACTATTGAGCACAAACAGGAACTTCTTGTTAGGGTGGAAAGAAACGAACGTATGGTACAACGGCTTTCCGAAAAGCTCAATTCGTACACGTATGAGCCCAAATGCCCGCAGCGGTTCGAAAAGTTTTACGAGCTCAATAGGCATATCCAGGAATTTAGGAAGCATCAAAAAAGAGTGTTGTCCAAAATAAGAAATCAAAAGGTGGACCTAACGGAAACGGATACCACCGAAATCAAATCCCATCTGGACCGTTTTAAAATATTGGAAAGCGAGTTCGCGGCATACCTGTTCGACCTTAACAAGCCTCTGTAACTTGGATTTTATCCTAAATTTTCAACAAATCCCCTTTTGCCCAATATTCATGCGTAATTTTGCCGGACACTAAAACCGTCTTTCCGTGGCAAAATCCTCAAACTCCGTACTTGTCATCCTCGCATTTTTTGCCATCTATTTTATATGGGGCTCCACCTATTTGCTGAACAAGATAGCCGTTATGGAACTGGAACCGTTTATGTTGGCGAGCTGCAGGTTCACCGTGGCGGGACTCTGTATTTTTATCTTGGCAAAACTTATGGGGATTTCGTTGCGCATTACCAAAAAGCAATTGCTCAACTCCGTTATTGCGGGCATACTTTTTTTGAGTGTCGGCAACGGTTTGGTCGTTTGGGCGCTGCGTTATGTGGATACCGGCTTCGCGGCCCTCGAAATATCGTCCCAACCGCTCATTATCCTTTTGATGATGCGTATACTCCAAGGAAAAAAAATACAGCCCATGTCCGTAGTGGGAGTGGTTTTGGGCATTGTGGGCATTTACCTGCTGGTGAGCCAAAAACAGATCATTGCCCAAGAAGAGTCCATCGTGGGAATGGCAATGATATTCTTTTGTATGCTCTGTTGGGCCTATGCCAGTCTTTTTGTGGCGAAAGCCGACCTGCCCACCAATTACTTTGTGAACACGGGCTACCAAATGTTCTTTGCGGGCCTTATTTTAAGTTTGATGAGCCTTGGGTTTGGTGAAGAATGGTCGTCCCCATTGGCTTGGAGCGGCGATGTGCAGATTTCGATGCTGTTGCTCATCTTTTTTGGCAGTATCTTGGCCTTTACCTCGTTCAACTACCTGCTCAAGACCGTTTCCCCGGAAAAAGTGGCCACCTCCACTTATGTGAACCCCATTGTAGCACTGTTGTTGGGCTGGTATTTTTTGGACGAACAGATTACCCTGCAATCCATTCTGGCGGCGGCCATATTGCTGACAGGTGTCTATTTCATCAATACCAAAAAGACCTTGGCCATTTTTGAGCGCTTTAAACGTTAAGACTCCGTTATTTGTCTCGGAATTGGCATTGCTTTTTTGTATTTTGAATGAAGTAAACACGTAAAACAATGAAGTCTATCCTAAAATTTGGAGCTTATCTTTTTCTTTTGATGTCAGTGGCCTGTGCCTCGAGCAAGGACCAGTCATCGCCGGAAGCAATCGCCGCTTTGGACAAAATGATCCAAAACCAACAATTTCAGATTGATGCCAATTGGGCCCAGCCCATGGCCAGCCAAGGCTTGAACAGTATCGCAAATGCAGGGCTTTTGCCCTTTGGCAGTACCGCTAGCCGTATAGACATTTCCGGCTCGGGCGGCTATCTGCGCATGGTGGGCGACAGCGTAGAGGCCGATCTGCCCTTCTTCGGGGAGCGCCAATTGGGCGGTTTTTACAACCAAAACAAGGCAGGCATCAAGTTTGAGGGCATACCCAGGGACTTTTCCGTTTCCCCAAATAAAAAGGATTCCGGCAAGACCATGCGGTTCAACATCAGCAACGAATCCGAGAATTATCAGGTGATCGCCCAACTTTACCCAAATGGCAATGCCCGCCTAACGGTATCCAGTAGCCATCGTACCAATATTTGGTATCAGGGCGACCTTTCCGAGTATCAAAAGAAGGAATAGAAAATAGGGAGGAACCAATTTCATTTGGCTCTTTCGACCATTGCCGTGGGATATCCTTCCACTTTCCATCATTTTGTCATAGCTTTATTGATTCAGAAACCAAAACATCTAAACTAGTAAAATGAAAATGTACACCTTGACCCAACGGTCAATATTTATTTTGATGCTCTTGACGGCTTTTGTGGCCTGTAAGGAAAACAAAAAGGACCAAGAGGAACCGACCCAAGAAGAAGTAGCGGAAAATACCGAAACCACCACCGATTTGCCACTGGACCGCCTCAACCTGCCCGATGGATTTAGCATAGACGTATATGCGGAAAATATTGAAGGGGCCCGTTCCATGGCCATGGGCGACGATGGAACCCTATTTGTGGGCACCCGTAACGAGGGAAAAGTCTATGCGCTCAAAGATTCCGATGGCGACTACAAGGTAGACAAGACCTATACCATTGCCTCCGATCTGGAGCAGCCCAACGGGGTTGCGTTCAAAAATGGCGACCTGTACGTTGCAGCGGTGAGCAAAATGTTCAAGTACGCGGATATCGAGTCCCAGTTGGAAAACCCGAAGGAACCCGAACTGGTCTACGATGATTACCCCACCGAGTTCCACCACGGCTGGAAATACATCGCTTTTGGCCCCGACGACAAATTGTACGTGCCCGTTGGCGCCCCCTGCAATATTTGCGACAGCGCCACGGTGGACAAGCGTTATGCCTCCATTACCCGAATGGACCTCGATGGCAGCAACCGGGAGATCGTAGCGCACGGTGTACGGAACACCGTAGGGTTTACGTGGCACCCGGAGACCAAGGAACTTTGGTTTACCGATAACAACAGGGATATGATGGGCGATGATACCCCTCCGGGAGAGCTGAACAAATTAACAGAGGTAGGCCAGCATTTTGGGTATCCGTTCTGCCATGGCGGAACCATTAAAGATCCCGAGTATGGCGACCAGCGACCCTGTTCCGATTTTGTGGCGCCGGTGCAGCCATTGCAGGCCCACGTAGCGGCTTTGGGCGTTAAGTTTGGCCAAGGCCCCATGTTCCCCGATACATATACCGGCCACGCGTTTATGGCAGAGCACGGTTCTTGGAACCGTTCCAAAAAAGTGGGGTACCGGGTAAGCATGGTAAAACTGGAAAACGGCGAGGCCGTAAGCTACGAACCTTTTATAGATGGCTGGCTGGACGAAGAATCGCAAGAGGCATTTGGTAGGCCGGTGGATTTACTGTTCCTGCAAGATGGTTCCCTGCTCATCTCCGACGATGAGGGCAACGCCATTTACAGGGTGACTTACAAGGGATAACCTTTTTTAAAATAACGATTCGAGGTACTTGGGGATGGGCAATTGCTCCATTTTCCAAGTACTTTTTTTTTGGTCCTTATCGGTGACCTCCACAAAATAGTAGTTGGGCATCCCGCTTTTTGGGGGATGTATGTGCTCTACCGAAAACGTACTTTCCTCGTGCACAAACACGTACTCGGTGGTATCTCCGTCGGCAGACTCCCTTACTTCGCCATTTCCAAGGATCAGGTTGGGCCTGGTAAGGATGCCGTTGCGCTTGTTCCAGCACAGGTAGCGGATTTCGCCGCTGCGCAACCGGTCTATCCTAATAGTGTATCGCCCATCTCCGATATAGGCTAAAATGTTCTGAATATTGGGGTCTCTCCAAAAAATGGCCAAGTAGGTTTAAGTGGGTTTGGAGTGTGTACGAACGGTATAAAACCTGAGGTATTGTTTTAACATCTGTATTTTCTGGAAAACTCGGCTCCAAGGAGCCAGCCTACCATAAAAATGATGAATCCCAATAGTACCAAGCATACAATTTGTAAGGTGTTTATCGTCTCAAGTGTAGTCATACTCTTATTTTTTTACCAAACTACACAATATGCAATTATTTTACGTACCCCAATTGACGAATGCCCCTTTTGAATTGAGGAATGGCCGTTTTGAACCAACGGATTTAAAAAATGGGTAAAAAGGGGAGGTGGGGAGGTTGGGTTTTTGGGAAGGTTGGAGAAAGCCTAAAGGGCTTTTTTTATAGGGTTACGGTTTTCCGTAAGCTGTTACGTGTTAAAGACTTATATTTGGCTATAAAGTTTCCCAACCACTAACTATATCACTACTAAAATGCGAGTGAAACTAACACAACTGCAAAGAGTTATTGTTGCAATCCTTTACTTGGTTGTTTTATTCATTTTGTTTACCATAATAGATGGAAATTATAATGATTTACTATGGGACACTTCAAATGATAAAAGAATTTGGTTCTTTTCTGGGGCACTATTAATTATTTTGGGAAAGTACATCGCGGAGCCATTTTTCAGTAAGCCAACCGATGCAATAGCTAACTCTTTGGCATTGCTTATTACATTGTTGACAATTACGGATAAATCTAAATTTGTTTTTTATGAAGTTGTATTGGCAATTTCATTCTTGGTACTTTTTAGCAGTCTTTTGACAATCTTTCTGAAAAATTTTGAGGGTGAAATAGTGGATAAGATTAATAGGATTGCGTATAAATTCTCCACTGTTGTTGGGAATAGTAGGGTACTATTCTCCTTTATTTATATTCCTGCAATATATTCCTACTTCTTGAACATTGACAACCCAGATGTTGTTGCATTTGTTGTTTTACTCGCTTTTTGGATATGTATTGTCTTTTTTGACATAATCGGAAAAGCTGTAGAATTTCTAGGATCATTATTTAAGAATGAAAAATTAGATGTCGAAGAACTTGGAACTGCTATAAGTTGTGAGAACCCACTTCTGTACCATGTGGAGATTGATTATTTAAAACACAAGAAATCGAGTGTCACTTTAGGGGATTTAGTCACAATCGAAAATGAAAAGTTATCAAAGTCCATTGGAATTATAATAAATAAAAAACAACTTCTAAATAAATTATGGTTAGAAATTTATTTATTAACCGATGAAGATAATGAACCAATAAAAATACCTCAAAATCATAGGTTGGCATATGATGGTTTAAAATCAATTCTTAAATCCTTGAACTCTGTTTCTAAAATAAACTCTTTGGATTCTCTTCCATCAACGATAAAGAATAAGGTAACGAAAAGTAAACTCTATTTAAATAGGGAAAATTTTATAGGTTATATTGAAAAGGGTTCCAACATAAATAAAATTGTTTTCCAACATCTTGGTAGTAATGAAATAAATGAAGGGGAAATAGTTACCTCTACGATTTATGAAAATGAAACCATATATCAATTAATGGATGGTTTGACAGGTGAAGAGCCTCTTGAGTTTAAAGATAGATATGGTTACGAACTGGCCTATGCACGAAAATTAGGATTTTATGATGAAGATCAACATGAATTGAAAACAAGAAAATGGTTGCCAAAAATTTATGAACCTGTATTTGGTTTTTCAAATGGTAATATTTCGGAGGAACAACTTAAGAATATCGCCGAAAATTCAATAGGTAGATTGCCTGGTACAAATTTTCATATTCCAATAAAAGATTATCATTCACTTGTAACTCATAATACAGCAATACTTGGAATTTTAGGAATAGGCAAATCAAGATTAACCTTTGAACTTGTTAAAAAATTACTGGATAATATTGAAGATTTAAAAATTGTTTGTATTGACATTACAAATGAATACATGCTTGATTCAAAGTTGCCAAAATATATTGATGACGCTTTGATAAAAGCTGATGATCAAAATGCTTTCAATTCAATTAATGCAACCTACAATCATATTCATATAGATGGTCAGAAACAGATACCAGAGAAGAGCGGAAATCAATCGTTGTATCGTAAAGAAGTAAAAAAAGATTTAATTAATTTCTTTTTTAATCAGGAAGAATTGCCTGAAAATTTTGAATTCAATAATGATAAAAGAGTAAGAATTTATAATCCAGATTTACATAAAGCTTCCAAAGGAGAGAAAATCGGATTTAATGTGATTGCAACCTCAATGACTCAAACTGAAAAAACAAGAATAATTTCCGAGGAAATACTTAAAGTTTTAATGCATTATCCTCCGAGCGAAAATAACACAGCCCGTGTTTTGATTGTTTTTGAAGAAGCTCATTCATTGATTCCTGAATGGAATTCTGTTGCGAATGAAGGAGACAAAACAGCTGTTAATGGTACTGCTAAGGTTTTATTACAAGGAAGAAAATATGGTTTAGGTTCATTAATTATAACTCAAAGAACTGCTAATATTAGTAAAAGTGTATTGAATCAATGCAATACAATTTTCGCTTTAAGGGTTTTTGATGATACCGGTAAACAATTTTTAGAAAATTATATTGGTACAGATTATTCAAATACTTTGCCTACTCTGGAAGAAAGACAATCCATAGCGGTTGGAAAGGCATTAAAACTTAAGCAACCAATTATTATACAATTAAATGATATGAAATACATCATGAAAAATCAAGAACAAGAACAACAAGAAGAGTAAAGTCATTAAATCATTTAAATCCCCCCAATCTCCTTCAACCCCAACCCCGTTAACTCTTTAATGGTTTCATCGTCAAAACCTTTGTCTTTCATCTTCTTGGCAATACTAATCGCCTTTTCTTTTTCGGCCCGCTTTTTCTCGGTATCGATCTTAAACTGTTCCAGTTCCTGCTTTTCGGGGCCCATAATTTCAAAAAGGCCGCTTTTTTGGAGTTCGTCCATTACGCCTTGGTCGGCAAAACTGGTATAGTTGGTCTCGGTGATCACCAAATGGTCCAGCACTTCCACTTTTATGAGTTTGCCCACTTTTAGCATGTGGTCGGTAAAGGTAATATCGGCATCGGTTGCTTCGTGCGTGCCGCTGGGGTGGTTGTGCACCAAGATCAGCTTGCTGGCCAGTTTGTAGATCGCCATCCGGAACACATCGGGCGGGTCGGCGTTCACGCGGTTGCTGGCCCCCAGGCCAATGAGCTCCACGAACAGTATTTTGTTGTTGTGGTTAAGGCCCACCACCCAAAAATGCTCTTGGTTGCGGCGTATCTTGTTCTCGCGCAGCAAAACCTGCTGCATGATTGCATATATGTCCGCGGAGTTGAGCACTTTGATCTTCTGTTCTTTGGTAAGCCGTACGTTCATGGTAGGTGTTTGTGTTTTTTGGGTTTGGGAAAGGTAGTCCATGCCCGTGAAAAAAACAAAACCACGGTTGTCGGTATCAAAAAAAATAGTTTATTTGATGTACAGATCATTTAACCTCAAACCATATGGGCTTATCCAAGTTCCTTTTGCGCTCTTGCTTTTCATTCATAACAATATTGGTCTTGGGCTGCTCCAAAGACGATGGCCCCGTAGATCATAGCGACCCAAATTCGTTTTACAGCGGTGCGGCCACCAATGCCAATAGTGCCGACCTTTTGGGGTATTGGGCCATAACAGAGGCCGAGTACGAGGGCACCAGAATACCCATACCTATTAATTATACTGATTGTGGCCGCGATTTTTTTGTGTATCGCGAAGGTGGTACATACCAAGAATACCAATATACCAGTTCGGCCTGTGAAACCATTAGCAGCCAACTAAAATGGGAGCTGGACAAAGGGGTTCTTACCATGAGCACACTTTCGGGCAGTACAGATGATCTGGTGATCATCAAACTTACGGCCACGGAATTTCAGTTTAAGGCACGCGTGGATATTGATGAAGATGGGGAGTTGGATGTTGTAGTGCTCATTGCCAAGCGCTACACCCCGGATGAACAGGATTTTTATACCCAATCTTTCCAGTATTACGATAGCGATTATAATTATGAGCTTATAGGCTACACCTGGCAGCCCTACGATGGTTTCCATACGTTTGAAAAATATGAGATCTATAGAAGTCAGGGTGAAAACTGTTCCAAAGCCAATGCAGAACTGGTAGCTACGATCACCGATGTGAACGACACGGAATATTTTGATCTAGAACCTCCCGTAAGCGAGCAATTGTGTTATTTTTTACGAATCTATACGGATCAGGGCATTTTGGGAGATAGTAATTTACAAGATTTCGACCCCAGTTATCTTCGTATAGCCCCCGTGAATTTAAACGAACCCACTGTTGCGGGCAACACGATTTCGTTGAGCTGGGACGCTTCGGATTCCCCCTATTTTTCTCACTACGAGATTGTATTGCGTAATCATGAGGGTGGTTCGGGGAATGGTTTTCAAGATAAAACCGTGGCCACTATTTCGGATAGGGAAACCACTTCGTGGGTGGATGAAAACCCGCCGTATTTTGAAAATCCCTACTATCACATTAGGGTGCATACCCTTTTTGGATACAAAACGGATTATAGTACGGACGTAACCACCTATTGGCAAGTTCCTTTTAAAAGACCGGAGATTCTATCTTTAAAGGAGATAAAGTCCTATGCCATAGATCCCTCGGAACCCGTAATCTATTTTTGGGGTCAGGAAAGTGGGGAGGGCATGACACCTTTGTATTTGTACCGCTATAACTATGATACCCATCAAATTGATGCCATTGCAAATATTGCTCCGCAGTATGACACCGATGTGCCTATCAAAGTTATTGTTTCGCCAAACGGCAAAGAGCTTATAATAAAGCAAGGTGTTGAACTCCATTTTTATGATGCTTCGACCATGCAATTCAAATATGCCATCGACCCGGAAACTGTTTTCAGTATTGGTGATTTCAACTATGATCCTCTGCGAGATATCTGGGTAATTTCGGATAGTGACGATATTTTTACCGTAAAAAGGGATAATTCCACTATGAGCTTTATTGATACCGCGCCACATTTTGTGGAACACCAAGGTAGCGGCAGGTACAAGTTCATTATTTTAAACAATGGGCAGATAATTTTGGGGCACCGCTACGAAACTACCAGTTTTGTGTTCGATTTGGATGCTACTGGAAATTTTAATGGAAATCAATCTGTCAATATACAGTTTAGACAGGCAAACATTTATGAACAAGAAGAATTAATGTACAATGCAGCTGCCAACCTATTGGTGGATAGTGAACCAAACCGATTGTATTCCAGTACCACCTTCCAAAATTTAGGATCTTTTGAAAAACCGAATTTCCCAACGGGTTTAAGTTTGGATGGAAGCAAAATATTTGGCACGGACAACGATTACGAATGGAACATCGATGATGACAGCCCACATAAAAAAGAGGCCCTAATTTTTGATAGGAACACTTCCACAGTCACAAGCGTGCAAACTCTGGGCTATCCACATATTCTTTTTGAGAACTTTAGAGGAGAAGTGATGAGTATCTCTAGCGGTTTAAAAAGGGCAACCCTTTATAGGGATTTGGCCGATACCGCTGATATTTTTATTGAAAAGATTGAGGTGCCATAAGTGAGGTTCATCAACAAGCGTAAAAAAACCGCCCCAAACGCTATTCGTATGGGGCGGTCCCGGTTTTCTTCGGAATCCAATTACTGCACAATGCTGTTCAGTGGTTGTACCTGCGCATCAAAATCCTTTGGGGTGGCGGCCAATGCCCCAATTTGTTCCTGTGCTTCTTTCCATTCCTGCTGTTCAATGGCCTCGCGCACGCCTGGAAGTGTCTTTCCCCATTACCGTACCGATGGCCCTAAAAAAGCCGGGGTAGGGGGTGATTTATTTTCATTGTTTTGAATCAACTTCCTAAATTTAAGCGATCGGTTATAGGTAATAAAGCAAAAAGGGAAGAAGTGATGTCGAATTGTCAAAGAATTTACATTTTCTTTGAAAGGAGCCCTCAAAAATATATTTCATGAACCCAAAAGTTGATTTCTTTTTTGAAAAACCATCCCAATGGCAAAATGCATTCAGGGAATTGCGAAGCATTGCCCTAGATACGGGTTTGACCGAAGAGCTTAAATGGGGCAAGCCCTGCTATACCTTAAATGGCAGTAATATTTTTTTGATCCATGGTTTTAAGGAATACTGTGCTTTGTTGTTTCACAAAGGTGTTTTGTTGAAGGATACAGAAAATATTTTAGTCCAACAGACGAAAAATGTGCAATCTGCGCGCCAGATCAGGTTTACCGACATTGGAGAGATAAAGGAACTTGAAAAAGTATTGAAAGCTTATATTTATGAAGCTATTGAAGTGGAAAAAGCAGGTTTGGAAGTGAAACTGAAAAAGACTTCTGAGTTTGATATGCCCAAAGAGCTTCAGAACAAATTGGATGGTGACGCGGAATTTAGAACAGCTTTTGAGGCTTTGACGCCGGGGCGGCAGCGTGGGTATATGCTGCATATTTCCCAAGCCAAACAGTCCAAGACCAGAATGGCCAGAATTGAAAAATCCATTCCCAAGATTTTTGATGGGAAGGGATATAACGAACAGTAGTTTTAAAATAAAATCTTTGTAGCAATGCGCAGAATTGTTCCCAACATCCATTCCAATGACCTAAATGCAAGCAAATCGTTTTATATGGATTTCCTTGGAATGGAATTGGTCATGGATATTGGATGGGTCATAACATTCGCCTCTAAAGATAATCCAACGGCACAAATCAATATCTTTAAAAATGATAAGCCCATAGTTGACGAATCCTTTATATCCATTGAAGTATCCAACGTAGACAAATTGTACGAGCAGGCCCAAGAAAATGAGCTCAGTATAGTTTACGAAATAAGGAATGAAGATTGGGGTGTTCGCCGATTCTTTGTAAAAGATCCCAATGGAGCCACAATTAATCTTTTGACACACCTATGAATCCAGAAATTGACCATTATTTATTGGAAGGCTGCGGAAGATGTTCGTTGTACCGTACCCCGGAATGTAAGGTGCATTTGTGGCAAAAAGAGCTCAAATTCCTTAGAAACTTGGTCTTGGAATGCGGACTGACCGAGGAATTGAAATGGAGCATGCCCTGTTACACCTTTCAACAGAAGAACATTGTGATGATAGCGGCCTTTAAGGACAACTGTACCCTCAGTTTTTTTAAAGGTTCCCTCTTAAAAGATGAAAACGGGATATTGGAGAGGCCCGGAAAAAATTCCAATGTAGCGCGCGTGGTCCGGTTTACCGATGTGGAACAGGTCCGTGCCCTGAAAACTACATTAAGGACATATATTTTTGAGGCCATAGCGGTTGAAAAAGCAGGCCTGAAGGTGAAAAAGAAACAGGTTTCGGAATATGATATGCCCGAGGAGCTTCAGAACAAATTGGATGGCGACGCGGAATTTAGGACAGCTTTTGAGGCTTTGACACCGGGGCGGCAGCGTGGGTATATGCTCCATATTTCCCAGGCCAAACAGTCCAAGACCAGAATGGCCAGAATTGAAAAATCCATTCCCAAGATTTTTGATGGCAAAGGGTTTAATGAACTATAGCCAATGGTGTAATTGATACGAAATTAGTACCTTGGCATTACCATTAACCGAATACATTACTTGAAAAGCAAACTCAATATTTGGCTGTTGGCCAGTTTCTTATTAGCGGGCCTAGTTACGCTGTGGCTTTACGCAAGGATAACCAGCGAAGTTGGTGAAATCCATTATGACAGTTCGTTGGATTCGGAAGAATTCAGTCCCTGTGGCGATTATAAAATTTACCAGTATCACGATATAGACACCCATTACCAAGGAGGCGAAAAAGCTATTGGTAAAGCAATTTTATCAAAAATAGATGCGGATGGATTGCCAAAAAATGGTTTGTTGACAGTACGTTTTGTGGTAAACTGCAAGGGTGATACCGGTTATTTTAGAACCAAAATGGTAGATTCAAATATTAGAGAGGTAGAAGTTCCAAGAAACGTTTCCAAAAAGTTATATGACTTAATTTCCGGACTAAAGGGTTGGGTGCCGGGAAAAATACAGGATGAGCCAATGGACAGTTATGCGCAAGTGGTATTTAAGTTGGAAAACGGCAAGGTCACCGATATTTTTTGATTATGAGGTTGTTCATCAACATAATAAAAGTATTGCTCGCAACCGTATTTACGGCTTATTCGCTCTTTGTTGCTTATCAATTGTTTTTAGCGCCAAAAGAAAAACGATTTAAAACAGCGGGAGCCATTCAGGGATACGGTATATCCCAATCCATGTTCGATATTCTAAACTGGCAACATCCGGATTATGCCGCGCCTTATTTTGAGCGTTCGGTCGCCTTCAACAAACGCGGGGACTATGAAACGGGCTTCGGGTACCTGGACACGGCCGTTGAACTTAAACCCTTGCACCATCTTGGGTATCGAGGGCATCTCAAATTAAGGTTTTTAAGAGATTATAAAGCAGCTTTAAAGGATTTTGACCAATTGGATGCGATGACTCCCGATGTGGTTGATGCGCCATGGGGAGAGGACATCGATTTCTCACGAGGGGAATGCTATTATGGTCTTGGGGATTATCAAACAGCATTGCAGCATTTTGAACAAAGTGTAATCAACCAAGGAGCGGATTGGGTAGATGTTCAGGCCTTTGTGTACCAAGGTCTGTGCCACTATGAGTTGGAAAATTACGGGGACGCCATACGGGCCTTTAAAAAAGGTCTGGAACAATACGATACCACTTGTGAGGCCTATTTTGGGCTGGCCAACACTTATTTAAAGGTCGGTGACACCGTTAGTGCAAAAAATAGCCTTACCAAAGCACAAGGAACTTTGATATATAAAAGAGACGACCCGTACAAGCAACAATTAAATGAGATTTATCAAGAAGATTTGGATGAATTGACGGCCACTTTATCTAAAAATCAATACTGATTAGCGCAAACCATAACATATTAGTAAAAAAAATCTTACTTTTAATACTGGCACATTAAAATTCATTAACCCATTCTTCCGTACATATTGCACCATGTCAGTATTTTGACTAAACAATCCAACCTCTTATGAAAAACCTAATTTATCTGTTAACGCTGTTCACTATCCTTATCTCATGTTCTGAAAGTGAAGGTCCAACACCGCCCAACACCCCGGAAACACCTGAAGCCATAGAACAAGGCGCCCAATCTTTTAGTATTGGCAACAAAGAAATTACCGCTAAAAATCCATCAGGGCTTACGGCCAAAGAATATATACCAGCCTATGTTTTTGTAAGTGTGGAAACTGAAAACGGCAATAAAATATTTGATAGGCAACGACTTACCGTTATTGCCAACGATGATGATTATGTGACCGAAGAAATAATGCTCGATCCCGGAACATACACATTAACCGAATTTATAGTGGTCGATTCCGATGATTTGGTCATTTCCTTGGTGCCAAAGGCAACTTCGGCATTATCACAATTTACAGGAACTTCGCTCCCTTTCGATTTTACAGTTCAAGAAGCGGATTCAAAAAACACGACCATTGAAAACATTGATGCCGCCGGTTACTCCTGGGTAGCATTTGGATATGAGGAAGATGACCTTGTTTTTCCCGATGCAGAAAGTTTTTTTATGCTCACGGTGGACGATACGGAGCATTTGACCACCAAAACTATCGAGATAAAATCATTGACAGGTTCAACCTACCGAATTGACTGGGGCGATGGTACAGAAGATGAATATGTGTCCACCTTAAGTGGTATGGATATAAACAATGCGCTGTCCCACGATTATGAAGAGCAGGGTGTTTATGAAATAAAGATTTTTGGAGCTGTTGAGGTCATAGAATATTTAAGTTTCAACAACAGTGATCAAGAACAAAACCTTCAAACCAATATTACATCCGCAGAAATCGACAAATTGATTTTACTGAAAACATGTGAATTTTATGCAGGAGCACTGACATCTTTGGACACTTCCAATAATAGTGCGTTGGAAAAATTGAGTGTCGGGTATAATCAAATAACAAATTTGAATCTTTCCAACAACGTGAATTTAAAAACGCTTTGGGCGAGACATAACCAGTTGACCCAGATAGATGTCTCTGAAAATGCCGATCTAGAGTCCTTATCAATATCCGGAAATCAAATCTCAACTTTGGATATCTCAAACAACGCTATGTTAAAATCACTTCTTGCGAGCGAAAATAATTTTACAAGTTTTGATTTCACCAATAATTCTGCTCTTGAGTCAATTGATTTAAGTGATAACTCATTGACAAACATCGATGTTTCGCAAAATTTAAACTTAAGGCAGATCAGAGTGGGCAGAAATAACCTTACAGGGGTTGACCTGTCCAATAATTCCGAATTGGGAAGTCTAGAATTGTATGGAAATCAAATAACTGCGATTGATTTGACGGCTAACATAAAGCTAAGGGAGCTTTACATGGAGAACAATTTGTTGACTGATTTGGACTTATCAAAAAATGTGGAATTGATAACTTTAGATATTGAGAATAACAATTTCAGCCAAATCGATATTACACAGAACCCCAATATTTTTGTTCTTGAAGTTGGCGGCAATCAGTTTCTGGCACCAGAGCTGGACCAAATGATTTCTTTCATTTACGATCAGGCAGTTCTTAATTCAACTACTTTAGGGTATATTGACTTTAAAAACAATCCCGGAACAGATTCAATTGATCAGACTACAATTGCCAAAATCAATGAATTGGCATTGGACTATCAATGGACGTTCAACAATAATTGATAAAAAGCTTATTGGGCCAATACCCATTAGAAACGAAAAGCGCATCTATCGGTGCGCTTTTTTAGTGTTTAAATTTTAGACTTTACTTGAACAATGCCGCCCTCAAATTATCAATCAATTAATTTTTTATGATAAAACAGGACGAATTCTAAAAAGCTACAATATTAATAGTCCAAAAGTCCCTTTGGGTTCGTAAATTACTACAACTATCAGCTAAACCATAATTTCTACATGATACAGCCCTCTAAAAAACGGCTTTTTCCTGTTCTACTTTTTTTAGTTTTTTCAGCCCTTGCCTTTGGCCAAGATCGAAAAACATACGAAGGACCACTGCAAGTGGGGCCTTATTCGGGAAAAGCGCTATATCAATTCGTTATTTCCGACCTCGATACCATTTATGACGGGGATTTTCAATTACAGCAATCCAATTTGGAGACCTTGGTGGAGAACGAGGATACATCGTTCCGTTTTTCCGGGGGATTTGACAAGGGTGAAGCGAACGGTCCATGGGAATTCGAGTTCGGCGAGTACAAGACCAACAGTCAGAGCCAAGTAGTGGGCTACGAATACCGGGTTCTGGTGAGCGGTGTTCAGCAAATAGGGGAGGGCAACCTTGTTGATGGCAAACCTGATGGGACTTGGACCTACACCATCAACCAAATCAAGGATTCGGAAATCGAGAAAATTGTTTTTAAAAGCAGTATTTCTTTTGATGAAGGAGTGCCGCGCCAAAATTTTCAGATAGAGAACGATAGCAGCGTGCTGGTCGGGCGTTTTTTAAGGGACGGACTTGCCCACGATGAATGGTCCTTTTATGGCACCGAGGCCGTTGAGGAGCTCGAAGATTGGTTTTTTGAGGATGGTTTGCTGAGAACCGTAAAAATAAAGTCGGAAGGTAAGTCACAAGAAATAAATGTGTTCGCTCAAAACCCTTCAAACTATAAAACCGTAACGCTGGACGAAGGTTACTTGACCTTGTTGAAAACCGTTGTTCAATTGGAAAGCCGGGAGAGCCAAATCGTAAGGTTGTTGGATCAGAACATGGGGTATTACCAAAAAGTAAATAGCGTCCTTGATCATTTGGGCACATCGGATTTTAAGACCAATATGAAGGTCAGGGTGCCCCACTATCCTTTGGATTCCGTTCAAGATCAAACCTTGGACAAGATTGTTTCCGAATATGGGGCCGCTTCCAAAATGAGCACCACAATTTTGAAAAACAGCCATTTGAACATAGTAAAGCGTACCGACCCCGAAGCACTTTTTTACTACAATGCCGCTAAAAAAATAAACAGCGATTTCTTGGTCCCGTTGTCCACATTGGTAGCACACAGGGAATTGGGAATCATTCAGTACCAAGAAATTCCCGAGCTGTTGAAGAGACTTTGGCCCAATGGAAAACCCGGCCCCGAAATTATTGCGGTGGCCGACGAAGAGGGAAACACAAGGGTATTCAGTCTGCCAAGTTCCAAAGAGTTCGAATATGAAAGCAACGACCTTCTTGCAGTAGAGGCCTTGGCCACTTACGCCAAAATGAGCCTGGAATTTATAAAAGGTTCGCTGGCCTCCCGTTTGACCAACGAGGAACAGTTACAAATGTTGAACGGGCTGGAAGAAGAGCTTATTGAATTGAACAATGATCTGGAACAGGAATTGGATTCCGTTCCTGGGCTTTCATCGGAATACAAGGGTGCACTAAAACAATTGAAGAACGTGGCCGATAGTTCCTTGACCAACTATGCGGACCTAAAAAAGCCCGATGAAAAATTGGAGTACGGAAAAAGGGCCAAAACATGTCTCGCCCAATTGAGCAATTTTGCGGTGAACATCAAAAAACTTCCGCAACATATTGCAACCATAGAAAAAGAGTATACCAATGCCGTATGGAACCCTTTTATGGCGAATGTGATGGAAGAGGATGTTAAAAAACGAATCGTTTCGGCCTACAAGGATATACTGATACCATATTTTATTAAAACGGCTACAGAAGAGCTGACATGTGACAATATAGCTACATTGAACGAGCAGATGATGAACACCCATCAAAGTATTTTGGATTTACGGAACAAGGATACCCGTAAGCTGGAGCGAAAACTCCGTCGTGAAAAACGGCCGAAAGAAGTTTTAGCGCTGATACTCGAACAATCAACCTTAAAAAACCAATAGGCATGAGGAACAGTAAAAATAGCTTTTTGGCGGTTGTTGTTCTGCTTTTTGGATGTACGGTGTTTGCTCAAGAATCGGAACCGGAAGTGCTTCCGGAAACATCACAATATAAAGACCCCAAAACCAAGGTCTGGTTCAATACCTACGGGAATATTCGGATCGGCAAGCGTTTCTTTTGGGACGCACAAACACATTTTAGGTTCGAAGAAACAGAGAGCACGCCGTTCATGGGACAAATCGGTCAAATCTATAACCGGCATGCCATTGGTTATATTTTCGACAAAAAATCCAACTTTAGATTGGGTGGAGTGGTGCGTATCAATTTTAACACCGATGAGGATTCCGATGGCAGAAATGTGGTGCCCGAATGGCGTATATGGCATCAATACCAATTTGCCATGCCTTTTTACACGGCCATGTTTTATCACCGTATCCGAATAGAGCACCGTTGGAGCCAAGGGTTTGCCGAGGATAGCGATTATATTTTTAGAAACCGTTGGCGATATATGTTCCGGGCAAAAATCCCATTGAACAATACTAAGTTGAGCCCCAAGACCATTTATGTTGCACCTGAAGCGGAATTGATCATGCAGAGCGGCAAGGAAGTGGTGGCGAGCCCCATGGAAGACCTTCGTTTAACGACCACTATTGGATATATTGTCACCCCTAGGCTCACGTTTGCCGCAGGAGTTTTGTACAACCAAGGACAAGAAAGGTACAACGGGGGATACTATCAACAAGGATGGACATTGCGTTTCCACATGTATTATTCACCCGACTTTAGAAGGGTTAAAAATAAACTTCCCGACGTCCATTTGACCGATTGATACGTATTTAGTAGTGAACCAAGCACTTAACACATGAAAATAAAAAAATACGCTCCCTTTATACTTTTGGCCGTTTTTGCTTTGGCCACGTTGTTCTTTGTTACAAAATCCGTTCAGCTGGAAAACGACCTTGCACAGGTCAAAGAAGAAAACAAGGCTATCTCGGATAAAATTAATGCTTATGAGCAATTGAACAAGATAGATTCGCTGTTGCTCCAAGAAGATTATGATGGGGCAATCGCATCGTACAGTGCCTCGATGAAATCAAGTGAGGAAAACAACATGGTAATCCCTTTGCGCATCGCACTGGCCGAAAAACTGAAGGGCAGCCGCACGAATATCAATCCAGTCCCAGATAGCGTAATTTCAGAAAAGGATACAATGGCCATGTCAAATTGGTCCGAAGAAATGGCCGTAAGAAAATACGATTCCATCAATTTTTCGTTGGAAAAGACAAAAGTGCAGCTGGCCCGTCTAAAAAAGCAGCTTCAGCAAAAATCCTTCGGGGAATACATTACCTTCAAAAGTAAGAAAGGCAACCAAATGCACTATATCGGTCAGGTTAAAGATGGCAAGGCCCATGGTTTTGGCGTTGCACTTTTGGAGACCGGAAGCCGATACGAAGGGGAATGGGCCAATAACCAACGCCATGGAGAGGGCACTTTTTACTGGGCCGATGGCGAATACTACGTAGGAAGCTATAAAGATGACAAGCGAAATGGCTACGGAACATACTACTGGCCCAACGGGGAAAAGTACACAGGTGAGTGGAAAAACGATAAGCGAAGCGGCACCGGTAAGTTTTATGATGCCGATGGCGGAGTAGTGGCCGGAGGTGAGTGGAACGATGATAAACTGGTAGAGGTCAACGAGAAGTGATTTCAGGATTCAATCAATTATCATTAAAAAACAACCATTCTTACATATATAATTCCATTCTATACATAATCATTCCTGTTTTGGCACAAGGTTAGAGTAATCTCCTTTTTTTTGTTAAATTGAGTTAAAATCAAAACTTTGGTTTACTACATTAACTTAAAAATTGAGAACATGATTACGAGAAACCTCACAAAATCTTTCCGTTATTCTTTATCATTTACAGCAGCCGCGGGAATGCTGATTTTTTCCTCTTGCTCCAACGATGCTGGTATGGACGAAGATATAAACTCTATCCAAAAGTCCGAACCTACATTGGTAACGCTTGCAGCACGCACAGGAGAGCCCATTATTTTGGATGATCTGATCACTACGGACATTTCAACCGCAAGGGCAACAGGCGCTGCAGGTACCGATAACGGACGCTTTAATATCAGCCTAAAGTTTTTGTTGCCGCCCACCGAACGTCAGCAAGAAGTATTTGATCAAGCTGCAGCCCGATGGGAGCGAATCATTATAAAGGACGTTCCATCCATAACAGGAACCATTCCATCTGCATTTACAGGTTTTCCGCCTGCTGTGGATGGAACCTTGGACGATATAGTAATAGAAGTGGCATTGGCACCAATCGACGGTCCTGGCGGTGTCTTGGGGCAGGCTGGACCCAATTTTGTCCGAACAAGTGATTTCTTGCCAATTTCGGGCGTTATGTATTTTGATGTAGAGGATCTGGACTTTTTGGAAAGCTTGGATTTGTTCGAAGATGTGATTGTTCATGAAATGGGACACGTTTTGGGCATTGGAACACTTTGGAACACAGCTGATTTTGGATTTGACAGAACCTTGATGCTAGGTGGCGAGACCACCCCATATTTTGCAGGTCACAAGGCAAACGTATTCTGGAATGCTGAGGGAGGAACAGGGGAACTGCCCATAGAAAGCCTTTATGGACCAGGAACGGCATTTGGCCACTGGCAAGAGTCCACCTTGAACAATGAATTGATGACCGGGTTCTTGAACTTGGGTGAAAATCCATTGAGCAGGATCACGGCCGGCTCCATGAAAGACCTAGGCTATGGTGCGGCAAGCGTAGGGGAGCAGTACGACCTACCACGAGGAACACCGGGTGTTGATTTAAGCACCTTAGAGGAAGGCGATACATCTGAAGGACTCAACATTGCTTCCAAAGAAATACTTTTAATGCCAGTAGGTTTTGTGAATACAGACAAGAAATAAAGCATAGCTTGGATTAAAAAAACTAAGGTCCACGTTGTGGGCCTTTTTTATGCTATTTAACATATTTCTATAGAATTCCGGCGCAAATTAGAGCGAACTTGGTCAAAAATCCAAATTTTCCAAAGGTATCGGCCAACTCTTTCGTTGAACCATTTTATACCCTTTATATTTGCAACGTTTTGATTTTAAAACTATAAACAAAATTATGAGTAAAGTAAAAGAGAATGACACTGTAAAGGTGCACTACACAGGTAAATTGACCAATGGACAGGTTTTTGACAGTTCACTGGAACGCGAACCTATGGAAGTTGCATTGGGACAGGGTCAACTTATACCAGGTTTTGAAAAAGGGCTTATCGATATGGAGGTCAACGAAAAGAAAACCATCACTATAGACAAGGAAGAGGCGTATGGAGAGGTAAACGACGCACTTTTTCAGAAAATCTCAAAAACACAATTGCCCGAAGACCTTAAGCCAGAGGTGGGCATGGGCTTGGTAGGCTCCAATGCACAAGGACAAGAGCAGCAGTTTAGAGTGGCCAAGGTAGAAGAAGAAGATATTATCATAGATGCCAACCACCCGTTGGCCGGCCACGATTTGGTATTTGACCTTGAAGTGGTCGAGATACTTTAAACGAGTTATATTATAAAATTGTAAAAACCACCCAAAAGGGTGGTTTTTTTGTTCACAGTGTTTTGTAACCGATTGGTATTCCACATTATACTTGTACAATTGAACTTCTTATTTTTTATCGTACGGAATATAATTTTCCCATTCCCATGGTGTATAATTGTCCATCAAGATTACTTCCAATAACTCTTTAAAAATACCATTGCCATTTTCAAAATTGGTCATGACCATAATGCCTTTTCCGGTCTCAGGGAACAAAACAGAGTGGTGGACAAATCCACTACCATGGCCCTCCTTAAATACTGCCTTGCCATAAGGTGTTTCAAAATAACCCCAACCTAGTCCGTACCCCAGATTGATATTGTCATATTTGTCCGTGGTTTTGCCTTCACCTTCATAAAACTGCTTTTCGGTTCTGATACGAATATGTGGACTGAAAATTTCTTCGTAGGATTCCTTACTGATCAATTTTTGATTGAGCACTGCCGTCAAGAATTTGGTATAGTCTTCCGCTGTGGTCTCCAATGTACCGCCACCACGGGGCTCATTGTCCTTGTCCTTTTTAAGCACTTGGGCATTTTCATTGTGGCCCAAAGCAAAATCCATATCAAATTTGGTTTTCCATTCATAGGCAGAGTCGTTCATGCCCAATGGGTTAAAAATATGCTCTTTCGCCAATTGTTCCAGCCCTTTCCCCGTCAATTTTTCGAGCACTACTTGTAAATAAATAAAGCCTTCGCCACTATACCCGAATTTAGTGCCGGGTTCCCAATGCGTACGTAGTTTATGATCTTCCTCAAACCATCTGTAATTTTTAAAACCCGTGGTGTGGGTTAGGCACATTCTGGCAGTTATATTGGTGTACAGCGAATCCTCCCTCAAACTAGAAAAATCATCGTGCCAACGCGTCTGGGGTTCGTACTCATGTATTTTTTGTGGTAAATAGGATTCGAGAGGTGTATCCAAATCTATCACACCTTTTTCGACCAGCTTCATCACCAAAACACCAAATACCGCTTTGCTAAAGGAAGCTCCATAAATGTTGGTGGAATCGGTCAAAGGAATACGGTTAGGATAATTTTTATAGCCAAAAACTTTTTGATAAACAGGCTGGTTATCGTTAAAAACTGATATAGCAGCACCGTATATTTTGGCATCCCTCATCAACTGTTCAATTTTGGCGGTAACAGAATCCTTTGTTATCTCGGAACCATCCAAACGCTCAATGGTTTCTGGTTTTTGAGCAGTACAACTGTCCAAAAGCGTTATGCCCATTAAAACCATTAAAAGAAAGGTCTTGTTCTTCTTCAACCGGATAAATGGAATGGAGAACGGATAGTAACATTTATTTTTTTGTACTACATACACGATGTTGAACAACATTATTCCAATACAAATCGGCACCACTGAAATAAAAATAAAAAACCCCCACTTTTCAATAATCAGCAAGCTTACAAAGGATAAAATGGCCAAGATCAGTACAGTAATCTGAAAATTGATGACCTTGATGCCATGCTCGTTATATATTGGGTTGTCTTCCCGCTTGTGAATCCACAGAAAAAGTGGAATCAGTACATTTAATAATGGCAAAATTAACCCGGCAAAGGGTGTTGCATGTATCAACAATAACCATTTCTTCTTTACGATTTCTTCTTTTGGGTCGTCCAAAACAACAAGATCGTCCACTTCTATTTCCAAGGCCACTGCCAAAAGTTTGATAGTGTTTAGGTGAGGGGAGACCTCTTCCTTTTCAATACGCTGGATGGTCCTCACCGTTACATTGGTTCGGTCGGCCAGTTCTTCTTGGGAATAACCTTTAATTTTCCTCTGATATTTTAATCGTTCCCCGATTGATGAATTGTTCATGATCTATAATTTTTGATTCACCAACAAAACTATCCCGAAAGGTGGGACAGCACCACGACATTTAGATGTCACCTTTATGTCATACCCAGTAAAGACAGTACTTAAAAGCATATTATTTGTAGCAATCTGGTTCTGAACGTCAACTTACCCCGATATTTTAAATATACCTAACAAAAGATTGATTATAACTGTATTTGATAAAAAAACTCCATCTAAGCGAATAGATGGAGTTTCCCATTTTCTTTTTCAATTTTTTTAATACAGTTCTTTTAGAACATAAATCCAAGACCTGCGGACCAAACGGAGTTGTGAACATCTACATCCTCGATCATCTCGGAAAAACCGTAAGAGTATCTTCCTTGGATAAAGAATCCGGAAGGGAACTTGTATTCTACACCCGCGGTTCCTTGAAAATCAAAACTGTTAATGGAATCCGAATCAAAATCACCAGAATCCTCTCCTGGATCAAAATCGAGTTCCTCGTTCACTTTAAAGCCGAATTGTGGACCACCGTGAATGTTAAGTCCATCAGCGATATAAAACTTTAAAAGCACGGGTACTTGAATATAATCTACCTGAAATTGTGCATCTGGGGTATCAGGTTCATCGGTAATATCAAAACCTTGCGCAGAGTAAAATACCTCTGGTTGCAACGATACATGGTCGGATAAGGGCGCTTCGGCCAAAAGGCCTAAATAGAAGGACGTTCTTGAATCCGGACTATCAAAATCATCACCGGCCACGGTAGCAAAGTTCGCACCACCACGTACACCTAATTGTACATTGTTCGTATTCTGCGCAAAAGAGGTCAAGCCTACAAAAAGGACACCTAATAAAATTAAATTCTTCTTCATGATATTAATTGTTTTGGGGTTTCTAATCCGTCACGAAAATACCATGGAGCCCATTTCGGGGTTGATGCATACCAACAAAATATTGACCCTAAAAGGCAAACAACTGATTTTTAGAAGGGAAAAAATAAGTTCTTTATTTTTTGAGTTGCTTTAATCGATTGATGGCATTTGGATTTTGAGGATTCAATTCCAGAGACTTTTCAAAACTGCCGATGGCCTTTTTCTTGTCGCCAATGAACAAATACCCTTCTCCCAAACTATCATAAAGATTGGCGGAATCCGGGTAAAGTTTTGTTGCCAATAAGAACACATGTATTCCTTGCGAAGATGTTTCTGGGTTGAAAACAAGTTGCAGACCAAGCGTATTTAAATTTCCTTCCGGTGCTTGAAACAAGGGGTGCAATTCGGTTATCGAGTCGTAAAGGTGTATTAAGTTTTTATAGTTTTGGCCCGAGGCCATATCGTTAAAATCCTGAAATGTAAATACCTCTTTTTTGGGTTGTTTGATTTTCAACGTGACCAAACTATTTCCAACTCCATTATTTTGCGGATTATTTTCGATGAACTTTAATGCTTTTTTATCCTCTTTTAAAGTCGCCTTTAAAAAATTCAATGCGTATTTCGAAACCCATTTGTAGGATTCCATGATTTCGGAATCGCTTTTGTCCTGTCTTTTGTCCCTATTTTCGAAAAGAACCCCTAAAGTGCTAAAGTAGCTGTGTGTCAGATTATTAAACCTCAATCGATACACTTTGCCGTTTGCAATGCTGTCGTATAATTGGAATTTCGTGTTGAGTTCGGCGTCTATTTTGTCTTCTTTTAAGATTATTTCAGGGATTTCTTTCTGGGCCATGTGAATGTATGGCACATCTATTTTGTTGGAATCAAAAAATGGGGATTGTTCGAGTAATCCATATTGGTATCTTTCCGTACCGTCAAGACTAACAATGGCCTGTATATTATCGTTTCTGTTTTGGACGATAACATTGGATAAACCACCAAAACTGAAGCCCATAAGCGCAATATTGTCGTAATCCGCAAAATGAAGTTTCCCCGCTTGTTTGATCAAAAACTCCGTATCCCTGGCCTGAGTTTCGATTTCCTTCTCGTAGTTACTGCTGAACCATCGGGTTTCGGTACCTCGACTTGGACTTGACATAACCACAAAACCGTTACTTGCCAAATACTCACAAAGCGCAAAATTTTCAATGGAAGACGCTTGAAAACTTGGTCTGTAAATGACTGTCGGAAATTTTCCATTTGCAAATTCCACCTTTGCATAAGCCGTCGTTTTTTCCGTAAGGTGTTTTTGATTGGAAGGTGTGTTGGAATAATTAAACCAATTCAATATTTCCTCATTGGGCAAGTGTTCCCATTCTTCCTCTTCTTTTAAAATTTCAAGATAATCCAATACCATCAACGGTTTGGTATCATCCACACGCTGTTCTGTGGGATACCATATACTTACTGGAATCGGTCTTTCTGTTTTTTTATTGGTGTAGTCATAGATCCTACTGTAAGTCCTTGTGCTATCATAGGCCTTATACTGTTGAAATCCCACTTTGAATTTACCATTATCAAGATCAATTTCCGTAAGGGAGGTCTGTGAAACTATTAAAGTGGTTTGAAGGAATAATAAAATGAGTAGAATTGTCAATCTCATGATAAATCAGTTAGTGTTCACTTTCAAAGATGGCTTTGTTGAACTATTGTTACAGTATATTTTTAGGAATACTGTTGTAATGATGCTTTTGAGGGAAAGTTAAAAGTTAATGAAAATAAGGATATCCAACAATAAGAGCTATCATGCTTTATTGGTTATAAAATTTTGAAAATCATCCGTTTACTTCCCTCAAAACGCTTTCAAATCCGTTCCGTGATTTATTGGAAATGACTATAATCCAGAATTTCCGTTATTTTGTGTTTCAATAAAATCCGCAACTATGGAATCACCCAACTGGCAGACCGCCATGGAATTCGAAGATATTACCTATAAAAAATGTAACGGCGTGGCGCGTATCGCCTTTAACCGTCCGGATATACGCAATGCGTTCCGACCCAAGACCACTAGCGAACTGTACAAAGCCTTTTACGATGCGCAAGAGGATACCTCCATTGGGGTAGTGCTGCTCTCTGGCGAAGGGCCCTCTTCCAAGGATGGCAAATGGGCCTTTTGCAGCGGGGGCGACCAAAAGGCACGCGGTCACAAAGGCTACGTGGGCGATGATGGCTACCACCGCTTGAATATTCTGGAAGTACAGCGTTTGATTCGTTTTATGCCTAAAGTAGTTATTGCCGTGGTACCAGGATGGGCCGTTGGGGGAGGGCACAGCCTTCATGTAGTGTGCGACATGACCCTTGCCAGCAAGGAACACGCCATTTTTAAACAAACCGATGCCGACGTTACCAGTTTTGATGGTGGCTACGGCTCTGCATATCTCGCCAAAATGGTGGGGCAAAAAAAGGCGCGTGAGATTTTCTTTTTAGGAAGGAACTATTCTGCACAAGAAGCATATGAAATGGGGATGGTAAACGCAGTTATCCCTCATGATGAATTGGAGGATACCGCCTATCAATGGGCCCAGGAAGTCTTGGCCAAATCACCGACCTCCATAAAAATGCTCAAATTCGCCATGAACCTTACAGACGATGGTATGGTAGGACAACAGGTGTTTGCAGGTGAGGCTACACGATTGGCCTATATGACCGATGAGGCCAAAGAAGGTAGAAATGCTTTCTTGGAAAAGCGCAAGCCTGATTTTGGCAAGGACAAATGGATTCCATAGTCAACGGTCAGTCATCAATAAACAATTTACAATTACTCATTGCCGTTCTGAAGGAGCGTAGCGACTGAAGAAACTGAAATATTGCTACCCTTCGACTGTGCGGTACAGCGAGACAATCAATTCAGGATTGGCCCTAAATAGAAAAGAGCCCTGCCGTTATGGTCAGGACTCTTTTACGAGAACACTATATGAAAATGAAAAAATTACTTTCGTTTTTTATTACATAGTAAATGTACCTCTCAACTCCTTCCAAATAAAATCATTGTTGTGAAGTGCCCTTTATTTGTTGCCACTTGAGGTTTTTTGTGATTCTACGTTTGATAGTCGCCATATAAATTTGGATTTATTGACAGCCTGCCGCAGACGGGTGCTCAAAATAATTTAGGGTCCTTTGTGAAATTCGTGTCAGTTTAAAAGTTTAGGATGGCCCTAAATAGAAAAGAGCCCTGCCGTTATGGTCAAGACTCTTTTACGAGAACACTATATGAAAATGAAAAAATTACTTTCGTTTTTTATTACATGGTAAAACTACCACGAGTGTTCCCATAAACGAAATTATTGTTGTGAAGTGTGCCAATCCTGTGGTTTTTCAGGCCTTTTAGTATATCTTATCGATTTAAGGCACTGCTTTTACGATGTTCGACAGCAATCCGTTTACATCAAAATACGGTTCCTCGGCCAAACCTGTCCTTACAACGACCAAGTCTTTGGAAGGAATCATGAATACATGCTGACCTTCAAAACCATTGCAAGAAAACATATCTCTCGGCACATCGGGATACTTACCTTCTGCGTTCAACCAAAAATGAGCACCGTAAGTGCCATTGGAATTGGCCGTTGGAGTCGTTATATAATCTATCCATGAAGCATCAAACAATTGTTCCTCGTTCCAATTTCCCTTGTCCAGGTGCAATTGTCCAAATCGGGCCCAATCCCTTGTACTGGCCCATGCGTAGGAAGAGCCCACATAATTCCCTGCTATATCTGCCTCCAATATCATGGAATACATCCCTATTTTATCGATCAAAGCAGCGTAGGGGAAGTCCAAATATTCTTGATGGCCACGAAATTGTTGTTTGAGTATCCCTGACAGCAAATTTGTAGTTCCCGAAGAGTAGTTCCATATTTCCGTTGGCTTTGCTATCGCCTTTTTATCGCGTTGTGCTTGGGTCATATCGCTATCGAGGAACAGCATGCGGGTAACATCGGATATGCCCGTATAATCCTCGTCCCATGCCAATCCGCTTTGCATGCGCAACAAATGGTTCAGGGTGATGTTCTTTCGTTCATCATCCTTCCATTCGGGAATGGGAGCGGGCCAATCCATTTCCAGTTTTCCTTGATGCTCCAGAATTCCATAACAGGTGGCCAAAACACTTTTGGTCATGGACCAACCCAAGATGGGCGTATCCTTATCAAAGCCATCAATATATTTTTCGGTGATCAGGTGTCCCTTATATAAAATAAGAAGGGTCCGTGTTTTTTGTGTCTCCGGCTCTGCAAAGGCAATGGCCAGAGCCTTGTTGATTTGGTCCATATCCACTTCGGGCAATACGGTATCCATCGGAGCTGCTTGTCCGTAGGGGTAGGGAATGGTATCAACAGGTTGATGTCGTTGCGGTCTGATGGTCAATGCCTTGGGATCGTAATCATCATTGATCAAAACAGCCCCTAATCCATCACGATAAACGGCTGTACGCTTCATCAAACCATAAACAGTGGACGATGCGGACTCCTCACTTTCATTAACTTCCGTGGAAGCTATTTTGATAAGAGGAGCACTATTGTCGTATTGGTTCATGCTTGCAGCGGAACGATGCGCAACAAAAACACCGGAGGCCACATTTTTGGCGGCATAACCGGAGATAATGTTCAGTTTGGGATAATTCAGGTAGACTACCACTCCTACGATAACAATAAGGAGAAGTAAAAGACGCTTAAGTAGTTTCATGGTATAGGATGTATTTGTAACTTTCTGCATCTAAATATAAACATTTAACACATGTCCAACATCGGATTGATCATTGAAGAACGCAGCAGGGATATTGGCGATTTTTTGGTGGGGAGGCTGATTCCCTTTCGCAAAAAGCGCATGATCGGCCCCTTTATTTTTATAGACCATATGGGACCTACACAGCTAGGACCCAAAAAGTATATGGATGTGGACCAACATCCGCACATGGGTTTGTCCACTTTGACCTTTATGTTGGAAGGGGAAATCAACCACGAGGACAGCCTTGGAACCCATCAGCGCATTAAACCCGGTTCGGTAAACTGGATGACGGCAGGGAAGGGGGTGACCCATACCGAACGGACGCCTCCGGATATGCGCAATGGCAATACGTTTACGGCTCATGGTTATCAAATTTGGGTCGCATTGCCCAAAGAATTGGAAGACATGGAACCCCAATTCCACCATATTGATGGGAAGGACATCCCTACATGGACCGATGGTACGACTGCATTTAAATTGGTTGCGGGAGAAGGATACGGCAAAAAATCGCCTGTACCCGTTCACTCCAACCTTTTTATGGTAGAAGTAATTGCCAAAGAAGAATATACTTTGAGCGTAAACGGAAATTTAAAAGGTGAAATAGGGATATGTATCGTGGAGGGCAGTATTGAAGCCTGTGGAGAAACGGTTGGCGAAGGAAATATCTTGGTGTCAAAAGTAGAGGACACCTGCAACATCAAACTAAAACCAAAAACCCATTTGTTGTTGTTCGGGGGCGAACCTTTCCCTGAGGAACGCTATATTTATTGGAATTTTGTTTCTTCCAGCAAAGAAAAACTGGAAGCGGCAAAAAAAGCATGGGCCGATAAAACATTTCCTATGATGGAAAACGATGATTCCTATGTACCATTGCCCAGCTAAACTTTAACCAGCACAATTAAAAATTAACGCCAAAACCGACCAATGCCGATCAAACAACCTTATTTTTCCGTAGTTCCCCTACTATTTATTATTTTGATGGGATCCTGTAAAAAAGAAAAACCAAAACCCAAAGAAGCCCAACTTTACGATACTTACTGCGCCAGTTGCCACTTAGCTCCCAAAATTGATGAATTGCCCAAAGAGGTTTGGAAAAAATCGGTTCTGCCCGCCATGATGGCCCGTATGGAAGTCGAGGGGCTTGAGCAAGATGTGGTTGTGGAGCCGGGCGTGCTCAGGCCAAAAATCACTTTGAACGAATGGGTGCAATTGGAAAACTATATTGTGTCCAATGCTCCAGAGAGCCTAGAGAGCATAAAAATGCCCCATGCGGATACAGTAAAACAATTCAAAACCAAGTCGTTTGCACTCGATGAGCAAAACGGGGCCATGATCACTTATCTGGAATTTTTAAACGAGGATAATCAGGTATATTATGGCGACCTTACCGGGACTTTAGGTTCCTTTGATTTTGCCGAAGAAAAGTCCGATCAAATATATCAAGGTAACAGTCCCGTAACTTGGTACAGCAAAAAAGATTCCGTTACCATTGTCAGCGAAGTTGGGATCATACGTCCGTCCGAGCTGGAAAAGGGCAAACTATTTCGTAAAGTGGGCGAGGATACGCTCACATTGCAGAACAATTTTCATAGGCCCGTTCACACCTTACTGGAAGACCTGAACGGTGATGGCAAAAAAGAAATCGTGGTAAGTGAGTTTGGAAATGAATCCGGTCGGTTATCGCTGTTGATCGAAAATGATGAAGGCAAATATGACAAAAAGGTATTGCTGAACCTTCCCGGAGCCATTCGTACCGTGGCCAAGGATATGAACAAGGATGGCAAACTTGACATCGTAGCGTTGATGACACAGAGTACGGAGAGCATTACGGTTTTTCATCAAACCGAAGATTTGGTGTTCGAGGCAGAACAACTGTTAGGGTTCAGTCCCTTATTCGGGACTAGTTGGTTCGAACTCGTGGATTATAATGGTGATGGTCTGGAGGATATTATAACTGTTCAAGGTGACAATGCCGATATTTCCTATGTTCACAAACCCTATCATGGTATGCGCATTTACCTAAACAACGGGAACAACACGTATTCGGAGTCTTATTTTTATCCCATGTACGGTGCCACAAGGGTGCTGTCGAGGGATTTTGACCAAGATGGCGACACCGATTTTGCATTGATAAGTACATTCCCCAACTATTTGGAGTTTCCGGAACGTTCCTTTGTGTATTTGGAGAACAAGGACTCGGAAACGTTTGAATTTTCTACCCATATATTGGAAGATCCATCATTGGCGCGTTGGTTTTTAATGGATGCTTCCGATGTTGACGATGACGGCGATTTGGATATTGTGCTTAGCTCATTGACGTTAGGATTCACGCCGGTTCCCGATGTGTTGTCGGACCGATGGAACAATACCAATGTGGACATTATGCTCTTGGAAAATTTATTGCATTGAAAAAACTGGTTTTCATATTGATCGTTTTTCTTGTGGGATGCTCATCAAAAGAGGATTCGGATAAAGCCCGCAAAAAATATGATTGGTATGGACACGAAGTCACGGCATCCGCATACAACTCCGTATTTTGGCAAACGGACAGCATTGACCCTTCTGTTGCGGCCTGGGGAGATACCTTAAAGCCGGGAATGAAAAGTATCGCGGTTTCGCGAGACCTCATTAAAATGGGTTTGACGCACAATACCATGGTTAAAATAGATACCTTTCCAGATACCTTTTATGTGAAGGACAAAATGCACTGGCGTTGGCGAAATCGAATTGATATTTACATGGGGAAAGACGTAAAAAAAGCACGGGAATGGGGCAGGAAAAAACTGATTATCTGTTATGCAGTTCCCATCGATTCCATAAATACCACGAATGAAAAAAACTAGTTTGATTGCATTGGCACTTGTCTTGGGAGCATGTTCCACACAAAAGGAAATTGTGGATATCCCCATTATTTTTGATGAACAACGCGTGGAACTGACCAAAGAATACTTGCTGAACCGGTACGAGCTGGACCAGGAAACTCCCGAAATCACCCCTAGAATGGTGGTATTGCATTGGACAGCCATTCCATCTTTGAAAAAATCGTTCGAAGCCTTTAACAGGTCCACATTGCCCAATTGGCGGCCCGATTTGGTGAATGTGAGCGGACTGAACGTATCTTCCCATTTTTTGGTGGATCAAGATGGCACCATTTATCGGTTGATGCCCGAAACTACCATGGCAAGACATACCATTGGGTTGAACCATTGTGCCATTGGTATAGAAAATGTCGGTGGTACCGAAGGATTGCCATTGACCAAAAAGCAATTGCGTTCCAATATTTATCTGGTGGACTATTTGGCATCAAAATATGATATTGATTACGTAATAGGTCACCAAGAATACACTTTGTTCGAAGATCATCCGCTTTGGTTGGAGGTAGATGATGGTTATCGTACCGAAAAAACGGACCCAGGAATGGATTTTGTGGAAAAGGTCCGAAATGCCACTAAAAAATTTAACTTTAAACCTGTTCCAACAAAAAAACAATGATAAAGCAACTTTTACTTTCGGCTTTCGCCCTTATCCTTTTAGGTAATGTTCAGGCGCAGGATGAGCTTACTTCCAAACTATACGAAACTTACGATGACTACAAAGAATCGAGTATTGTAAAACGAAGGATAAAACATACCGATATTCAACCCTTGATTGAAAAATTCAAGGCGAACCCAAAATTTGAGGTGCAAAAAGTAGGGGAGTCCATTCAAGGGCGAGACCTGCATTTGATAAGCATTGGTTCGGGGGATAGCAACATTTTTCTGTGGTCCCAAATGCACGGTGACGAGCCAACGGCCACCCAAGCCATTTTTGATATCCTGAATTTTTTGGATGCCCCTGAGTTCAAGGAAGAGAAGGAAGCCATCCTGTCCAACCTAAAACTTCACTTTTTGCCCATGCTCAATCCCGATGGTGCAGAAGTGTTCACGAGAAGGAATGCCCTGGGCATCGATATTAATCGGGATGCCCTGCGATTACAGTCTCCCGAGGGACAAACTTTGAAACGTATTCGTGATAGTTTGGATGCCGATTTTGGTTTTAACCTTCATGATCAGAGCAAATACTACAATGCCGAACGTACCGAAAAACCGGCAACCATTTCCTATTTGGCCACAGCTTACAATTACAAGAAGGACATCAACGAAGTGCGTGCAAATGCCATGAAAGTGATTGTGTTTATGAACAGAATCATACAAAACTACGCTCCGGGACAGGTAGGCCGGTACAGCGACGATTTTGAGCCACGTGCCTTTGGCGACAACATTGCCAAATGGGGCACGAGCCTTATTCTTATAGAATCCGGAGGCTACCCGGGAGACCCGGAAAAACAAGAAATCCGTAAGTTGAACTACGTTTCCATTCTTTCGGCCCTGTACACGATAGCCAATCAATCGTACAAGGATATTCCCGTGGAAGACTATGAGAAAATCCCAAAAAATGATCGTATGCTGTTCGATTTAAAGATAGAGAACGTCACCTACGAACTTTTGGGCAATGATTACATTATTGACTTGGGAATTATTAATCATGAGGTGGATTTAAAGGGTCACAACGAGTTTTATTACAAAAGTTCCGTGGCCGACCAAGGCGACCTTTCTACCTATTCTGCCTACAAAACCTTTGATGCGGAAGGCTATACCATTGTCCAGCCAAAGGTGGCCAAAGTGGACCGAATTGATGATCCCATGCAATTATTAAAGGACGGTGTGGCCTATGTAAAGACCGAAAAGCCGGAGAAAAGTGCCTTTGTACATTTTCCGCTCATTTTGGTCGAAGATACATTCAAGTTGAGGAGTTTCAGCATGCAGCCCGGAGCGAACCCGACATTCTTTTTAAAGAAAGATGGAAAATTGACCCATGCCGTAATCAATGGTTTTTTGATAGACCTTTCCAAGCCTTTGGAACAACAAAGTACAGGAAATGGTCTGATCAACGGAAAATAGATTTTAGAAATAGTAAATAACCCTTTTAGCACATAAAAATGAAGAAACAGATTTTAGTAGGATTATGCCTGTTGGCAGCACAATTGACTTTTGCACAAGAGTCCATTACACTTTTTAACGGTGAAAACCTCGATGGTTGGATCAATCATGGCGAAGAAAAATGGTTTGTGGAAGATGGACAGCTCATCTGCGAAAGCGGTCCAAAAGGTGAATATGGCTATTTGTCCACAGACAAATTCTACAAGGATTTTGAATTGACCTTGGAATTTAAGCAAGAGGCCGATGGTAACAGCGGTGTTTTTATCCGTTCCACTTTTGAAGGCACCAAAGTAACCGGTTGGCAAGTAGAGGTTGCTCCTCCAGGAAAGGATACAGGTGGCATTTACGAGTCTTATGGTCGTGGCTGGTTGATAAAACCGGACCCAGAAAAAGATAAGGCCCTAAAAATGGGGGAGTGGAACACCATGAAAATACGTGTAGAAGGCCCAGAGGTTACTTCTTGGCTCAATGGTGTGGAAATGGTGCATCTGGAAGATGAAAAAATCGGCGAGGGCGAAGGCGCCATTGCGCTACAGATTCACGATGGGGGAGGTATTCGCGTAAAATGGCGAAACATTGAACTCGTTCCCTTGGATTAAAAAATAAAAAAGCCCGATTTAGAGAATCGGGCTTTTTTATATAATGTTGATTTTCTAATTCTTTAGGGGAGTAACTTCAAAAGCCCTGTACTCAATGGGTCCGTGGTCTCCCTGAATCATGAATGGGCCAGGCTCCCCTTCCTTGCTGTCCAAAGCCCCACCGGTAATACCTGGAATGGTCGCATCGGAAATCACGGTTTTGCCGTTAAGCGTTACCGTAACCCGTCGACCAATCAAAGTTATATCATAGGTCTGCCATTCGCCCGCAGGTTTCGAAGCATTCTGATTGGGTTCCAAAAAACCGTAAACACCTCCCAAATAGATATCGGCAGGTTCCAAACCTTCACTGTCCACAATTTGAACTTCATATCGACCACGTAAATAAACACCACTATTGCTTCCTTCTGGATAACGGAATTCTACGTGTACTTTAAAGTCTTGGAATTTCTCATCCGTGATCAAATTGGATCCTGATTCGGGACTGGTCAAAATGCCATCTTTTACCACCCATTGGTTCTTTTCGCCATCTACATGCCAGCCAGTAAGGTCCTTTCCGTTGAATACCTCAATGGTTTTTCCCCATTTTGGATTTTCGGTATAGGCCAAATCAGGGGCTTTGACCCCGGTCCAATTGATGATGGAACCATCGGTATAGATCATTGTACCCTTCAATTTCCCACCGTCCAATTCGCCATGGAAGATCATATCGCTGCCTTTGGGCTCCCATTGGTTGGGAATGCTAAAGGTGAATTTGTTTTCTCCATAGGTTTCCACTTCGGCAATGGGTCGCGCGCTGCCAAAGGCAAACACAAAACGTCCCAATAACGTAGCATTTCCGGAGTGTTTAATTTCCAACCACGAAGGAGAGGTCTTCCCCATAAAATCCATTTCCAAATCCCATCTGCCCTCTAACGGACTGATGTGCTGGGCATAAAGACTGCTCGCAAAACTTAAAAATAGGGTGCAAACTAAGGTGTAAATTGTTTTTCTAGGGTCAATCATAGGTATGTTCAGTTTAATTGCTGAACAAGATACGGTATAATCCCAAAATTTACTAGTTCAACAAATATCCTGACTTATTCACAACCCCCTGTGAAACCATTCGCGCTGAATTTGGTCTGAACTGCTCCTTGCAGGCCATTATGGGTAAGTTGGATCACCAAGTTGCTTTCGCCGCTACCGTCACGTTTTGGGGTACAATATTCGAATAGGTAATAGCTTCCCGCTTGTTCCTCCACACGTTCGGATATATCGTTAAAGGTATTTTCCAACTCTTCGGAATTGCTTGCAAACACACTGGCTGTTTTCCCGATTTGCTCCAAAACCTCGGTATCGATTTCGGCACCAAGTCCAATAGAGAAGAAAGAAATGTTTCTATCCGCTTCCTCTACAGCTTTTAATGCATCGGATTCCCTGTAGCGGGATGCTTGGTCGGTACCATCGGTGAACAATACCACGGAAGCCGCATTGATCACATCGGAATTTTCATCCAAAAGATCTTCGGCAATCCTTGTTGATTTGATTACCGCTCCGTACAAATCGGTTGATGGGTCGCTACTGATATCGGTTGTGATGCCATCTATGGAAGCTGTCAATTCAGCTGCAGATGAAGTCAATGGGTTCAATAAATGAAGTTCGTCCTCACCATCAAACCAATAAATGGCCATTTTGAAGGATTCCGGACCTGATTCGGGCATTACATTATTTATAAAACTAGTGGTGGCCACCTTTAATTCATCCAAACTGCTTTCCAAAACACTGTTGCTCAAATCCAACACCAATAAGGTATTGTTGTTGAACACCTGCGAATTGGGAGAAATCCGAGCAAAGGATTCGGAAGAGGATATGGAATTGAAACAGTCGTCGTTCCTACCTTGTTCGTAAATGGAGAATTGGTCGGCGGACAAGCCAGAAATAGGATTGCCCATAAGGTCGGACACCCTGAACAGAACGGAGACCTTGCCAGGTTGTGTGGTATATTCATCCTGAATGGACAATAAAATCTCGTTTTCATCAAAACCTAAGCAGTCATCCGGTTCTTCACCGAGCCCAAGTTCCCTGTCGTCAATGTCAAAACTCACGTCGTCATCGGCATTTCCGCAGGAGAATAAAATAAGTCCAAGAGATATAAGGAAGGTAAATCGAAGTATATTTTTCATTTTCATAAAAGTTAAGGTTCTGCATGCAGAACGCCGAAATTACTGGAAAAGTATATACGACCGCCAGAATTAAATTAAAGAAAAGTTAAAAGAAATCCATGCTTGTTAAAATGATACGCGTTCGGTCAATTTTTAATAATTTCACCTTTTAATATAACCTACCGGCCTATCTAACCAAGATTCAAAACAAACAATAACGCTAATAGGTTGATATTATGACTATACTTTTGTTCGGAGCTACCAAAGATATTATCGGGACCCCAACATTATCCGTTCCAACGGCGAGCTTATCGGGAAGAAAAATACCGAATACGGTAGGAGAGCTCAAGAAATTTCTTGAAAGCACCTATCCAGAACTAAAATCCTTGACCAAAGTAACCGTTGCGGTGAACCAAAATTACGCCTCGGACCATGATAGGATAAATTCGTATGACGAAATTGCACTGATACCGCCACCGAGTATTTGAAGCATTAATAGACCATTGTGAAGCCAAAACCCAAAACATCCAGCAAAAGCCCATCAAAACTTTATGGACTGATATTGTCCGGTGGGGAAAGCTCAAGGATGGGAAAGGATAAGGGCCTCATAAATTATCATGGAATGCCGCAGCGGGAATACCTGTGCCACCTTTTAGAGGAGATTTGTGACGATGTGTTCCTGAGTATCCGCTCGGAACAGGTTTGTGAAGTCCCATCAGGTTTTAAGAATATCGTGGACCAAAATGACCATAAAGGTCCCTACAACGGAATATTGAGCGCTTTTAAGGCCCAACCCAACGTTGCATGGCTGGTACTGGCCTGCGATCTACCTTTGATAAATTTGCAGACCATTGGGCAATTGATATCGGGAAGAAATCCAAATAAGACGGCAACCGCTTTTGCAAACCCTGAAACGGGCGAACCGGAGCCGTTGGCCTGTATTTGGGAGGTTAAAGGGCTTGAAGAGTCGTTGCAATTTTTAGAGGACAGGAACACCAGGAGCCCCAAAAAGTTTTTGATGAACGCCGACATTGCCCTGGTACACCCAAAATATGGGCAGGACTTGTTCAATGCCAACTCACCCCAGGATTATGATTTTGTAAAAAGGAAGCTGGAAGAGCGGGAGGGAGGCTAGCGCTTTGGAACCGGTTTTTTAAGATTGTCCAAATCCAAGATCTCAAAATCTTGGAAAGTTCCACAAGAAATCTGTCTTTTTACCAAAGATTTGGATTTCTTTCTTTTGGTGCGCGATTCTATTTCTTTGTTCAAGTAATTCATGCTGAATTATTTTTCCTAAAACGAAATTAGAATTATTTTATTTTGACAATCAGAAGATTAACCATTTTTAACACCTATCTGCCCTTCAATATGTTCCAAAATGGACATCCAATGCATACGTAGGATCAATGCGGCCGTAGGCACATTGTCCTCCTGTATGGCATCCACCACGGAGCGTGTTTGCGCACTTAGTTTTTGGAAAAAGCCATGGTCTTTGATAAAATCGTGCTCATAAAAATGAAGCCGGACTTTTAGGTCCCTCAAGATTTGCAATAGTATTTTATTGCTGCAATGCTGTACCAAATAATTGTGAAAATTGAACCGGGCCCGTAATCCTTCCGCAATGGTTTCCGTGGCTTCGAGTTCGGATTGCAGCTTGTCCAAGGTTTCCATTCCCTCGGTTTCAAACTCGGAATTTTCCAAGGCCATCACTTCCAATTGCGCTACAATTTCGATCAGGTCTTTGACCTCATGCTTGGACAGCTTGGCTACCACAAACCCACGATTGGGCACCGCTTGGATCACCTGTGCTTGCTCCAACTGCGTCAACGCCTCACGAATGGGCGTTACGCTAATGCCGGTTGCCCGGGACAGCTCCGCCAGATTAATGGTCTTGCCCACCTGCAATTCACCGTTCTGAATCTGCTCCAACAGATGCGCCTTGATTTTATCCCTTAAAGCTGAAAGTTTGCCCATGTTTTAAGGTAATCGCTCATGACAAGGCCAAGGCTACTGTTTTTCATATACATAGGATGATACTCCGGGTAATTCCTCATCCTGGTTCCAAATAAGTTGATTCCCCATCAATTGGAAATTATCGCTCAAAATATTGCTCCCTTGAAAGGCGACTTTGGTGCCATCGCTCGCCCAAGCCCCTGTTGCCAAGTTGGTTCCGTTGCAATCTAGGTAATACTGGTCGTTGGTTATGGAGTTGATGGTGAAACTGGCCTGCTCAAACTGGTAGGTGGCATCGGCATTGAAAATAATGCTCCCCGAAACGCAATCCGCTTCATCCATCAAGTTGCTGGAAGCCTGCCCGTCAGCATCAATATCGACTTCGTCACTCAAATTGATCTCTATCAAGGTCCAAGTACCCACAAGTTCTTCATTGGAAAGACCAGATGGGCCATCATCGCCGTCATCACTACAGGAAAACATCAGTGTTAGGGACAAAATCAACAAGGTTAATATTTTGGTATTTTTCATGGAGGCTTTTATTTATCTCGATGAAATTAACATAATTCCAAGGAACATTGGCTCCATCCCCCATGCATTTCATCGAATTGAAGCCCGTATTTTACACTAAAAATGAAGGTGTTTCGTTTTTTACACATACATCTTAGAACCAAATAACATGAAGAAACTTAATCTACGTATTTTATCCATCGCTTTTTTTACCGTTGCTTTCCTTGGCTTTCAATCCTGTAGCGAAGACGGCATGTCCAGTGATGGCGAATCGCTTACCCAAACGGAATTACAGACTATTTTAACGACTGATGCCATTGCAGGGGTCGCAGATTTTACCATTGCGGAGCTTTATAACAATAATACCGCCAAGCAAGCATCCTCCGCAAAAGATGATTGCTACACTGCAACGTATACCGAAACTGGTTTTGAAGCTACTTTTAACAATTGTGTGTTAAATGGAACGGATAACGTAAATGGTACGGTAAGCGTATCGTATACCGAAGGGGAGGGGAATTCCACTTTTGTGGCGACTTTTACCGACTTTTATGCAGGCAAGGCCAAATTGAACGGCACAAGAACTTATAAAATCAGTGCCAATAGCACAGAGGCAACAGGTGCTTTTACCGTAACAAGTAATATATCCGTTGAAATGGAAGATGGTTCCACAATTTCGGAAACCGGGACCAAAACATTGAGTATTTCCTATGATGGGGAAGCGCAAAACATCCTATTTGCACTTTCTGGAAATTGGAGCGTTGAGACCGAGGGCAATACCTATGCCGTTGAAACCTTGGATGACCTTGAAGGAAACTCTGCGTGTGAACATATCACTACCGGTGCCATGGTGGTTTCCAAAAATGGATTGGCCGTGACCGTTGACTTTGGAAACGGTGATTGTGATGCCATTGCAACGCTTATTTACCCGAACGGGGCCACGGAGAAGATTACCTTATAATATATCTTCCTTAATAATAGAATTGAAGAGCACCGGTGATTCCGGTGCTTTTTTATTTAGTCGGGTTTCCATGTTGTTTTGTTTATATTTAAGGAAACAATCAATTTATGGTGAAGCAATTGGTGGCCGCCCAAAACGACTTTTTTGCCACACAAAAGACCAAGGATGTCAGCTTTAGAAAGCAGTATCTCAAAAAACTGCAGCAAGAGATCATAGATCAGGAGGATGCTATTTGTGATGCCCTGTACGCCGATTTTAAAAAACCGAAGTTCGAAAGTTTGGCCACGGAGACGCAATTGGCGCTCGCCGAACTAAACTATGCCATAAAGAACATTGCTTCGTGGAGCGAACCGGAAAAGGTCTCCGGCTCTTGGTCCAATTTCCCTTCAAAAGAGTGGATACAGCCCGAGCCCTATGGCAAAGTACTCATTATTTCACCGTGGAACTATCCGTTCTTGTTGGCCATTTCCCCTTTGATAGGAGCCTTGGCCGCAGGCAACACGGCCATTTTGAAACCTTCGGAATTCAGTGTGCATACGTCCAAGATCATTTCGCAGATCATCCGCAAAGTGTTTCCGCCCGAGTATGTAACCGTGGTGGAGGGTGGAGTAGAGGTGTCCTCGCAATTGTTGGCCCAAAAATGGGAATACATTTTTTTTACGGGCAGTACCAAAGTGGGAAAAATTGTTTACAAAAGTGCCGCCGAGCACCTAACGCCCGTTACTCTGGAACTTAGCGGAAAAAATCCGTGTGTTGTGGATAAAACAGCTACCATATCATTGGCGGCCAAACGTATCGCATGGGGAAAGTTCATCAATGCGGGGCAAACCTGTATAGCCCCGGACTATATTTTGGTGCACCAAAGTGTGAAAGATGCCCTGGTGGACAACCTTAAAAAATCGATCACCGAGTTTTACGGGGAAGATATGGAGGCTTCCAACGACTTTGCCAGAATCGCCACCGGCAAACATTACGATGAACTTAAAACAATGCTCAAAGGTGAGAAAGTGCTATTTGGGGGCAAGTTTACGGACAATGACCGGTATGTGGCCCCCACTTTGGTGGACGAACCCGAACGGGACAGTGCAATTATGGAAGGGGAGATATTCGGGCCCGTTTTGCCCTTGATTTCCTATACGGATGAAAGTGAACTGCATCCCATCATTTCCAAATATCCAAACCCATTGGCATTCTATGTGTTCTCCAGCAGCAAAAAGTTCCAAAAACGTTTGATGGACCGTTATTCCTTTGGCGGCGGTGCCATTAACGATACCGTGGTGCACATCAGCAACAAGGACCTACCGTTTGGCGGAGTGGGCCAGTCCGGGATAGGGGGGTATCATGGAAAACATACGTTCGACCTGTTCTCCCACCATAAATCCATAGCAAAAAGGGGAACGTGGCTCGATGTTCCGCTCCGTTACGCACCTTATACAATTTCAACAGGTTTGATGAAAAAAATCAAACATTTATTTTAATTTTTTGATGATAATGTGTTATTGTAACCATTTTATTGAAAAAATCACATTAAATTATTAAACAAAAGTTAAATCCCTGATTTATAAGTGTTTTGCCGCTAACTTTAAGAGTGACCATGATAAACAAACCCTTATGGAAGCTGCAAAGTACCGTATATCCGTGTTGCTGGATATGTCCAAAAGCTCTGCATTTGTATTGACCAGTGCTTTGGAGCTGGCCAAGCAAATTGGCGGTTCCTTGGAAGTTTTTCATGTTAACTCCAATTATTCGCTTAACGGAGGAAATGGTACCAAGACCGAGGATTACGACTCTTCACAGGCACAGATCAAAGAGCTCATTATAAATATGGGCAAGCAGGAGCAATTGTCCATTAGTTACAAACTGGAGCGTGGGAACGTAAAACATAGGGTGAGGGACTATTTGGCAATGTACAAACCCGATATTCTGGTTTTGGGAAGGCGCAGACCCAGATTTGGATTTTTCTTTGAAAGCATAACCGATTTTGTCATCAACCAGACCCGGAGCACCAATGTGCTGATCTTGGGAGAGGATGATAAATTCCACACGTTTAAGGATATTAGCCTTGGTTTTTTCGGAGATGAGCTTAAAGAATCCGACCTGGAAGTGATCATGGATCTGACCCGGAACAGCGAACAACCTGTACGACATTTTAATATTTCCAAAGATTCACCAGAAAAGCATGTGTTTCCGTTGCATAACTCGGTTTCGTACCAATTTCCCAAAGGTGTTAATGCGCTGGATGGTTTGGTAAGTTATGTGTCGCGGACCAACATACAATTGCTGTGCGTTCCCAAAAAGGCGGGCCAACGGATTATGCTGACATCAAACCCGATCAAGGCCGTGATCCGAAAAACCAAAATTCCCTTGTTGATTTTACCAAAATAGAAGATTTGAAGTGGGGAACAGCGGTTTTGAAACACTCTATTTTACATAATGTAAATTATAGTACGAGGAATAACCTGTAGGGTATTTATCTATAATTTATTTAATTGGTTTGCGATTGTTTTATTTTTCTTTTGTCTTTCATTGATTTCGATATGTTCATCAAGAACTATTTCAATAGCACTTTTTAATATGGGAAAAAATTGTTTGGACTCTTCCTCTTCAAGCTCGTGAATCCCTTTACTTAAAACTGAATAAATTTTAGGGTTTTCTACGAGAAAGTTTGGTAGTCCATCCTTAGACAGGTTTATTTTCCCTTTAAAATCAAGTTTAGATACTTGTTCTTTTGTAGTTATTCCATTTTTAATAAGTCTTTCAATTTCTGGATTTACTATATGTTTTTCAATTATTCTTCTTAAGTAAACGAATGCACCAATTCCTACACCATGAGTTGATAATCCAACTGCCCTATTTAGTTCTGAATAAATCTGTTCACCTAGTTTTTTATATTTCTTTAAATTTTCTGAAAGTAGTTCAGCTAATGGTGGATGTTGTCCAACTTTTATTAGTGTTGTACCAATAATTCGAAAAACGAAAATCTGACTATGTGCTGAGTCATTAGGTTTTCTTGGGCAATTGAATTTTCTAACGAAAGTGCAATTCTTTTCTAATTCCTTAATTAATTCTGTATGGGAGTTTTCTGGTGTTTCAAAACGTATTTTTGGACTGTTCAAAATATCATTAAGTAGACTGATTTCCTCTTTGCTAGAAAATTCACTATTGAAAGTTGTTTCCTTTTTACAGATCGTGCAATAACTGTCTATTATTTTCAATTGATTGTATCTGCCATTTCTCTCTAAATGGAATAGAAGATTAAGAATGGAGTTTTTATCAACATTGTATAGAGGGTATTCTGTGAACAAAGAATCCTGTAAAAGAATTTTCTCATAGTTAAGATTAGTTTTACTATCCATAATTTCTCCTCTTTTAAGAAATGGCTGTTTAAGTGTCTTTAAACTTATTACCCGTCGTTGCCACTAAAAGCTCTCGAATATCCACCCCAAGAGCCTCAGCAATTACACGAAGTGTTTCTAAAGATGGCTGCATTTCATTTGTACACCATCTAGAAACAGTAGTTCTACTCTTCCCTACTTTTTCGGCCAGCCATTTATTAGTTCTATCCTGTTCTGCAAGGACTACTCTAATTCTATTGATTGGCTTTTTAGTGCTCATTTGAATCGTTTTACGTTAAATCTGTAGCATTTTAAACAAACTTAGTTCTCTAGTTTGTTTTTAATTATTAACTTTAAACGATGCTTATGATTCATTTTAGTTTTATTATATATCGTTTTAATTAAATATTTAATATTCAAACGACATATCTTGTTCTTTTGCTGTTTTTTCAACAATTTAATAACCAACTATATGACTCCCAATGAAATTAACCTACTCCCCCTACTCTCCTACTTCGAAGAATGCCATGAGGGAGATTTACTTTCCTTTACGCAATGGTTGGACAAGGCCATTTATATGTTTCATTACTTACCTACTGATTCATTTTCAGAGACGGAGCGCCAAAATGTTTGTCATGTGCTTATGGAGTTAAAAGAAGCTGTTTTGGAAATCCATATTGCGCAAAACAATTGTGCCTAAAACCCAATTCACACCCATTCCCCCACTCGTCTTCTACCATGCTAAGGGAACGCAGGACATTATGGTTAAAATGCTGTTATACTGCTTTATTTTTCTCCTCTATCCATTTGGCCATATATTTTGTGCCCGCCATGGTCTGGTGTTGTAGCAGTTTCCCGATAAAATTTTGTGAGCGGTGGCTTTCCAAATTTTTGCTTATGTGTTGCAAACGCTCTTTAAACCGGGATCGTACCGTTTCTTTGTTGTAAAAAGAGCGGAGTATTTGGTCGCCATTTAGTTGTGCCGCTTGCCATGCCTTTTCCTCTTGATGTATTTCCACCGCAGTCCGGGCAAAGTCATCCCAATCGTCTGCAATGGCGCCGCTCCAAGGCAGCTCCGTTAGCATACCCTCGGCACCGATGGTGGTGGTTATACTCGGGGTTCCCGTTCGCATGGCATCGAACAATTTTCCCTTGATTCCCGCACCAAACCGTAACGGGGCCAACAAAACCCTTGCTTTTTCAAGTACTGTATGTGCGTTTTCTGCCCATCCTTCCACATAAAAGCCAGTCTTAGGGCTGTGCATTTCGTTTATTTGTTGGGGCAAGTAGGCTCCATAAATACGTATTTCGGCATCCGGAAGTCGTTTTCGGATGCTAGGCCAGACCTCCTCCTTTACCATTTTGACCGCATCCACGTTGGGTGCATGTTTGCCATTGCCAATGCTCACAAAACCCTTTCTGGCCTCAAATGGGACATAGTCCTTCTTGGTCGTGTCCGAAGGTGCATCTGCCATAAATGGAACGTGGAGCAATAATCCATCTGGAATGCCCAGCTGTTCCGATAAAATTTTCATCTCGTAGGTGGAAATAATCAAGCTTAGGTCGCAACGATATATACTGGCCACCTCGCGCAATGTTGTTGGGTGGTTTTTCCATTGGGCCAAATTGAACGACCGTCCCTTTTTGTGGGCTTCCTCCCTAGCCTTCCGAAGTGCATGAAGGTCTTCTGTGTTCAAGATCCTAACGGCGTTCGGTGCAAATTCGGCAACACGCCATCCAAATTGTTCCTCGACCATAAAGCGGTCAAAAAGCACCACATCCGGGGCAAGTCCTTTTACAAATTCATCGAAACTGGAATGGTTGAGCCGGACAGGGACCCCTTGTATGCCCATGGACTCCAGATCCATGCTATATTTGGTTTTAGTGGCGGTACTGGCAAAGGTGATTTCGTAACCAAAGGTTACAAACGTTTCCAGCAATTGCTGCATTCGGCATCCGGCGGCCGTTGTATCGGGCTCGGGCCAAACGTAACCAATAACAAGGAGTTTTTTTTGCATGTTGGTAAATGTACGGGTTACTCCGTTTAAAGTGCAAGAGCAGGGAATCAAATTCAAGCTCAAGTTCAAGTATCAAGTACAAGAACAGGGATTTAGGAACCAGGATACAGGACACTCTTTTTTACTGATGGACAAGTTCCAAATAACTAAACCTGAAACACCAATAACTCAATAACCAAATAACAGAACACCTGACATCGAGCACCGAGCATCAAACTCCAAACTCAATAACCAACTACATCCGTGCAGCGAACATTTTGGAGATGCTCGAACGCAGTTTGCGCTCATAATCCTCCTCCAGCCACTCCTTGTAGTTCTTGGTGTTGTTCATGATACAGTAGGAATACTGCTTTACGCGATACTGGATCTCATCCTTGAGCTCTTTGGCCAAAATGCGGGCGTCGAACACGTCCTCACTGTTCTCCACACAGATTCGGGCGTGCTGTTCAATGCTTTTTTCGAGTACCAATTTTGATTTTTTGCCCTGTGCAAAAATCTTTTTGTACTCTTCTTTCACGTCAAAAGTGATGTTGTCGGAGTTACTGAACTTGGCACGGAGCTCATCGGGCATCTCGTAAACAAAATCACGCTCGATATCTTCATCGTTTTTGATGTTCTCCAAGTAAAAATCAGGGAAATGGAAGATTTCCTGCCAATCAACGGGAGCGTCCCAAGGCCCGAACCGGGCAATGTTGTTCCCCATATCGATCACGTTGAACTCGTTTTTATCCGGAAGCACCCTAGATCCCCTTCCGATCATCTGAAAATATAGGGTGAGCGACCTTGTGGCCCTGTTCAAAATAATGCTTTCAACGGTCGGTTCATCAAAACCAGTGGTAAGGATGCTCACGGATGTTAAGATGGCATCCGGGGTTTCGGCAAACCATTCCAAGATATCCTTTCGCTCGGTGGCCGTGTTCTTGTTGTCCAAATGCCGAACGTTGTACCCCGCTTTTTTAAAGGTCTCGTACACGTACAGCGAAGTGTTGATCCCGTTGTTGAAAATCAATGTTTTGGTGCCCTTCGCAATCTCCTCGTAAGCCGTGAGCAATTTGCCGAGCATGCTGTGTGCACTGTAGAACTCATCGGAAGATTTTACCGTATAATCCCCATTGATGCCCAGTTTTAGGGTACGCAGGCTAACATCGTAATTGTACAAATTGGCCTTGGCCAAAAATTGTTTGTTGATCAACGATTGTATGGACTCCCCAATGATCAAGTGTTTGTAATTATCCTTCATCGGGAGTTTGATGTTGGAACTCAACGGGGTCGCCGTTACGCCCAAAATGGTCGATTTTTCGAAATATTTGAAGAGTTTCCTAAAGGAATTGTAGTGGGCCTCGTCAATGATCACCAGACCAATGTTATTGATCTTCACCTTTTCTTCCTGTAAACGGTTGTTCAAGGTTTCCACCATGGCCACAAAGCACATATAGTCGTCCTGGTCGTAAAGTTCCTTTACCTCACTGTTGATGACCTTGTTGGCGACGCCAAACCCCTTGAGCATTTTGGAGGTCTGCTTGCTGAGCTCAATGCGGTGGGTAAGCACCATCACCTTTTTTCCGGTCTGCTCTATAAATCTTCTGGTAATTTCCGAGAACACAACGGTTTTACCTCCCCCTGTCGGCAGTTGGTACAAAATATTGGTGCCCTCCGGAAGCTTGTCCAGTTGTGTGAATATTTTGTTCAGGTCTTCTTCCTGATAACCGTACAATGTTTTCTTCTTGACTTTTTTGTTTACCTCCAAAGGGAATTGCGTTATGGATTCTTAAATAAAAAACCCTACAAAATTAGGGGTTTTTTGTGCTTGTGACCAATACTTGTCGGCTTTTCTATCAAAATTGTATTAACAATTAAAATCGCGTGTCTTTTTTTCGCAAATCGCGTATTTGCTCATAACATTTTGATAACAATAACATTTTGGACTTGGAAAAATGGAGATTATAATGTATAATGTTAGTTTATAACACTAGTAAACCAGATAATAAGAATGAGGCAGCTAAAAATCATCAAACAGGTCACGAACCGGGAATCCAAATCACTTGACAAATACTTGCAGGACATCAGTAAAATAGATTTGATCACCGCGCAGGAGGAAGTTGAGCTAGCACAGAAGATCAGGGCCGGTGACCAAGCTGCTTTGGAAAAATTGACGAACGCAAACCTAAGGTTTGTGGTCTCCGTGGCAAAACAGTACCAGAACCAAGGCTTAAAACTGCCCGATTTGATCAACGAAGGGAACGTTGGCTTGGTAAAAGCCGCCAAACGTTTTGACGAAACCCGTGGATTTAAATTTATATCCTACGCCGTTTGGTGGATTCGTCAGTCAATCTTACAGGCCTTGGCGGAGCAATCCCGTGTGGTGCGCTTACCTCTGAACAAGATCGGGTCCATCAACAAGATCAAAAAAACATTTTCTTACTTGGAGCAGGCGCATGAGCGTCCGCCATCCCCGGAAGAGATCGCCAAGGAATTGGACATGACGGTTTCCGAGGTAAAGCAATCTTTAAAGAATACGGGGCGTCACGTGTCCATGGATGCGCCCTTGAAAGAAGGCGAGACTTCCAATTTGTACGATGTGCTGAATGCCGGGGACTCACCAAAGCCGGACAAAGGGTTGATGCACCAGTCCTTGAACACCGAAATAAATAGGGCGTTGGACACCTTATCCCCGAGAGAAGCCGATGTGGTACGATTATATTACGGAATCGGCGACCAACCTTCCATGACCTTGGAAGAAATTGGCAGCACTTTTGATCTGACCAGGGAGCGTGTACGCCAAATCCGTGAAAAAGCAATCAGAAAATTAAGGCATACCTCAAAAAGCAAGATTTTAAAGTCTTATTTGGGATAATAAGCTAACAACTATAAATAGAAAAGGGGATGTTGTTCGCAACATCCCCTTTTCCATGATATACACTTAAGCATCACGATTTGCTCAAAAGACTAATATCAAAGTCGGTGAGCATATCCTTTAGGTCATTAATAAAATTCAAGTAAGCGGTGTTTTCTTTGTTCTGGTTGTTCATGATAACAAATTTTGGGTTTTTGGCTTATAGGTAGTCAAGTTCTGCAAGCTCGTTTACGGTCAAGATTTCGTTAAGTTCTTGTAAAAAAGCCAGGTACTCTTCTCCGTAGGTATCGTATAACATGGTAATCTTTGATTTTTATTTGGGTATTGGTTATAACGTTCTTTTTATTTAAAGATTATATGGTTCCCACTAATTGTGGTGAAACACCTACTTTTGGTTGTTTTTCTACTTCATGTTCAAAATATCCAGTTCTACCTCAAAATCAAGGTCATTCTCCACCTTGCTTGGACGTATATTGAATTCATCATAAATAAAGCAAAGGTTCATGGGCATTCTTCTGCGTTCCGTATCGGACAGAACGCCCAATTTTGACTGCAGCTCGTTTTTTATGGCAAATGCCTTGTTGCTTATTCTAGGATCATCATGGGACTCCAGCTCGGAAAGAAACGGAATTTCTTTCCTATCCCCTACCTCCAACATTTCATCCATCAACATTAATCGGCATCCGATATCTTCTGTATGTTGGAACAACGGATAAAAAATACTTTGAAGGTATTCGGGCAGTTGGGTGTTTTCCATGTCGGTGTCGGTATTAGATGGTTCGGAATATTTCCATTTCAAAATCTATTTGCTCCTGTATGCGTGGATATTCCTGCAAAAATTGATCGTACAGAAAATCAAGGTGCTTTTTGTCCCTGTCCGTTTTGCACAACCTTGAGATTTGTTGGGTCACCTCCAAAAGTCCCGATGTTTTCATCATGCGCAACGAGGGCGTTATTTTTTGGCAGGAAAGCTCCAGTTCCTCGTAGTTTTCGTTCATCAGGTTGATTTTGGCACTGCCGATAAACTCCCAAATGTTCTGTTTGAACATGCGTACCAGCTCTTCCAAAAGTTCCATTTGCCCCATACAGTCCTCCAAAACAGGCTGAAGGTCTATTCTTTGGGAAGAAAATCCGGCCCGAAGGCTTTTTTCTATAAATTCAAAATCGGACATACGTTCTGTATTATTGTGCTGATCTTGAGGTTGATCTTGTGAATGCTGCACTAACTTTTTCAGCTCTTCAACAATATTTTTTTGTGTTCCTGAAAGATTTGTCTCTTCCAAAGACTTTATAAGCGATAATAGTCCGGCATCGTTGATCTCGGTGAAAGCTTTGGTGTCCAAGCTCTGTATGCCCACTTTTTCGTAGATACTTTCCAGCTGTCTCATTTCCGGGATTCCAAAGACTTTGCTCTCCAATCCAAATTTGAACATTTCAAAGGATTTTTTGAGTTCCCCGGCTTCCACTACGCCCAGTTCTTCATAAGAAAAGGAGCTTAATCCTATTTCCAGTTTTTCCAGATACGTTAACAATTCGCGTGTTCCCAATTTTTTGCGGTATATGGTTATTAATCACATTAAAAGTGTTGATTAAACTGAGGGATTACAATTTATTGTTCCGTAGCATTCGGATATTGTTGTCAAATTGCGTTATTTGTATGTGTAAAAAAACCAACCATGAAATATTTTTATCTATTCCTTAGTATTGCCATGTTTATCTCCTGCGGGGAGAAAAAACCAGAAAAGAAAGAAGAAACCTTGGAAGAAAAAGCGCAACGGATTCACGATTCCGTGATTACCATTGATACGCACGACGACATCAACGTGCAGAATTTTACCGACAGCATCAACTACACCCAACGACTGGAAACCCAGATCAATCTACCCAAAATGGAAGAAGGTGGTCTGGATGCCGTTTTTTTGATCGTGTACACCGGACAGGACGAATTGAATGCCGAAGGTTATGCCAAGGCTTCGGAAAACGCCATTTCCAAGTTTGATGCCATACACAGGCTATGTGAGGAAATTGCCCCAGATCAAATTGAACTGGCCCTGACCTCCGACGATGTGAGAAGAATTGTGGCCGCAGGCAAAAAAGTGGCCATGATCGGGGTGGAGAATGCCTACCCTATCGGTGAGGACCTTTCCCAGATTGAAGAATACCAAAAACGTGGGGCGCGCTACATGTCCCTTTCCCATAATGGCCATAGTCAATTGAGTGATTCCAATACCGGTGAGCAGGACAGTGTTTGGCTCCATAATGGTTTGAGCGAGCTTGGAAAAAAAGCCGTTGCCGAAATGAACCGTGTGGGAATGATGATCGATGTCTCCCACCCGTCCAAAGAAGCGATGAAACAAATGATCGAACTTACCAAAGCTCCTATAATCGCATCGCACTCCTCGGCAAGGGCACTTTGCGACCACAGCCGCAACTTGGACGACGAGCAATTAATGTTGATGAAGGAGAACGGAGGGGTTGTACAGACAGTTGCCTTTAGTTCGTATTTGAACACAGAAAAGCACGAAGCACGCGCCGCTTACATGACGGAAGTATATAAAAAAGTAGCAGACTCGCTCGGTGTTGCCTGGTACGAGCGTTCCCAGTTCGGTTCCTTGACCGATGAACAGCGGGAAGAATTCTTTGCCAATTACCGAAAAATACGAAGCATTGGCGAAGAAATGGCCGAGACCGACCCCAATGTGCCACCCGCCGTAAACGTATCCGATTTTGTGGATCACATCGACTACATGGTAAAGTTGATAGGTATCGACCACGTGGGCATCAGCTCCGATTTTGACGGAGGTGGCGGCATCGAAGGTTGGTCGGATGCATCCGAAACCTTCAACGTAACCTTGGAACTCGTAAAAAGGGGCTATACCAAAGAGGAAATCTCCAAATTATGGGGCGAAAACCTATTAAGGGTATTGGATGAGGTACAAGCCGTTGCCAAGACCTTGAACTAGGAAGTGGTTTTCTGCTCGTCTTTTTCCTTTTTGGCCAAACGGTCCTTAACGTATTCTATTTTGGTTTTGCCGTGAGCCTTGGGATTGCCGTTCTCATCTAGATTTACCATAATAATATTGTCCACCGTAACAATACTTTCGTGGGTCATCTTATTCCTGACTTCGCAGTTGAGCGAAATTGAGGTGACCCCGAATTTTATGACCTCGATACCAATTTCTATGATGTCCCCCTCGTGGGCGGTACTCATAAAATTGATTTCGGACATATATTTGGTTACGATTTTCTTGTTCTCGAGCTGTATAATGCTGTACAATGCAGCCTCCTCATCTATCCAAGCAAGGACCTTACCGCCGAACAGTGTTCCATTGGCGTTCAAATCCTCGGGCTTTACCCATTTTCGTGAATGAAATCGCATAGTTGAAACTTTTATAGTTCAAGTACAAAGTTAGCGGAATCCTTTGAAGATTTTCTTGATAAAACCTATAATTTCTGCGAATTATGAATTTGAAATATTTGCTGCTCGCGGAATATTGAGTAAACAATTTTAAATGCACAAGATTTTAAACTTGATCAATTTGTTCCGTTTTAATCGAACAAACATTCGATGATTTGATTAATGGTTAATGGTTGAAGGGTAAAAGGTTCTCGAACTGACAATTGGTAACTGTTGATTGTTAATTGTCGTCCTATGTCTTATGTCATGACTCTTGAGTCTACTTTTGGTTATTTGTTGATGGGTTAAGGGGAAAAGGTGATGGGTGAAAGTTTCTCGATTTGCTAACTGCCTACTGACTTCCGACTTCGTACCTCGTACTTCCGACTTCTGATTGTTTGTTGTCGTCTTATGTCATGGCTCTTGAGTCTACTTTTGGTTATTTGGTGATTCGGTTATTAGTTGATGGATTAAGGGGAAAAGGTGATGGGTGAAAGTTTCTCGATTTGATATTTGCTAACTGCCCACTTCCAACTGACATCCGACTTCTAACATCTCATATCCAAACCCCTTAATCGAACAAACCTTTTTGAGGGGGCAAGGTAGTTTTGGGTATGTGCAGGTCACAACCCATTTTGGCATTGAGCTGTTCAATAAAATAGGCAGATAACAACGGAGATTCCAGTTCAAGGTTCTGATGCACAAAAAAGTGGATGTTTTCCAGTCCCATAGCTTTCCAAGCACTTAACCGTTCTATCCAATCATCCAAACGGGGGTAATCGGATTCGTGGTTGGCACCGACATATCTAATAAAGGCCTCGTTAGTGGTCAACCGCATGTGCATCAGGTCCCTCCTACCTGCGGTATCCACCAAAATGTTGGATATGTTGTTTTCTTCGAGCAAATGGTATAGTTCCTGCGCCACTTTTTCATCATTGAACCAATCGGTGTGCCTAAACTCCATGGCCAAGGGGAATTCTTTGGGCCAATATTCCACAAAGCGCACTACCCTTTCCCAATTTTTGGGGCCAAAATTGTTGTGCATCTGCAAAAAGATGGTGCCCAGTTTATCGCCAAGCAATGATGTTACCTCCAAATATCTATCGGCGATTTCATAAACTTTGTCGTTCATTCGGCGAAGGTGACTGACCTCGTTGGTCATTTTTGGAAAGAATTTAAAACCCTCCGGGGTTTTATCGCGCCATTTCTCGTATTGCTCGGCGGGGAAAATCCGGTAAAATGTGGCATTGAGCTCAATACAGTTAAATTGAGAGGAATAGTAGCCCAGTTCATCCTTTGTTAAACTTGTTGTTGGTAAAGTCCATTTAGGGAGTCCTACCCTGACATTCAGCGGCCTATTGTCTGAAGCCATTATCAATAATGGATGTGTATCGGGGTGGTCTGGTGGCAGTGTGAAGTCAATAAGTTCTGGTCTATCGACCTTTCCGAATTTCATAATATTGAATTATACATTCAAATTAAAACAAATATTCCACAATCAAAGATTTACCAATGGTCGTAGTATGTTCCAATAATAATAAATACGGTACGTTAATTGAAATAATAGATTGTCCCAAACATATCGAAAGGGACTCAAAACAATTAGGATCATGAATTTGGCAAAAAGGATTCCGTTAACGGACGCACAAAAATTGGAGATTGATAATGAAGCCCATAAAAGAGTCAACTTTTTCTTGAAACACCCAGAGGTTCAAGTTTTGATCAAAGACCATACGGACGACCAGATTATAGAGGCAATTGGATGCACAAAGGAATACCTTTTAACTTGGAGGGAATGGGCTGAACCAATTTATAGCTTTTCAGGGGAAAAACCTGAAATTGTAGGTTGGTTGATTCCTGATTTCAAAAAAATTGTCACAGACCTTAGACTTGATAAAAGAACTTTGATTTTTAATCAATCGAAGTAGTTGAGAATTAGTAAAAAAATAAGCCCCTACCATAATTGGAGGGGCTTTTATCTTTCACAAATCTTTTACAAAAATTTTACACTAGAAGGTTTTTTTTATTTGTGATATCGCAATTTGAAAAAAGAGTTTTTTTATATGATAACAAAACTTTTTGTTGTTTATGGATTTTTTTAAAAAGGAAATCAATGAATTTTCCTGTGAGGATAACTAAAATTTCATATAAGTATTGGTACAAGAACTCTCCCACGGCATTTCCGATTTCAAGTACTTTGTAAAATAACTCTATGATGTAGACAGTTGTTTCCACATAGTAAAAATACTATATCCCCACTTAACTTACTGATATACAGCAGAAACTTTTCAACTTTGTATTAACAGTTGGTGTTATACTTCAAAATGGCCTTGGAACGGTTTAGCCATCCCCTAAGGAGTATCTAAGCAAACTGTTAATTTATGGTCTTTCATATTCCTCATGGTAACTACCTCCATAAAATTCAATTATAAGTCCATCTGATGTAAGCTCAGTGATTTCCGCAGAAATATCAAAAGTGCCACTCGGTTTATTAAAGTAAGAAATTGTATTACCATCAAGGGAATAGCTTCGATTGTCGTTTGAACCAGCGCATCCACCACCTTCAGCATAATCACCTTCTTTCGTAAAGATCACGAATAAAGGTTCTTGATAGAAATATCCGCTTTCCAAACAGTCCTGTTCCATTGCTTCATAGTCATAGACAATTGGATTCTCATATGAGCCTTTTTGGACTAGGTACCATTTTCCAACAATTGTTGCTTCGGTTTGTCCTGCATCTGTCCCATCATCAGACTTGGAGCAGGAGACAACAATTAAAATTGTCAATAAGACTAAAATAATCTTTTTCATGATATTAGATTTAGGTTTTGTATTTCTATTTTTGGTTCCAACCTGAACTGGCATTGCAATTGAAGATGTTCTTGACCTTTCCATTTACGATTTCAATTACATAGGCAAATCTGGGTGTTGATTTCTTGCCGTAAAACTCATAGGTCTTGTGCCCCATTACACATAGCTCACACCGTCCAGTTCTAACAATCATCTTTTTGAGACCTTGTGACCTTGCCGAATCAAATTGTGCCCTTAGAAAGGCCAAAAATCGATATTTGTCCAAATCATCAAAAAATTGATCCTCTTCTATCATTGGCTCCAGTATTGACGCATCCAGATTGATGCATGATTTAATAAAGCTGTCTATAATTCTTTCTCCATTTTCGCCTGTGGAGGATTCTTCTTTGATCTTTAATTTTATCAATTGTTCCATGCTATAATATTTTGCCGCAATAATGGATTTTGAAAGATGTGATCCAAACATTTGGGACTATATTCGATCAAAGGATTGAATACAAGGATTAAAGAATATTTAATGTCCATTATGAAATATTTAATGGTTTTCTTTTCCTTAATCTGTTTCTCTTCGGATTTCAAGAGGTATCTATTTAAAGAGTATTTTGAGGTGATTTTCAGCCTTAATTTTGCTGGGCATTATTATCGTATTACAAAATCACCTCTTTTTTACCAGAGCAAAAGGGAACCTATGAAAGACCCCCACCCCCATATTTCACTTTTGGGTACCCGCCCCCCAATTTTGCAAGTGAAGATTTTCTAAGAACGCAGGTGAAAGTTTAAGATTTTTGAACAACTTTTTTTGGGTTGAAAAGAACTGGGTTAATTTTCTTTCAAACTGCTTATAGTTTCATCAGCTTTGGAGGATTCCATAAAAATAGATCCAACCTGTTTGTAGACCATTCTGGTTCCACATACGTTCAACGCATAAGTAGCTCCGTGGAGTCCTTTTAGCTTCTCCAGTATTTCGATGTTTTCCGTGTCACATCCTTGTTCTATGGATACAGTCTTCAATAAGTTTTTCTCTGTTGTCCCAAACATTGTTCTATTGACCGAACCGCAGGAAACAAGAATAAAAAAAATGAATAGTGACGATAGAGCTTTCTTCATAAATCCAAGTTTTAAATTTTATTAAAATGACAAATGCATATTAATAACTAAATATATTTAAATATATTTTATCAAAAGTGAAATAAAATTATATGTGCCTATGAGCGTCAAATAGTGAGTCACTATGTCCTGATATTGGGATATGGATTTTCGTGACGAAGAAAGAAGAAAGAAAGAATCGGAATACAAAAACAGATTGGGTAGAAAACTCAAGGAGCTTCGATTAAGCAAGGATATGTCTCAACTTGATCTAGCCCTTGAAGCAGATTTAGCCAGAACTCAAATAAGTAGGATTGAAAATGGGCAGGCCAGCCCAACGGTTTTGAGCTTTCTTAATATAGTCAACGCATTAAACCTTTCCAAGGACCAAGTATTGGAATTGATGGATTTAGCTTAAAAAATTCTTTATGCTGCTTTTTTGTCTTGTTCGGTATCTTCATCATTATTGTTTCCCGATACTTTTGAGAACTCCTTTATATTTTCCTTAAGTTGTTTTTTGTCTAATGAGAAGAGATTTTCATTTGGTAGGAGTTCCTTTCTTTTGGGTTTCAACATCTCATTGAAGAGTTCTTCCACCATTGCTTTTTCTGGGTTGACTTTGTACCTCTTTCCATCGATTGTCAATTGACAGAGCCCTTGGTTGTCCACGCTCATTGGTTTAAATTCCCCTATAGAGTTCTTCTTGCAAATTTCACCAAAGTTGTTGACGGTGTAATTTCCCATCAAAGGGAAGTAGATTTTATTGTTGGTTTTCAATAGATAGTATTTGTTGTACTCTACACCGTTGATGTCATATCTAAATTTCTCCTCATCTCTTGGCCTTGGCTGTACCAGTTTTTTGATACCTTTCTTTGCCATGGCCTTTTCCTCCTTCAAAAGTGGGCTGTAGCTCCTTGCTATGGTCGGCTCTGAAATGTCAATAAGCTTTGCCAAGTTTTCATTGGTGGGCTTACCATATTTTTCTGAATCCCAATTCAAAAGAAGTGTCCTTAATTGACCCAACCTTTTGGACATGGTAAATTCATGCTTGGCCTTACCTGTCAAAACATTGTACTCATCCGTATCCAATTCTATTGATGGGTCGATTATCCACGCCCTTTCAAGTGTGACCTGCTTAATGGCCCTATCATCCTGAAGCATTAGTTTTATGGTATCCTCTACCAACCCCTCTGTCATTATCGTGGCAAACTCCATGAGTATCTCATTCTTTACCCATTGAGGAATTGACAACTTTCTATCCAATATATCGAACTGCCTAACGATGTCGTCCATGGTAAAGTCGGGATTACAGTACATAAGTCCCACAAAAGAATTCATTATGTAGCTCACCCCCCAATGGTCGAAAAAATCTTGATGCTCGGATATGGTTCCGAAGGATTCCAATTGGTTCAATCTTACCTCGATGAATATCTTCTTGGGCTGGAAAACTTCATACTGTTTTCCCTGCAAATCGTATAGATGTAGGTTGTTGAAATATATTTTTTTGGAGCGCATTTATTTTTGGCGTTGCCCGAATCCAGAACCAAAAAATTGGTTCATGTACCACCGTGGCTATGCGTATAGCTCGGATTGGCGTACCCCTTGGGGTAACTCTAAAGATTCAGAAATTAAAAGTCCGCAAGATACAGAAAAAATGTTAAAAAAACAAATATTAACAAAATATATTTTCATATCTCATTTATTTTACTATACATGGATTGGAAGAATATCTGAGAATATCGAAACCCTTAAATTTCCAATAATGTTTTACTCCTAAACCCTTGTATTCACTGGCGCTATGAAAAAATCAATTAAAAACTTGTGTAAATCAACTTAATCAATTTGCTTATTGTTCCACCTCGACACCAATAGTGGAAAAACCAAAATGCCCCGTAGATTAGTTAGTTTACGGGGCAAATAAGGGTAATTTTCCCCTAAAACATGTAGGTTTGCTCACTAATATATACTAAGGGAGCAGATATACATAAAAACAGGCTTTTTTGCATAAAAATGCCCCGTAGAACTAATTTTCTGACCTTAAATTGGGTGTTGACCAGTACATGGGGTACGCATTACGGGGCAATGATACCAGTAAAAGCCTTGGAGGACACACAAAGCTGTTCATGCTTTATCTGGGAACCAATTAAGCTATTCAGTATTTATTGTTGGAAAACTCCCCACCTCTAGCTATGGTGTACGTCTAGTGAGCAAATCTACATGTTCGGTACCCAGCAAGACATTGTTAACAGCTTTATAAATCCCACTTTAATGGGTATATTTGAGTATGAACGACATAGAACTTAATGAGAATATAAAAAGGTGTATTGGTCTTAATCTCCCAGAGATTATCACAAAGGCAATGGAAGTACCCTATATTCTCACCAACGAGGGAAAATCGATTGGTGAATTGCAGCTTAAGGGTGCCGAACTTTACTTCAGACCATATGAACGGTTCAAACCCCATGCACATATCATAGAGGATTTCATTAGTGATGAAGATTTCAAGGAAAAGGTGAAAAATATCTGTTCCCTTGTTATCCAATTCAGGAAATCGGAAACCCAAGGTTACAAGAGAATAGTTTCGATAAAGGAAAAGGACTACCATTTACTATTGGGGTCACATATGTTGGATGCTATCATAGAATCTTTAAAGGAAAACTATGACGGTGAGCTGCATTTCAAGATCATGGAAACAAATGAACTAATAAGAATTTAATGTGCTTCTCAACCTCACTAAGAAAGGAAAAGCGGGTCATTGAAATGGTCAGGGCCACTGAGATCCAGTTCCACATCGAGTTCAAGCCGTTTTTCCGTGCAAATGGTTTTGCCCATCCAAACCTTTGGATAGTGAAGCAGGATGAGCAGGACAAATTGTACCCAGCAACATGGGGATACGTTCCGCCGTTCGCATCCGATGACCCAAAGGGCTTCTATGCCAAATACAACACGTTAAACGCCAAGAGCGAGACGATCTTCACCTCAAACACATACAAGCACTCAATTCACGACAAACGCTGTCTGATCCTCTCTGACGGCTTCCACGAGCCTCATAAGGTCAAGAACGTTTCCTATCCTTACTTCTGCCGCTACTTCGATGATGCCATGTTCTGTTTCGCTGGGCTGTATTCAGAACTGGATGACGGCAGCCTCACCTGTACCATCATAACGATGAATGCCAACGAACAGTTTGAGAAGATCCACAACGTGAAGAAACGGCAGCCGCTGATCCTACAGTCAAACTTGGAGGATGACTGGCTGGATGACATACATGAGCCACACCTGAAGGATTTGATGAAGGAAGGTTTTACGACCAAGCCAATAGAGGCATACCCAGTATCACGGGACATTTACAAGAGGAACGTGGATTCAAATAACCGCCTTGCGATTGACAGGGTGGACTACCCAGAACTGAACCAGCAAGATACACTCTTCTGATATTAACAATCATTTGTTCATATTCTATAAATTCGGATTTCAAAAATTTTAAACAAAACTTTACCTTTGATGAAAGAATTCTTTATTTTTCTCACAAGTTTTTACTTGGATGGAATCAAATAAAAAACGCCATTGCTGGAACAATGGCGTTGAAAATCAAGGTTGAAGTCTATCACTACTCAGCTAGGATAAGGTAAATGAACCTATTTTACGGCTAATGAGACCGTCTTCGCCCACTTGATTTTAGAGTAAATTAAGCCCGACCTTCTGGTTGGGCCTTTCTTCACGGTAAATTTCTGACTTTCTTTGTTATGCTTTTAGTTTTCAGCGATTAGCTTCTTAACACTTTTATCAACATTTGCCTTTTTGAGGGGCAAAAACCCTTGGGAACAAACGTAAAACAAAGGCTCCGTAAAAAGTCCGACAAGTGTCATTTCGGCAAAATCTTTTTCCACCACTTTATCAACATTTCTTTTCAATGACATGGAATAATTCCTAATTTTGGGATTATTTCCAAATATATGTATGCACTTATCGATTGCAACAATTTCTATGCTTCCTGTGAGAGGGTTTTCAACCCCTCGCTCAATGGTAGACCAGTAGTGGTTCTCTCCAACAATGACGGGTGTGTCATAGCCAGATCGAACGAGGCCAAGGCAATCGGAGTGGCAATGGGCGCACCATATTTCCATTTGAAAAAGCTTTTTAAACAATACAATGTCAAGGTGCTTTCCTCCAACTACGCACTCTATGGTGACATGTCCTCTAGGGTTATGGCAATATTGGCAAGGTTCACGCCAGAGATCGAGGTCTATTCGATTGATGAGGCATTCCTTAAGTTCAACGGTTTCCACAGGTATGACCTCCACAGTTATGGATCAGAGATCAAGAGAACCGTGGAACGGTCAACGGGGATCCCGATCAGCATCGGTATGGCCCCTACCAAGGCACTGGCGAAGGTCTCCAACAAGATTGCAAAGAAGTTCCCTGGGCAAACCAAAGGTGTCTATGTTATGGAAGATGAGGGCAAGCGGCAAAAGGCCCTGAAATGGCTCCAAATCGATGATGTCTGGGGCATAGGAAGGCAGTATACTAAAATGCTCCAATCAAACAATGTAAAGAACGCTTTGGACTTCACCAACCTGCCCAATGAATTTGTAAGGGACAGGATGAGCGTGGTCGGCCTGAGGCTCAAACGTGACTTGGAGGGATTGGAGACATTGGCACTGGAACAGCCCGAAAACAAAAAGGCCATTGCCTGTACACGCTCCTTCGATACGATGTACACGGAGCTTGGTGACCTACAGGAGCGCATCAGTACGTTCGCCTCTGTGTGCGGGCGCAAGCTCAGGAACCAGAAATGCAATTGTGAGCTTATCCAAGTCTTCATCAGTTCCAACCAGTTCAGGGAGGATCTTCCCCAGTACCATGGCAGTATTTCGGTAAGGCTCTCCTACCCCACCAATTCCACCATTCACCTGACCAAGGCTTCCCTTGTCGGGCTGGAAAGGATATTCAGAAAGGGCCACCACTACAAAAGGGCTGGGATAATGGTGATGGGCCTGACACCAGACACAGGAAGGCAGCTCAACATGTTCAGGCCAATAGACCATAGACAGGGGCCGCTGATGAAGGCCATTGACAGGTTGAACCTGATGAACGGGTATGACCTAGTGCGCTTCGGCGGCATGGATCTCGAAAGGAAATGGAAGATGAACCGAAACCACCTATCACCCAATTACACCACAAGAATAGATGACATCATTAAAGCTACTTCCTAACATCAACTGCGGATTCCCCTCCCCAGCGGAGGATTTCACGGAACTGCGGATCTCACTGGATGAACATTTCATCAGGGACAGGGAGGCCACGTTCTTTGTCAGGGCCAACGGGCATTCAATGGAACAGGATGGTATCTCCGATGGTGATCTATTGATAGTTGACCGTAGCATCGAACCCTATGATGGCTGTGTTGCGGTCTGCTATGTGGACAGCGAATTCACGGTAAAGCGTGTGGTAAAGAAAGCCGATAAGGTATTGTTGGTAGGAAATAGAACTATCGAAGTTGAAGAGGGATCGGAACTTTATGTTTGGGGGATCGTTACCTATGCTGTCAAGAAAATTAGCTGACAGGAAAATCAGCTATATTTGGATATGGGAGTAAAATTCATCAAAATCTTTATCGATGAAATGGTCACTTTGGAAAAGCTGGACGGCGAAAGAATCCAAGGCATTATCCAATCCTCTAAAAATGACATTCAACAAATAGAGGGGCTTTCAACTGACTTGCAGGATTTACATGAGATACTTTTCACCGTCAAGTTGGAGGGAAAGGAAAGGCTTGATTTGCCCATAAAATTGAAAGACATCCACTCCATTGAAAGAATGGATTAATTTGAAATGGAATCAGATACTTGGGCTTCCAACATCATTTCGGCCTTGTAAAGCTCTTCCTTCAGCTGACCGTTCTCTTTTTCCAATTGCTGGGTTCTGGTTTTGTCCTCCATGATCTTGACATTTTGGGTACTGAGCAATGATATTATCCCAAAAACTATACTTATGATGATAGCACCAATTGCCAGACCTATGGAGATATTGGACTGCCTTTTGGCTTCGGCAGCTGTTTTTCGGGATTCGACTAATTCTAAATATTCCTGATACTGAAAAGCACCAGAACCTTTTAAAAAAAACAAGTTGTTCAAAAGATTATGAAGGTTGACATCATGGTCTTTGACATGATAGTGCTTGGAGTTCTCATTTCTAGTCAAATAATTTTTAAATTCCAGATTGTTGTTGATATGGCTCCAACTTGGCCCCTCACAATCAAAATTATCTTGGAACCATTTAAAAAATGTGATTTCCGCTTCTTTTGAAAACACTTTTTCCTTTGTCCCGTGCAATTCGTAAACCAGATCAAAATAGGAAATTCCTTCATTTTCATGGGCAAGACCTATTTCCATTGCCTTTATGTATCTGTTCGGTTTCATCAGCTTATCAATTAAATTACAAAGAATTTGTTCTTTTCTATTTCAATCAATTTTAAATAAACTTTTTCCCCTTTAACCTTGTCCACCAATCCAGTAACAATATATTTATCACCTTCCTTGGCACTTTTGATAATTGGAAATTTCTTCAGGTCAGTTTTGAAGTTCACAAAAAGAAATCTTTCGTAAAAACTCATCACCTTTACCACCCTCCCCATTTGGTACGTTTCGGCAATTGCATAGAAACTCACATGCCATTTGACCTTCACACCTTTATAGCTTGACTTGAACTTTTTCTTTTGAAGTGGGGTGACATTGTTGTATTCTTCCAGTATCTTATCAAAGCTGACATCCTCCACAGGCATTTCTTTTAATTTCTTCTCTTTTCTATCCTGCAAGTAATGGGCGAACTTCCAAACCAAGAACACAAACCCTACAAGAGTTATGACGGCAGTTGCCACCTTCCAATATTCCATAATCTAAACGTTTTGAGGTCAGCAAGATAGACCCATATTCCAATTTCGTGAAATTTATCTTACTTCGGTTCTCAACACTTTTATCAACATCTGTGCAAAAAAGAGGGGCAAAAATAGTGCTTTGATTATTGTCGTATCTTTGCATAACATCCTGAATTAATGGGATGTACGCAAATCTTATTTATATGAAAGCATTTAACCTAACGATGATAATAGAATTGGAACAGGGTAAGCTTACTGGGCAAAAGCTATTGGATGTAGTTATCTGGGCAAAAGATGAAGTAACGGCACGTAAAAAGGGTGATATCCTTGTCAAGGAATATGACAAGGTAAGTAATTGGCCTAAAGTTTTAGGGTCTTATACCTTGGGGGTTTCGGTAAGGGAAATGAGTTTTCCAAGAAATGATTCCTAGACCAGTAGAATTAACTACATATCGTTAAAGGTTCAAGTAAATATCCCTTATTTCCTCAGCCCTTATCCCAAGGTACTTTCTTGTTATGGCAGGGCTTGAATGGCTGAATATCTCGGATAGGTACAACAGAGCCTCGTCACTCTTTCCATTGTTCTCCCAGACCCTACGACCAAACGATTTCCTTAAGGAATGACTGGATACGTTCTTGGGTGTTGGGAAGTGCTGCTTCATCAACCTATTTACATGCTGCACGGAGTACACAGAGCCTTTCTGTGATGTGAACGGATGGCCTCCTTTGTCATAGGTCAGATTGTCCACAAAGTACCGCAGAGCCTCTTTGATGTTGTCGTTCACTTGAAGTGTACGCTGCTTTTTGGTCTTACCCTCAACAATGGTGAACTCATCCCTTTTGAGTTGGTCAAATGTGAGGTTGAGCAAATCATCGATCCGTAGTCCCAGATTGATGCCACATATTACCAATAGCCCGAAGTTTGGGCTTTCACCCGACCTGATTAGTTTCTTTGCGGTGGCCGTGGCCTTATCGAATTCTATGTATGTGCTTCCTGTCATATCAACAAATATAAGCCCCTTGCCACGTTGTAAGGGGTGGAGGTTAAACTTTCTCGCCTAGCATCCTAAGCATTTCTTCTGCTGTTCTTCTTTTGTCGGAGTAGACATATTCCCCAACTCTTTCCTTTTCTGCTTCGATGATACTTCTTAGTTTTTCGGCTGTCATAGTTGTAGTTTTTTATAGGGGGTCGGCCTTGGTTGTCCAAACCCCCAAATCAATGTTTAAAAATTCGTATGCAATTCAGTCCCCATATCATAGTTCACATAGTTGCCGTAAAACTTTTGATAACCATTCTTCAAAGAATCCCTAAGAAACTTTTGGGCATCCTTCTTGGTATCGAAACTGTTTACCCCAATAGTTTGGTCAGGGGTATCATAAGCTCCTGTTCCCGTTCTTCCGTATTTGATTGTTTCTACTGTGTACATGATTACTGATTTTGATACCACAAATATAATGTTCATTTACATAACTAAACAAGTAAAACTGAACATATTCGATGAACTGCACGATTGTACCCCTTACAAACACTCATAATGTTCATTAAGGTTATAAGTGAACATTTTTGTTTTCCTATTAGGGATTATTGAAAGATCCTCAAAGAAATGGCTGTTTCATTGACAGGGTATGGTAAAATCCCCGTGGTTTTATTGATTCGGGATGAGGATAATGTAACAAAAACCTGATTTGGCTGAGGATCATAAAAAAGCCCCCTAAGTTTGACCTAGAGGGCAGTCATCAAATTGTAAATTACCAGTTTTCAAACGATGACACTGGCAATATAATGAATTTTCCCCGTGTGTGCGTTAGGGAGATCGGGATGGGGCCTCTACCTTTATCAAATCCCCCACAAACTTTGCATTAAAGTATTGATTGCTATTCCCCTATAATATTGAGGATCAAGTTGAACGGGGGCCAGAATGGTTTTCCCCCTACTCTCTGGGCATAGATCCTGAGTCCAAAGTCCTTGTTCTCCATTGCCACCATTATATAACCTCCAAATAATAGGTTTGGGTTGGAAATGTCCATCTCTTTGATCTTTGATTTCCTGTATACGTCATAGTGGAGGGTGAATGCTTGGATGTCGTCCTTAAGGTGTATTATTATGTCTTTGGTATTATCAAGTTTTTTATGGATGGGGAGTTTGTCGATCTGAACTGGTGCGCATACCATTACCAGCCTTGAAACCTCTATGTCATCGAAATTGATCCCTTTATTTCCATCGGTCAGTTTATTGCCCTTCTTGTCCTTGGAGTGTATGGCCCCGCTGTGGTGGTGTGATAGATGGTCACGTTTGAATTCCGAAATCTGATAGTCGTTGAAGTCTATTTTGCCGTCCCCCCTCTCCTGTAACGGGGTATTTGGGATTCGGACGGGTTCTTCTGCATCGCTGTAAAAATGGAAATAGAAGGAATTGTCCCCCTCTGTATTGCTTATGGAGAAGTTCATGTACTTGTAGTACTTTCCATTGTATTCAAATATTATCCTAGTGTAGTGTCTCTTCACTTATGGTTAGGGGTTGTCATTGAAAAGCTTTTAAGGTTTTGCCGCCCGCTTATCAGTTTTTCATGTGGCTTGATCTCTATTATTTCCCTTTTTCTGGTTGTCCTTTTCATCTGCCATGGCGGTGATGGCATTCAGCTTCAGTTCCCTTTCATGTCGGTGTATGTACCATTCCTCAAATAGCATTTCTATCAGTCCTATCAAGAGTTTTGCTTCTTTGGGGTCTACTTCTATTATTAGGTTGATGTCCTTCTCCATGTGTGCGCCGATATTGCCGACCTTCCTTACCGCATCTATGGATTTCCATGTCAAGGGGTCTATTTTTTCTTCCAGCGCATTTATTTCATCGATCAACCTGTTTTTACTGATTCCCCAGAAGTCACGTATAATCCCTTGCAAGCACCTTCTGGATAATGTCGCCGAAGCCTTTGGGCTTAGTTCAAGGATGGCACACGCCTCTTCATAGTCATCTGTTAGGGGCTTAGGTATGTATTCAGGATAGGATTTAGCAAAGGAATTGGGCAAAAGGTTCCATTGATTTACTAAGGACAATTTTAGCCAAATATGTGAAATATGGTCATGTTCTGTATTGTAGAGCTTGGCGGTAAGTGTTATTTTCTTGCAGTCTTCATTTGGGCAGACAATCCATTGAAAATCCAATCTTTTGTGACCGCTTGGATTCTCTATTTGCATTATCTCATAACCCTCACGATGATTGTCACGGTTTATTGTTGTCTTGCTTGCGCAATACGGACATGTCCAATTAAATGCCATTCCCTTAAAATTTAACTTATTTAGGACTAAGATGCTGAAAAACAATTTATGTTCCAAGTGATCTGCCAGTGAAAACATCATGATGGATCTTTGGCCCACCAGTGACCGCCTCGAACTTCTTTCTGAACTTGTGGTACTTCTTCAATATGTTCTGTCCCGATGGATATGGGCTGTAATCGATCATTTCCTTTATCGGGAATATGGTCTTTGTCACCGTGTTTCCCGCAAAGTCCTGTAGGTCGTTGATGATATAGGTCTCATTGGGTATGGGTATGTTGAAGGCCACCTCTATTAAAAAGAACTTTCTGGCGTGGTCGAATGTCACCTTTATCTGTTTGATGTACTTGCCGATGATCTCCTTCTTCTCTGAAAATGGGATCGAGCTGTCGATTATCTGTTTGTTGCTCTTCAACTCGGCATTTGCCAGACTGTCCCTCCAAAGCCTTTCATTGTACTGTCTATAATACTGGTCATTGCTGTCGCCCATCCATACCTTTGGCATAGGGATGTCCTTCTTGATCTCGGTGAGAAAGCGTTTTTCGTCATTCAGCAATTGCTGTTCCTTTTCAAGGGCCTCCTGTAGCTCCATTTCCATCTGTAGCTTGGTTTCCAAGCTGTTCTTTGTCGAGATATAGTTTTCCTTGTCCACTAGCTCCTCAATGAGGTTCTGGTAGTTGCTGGCGATCTTCTTCTTGATGTTTTTGATGGATTTTTGGTTCTCTTTAAGCTTTAGGGCATTTGCTTTTGATCTTTCTTCGCTGCCGCCCTTCTTAAATGCTTCCTTTACCCTTTGGTACATTTCGCCGTTCCTGAAGAAATTGTCCCAGACAAAGTTCTCGAACACCTCTAGGTTCAAGGCCCTGTTTCGGCAGTCCTCCAACCTTGATTTTCTGCTGGCACATAGATAGTAGGCCCATTTGGTGTTGCTGTTCTTCCTTCCAAAATAGTTCTTGCCGCATACACCGCAAACGATCATTCCTTTGTTGAGTAAATACTTGTGGTCAACGCCCCTGCCAGAAAAAATCCTGTTCTTCTTAAGGTTGTCGTTTACCTTCTGCCAATAAGTCTCATCGAACATTGCGGGTACCTCGTACTCCACCCCACCCTGAACCCTTACACCTTTATAGTATGGGTTCTTGATGATGTCCAATACAGTGTTGGAGGCCCAGAACTTTTTGTTTCTCTGGGTGGGGATGCCTTCTTCGGAAAGCTCGTTGGCAATTACTTTGGTTCCCTTCCCGTTCAACGAATCCTTATAGATCCTTTTGATGAGCTTTGACTGCTCTGGATCGATCTCGACCTTGCCGTTCTCCCCTTTTCTATATCCTATTGGTGGTCGCCCCTGAACCATTCCGTTCTTTGCATTCCTTCTGAGTACAGATTTGATTTTCTCAGAAGTCACCTTAGAATAGTATTCGTCATAGGATGCCTTTTGGGTGTAGAACATGTACTGTTGTGGGTCGGAAAGGTCAATTGCAGCTCCATTGTCGTAGAGAATTACCTTATTGTCCTTCAGTAGGTCTGCAAATTTCAGCCAACTTTTGGTATTCCTTGCTGCCCTAGAGGTTTCCCAAATGAATATTCCTGTGAGCTTGCCCTTTTCGATGTCGGAGATCATTTCCTTGAACTTGGGCCTTTCCGCCGAAATATCGGCTCCTGATACTATCCCCTCATTGTAGATTTCGTAGCTTGAACCAAGCCTTTCAGCAAGTTCTATTCCAAGGAGTTCCTGCTCCCTGAGGGACTTCTGTTTGTCGTGGTCAACTGATTTTCTAATGTAGATTCCAAGCATGATTTTTTGTTTTATTGTTCGCTTCAAGACGACGATAAATAAAAAATTTGTTGGGAAGATATATAGAAGTTTACCAACATACAATTAAGCCTTTGTGCCCCTGGGGTAGAAATTCTTAAGATCTTGACGGTTCCATTTGGCACATCCCACAAAAAACTTGGTATCCGCACCGGTTTTGTTCTTTTGGAGAACCACTGGCGTTTCAGGGTGATTAGGTGGTATGGTAAAATCTATGTTTTCTGGATGGTCTACTTTTCCGAATTTCATTTTGAATTCAATTTGAGATAAAAATAAGGCTTTTGGTCCGTAAACGATTTAATACATTTTATCTGTTTTTTCGTTATATTTAGTCATGAAACATTTTCACAGACCTTCTAGATTACCTAAACTATTTAGATTTTGGGTGCTGATTGAATTTTCAATCTGTTTATTGTGCCTTATCGTTTACTGGATTTCAAAATTGATTTAGGGTGCCTTTATTTTTCAGGTCCGAAGTTGTTCATAACATCGTTGACAACTATTGCCATATTTAAAAGTGTGCGATTCATCATTCTGTAATTTTATTAAAAATCACAGCCATGGATTCACAATCCGACCGCAGATTGGACATTCGTCCCACAATTTCAGCATCACATTTTAACAGCCAAATGGGTTTTGATGAGCATTTTCAGAACAAGACCCTTCGTCCTGTGATCAAACTCCAAAATGATTTGTTGGTAGAGGCATTCAAGAATTATGCGAACAAGCATAAGGGTGTTTTCTACGACCTTTCTTTGGAAAAAAAGATGCAGTACATCGAAAGGGCCATTCAAAAGGACATCAAATTCAGGAATTCTTTAAAGGGAATGATCATTGGTCAGTTTACCGTGGAGGAATACCGCAATTACATTACCAATTCTTCCGCCCTGAACAAACGGATGATGAATATGGTGGTGGAACGCCTCAAAGACCAAATTCAACTTTTGGAGGAAGAAGAGGCGCTATTCCAGAATTGATTCCCCGTTAAGGTTGGTGGTGAGGATATCGCTCATCAAATCAAAATAAGGGCGAATGGCCTTAAAGGACTTGTCCACTTCATCCAAAAATGATGGCGAGAGCACTTCTTGGTCCGATAGGTTGCGGATGAAAATAAATTGTTTTTTTCGGATCAGGTCAATGTCCGGATGCGCTTTATCGAATCCTTTTGGAGCCGTTTTTAACTCATCGCCACGCAATTCACCCCAAATTTCTTTCAATGCTTTTTGGTTGATGACTTTACGGAACTCCTCCGCATCCATTTCCAGTTCTTTTCGAATACGAAACAGGTCTTCCTTGTTCGGGTCCCAGAATCCCGTGGCCAAAAAGGACTCCCCTGGTTTTATGTGAATATAGTAACCACCCCGTAAATGTGCCCCCAATCGGGAAAAAGAACCCGCAAAGTGACTTTTGTAAGGTGTTTTGTCCTTGGAGAACCGCACATCCCTGTAAATCCGGAACAGCTTCATTTTTTCAATATCATCGTGTTGGCTTAAGTTTGCCTTTGCAGCTTCTAGAAATGACTTTACCTCGGACTTATGTTTTTTGAAATCAGTTTTATGTGCTTCAAACCACTCTCGGTCGTTGTTCTTTTTAAGATCATTCAGAAAATCAAAAACACCTTGGGATATTGTAATATTGGAAGCCATATACCGATAATATGTTATTTTTAAACTAAAGTTAGCCTTTTATATCTTCGTAGCGTTAGGATTTGTCTAATTTTAAGACAATATAGAGCAGTATGGACAAGGATAAAATCATCGCCGAACTCAACAGACATAAAAAACTGCCTTACCTGGATTATAGGTTAAAGCAGGAAACCGAAGATTTCACCGACACGCTTTTTTACACCTTATTTGATGCCAACACACCTGTTGCCGTCAATTTGGAGCTGTTGGAGAATAAATTCAACCAACTTATGGACATGGCCTGTTGGGATTTGGAAAAACCTAATGAAGAACTGTGGAACAATTATGTTTCCCATCTTCCACAAATTCTTGAAAATTTGAATTTGGATGCAGAGGCCATATTGAATTGCGACCCTGCTTCCCTCTCCCTTCAGGAAATATACATGGCCTATCCCGGTTTTTATGCCATTGCCATTTATAGGTTGGCGCACGAACTTTATGAAGAGGGCGTGCCCTTGATTCCACGGATGATGACGGAATATGCGCACAGGCAAACTGGTGTGGATATTAATCCCGGAGCTAAAATCGGCAAATCCTTTTTTATTGACCACGCAACAGGTGTCGTAATCGGGGAAACAGCCATTATTCATGACAATGTAAAAATTTACCAAGGAGTAACCTTGGGAGCACTCTATGTGGCCAAGAATTTGGAAAAGACCAAGCGTCATCCGACTATAGAAAACAATGTGACCATTTACGCCAACGCCACTATTTTGGGAGGGGAAACCGTGGTTGGAGCCAATTCCGTTATCGGCGGCAATGCTTGGATCACAGAATCCGTACCCCCTAACTCGACCGTTTATCACAAACCAGAAATTAAAATAAAGACAGCCCCAAATGTCTAACAGCATACTCGACCTTATCGGAAACACCCCAATGGTGGAATCCAAAGTACTGAATACCAATCCAAACGTTACAATCCTATTTAAGCTCGAAGGGAACAACCCTGGCGGAAGCGTAAAGGACCGACCTGCTTACAATATGATCAAAAGTGGTTTGGAACGTGGCGATTTTACCAAGGAAACCAAATTAATCGAAGCCACAAGCGGCAATACGGGCATTGGCCTGGCCATGATCGCTGGTCTGTTTGGGCTTGATATTGAACTGGTAATGCCCGAAAACTCTACCAAAGAACGGGTACAGACCATGAAAGCTTATGGAGCAAAAGTCACTTTGACCCCTGCCGATGTAGGCATTGAAGGGGCTCGCGATTATGCCGAAGCCAAAGTCAAAGAAGAAGGTTTTCAAATGTTGAACCAATTTTCCAACGATGACAATTGGAAGGCTCATTATAAAACCACTGGGCCGGAGATTTGGCGGGACACCAATGGCGAGATTACCCATTTTGTGTCCAGTATGGGGACTACCGGCACCATTATGGGAACTTCCACTTACTTGAAGGAACAAAATCCCAACATCCAGATTGTGGGCGTGCAACCTACTGACGATGCCAAAATTCCGGGCATCCGTAAATGGCCCAAGGAGTATCTACCCAAAATATTCAATCCAGACAAAGTAGATACCGTGATGGAGGTCAGCGAACAAGAAGCCACCGAAATGGCAAAGCGATTGGCCAAGGAAGAGGGCATATTCTCTGGCATGAGCAGTGGCGGAGCCGCTACCGTTGCCCTGCGCTTGGCCGAAACCTTGGAAAGTGGTACCATTGTATCCATTGTTTGCGACCGCGGGGACCGTTATTTGTCCTCGGACCTTTTTGAGTAGCAGTAGTCACATTGTTTACATATCAATTTTCAGGACTTTCATGTCGGATTTTTAAGGTTATCCAACATTGTTTGCGGGTCATCGATTTCTTTGAAATACTCGATTTAAATACCCGTTCTTTATGCTGTTTAAGTCCCAAATCCAAAGCTTAAGATGAATACGCTTTCAAAAATCATTACCTGGAAAAGAAATATACTGGCTAGTGCGGTTGTACTATTCACCTTGATCGTATTGAGTTTTTACGGTGTTTATACCAATCAATTCTACTTTTTAAAAGCCGACAACTATATTTTTCCCATACTCACTTCTGTACATTTTCTTTACCTGTACGTTATTTGGTTTAAAATTACCGAGGATGAGTTGCCTGACCCTAAAATGCGAAATATTGAGTATGTGCTCTATGCCATCATGATTGTGTACGTTTTTAAGGTATATGACAGTATTACGGTTCTGAATTCCATCAAAACGTATGGTGAACATGTTATACCCGCCACATTTAAACCCATGGCAACTCTTTCTGTAGTGCTTTACAGTATTCTGCCGATTTTAACGCTTTACTCATTTTGGTTGAGAAAACGCTATGTTGGCAGCTACAACTTTGAAAACTACAACGACAACCTAAATATTTGGCAATAGTAGTTTAGAGCCCTCGGATGTAACTTCCGTAGAGGTCTTTAAACTGATACCCTTGCTGAAAGCGGTGTTTGCTCAGTTTTTTATGGGCCACCAATCCCCAAAGTACCAATTCCTTTAGGAAATAGGCATCTTCTTTTGAAACTTCAGGCTGATATTCTTTCATTAGGTTGTTCAGCGGGCCAATGGAATCCAATTTGGATTTGTAATCGGCTTCTTTTTCGTCATCCAATAAATCAAAACCTTCACCTTCAAAAAACCAAGTTACCAGTTCGTCATATTCATTTTCTTCCTCTTTTCGCTGAAGCTTTTCAATTTTAGGAAAATAGCTCGGGAATAGGGTTTTCGTAGCATCTTCAATCAAATTCTCGGCTACGGAGCCTGCTCCCTCCTGCTCTCCTTCGTAAACAAGTTCTATTTTTCCAGTGATGGAGGGCACAACGCCCATAAAATCACTCAGACGAACCGTGGTTTTTTTATCACCGGCAACAATGGCCCTGCGCTCGGCTGTACTTAAAAGATTTTCAAAGGCCGTGATGCTCATACGGGCACTTACCCCACTTTTGGCATCCACATATTCACTCTTTCTGGCCTCGAAACTGATTTGCTCCAATAAATCCATCGCAATTTCGGGCACATGCACAAAATCGGACTGACGTTTATCCAGCTTCGCCTCCTGCTTTGTTATTTTCTTCGCAATCTCGATACTCTCTGGATAATGGGTCAAAATTTGAGAACCAATTCTATCCTTCAAAGGAGTGACAATGCTTCCCCTGTTGGTGTAATCCTCAGGATTGGCAGTGAACACAAACTGAATGTCCAAATGCAAGCGCAGTTTGAATCCTCGAATCTGTATATCCCCTTCTTGTAGTATGTTAAATAATGCTACTTGAATCCTTGCTTGAAGATCGGGAAGTTCGTTAATCACAAAAATACAACGGTTGGCCCTCGGTATCATCCCAAAATGAATCACACGATCATCCGCGTAGGACAATTTTAGATTGGCCGCCTTTATCGGGTCTACATCCCCAATCAAATCCGCTACGGTAACATCGGGTGTGGCCAATTTTTCGTAGAAACGTTCATTCCTATGCACCCAACTGATGGGAGTATCATCACCTTTTTCTTTGATGAGCTCCGTGGCATATCTAGAAATGGGCGCCAATGGGTCATCGTGGATTTCAGAGCCCTCCACAATGGGCATCCATTCGTCCAACAGTTGCACCATCAAACGGGCCAAACGGGTCTTTGCCTGCCCGCGCAAGCCCAATAAATTAATATTGTGACGGGATAGAATCGCTCTCTCCAATTCTGGAATTACGGAGTTTTCATAGCCCCAAACACCTTCGAACACTTGTTCACCTTTGGATATTTTCTCCAAAAGGTTTTCCCGAAGTTCGTCCTTGATGCTTCTGCTCGTATATCCCGCTGACTTTAATTCACCTAGCGTTGTAATATTGGTATAATCCAAATTCATATGTTGTGTTATCCTTTAATTCTTCTTTTTCTATTTTGTTCGTAATCTTCAAAAATCATTTCGCCCAAACCCTTTAGTCCTGTATAAAAGGCTTTCCCCTTGTTCGCTTTGGTAAATTCACGCACAAACTGCATCAAATAAGGGTCTTCTGCAATCATAAAAGTGGTTATGGGGATATGAAGTTTCCGGGCCTGTTGGGCCATGGCATAGCATTTTTCAACGATATATTCGTCCAACCCTACGCTGTTTTTGTAATAATCTCCGTTCGGAAGTCGCAAACACGATGGTTTTCCGTCGGTAATCATAAAAATCTGCTTATTGGTGTTCCGTTTTCTACGGAGCATATCCATCGCAAGTTGCAATCCCGCCACGGTATTGGTGTGGTACGGCCCTACTCTTAAATAAGGCAAATCCTTGATGGGAATGGGCCAAGCATCATTTCCGAACACCAAAATATCCAATGTATCCTTTGGATAACGGGTCGTGATCAGTTCAGCAAGGGCCATTGCCACTTTTTTTGCGGGTGTGATTCTGTCCTCGCCGTACAAAATCATACTATGGCTGATGTCAATCATCAGCACGGTACTCATCTGGGCTTTGTGCATCGTGTCCTCCACGACCAAATCTTCTTCACTCAAGGAAAAATTATCCAATCCGTGGTTTACTTGGGCGTTCTTGAGACTTTCCGTCATACTGATACGCTCCAACGAATCCCCAAAACGGTATTCCCGGAACTCGCCTGTATGCTCATCGCCTTTCCCGGATTTTCCTGTTTTGTGGTTTCCGGAACCACTTCGCTTGATTTTTCCAAAGATTTGGTCCAAGGCGCGTTGTCGGAGCATGCGCTCCAACTTGGCGGTAACGGACAGGCTTCCGCCTTTGCCGGTTTCATCCCCTTGTTCGCCTTCGCCGCCCTGTGGATTATCCATATCAAATTCCTCACGGATGTATCCCTTGGCCTTAAGGTCTTCTATAAAATCATCGATGGTGTAATCGTCGTCGGTAAGTTCGTATTCCTTGTCCAATTCACGGAGCCAATCCAGAGCCTCCTCCACATCACCCGAAGTGTGGGTAACGAGTTCTTGAAAAATCTCAAAAAGTTTTTCGAACGGAGTTTGGTCCGGCGCTTCGTAATTGGTAAAACGAAACCCTTTTCTTGTGTTCATAGCCATTACATAAATTTACGGTATTTCGCTGTAACGACTAAACGTTTAGAAAAAACTTAACGGATTTGTTTAATGACGCTTTTCCAGTACTTGGGCAATATCGTCCAGGGAATAGCCTTTGGCTTGCAACAGAATCAAATAGTGAAATAGCAGGTCGGCGCTTTCATTCAAGAAAAGTTCCTCGTTGTCGTCTTTGGCCTCTATCACGGTTTCCACAGCCTCTTCCCCAACTTTTTGGGCAATCTTGTTGATGCCTTTTCGGAACAAGGAGGCCACATAGCTATCCGGATTCTCTTGGTCCTTTTTTCTGGATTCGATGATGTTTTCAAGTTTTGACAAGAAACCATACCCTTGAACATTTTCTTCGGCCCAGCAGGTGTCTGTTCCTGTGTGGCAGGTAGGCCCAACGGGATTCACTCTAACCAAAAGCGTATCCTTATCACAATCCACTTTCATATCCACAAGGTTCAAAAAGTTCCCGCTTTCTTCGCCTTTGGTCCATAAACGCTGTTTGGAACGGCTGAAAAATGTGACTTTTTGGGTTTCCTTGGTTTTTTCAAACGCCTCTTGGTTCATATAGCCCAGCATCAACACATTTTTGGTGTTTGCATCCTGAATGATGGCTGGTACAAGTCCGTCTGAATTTTTATTGAAGTCTATTTGCATTATTATATCCTTACAGGAATTCCTTCTTCCCTTAATTCTTTTTTGAGTGTATTGATTTCGATTTCCTTAAAATGAAAAACGCTTGCAGCCAAGGCAGCATCCGCTTTGCCATCTTTAAAAGTATCCGTAAAATGTGATATGTTTCCCGCACCACCTGATGCAATCACTGGAATGTTCACTAGGTCTGACAACGCTGCCAAAGCTTGGTTGGCAAAGCCTCTTTTGGTACCATCGTGGTCCATCGAAGTGAACAAAATCTCCCCTGCACCACGTTCTTCCACTTCTTTCGCCCAATCAAAAAGGTCAATTTCCGTGGGAACCTTCCCTCCCACCAAATGGACTTTCCATTGTCCGTCTATTTGCTTGGCATCAATGGCAACAACGATACATTGAGAACCGAACTTGGCGACCAGTTCATTGATCAATTCCGGTCTTTTAACCGCAGATGAGTTGATAGAAACCTTGTCAGCTCCATTTTTTAAGAGAATATCCACATCTTCCACGGAAGAAATCCCGCCGCCCACGGTAAAGGGTATGTTGATGGTCTCCGCTACGTGATAGACCAATTCCGCCAAAGTCTTACGTTTTTCTTCGGTCGCTGAAATGTCCAAAAAAACCAATTCATCGGCACCTTCTTTGGCATAAATGGACGCCAGTTCCACAGGGTCACCTGCATCGCGAAGGTCCACAAAGTTGATTCCTTTTACGGTTCTACCGTTTTTGATATCGAGACAGGGTATGATTCTTTTTGTAAGCATTTATTTTTCTTTGATTGCACTAATGCGATACTACTTTTAAACCAATAATTGAAGCAATCAAGGTGGTTATAAAAAATAGTCTCCAAAATGTTGCGGGCTCTTTAAAAACAAAGATACCAAACAGTACGGTCCCCACGGCACCGATTCCGGTCCATACAGCATATGCGGTACCTATTGGCAATTCCTGTGTGGCTTTAACCAGCAAAATCATACTTATGGCTAAGCAGACCACAAACCCTATGTACCAATACATCATTTCCGTGCCCGTTGTTTCTTTCGCCTTTCCTAAACATGCTGCAAAGGCAACTTCAAAAAAGCCGGCAATTATCAATAATATCCAGTTCATAGGCTTTATTTACAGCGCTAGCTTTCGTTCTTGGCATTCAGGTTGACACCTCCATAAAAGCCCAAATCCCGGTTCTGCAAAATTTTGGTCCAAAGTGCTATTTGACCCGTGTGATAGGATAGGTGCTCCGTGACATGGATAATGTTGCCCACACCGGAAAAATTAAATCCTTGTACGTTTCGTTTACGCAATAATTCAGTGAGCGGAGCATCGTAGAACGCCCTTTTGGCATCGGAGATAGTGTCCTCCAATTTTTTAATGAGTTCCGTTTTGGTATAACCTGAATCCGTTGAGAATTCTTCGTCCCTTATCCGTTCATCTTCTAAATTTTGAATGGAAGCAATCCCATATTGGGTAATGTTTCCACATAAATGCAGAATGAGGTTGGCAATGCTGTTGCTGGATTCATTGGGCTTTTCCCATACCTGCTCTTCCGACAACTGATCCAAACAAATTTTGATCATACGAAGGCTCTCGTTCATACGGTAGCCCGCGTTCCAAACCAATTCTTCCTGGAGTTCTTTTTCCTTATCCATTTTCAAGAATATAATGTTCCAATTGCTTTAAACTGATCTTGCCTTCATAAATGGCTTTGCCAATGATTGTGCCTTCACAGCCAATCTCTGCAAGTTTGGGGAGTTCGTCAAAGGTGGAGATTCCACCACTGGCAATTAAATGTAAGCCTTTTTTGGTTTTTGACAGCATTTTTTTGTACAACTGGAAGGCAGGACCTTGTAGCATGCCATCCTTGCTGATATCGGTACAGATAACATATTCAATTCCTTCGGATTGGTATTCTTGAACAAAGGGAATTAGCTCCAAATCAGATTCTTCCTGCCAGCCGGATACCGCTACTTTTTCATCTTTGGCATCGGCTCCCAGAATGATTTTTCTGGCGCCATAGGTCGATAACCAGCTCAAAAAGGTTTCCCTGTCCTTCACCGCAATGCTTCCACCGGTAATTTGGTGCGCACCGCTCTGAAATGCAATATGTAAATCATCTCCGGATTTTAGTCCACCCCCAAAGTCAATTTGTAAATTGGTTTTTAAGGCAATGGTCTCCAAGACTTTGTAGTTGACAATATGCTTGGACTTTGCGCCGTCCAAATCCACCAAATGTAAATGTTGAATACCGTGCGCCTCGAACTCTTTCGCGACCTCCAACGGATTTTCGTTGTATATTTTTTTGGTGCTATAATCGCCCTTGGAAAGTCGCACACATTTTCCGTCAATAATGTCTATGGCTGGAATGATTCTCATACTGCAATATTTAGAAAATTTTGAAGGATTTGACTGCCTACATCGCTACTTTTTTCGGGGTGGAACTGTACACCGTAAAAATTAGCTTTCTGCAAAGCAGCACTATATTCCACATCATATTCAGAAGCGGCAATGGTTTCCGAACCAATCGGGGCATAAAAGCTATGCACCAAATAGATATAGGATTTCTCGGGAATATCGGTGAACAATTTGCTTTTTAAGTCTGAAATTTGGTTCCAGCCAATTTGTGGCACCTTCACTTTGTTGGAGAATTTGACCACATCCAAATCAAAGATGCCCAAACCTTCGGTATTTCCTTCTTCGGATGAATGGCACATCAACTGCATACCCAAACAGATGCCCAAAACCGGCTGTTTCAGCGTTGGAATCACCTTGTCCAATCCAGTTGCCTTTAATTTTGCCATAGCTGAACTGGCCTCTCCCACTCCTGGAAAAATGACTTTATCGGCATTTCGGATTTCATCCGCATCGTGGCTTAAAACCGCTTCGTAACCTAGCCGCTTTATGGCAAACATAATGCTTTGGATATTTCCGGCACCGTAATCAATTATAACAATTTTCATCTACAGCATTCCTTTAGTTGAAGGTAAAACCATTTTCTCCGCATCGCGCTTTACCGCCATTTTTATGGACTTGGCAAAAGCTTTGAAAATAGCCTCGATTTTATGGTGTTCGTTGGTGCCTTCTGCTTTAATGTTCAAATTGGCCTTGGCTCCATCGGTGAACGATTTGAAAAAGTGCATAAACATTTCGGTGGGCATATCCCCCACTTTTTCCCGCTTGAATTCAGTGTCCCAAACCAGCCAATTGCGTCCACCAAAATCAATGGCTACTTGGGCAAGGCAGTCATCCATTGGCAAGGCAAAACCATAGCGTTCAATGCCCAGTTTGTTGCCCAAGGCTTTGGAAAACAATTCGCCCAGCGCTATGGCGGTGTCTTCAATAGTGTGATGTTCGTCCACTTCCAAATCACCATCCACTTTTATTTCCAAATCCATTTGTCCGTGACGCGCCAATTGGTCCAACATATGGTCAAAAAATGCCAAACCGGTATTGATGTCACTTTTTCCAGTTCCATCCAAGTTGATTTTGATGTATATGTCAGTTTCATTGGTTTTTCGGGATATTTCCGCCACCCGGTTTTCCAATTTTAAAAACTCGTATATTTTTTCCCAATCATTGGTTTCCAAAGCGATGTAGTTATCCAGTTCTTCGCGCTTCACCGTGATTTCTCCAGTGCCCAAATGGGTTTCATCATTAATAAAAATTCCTTTGGCGCCCAAGTTTTTGGCCAACTCCACATCGGTCAAACGATCACCGATGACAAATGAATTCTCCAAATCGTACTCCTCGGAAAAATAGGAGGTCAACATTCCCGTTCCAGGTTTACGGGTGTCCGCATTGTCCTTTGGGAAAGTTCTGTCAATAAATACATTATCAAATACGACCCCTTCATTTTCAAAGGCTTTGACGATAAAATTGTGCACCGGCCAAAAGGTGTGTTCAGGGAAAATATCGGTACCCAGCCCATCTTGATTGGTGATCATTACCAATTCGTAATCCAGTTCCTTGGCAATTTTACCCAAATAGGTAAACGCTTTGGGATAAAAAATCATTTTTTCGAAGGCATCTATCTGCTCATCAACAGTTTCCTTGATAATGGTTCCATCACGATCAATGAATAGTACTTTTCTGCCCATCAGTTCAATTCTTTTAAAATAGCAATCAGTTTTTTGTTCTCTTCTGGTGTGCCTACCGTAAAGCGCAGTGTGTTTTCGCAGAGCGGTTGGGTACTTCGGTTGCGTACCACAACCTGTTTTTCCAACAATTGTTGGTAACGTTTGTTGGCATCATCCACTTTGGCCAATACAAAATTGGCGTCGGTTGGATATAATTCCTTTACAAATTCCAAACCGTTCAATGCTTTAATCAATTCTTCCCTTTCATCCAATATCTGCTGAACCTCTTGCTTGACCAAATCTTGGTTCAAAACACGTTGCAAGGCCTGTTGCTGCGTCAATTGGTTGACGTTGTAAGGCGGTTTGATTTTGTTCAACACACCAATAATCTCTTCCGATGCATAGCATATCCCCAGTCGGATGCCCGCCAGCCCGTAGGCTTTTGACAAGGTCTGGGTCACAATCAGATTCGGATAGGTTTTAAGTGCAGATAACCAACTTTCATCTTTTGAAAAATCGATGTAAGCCTCGTCGATGACCACCAATCCACTGAAGGATTCCAATAGTTTCTGAATCCCTTCTTTTTTGAAAGCATTACCGGTTGGATTATTGGGCGAACAAATGAAAAGTAACTTGGAATTGGCATCAACCACATTCTGGATTTCATCTACATTGGGTTCGAAATCAGTTGTCAGCAACACTTCTCTGTTCTCTACGGCATTTATTCCCGCAAGTACTTTATACATCCCGTACGTGGGGGGCAGACTGATGATATTATCCTGATTGGGCTCACAGAACGCCCTAAAAATCAAATCCAAGACTTCGTCGCTACCGTTTCCAAGCAGAATTTGCCTTTCCGACAAACCTTTTTGCTCGGCCAAGAGTGATTTAAGGCTTCGCTGATAAGGGTCTGGGTAACGATTTACGCCATTGTCAAAAGGGTTTTCGTTGGCATCCAAGAATAGCATCTCAGAACCATCGGAAACATATTCATCACGTGCGGAAGAATATGGTTGTAGCTTACGAACCGATTCTCTGACCAATTTATTTAAATCAAACCCTTCCATTATTTTAAACTTTTTAATCTAAGGGTCACCGCATTTTTATGCGCTTGCAATCCTTCCGCTTCGGCCATCAATTCTATGGCACTTCCGATACCTTGTATGCCTTTTTCCGATATTTTTTGAAAGGTCATACTCTTCATAAAACTATCCAGATTTACACCGCTGTATTGTTTGGCGTAACCGTTGGTAGGCAAAGTGTGATTGGTGCCAGAAGCATAATCTCCGGCACTTTCGGGGGTGTAATTTCCAATAAAAACAGAACCTGCGTTCATCGTATTTTCCAAATAGTAACTCTCGTTTTCTACGCAAACAATGTAGTGCTCGGGACCATATTCGTTGATGAGACCCAAAGCCTCTTCGTCGTTTTTTACCAAAATCAATTTACTGTTGCCAATCGATTTGCGAGCGATTTCTGCTCTTGGCAATTCCTTTATTTGATTTTCGATTTCTTCCTCAACTGCACCAATCAGTTTTTCTGATGTCGACACCAAAATCACTTGACTATCGACCCCGTGCTCGGCTTGACTCAATAAATCAGAGGCTACAAAGGCGGGATTAGCAGAATCATCTGCGACCACCAATAATTCACTGGGACCAGCTGGCATATCGATTGCCACCCCATATTTGGTTGCCAATTGCTTTGCCACGGTCACATACTGGTTCCCCGGACCAAATATTTTATAGACTTTTGGAATGCTTTCCGTGCCAAAGGTCATTCCTGCAATGGCCTGAATGCCTCCAACTTTAAAAATTTGCGTTACACCACACAATTGGGCCGTGTATAAAATCGCTGGATTGATTTCACCATTGGTATATGGTGGAGTGCAAAGAACTATTTCCTTGCATCCCGCCAATTTGGCTGGAATGGCCAACATTAAAATGGTCGAGAACAAAGGGGCTGTTCCTCCCGGAATATACAACCCTACTTTTTGAATAGGGCGTTTTTCCTGCCAACAATCCACCCCGGGCATTGTTTCGATTGCAACTTTGGTTGTTTTTTGGGCTGAATGGAATTTTTCAATATTGGATTTAGCCAAATTAATGGCTTGTTTCAAAGCATCTGAAACGTTTCCATTTGCTGTTTCTATTTCAGTTTCGGTCACTGAAAGGGAATCCAAAGCAACTTTATCAAACTGGGCCGTATATTTTTTGATGACCGTATCACCATCAGCTTTCACCTCTTTGAAAATGCTGTTGACCACCGCTTCAATATCGGAAACGGTCTGCGTGGGACGCTTTAAAATTTCGTCCCAATCACTTTTATTTGGTTTGACTATTTTCTTCATTTTACACCCCTAAGGTCCCCTCAAGGGGACAATTATTCATTAAAACCTTATCTGTCATTGTTTACAATACCATTTTTTCGATAGGACACACCAAAATTCCTTCTGCACCTGCTTGTTTCAGCTCATCGATCACTTCCCAAAACGTTTCCCGGTTGATTACGGTGTGCACCGAGCTCCAGCCCTCTTCCGCCAAGGGCAAGACCGTAGGGCTACGCATCCCTGGTAAAATAGAAATAATTTTGTCCAATTTATCGTTCGGAGCGTTCATCAACACATATTTGTTCTGACGCGCTTGAAGCACGGATTTGATCCTGAACTGGATTTTCTTCAACAGCTCTTTACGTTCCTCTGAAATGGTTGGCGATACGGCAAGAACCGCCTCGCTTTTCAACATCACTTCCACTTCCTTCAAATTATTTTTGAAAAGCGTACTGCCACTGGAGACAATATCACAGATTCCGTAAGCTAAGCCAATGTTGGGGGCAATTTCCACAGAACCATTGATAATGTGCAAATCGGCCGTCACTCCTTTGGATGCCAAATATTCCTTGACGGTATTCGGATAGGAAGTGGCAATCTTTTTACCTTCAAAGTCCTTGATGGAATTGTAGGTCTCGTTTTTCGGAACGGCCAAGGATACACGGCATTTGGAGAAATTCAAACGTTCTGCAATAGAGATGTCCTTTCCTTTTTCAATCAAAACATTTTCTCCGATTATGGCAATGTCCACTACCCCATCCCGCAAATATTGAGGGATGTCACCATTCCGGAGGTAAAACACCTCTAAAGGAAAATTACGGGAAGTCGCTTTTAATTGGTCTTTTCCATTGTCGATGGAAATACCGCAATCTTTTAAAATGGCGAGCGAATCCTCATTTAATCGGCCACTTTTTTGAACAGCAATTCTAATTTTTGTCATTTTTCAATCGTTTTGTCTGAAAAACCAAAGGGGTACAAAAAATAAACCCGTTTGATTTCTCAAACGGGTTAGAATATATTTTTAAAAACAACAATACATTTCTATCTCGCTTGAGGGCAAGTATAAAAATGATGATGTGTGTTTTTGTTTCTCATTATGCTTCAAAAGTAGGATATATTTTTATATCAAAAAAGGGAAATTTAGTTATTTCCCAAAATTAATGGCAACCCACTTTCACCAGACCCTACGACCACAATTTTGGCATTTGGTGATTCCGATAGTTTCAAGGTTGCATCTATACCTTTGTCCTGCAATATTTTATCCGTTAAAGATGCACTCAAAATTCGGTTCGCATCTGCCTTACCTTGGGCTTCAATACGGACTTTTTCTGCTTCTTTTTCAGCGGTCACCAATCTAAATTCGTACTCCAACGACTGTTGCTCTTGCTTTAATTTACGCTCAATGGCATCCTTAATTGTGGGCGGCAACGTAACATCTCGTACCAGCACCTCATTTAATTGAATGTATTGGTCTGCCACAATTTTTTCCGTTTCCTCAAAAATTTCTTGTTGGATGGCATCTCGTTTGCTTGAGTACAATTGCTCCGGGGTATACCTGCCCACTACACTACGCGCGGCTGAGCGGATGGCCGGAAGCAGCACACGCTCGATATACTGTTCGCTTTTCTCCTGATGCAATTTTCCAAGCTCATTATATTCGGGTTGAAACCAAACGGACGCTTCCAATTTAATGTCCAATCCGTTGGATGAGAGTACGTTCATTTTTTCCAAGCGTTCCTGTTGGCGAACTTCATAAATGTAGACCTTGTTCCAAGGCGCCACCAAATGAAAACCTTCTCCCAATGGCGGTTCGTCCGTAACCACACCACCACCAAAATATTTATACAAAACTCCAGCTTCACCGGAGCCAATGGTCACGGTTGACCTTGATGCAAAAATGATGAGAAAAATAATTCCTGCTAAAGCAGGCAAAGCAATTTTTGGTAATTTATCCATTTGTATTTTGATTTAAATTAATCCATTATATTTTCTGATGAACCATTCCGCTGCAAGCGAAAGAATGATGAGTCCGAGCAAAATACGGAAATCTATTAAAGATACAATATTATCCCTGCTCTTTTGAACAGGAAGAAATTCTTCGCCCGTAGCCAAGTCATTTTGAAGGGTTTCAATACCGTCCAAGTAGTAGATTTGACCTCCATTTTTCTGCGCCAATCGCTGCATTTTTTTGTAATTGGCGGAAATCAACTGTTTTTCTGGATTGAAGTCCAAAATCCGGAATGTCCCAGACCTTTTCAGGTTTTCATCTTGAACGGTTACGGTAAAATTATATTCCCCAGCCTGCAAATCGCTTAGGTCCACTTCATAAAACGAACCTTTTAAAAGTACGGGGGACACTCTGGAAAAATCAGTATCCTTGCCTTCTATTTTTATGGAAATACTGGCATTCGGGTCAAACTGGTAACTTTCATCAAAATAAGAAGCTCTTATCTTGGCCATACTGGCATTGTCAAAAACCAACTCGTAATCAAGTTCCAATCGGTTCCGCTGTCTATCGGAGCCCAAATACACCATTAAATTTCCAATGAAATCATCAAACTTTTGAAAACTTTGGTCGTTTCGGTACACCTGTGCCCGCCAGCGCCATATATCTTCTCCAAAAAGCACCGCCTCTTTTTGATTGGCCTCTGTGAGAATGGCAAACAAAGGTTTGTCCAAATTGATGCCCTGCAACTGCTGGAACATCAGTATTTCACTATCCTTATTCAGTTGGATGTCGCCCAGTGTTCCTTGCAAAGGCGGAAATCCATCCACAGAAAATTCTCCAAGACCGAATAAACCAAAGGCGTTGTTTAAAACAGGCAGTATATCTTCTGGTTGTCTGCTTCCAGAAACTTTAAAACTCTCTTGTGCCCTATTTAAGTAGTTCCAATCCGTTTTGCTTCCTGTGATGGTGAAGTAATTGGCACCAGAATTTTCCAGAAACTCATAAACACTCCGAAAATTTCGATTGGGTTGATACAGTATTGTAAGGTCGGATTCTTGGAGTTCTGACTGACTGATATTGGGTTTTAGCAGGGTAACGGAGCGCTGTTCGTTCGATTCGATGGACTTTTTTAAGGCCCCAATATCGGGATGCAGCATATCCGAGACAATGGCCACATTGGTTTTTTCATCAATAACTTCAATGGCCGTTTCTTTGACGTTATTCGCTGTATTTCGTTCATTTTCCAGCTTGCCGACCTCAATTTTGATGGTTTTGATGCCCACGCTTTGCGCCTCGACCAAGGTATTTAGGGTTTGACTGTTCTTTGTGCCATCTAGATTTATTTTTTCTTGATGCACCCTGCTACCGTTGATGGAAATCGTAACCGTGCTTGAGATAGGTCTTGAACCTTGATACCGAATGGAGGTCTCAATGGGAAAACTGTTCCGTAAAAAGGCAAATTTGTTGACGTTGATGAGTCCAATGGAAACATCTTCATATTGTGTGGTATCGCCAACCACAACTGGGTTTACCGTAGTATTTTCATTTAGTGTGACATACTCAAAATCCCTGCCCAGGGTTTGATTCCCATCTGAAAACAGGACAATCGCATTGTTTCCGTTTACAAAAACATCATTCAACGTAGAAAGTGCATTGGAAATATCGGTATTTCCTTGATCAAATCGAATGGTATCGGTAGCAGTAATGGTGTTTCCAAACCCATATTGATGAATGGTAAAACGCTCACTTATGGCATCATTCTGACGGATTTGTGCAATGGCTTGGGCAATCTCGGTTTCGGAAGAAGCATCTTTCATCGAGGTGGAATTGTCCACAAGCAAAATCAAGTTTGCTTTTTCAACAAAATAATCCTTGCTGATAAACTTTGGGTTTATCAAAAGCAAAAGGCCGCAAAACAAGGTAACAAACCTTAATGCGGCCAATATAATTTTAAGTGAACCCTTTTTAGGGTTTTTATAGAAGTATTGAAAATAGACAAGGGTAAGCGCGGCAGCAACTGCTAACAAAATAAGAAGTACCGTGCTCAATTCCATTCATTTAGGTTAACATTCCACCATCAACATTCAATACCTGTCCTGTGACGTAGTCGGATAGGTCCGATGCCAAAAATACGCAGGCATTGGCCACGTCTTCGGGGCTTCCGCCGCGTTTCAATGGAATACCTTCTCTCCAACCTTGAACCGTTTTTTCGTCCAGTTTTTCGGTCATTTCGGTTTCAATGAAACCTGGGGCAATGGCGTTGCAACGGATGTTCCTAGATCCCAATTCCAAGGCCACGGACTTGGTAAAACCAATCATCCCTGCTTTGGAAGCTGCGTAGTTCGTCTGTCCGGCGTTGCCTTTTACACCAACCACACTGCTCATATTGATAATGGAGCCTTTGCGCTGCTTCAACATCGTACGTTGCACTGCTTTGGTCATATTGAAAACGGATTTTAGGTTGATTTCGATGACTTTGTCAAAATCATCTTCTCCCATTCGCATCAATAGGTTGTCCTTGGTGATACCTGCGTTATTGATCAGCACATCGATTTTGCCGTCAAAATCTTCCAAAACCTTGGCCACAAGGGCTTCTGATTCTTCAAAACTTGCGGCATTACTTTTATAGGCTTTGGCCTTTACGCCCATTTCGGTCAATTCCTTTTCCAATTCCAAGGCAGGTGCTTCGCTGGAACTGTAGGTAAATGCCACATTGGCACCGTGTTTTGCAAATACTTCGGCAATTCCTTTGCCAATTCCCCTACTGGCTCCTGTTATGATTACGTTTTTCCCTTCCAAAAGTTTCATCTGTGGATATTTATTTGTTTTTAACTGTCAGATGCAATTCGCCAATTAACACTTCTTATTAGTGTCGAAAATTGTTATGGCTCATTTCATACAATGATTGTGTTTGAATGGTTGTTAGCCAAACATAGTTGTTGTTCATTTTGCTAAAATTCGTCATTTCGAGTGGATTTCACGACTCTAGAAGTGAAATTTATATCGAGAAAAAAAGTTCTCGATACGATTTTTCGTTCCTCAAAATCACTCGAACTGACACCTAGCGCGAGTTTTGTATTCAAAATAGACAACAGGTCAAATATAGTTGTTGTTTTATGTTTAGACGAAAAAAAATCCCGCATAAAACGGGATTTGGTATGGTTTTAACGGTCGGTTACCCAACCACTTCCTTCACTTTTACGCCAATCTCAGCGGGTGAATCCACCACGTGGATACCGCAATCGCGCATAATCTTTTTCTTGGCTTGCGCTGTATCGTCGCTACCACCTACAATGGCACCTGCGTGCCCCATCGTACGTCCGGCAGGAGCAGTTTCACCAGCAATAAAACCTACAACTGGTTTTTTGCTTCCACTTTCTTTGTACCATCTAGCGGCTTCGGCTTCCAACTGACCGCCGATTTCACCGATCATTACCACGCATTCGGTTTCTGGGTCGTTGATCAATAGCTCAACGGCTTGTTTTGTAGTGGTTCCGATAATAGGATCACCCCCAATACCGATGGCCGTTGTGATGCCCAATCCTTGACGAACGACTTGGTCAGCAGCTTCGTAAGTCAAAGTTCCCGACTTGGAAACGATGCCCACTTTTCCTTTTTTGAAGACAAATCCTGGCATAATACCAACTTTGGCTTCACCTGGGGTAATTACACCGGGGCAGTTAGGACCGATCAATGTGCAGTCCATATTCTTGATGTAATCGTTGGCTTTTACCATATCCGCAACCGGAATACCTTCGGTGATGGTAATGATCACCTTGATTCCTGCATCGGCAGCTTCCATAATGGCATCCGCAGCAAATGCGGGCGGAACAAAAATAATCGTGGTGTCGGCACCAACTTCTTTAACAGCTTCTGCAACTGTATTGAAAACTGGTTTTCCCAAATGTTCTTGACCTCCTTTTCCGGGGGTCACGCCACCAACCACGTTGGTTCCGTATTCAATCATTTGTTCGGCGTGAAATGTTCCTTCACTACCGGTAAATCCTTGTACAATTATGTTTGAATCCTTGTTTACTAAGACGCTCATATATTTAACTTAATGTAGAAATACAAAAATATGGTTTACTAAAGTTTTTTTCTATTGATTTCCTAAATCTTTTTCAGTTTTTGCAAGATTTCTGGAATCCTTTTGATGGATGCAATCTGTTTCAGTTTTTCCCTAGCTTCTTCAGCTGGGTAGCCAAAATAGGTTTTGCCTCCTTCAAGGGATTTGGAAATACCTGATTGTGCCAAAATCACTGCTTTTTTGCCAATGGTTGCCCCACTTGTGATTCCGACTTGTCCCCAAAGGGTCACCTCGTCTTCAATGATGCAGCAACCGGCAATCCCTACGTGGGATGCGATCAAACATTTTTTACCGATGACGGTATCATGACCAACTTGGATTTGATTGTCCAATTTGGCCCCTTCTTTGATCGTTGTTGAACCTGTCACGCCTCGGTCAATGGTGCATCCAGCACCGATGTCCACATTGTTTTCAACTACAACGTTTCCACCAGAAAGCAATTTATCAAAGCCTTCGGGCCTGTTTTTATAGTAGAATGCATCTGCTCCCAAAACGGTTCCTGCGTGGATGGTCACATTATCACCAAGGATACATCCGTCATAAATGGTCACATTGGGATGAATCACGCAGTTTTTACCGATTTTCACATAATTGCCGATGAATACGTTGGGTTGAATCACTGTTCCCTCCCCTATCTGAGCTGAATCAGCAATAGATGATGCCGCACTTTCAAAAGGTTTGAAATGTTTTGTCAGTTTATTGAAATCCCGAAAAGGATCATCGGAAACAAGCAAAGCTTTGCCCTCGGGACACTCGACCTCTTTGTTGATGAGCACTACGGTAGCTTTGGATTGTAGCGCCTTATCATAATATTTGGGATGGTCCACAAATACAATGTCGCCTTCTTCCACCACATGGATTTCATTCATGCCCAAAACTGGAAAATTTTCATCCCCCACGAAATCGGCATCAATGATCTCCGATATTTCCTTAAGTGTATAGGTTTTAGGAAATTTCATTAACGCTACTCTTTAGCACGTTCCAAATAAGCGCCTTTCTCTGTATCAATTTTAATCTTGTCACCTTCGTTGATGAACAGTGGGACGTTGATACTAGCACCGGTCTCAACCGTCGCAGGTTTTGTCGCGTTCGTGGCCGTGTTGCCTTTTACGCCCGGTTCTGTATGTGTCACTTCCAAAACAACACTGGCAGGCATTTCTACGGATAGCGGCATATTGTCCTCGGCATTGAAAATAATGGTCACCACTTCGCTTTCTTTCAAAAGATCGTAGGCGTCCAATGCATCCCTCTGCAAGGCAATTTGGGTGTAATCATCGGTGTTCATGAAGTGGTACGTTTCCCCTTCATTGTACAAAAATTGATAACTACGCGTTTCCACACGTACGTCTTCGATCTTATGTCCCGCAGAAAAAGTATTGTCAATGACCTTGCCTGTGGTAACGCTTTTTAATTTGGTACGGACAAATGCAGGTCCTTTACCGGGTTTTACGTGAAGAAACTCTACAATCTTGTAGATGTCGTGATTGTACCTGATGCACAATCCCTTTCTTATATCAGAAGTACTTGCCATAAATTTAATTTGAACTGAAATAACCTTTCATGATTCCACGTTGCGAATCCCTTATAAATTGAAGAATCTCATCTCGCTCCGGAGTTGCCTCCATCTCGGCTTCAATAATGGATGCCGCTTGGGAATTGTTATAATTTTGTTGATAGAGTAATCGGTAAATATTTTGAATCTCGCGAATCTTGTCGGACTCAAAGCCTCTCCTACGCAATCCAATGGAATTGATTCCCACATAAGAAAGGGGTTCCCTCGCCGCTTTTACGTAGGGAGGTACATCTTTACGAACCAAGGAACCGCCAGTTACAAAGGCGTGGTTTCCGATGGACACGAACTGGTGCACAGCTACCATTCCCGCCAAAACCACATTTTGACCTATGGTCACATGGCCCGCTAAAGTGGAATTGTTACTGAAGATGCAGCCATCGCCAACAAAACAATCGTGTGCAACATGGCAATAGGCCATAATCAAACAATTATTTCCGATTACGGTTTTCATACGGTCAGAAGTACCTTTGTTGATCGTGGCGCACTCTCTAATGGTCGTATTGTCACCAATTACAACCGTGGTCTCTTCGCCTTGATATTTTAAATCTTGGGGCATTGCGGAAATTACGGCCCCAGGAAAAATGCTGCAGTTTTTTCCGATTCGGGCGCCTTCCATTATAGTTACGTTGCTACCAATCCAAGTTCCTTCACCGATCGTAACATTGTTATGTATGGTAGTGAAGGGCTCGATCACCACATTTTTGGCAATTTTGGCTCCAGGGTGTACGTATGCTAAGGGTTGGTTCATCTAAGAATCTGTATTTTTTGTTTTTACAATCTGTGCCATAAGCTCAGCTTCGGAGACCAATTTTCCATTGGCATAGGCGTATGCTTGCATGTGACAGATCCCTCTACGGATCGGTGAAATCAAATCGCATTTAAATATGAGTGTATCGCCGGGAACCACTTGTTGCTTAAATTTTACCTTATCAATCTTCATGAAGAAAGTCAAGTAATTTTCAGGGTCTGGAACTGTACTCAACACAAGAATCCCGCCCGTTTGGGCCATGGCTTCCACCTGCAGTACTCCCGGCATAACCGGCGCACCGGGGAAATGACCTACGAAGAAAGGCTCGTTCATGGTTACATTTTTGACACCTACAACGTGCGAGTCGGAGAGTTCCAAAATTTTATCCACCAATAAAAATGGTGGGCGGTGCGGCAACCTCGCCATGATTTCGTTCACGTCCATTAGAGGCTCTTGGTTCAAATCATAGCTGGGAACTTTGTTCCTTTTTTCTATTTTGATGATTTTGGACAGTTTTTTGGCAAATTGCGTGTTCACAAAATGTCCTGGTTTATTGGCAATTACCTTGCCTCGGATACGTGTTCCTGCCAACGCCAAATCCCCTATCACATCCAACAGCTTGTGTCGTGCAGCTTCATTGGGATGATGCAAGGTTAAATTGTCCAAGATACCATTGGGCTTTACGGAGAGCTTTTCCTTTCCGAAGGCTTTCTCCAACTTCTTCATGGTAGACTCCGAAATCTCCTTGTCTACATAAACAATGGCATTATTAAGGTCACCACCTTTTATTAGGCCGTTTTCCAACAACATTTCAAGTTCATGAAGAAAACTGAATGTACGGGAATCGGCTATTTCCGTTTTAAAATCGGACATTTTTTCCAATGTCGCATTTTGTGTCCCCAAAACCTTGGTTCCAAAATCCACCATGGTGGTCACTTGGTACTCATCGGCGGGAATAACAGTAATTTCGCTGCCTGTGGCCTCATCTTTATAAGAAACCACATCTTTGACTATGTATTCCTCTCTTTCCTCTTGTTGTTCAACGATACCGGCTTCTTCCAATGCCTTCACAAAAAACTTGGAGGAACCATCCATAATCGGAGGCTCTGGAGCATCGAGTTCAATCAGTACGTTGTCGATATCCAGACCTACAAGCGCAGCAAGCACGTGTTCGGAGGTATGAATTTTGACACCGTTCTTTTCCAGATTGGTGCCCCGTTGCGTGTTTACCACGTAATTGGCATCGGCCTCGATTATGGGTTCTCCTTCCAAATCGATTCTTTGGAACGCAAAACCGTGGTTCTCGTCCGCGGGCAAAAAGCTCATGGTCACGTTTTCGCCCGTATGTAACCCTACACCTTGTAGCGTTACTTTTTTGCCAATGGTGCGTTGTTTATTGCTTGGTTTGCTCACCTTCTACTCTTTTTTCTATGTTAGAGATTTGACTTGCCAGTTTGGGCAAATTCTTAAAGTGTACATATGATTTATTGAAGTCGCCATAGTTCAACGCGGGTGAACCTTGAAGCGCTTCATCATCTTTTACGTTTCTTCCGATACCGGATTGGGCCTGGATTCGGACCCTATCACCTATGGTGATGTGCCCTACGATCCCTACTTGTCCGCCGATCAGGCAGTTCTTGCCGATTTTAGTGGAACCTGCAATTCCTGTCTGGGCCGCAATGGCCGTATGCTCGCCAATTTCCACATTGTGCGCAATCTGGATTTGGTTGTCCAGTTTTACGCCCTTTCTCAAAATTGTAGATCCTAATGTAGCGCGGTCTATGGTAGTCCCGGCGCCAATGTCCACATTATCTTCAATGATCACATTGCCCGTTTGGGGCACTTTACTGTATTCTCCATTGGAATTTGGGGTAAAACCAAATCCGTCCGCACCAATGATCGCACCACCATGGATTACACAATTGTTCCCGATAATGGTCTCCGAATATACTTTTGCCCCTGCAAAAACAATAACATTGTTGCCAATAGTCACATTATCGCCGATGTAAGCGTTCGGGTATATTTTAACGTTGTCCCCAATTTTTACATTATCGCCCAAATAAGCGAATGCGCCAAGGTAAAAACCTTCACCATATTTGGCTGTTTCGGATATGTAGCAGGGATTCTCCACCCCTACCTTATTGTTTTTTACCTGATTGTAATACTCCAATAGTTTGGAAAAGGATTTATAGGCATCCTCCACTTTTATGAGCGTTGTGGAAACGGATTGCTCCGGCACAAAATCCTTGTTTACAATAGTTATCGAGGCTTTGGTGGAATATATGTAAGAAGTGTATTTTGGATTGGCCAAAAAGGTCAACGAGCCTTTTTCCCCCTCTTCGATCTTGGACAATTTATGGACAGCGATTTGAGGATTTCCCTCAACTTCCCCTTCTAGGATTCCGGCAATTTGGGTAGCTGTAAATTTCATTGGTGCAAAAGTAACAAAATTTGTTAAACGGCTTTCTTTGGATAACAGCTGTAATATTTGGTCACGGTTTCGGCCAGTGCCTTTAGGCTAAGTTGGTCGGATTCCTTGAGTACATCTGAAATTTTCCCGTTCTTTTTCAATATTTGAATGGCCTCGTCCTTGCTATATGCCTTATTGGATATTTCTCCTTGGAATACAAAATTGGAAGCTTCCTCAACGGAAAGATCATGCTTTTTGATGATCCATTCCAACTTTTCGTTCAATTTTTCCGGGGCAATGGGCCGCTTTTTAACTTTAATGTGCAAAAGTCGCCTGTTCAATAACATTTCACATAGCTTGGACAGCACAAAATCAGTATGGAACTGCCAATTTTTGAGAGCACTAAGAATGTCAATATCATCTAACTTGGCAAATGTTTTCAAAACCTCTTTATCAAAAGTAATGGTTCCATTGTTTTTCAAGAAGAACAAAAAAGGTTCACTAGCAGTAAGTTTTTCGCCTTGTAAGAGCAGCAGTCGGGCCCTCTGCATGATCCTGACCAAAAGTTGCTCGGCCACCAAGCCCGTTTTGTGAAGATACACCTGCCAGTACATAAACCTGCGGGCCATCAAAAACTTTTCTACAGCATAAATGGCCTTTTCCTCTACCACCAAATTGCCATCAACTACGTTTAGCATGGAAATCAACCTTTCCGAGTTGATGTTTCCCTCGGTGACCCCAGAGTAAAAACTGTCTCTTTTTAAGTAATCCAAACGGTCCATATCCAACTGACTGGAGACCAGTTGGTTTAAAAAGGGTTTGGAATAATCACCTTTGAAAATGGCGATGGCCGTATCTAGCTGCCCTTTGAACTCTTTGTTCAATTCCATCATAAATTTCAGGGAGATCCGCTCATGGCTGATTTCTTTGGCCACAAAGCCTTCCAACGCATGTGAAAATGGACCGTGACCTATATCATGCAATAAAATGGCACACAATAAACCTTTCTCTTCCTCTGGGGTGATTTCTACATTTTTTAACTTTAAGACCTGAATGGCCTTCGTCATTAAATGCATGCTGCCCAACGCATGATGAAATCGCGTGTGATGCGCACCCGGGTAGACCAAATAAGACAGTCCCATTTGCGATATCCGCCTCAGCCTTTGAAAGTAAGGATGCGAGATCAGACTAAAAATTAGTTCGTTGGGAGTTCCAATAAAACCGTAAATTGGGTCGTTGAAAACATTAAGTTTATTGGTTTTTACCAAGGATTTTTGTTTTAATTCCCACAAAGATAAACACTATATGAACAAGATAACAATTCTTTGGGTCGATGATGAAATAGACCTATTAAAACCCCACATATTATTTTTAGAGAGCAAAGGCTACAAAGTTGTGACCAGCCAAAGCGGACAAGATGCCATTGAGGAGGTGACGAGCACTTTTTTTGATATTGTTTTTTTGGACGAGAACATGCCCGGGCTGTCCGGTTTGGAAACCTTGACCGAAATTAAAAAATACGACGGTTCCATTCCCGTGGTAATGATCACCAAAAGTGAGGAGGAATATATTATGGACGAGGCCATTGGTTCCAAGATAGCCGATTACTTGATAAAGCCCGTAAATCCCAATCAAATTCTTTTGTCTTTGAAAAAGAGTTTGGACAATTCCCGTTTGGTTTCAGAAAAGACCACGGCCAATTACCAACAGGAATTCCGTAAGATAGCCATGGACCTTTCTATGATCAACACACAGGAGGAATGGGTGGAACTTTACAAAAAACTGATTTATTGGGAACTGGAACTCGAACAAATAGAGGATTCTGGCATGTTCGAGATATTGGAATCCCAAAAAGTGGAGGCCAATGCACAGTTCGGGAAGTTCGTGGACAAAAACTATAAGGGCTGGTTCCAAGATGGGGATGCCCCAATAATGTCGCATACCTTATTTAAAAATAAAATTCAACCCGAACTGGATGATAGCAAGACCCTCTTGGTAGTTATTGATAATTTACGGTATGACCAATGGTTGGCTTTTGAGAAAACATTGTCCGTCCATTACAAAAAGAAACAAGAATGCGCCTATTTTAGTATTCTGCCAACGGCAACCCAATATGCCCGTAATGCTCTTTTTTCAGGATTGATGCCCTCCGAAATGGAAAAACGGTATCCAGATTGGTGGAAAAACGATACGGACGAAGGCGGCAAAAACCTGCATGAATCAGAGTTTTTGGGGGAACAACTGAAAAGATTGGGACTGAACCTTAAATGGGAATACCATAAAATAAGCAATCTTAAACAAGGGAAACAACTCGCTCAAAACTTCAAAACGCAAAAAAACAATGACCTGACCGTGGTGGTCTACAACTTTGTGGACATGCTCTCCCATTCCAAAACCGAAATGGAAGTGGTCAAAGAACTCGCCTCCAATGATAAGGCCTACCGGTCACTTACCTTGAGTTGGTTCAAAAACTCACCGTTGCTGGAAATCATTCAGCAGGCACAAGACCTTGGAATGAAATTGATTTTGACCACCGATCACGGGACCATCAATGTAAACCAGCCTTCCAAGGTCATCGGGGACCGCGAGACCAGTTTAAACTTGCGCTACAAAACCGGCCGAAGCCTCACCTATCAGGAAAAAGACGTACTGGCCACCAAAAACCCTCAGGAAATCCATTTGCCCAACATTAATTTGAGCAGCAGTTTCATTTTTGCGAAGAACGATTTGTTTTTTGCATATCCCAACAATTACAATCATTATGTGAGTTACTATCGGAATACCTATCAACATGGCGGTGTTTCTTTGGAAGAGATGATTGTTCCTTTTGTAGTTTTGGACCCAAAATAGTATTGGAGTGAAGAGAACCTTTCAATTGAACGAAATCCACCAAGTGGCCAAAGAATTATTGGAAAAAGCACCGAATAAAGTTTTGTGTCTATATGGTGATATGGGTGTGGGAAAGACCACTTTGGTCAAAGCTTTGGTGAAAGAACTTGGAGCGGTGGATGTAGCCAGCAGCCCCACTTTTGGTTTGGTAAATGAATATTCCGACGAAAATGATGCACCCTTGGCCTATCATTTTGATTTTTATAGGCTCAATGATGAAATGGAAGCTTTGGATATGGGTTTTGAAGATTATTTAAATTCCAACGCATGGTTGTTTATTGAGTGGCCGGAAAAAATACCTTCGTTGATTCCAGAGGACGCTGTGGGGGTATTCCTGCACTTTATCGAGGAAAGCACGCGTTCAATCGAGTTAAATATTTCCTAAAATGGGATTGCCATATCTTCAAACAAATTATTGCACAGAGCAACACTTTTTCGATAAAACGTTTATTTTTTAGGTTTAAAAACCATTTTTATCGATAAAACGTATGGTGGGTTGAAATATTTTCCTACATTTGCAATGTGAATTAATTCATTTATTAACCAAAAACTCTTTTACGATGAACACTAAAAAAGTTTTTTTTGGATTGCTAGCTGTTGCATTTTTGGCAATGACCGCTGTTTCAACAAGCGCTGTATCTATTGACAAAGACCAGACTACTAGCATCAGAAAAGATCAGCTAAAGAAACTTTAGTAATCTTTTTCCAAAGTGTACCAATAATCCCTTTTTTCGAGAAGGGATTATTTTTTTTACAATAATCCTTCATTTTTTAAGTTATCTACAACAATGAAGGATACGACCAGAATCAAGAAAAAATTTATTATTGAGGGGGTTATAGCATTGTTTATAGCCGTTTCCCCTATACTTTTCTATGGCTACAAGTATTTACCTGTCGGTGCTAAATCATGGACCTTTTTAGGTATTGAATTCACGGACAATGGATTTGATAATGATGTAAGTTTAGCGTTCTACTATTACTTGAACAAGTTAATACCGTTGCTTCTATTGGTTATTTGGTTTGTTACCTCCAAAAATTGGTGGTACCATGCCATATTGATTCCAATTGCCATGTACAGCTTCCAGCTATATACGGTATTGAATTATACGAACAGCGAGCGAATCGATGAAAATGAAATCCTTTATGTGATTGCCGTTACCATGGTGATAGTGCCCGTGGTATACTTTATTCGGGTAAAGTTGGTGGACAAGCACGTACATGGCATCGACTTGGAAGCTATGGACACCGAACTTCAAATATTAAAAGAGAAAGAAGAATTGCGCAAGGAGCGCGAGAAATTGGAACAGCGTCAAAAAACTGCTTCAAAAAAAATGTAAATTTGCTCAAATGTCAAATCGGCATCTTGAATAGATTTACTTCTTATGAGCCATGCTTCCTCCCCATTTAGTAAACAACAATTGCTTCCCCAAGAAGAAACCTTGGAGGTCATCAAACAAAAGGGCGAACTTTTTATCGGGATACCCAAGGAAAACCAGTACCAAGAAAAGCGGGTTTGCCTTACGCCGGATGCCGTTAACGCCATAACTGCGAACGGGCACCGGGTATTGTTGGAATCCGGGGCTGGCGAAGGGGCCAATTTTTCCGATATCGATTATACCAATGCCGGTGCGGAAATTACGCGGGACACTAAAAAGGTGTTTTCCTGTCCCATAATTCTAAAAGTGGAGCCCCCTACCCTTTCCGAGATTGAGATGCTGAATCCGCAGACCATTGTTATTTCTGCGCTTCAGATCAAGACCCAAAACAAGCAATATTTTGAAAAGATGGCCAAAAGCAGGTTAACGGCCATAGCTTTTGAATACATACGGGATGATGATGGAAACTACCCGGCCGTCCGCTCGCTAAGTGAAATAGCTGGGACCTCCTCCATTTTGATAGCTTCAGAACTGATGTCAAACCCCAATACGGGCAATGGATTGATGTTCGGGAATATAAGCGGTGTCCCACCCGTGGAAGTCGTTATCATTGGTGCCGGAACCGTGGGAGAGTTTGCTGCGAGGTCAGCTATTGGGTTGGGGGCCAATATTAAGGTTTTTGATAATTCCATCAGTAAGTTGAGAAAGCTGCAGGCCAATTTGAAGCAGACGGTATACACCTCTACCGTACAGCCCAAAAATTTACTGAAATCCCTAAAGCGTTGCGATGTGGCCATCGGTGCAACACGCGGTAAGGACCGTTCGCCCGTAGTGGTTTCCAAATCCATGGTGGAGAACATGAAAAAAGGGGCCGTGATCATCGATGTTAGCATTGATATGGGAGGTTGTTTTGAAACTTCCGAGGTAACCACGCACAGAAAACCCACCTTTGAGAAATGCGGGGTCATTCATTATGGGGTGCCCAATATTCCTTCGCGGTATCCAAGGACCTCCTCCATTTCCATCAGCAATATTTTTACACCTTATTTATTAAAAATTGGCGAGGAAGGTGGTCTGGAACATTCGCTAAGATTTGATAAAGGCCTGCGCAACGGACTTTACATGTACCACGGTATTTTAACGAACAAGTCCGTGGGCGACTGGTTCGGCCTGAGCTACAACGATATTAACTTTCTTATTTTTTAATGTAAATGGCATTTTTAAAACGGTTGGGATGGTACTTGGTTGGACTGTCCATTGGGTTGATTTTTTTGGTTTTTATTTTGAAGAAAAAATCAGGTGAAGAGGGGTTGGATTTTTGCTATTTGCCCAATTGCAGGGTGCTTAAGGATATGCGTTCCAAACCTTTGGTTTTCTCGGAATCTTTACCAGAACAATATCAAGATACACTTTTGATTCAATCTTTTTTGAAAGATGGTAATGTCGATTTTGGAAAGAGTGACACCAAATCAGAACCGTGTAAAACCTATTTTATTTCGCATGAATACAATGGCAATGAATTGGAATTAAAGGCTAAAAATTGTGAAGAAGAAGTTACCATTGAAAATATATTAAAAATTGATGGATGATATGTTTATCGTTCATTGGTCAATTCAGATAAGCCATGCATCAATTAATAAGTGAATTTTTATTTTCAAAGCATATATTTCTTACTTTTTAACTTTAATCTAGTATGAAATTTGTTTTGGTCAAAGAATTTAAATTAACTCTATGTCTTCTTCTTAGCAGTGTGGTTTTCTGCTGGGCTCAAAATAAGGACATCTATTCAGAAGATTTATCCAACCTTACCTACAATGAACTCTATGATATTATGGTTTCCGATGCCGATTCTCTCTATTTGGAAAAGGTATTTAATATCTATGCTGAAAAAGCAAGGAACAATAAAGACACACTTGAGTTGGCGCAGGCCTATCGCTTGAAAGCTTATAATTTGAATTTGACGGCAGGAATAAAATATGTTGATTCCTCAATGGTAATCGCAGAAAGTATTCGTGTAATTAAGGAATTGGACTTGGATGAATTCATGGCTCATGCCCATTATACCAAGGGAGCTCTTTTTTATGATAACGATAAAAATTATTTGGCAGCTGATGAATACATAAAGTGTTATAATCTAGCAAGACAGTCCAATAATCATGATTTATCCATAATTGTTTTAATATTCATAGCGGATATCAAAGCTGTATTTGGTCAAGAAGATGAAGCTATTCTACTTCAAAGAAAAACAAGGGATTATCTTGACCTAAATAAAACCAATATTGAACAATTTGAGAATCTTGAATTGTTTTGGGTAGAACAAATGTCTAGGAGTTTTCTATTTGCAATGGAGTTAGATTCTGCAAACAAGTATATCAGAAAGGGGTTGGATTTATCTAAAAAATATAATGATAAAAATTTTCTCACTCAATTTATAACACAAAGTGCAAAACTGGATTTTTATTTGAACAATTTTAGGAGGGCAAAGGATACTCTGGAGAGGTATAATAAAAAAAGTAATAACCTTCAATCTGCTGACGACCTATTTTATTTGGGAATGATTGAAGGCGAATTGGGAAATCAAGACAGAAAAAGAGATTACTTTTTGACCATTGACAGTCTTTTAAGCCTAAAAAACTATCCATTACGTGATAATTGTAGCGAGATTTACCAATTTCTTTTAAAGGAAGCAGTAAACGATGGAAATACCGCTTTGGCCGATCACTATTTAAATAGGGTTGTTTATTATGACAGTTTACTCTTGACCACTCAAAAAAACCTACGTGAGATAACCCTAAAAAAGTTTGACCTTCCTATGCAGGAGGAAGAAAGAGAATTGCTGGGAAAGATAATCTCGTCAAAATCCAAATGGCTGACATGGTTATATGTAATGTGCGGATGTACGCTGCTAGGGTTGACGGCCTATTTTATAAAATACAAAAGGACGAAAAATCGGCTAGCTCGCCTAATGGGCGACAGTCTAACACTTGAAAAACCCGATACTTTAAAGGAAACTAAGGACCAATTGGATGAAGAAACAGTTGCCAAAGTGTTGCAAAAACTACAAATTTGGGAGCAAAAGAGAGGTTTTCTAGAAAATTCCTTGACACAACAATCCTTAGCCAAGGAACTGAACACCAATAGTTCTTATCTATCCAAGGTAATCAATGTACATAAAAGCAAAAATTTCGCGAGTTATCTGAAGGATATTAGAATTACCTATGCAATAAACCATTTGAAGGAAAACCCGGAAATCGTTAAAACAAAGTCCATGATCCAGATTGCCGAAATGTTTGGTTTTAACTCTATTAGCGTTTTTACCAAATGCTTTAAAGATAAAACAGGGTTGACACCAGGGGTCTTTTTCAAAAGAATTTTGGATGATCAGTGGAAGAAATCCTCATAGCCAACCTTTACATCCCAATGCTCAACTTTTCTTTTTTCTTGTTGTTGAATACTACGTAGAGTGCGACTATTAAAGTTATTTGAAACAAAATTGCTAAAACAGAGCCTTCAAAACCGAAATCCCCTCCGTTGACCCAGGTGTCCTGTGTGGTTTTAAACTCGATTAGAGAATAGGAGTCAAGACCACTTACATTAAACCCGAATAGGGATTGAAAGAAATTCCAGCTAAAATGGAAAGCAATGGGAAACATGAGGTTTTTAGTATAGATGTAGGGCAAGCCCAATACAACTCCTGCAAGGAAAAGGTTGATGTTTCCAATCAGGGATAGATTTGGATTGGCCGCATGCATAAGTGCAAACAATAATGCAGATACAAGCAATGCCACATACTTGTTCATGGACTCCATAAAGTTTCGCAGAACATATCCGCGAAAAAATATCTCCTCGGATATAGAAACTATGAGAAATAAGAAGCCGGTCATTAAAAACTCACTACCCAAGAATATGGTCTCTGCAAATTCTATTTGATTTAAAGCTTCGAGAACTAAATATCCAGCAACTATAATGAATAAACCCGCAATTAGCCCTAATAAGATGCCTTTTTTATGATTTTTAAGATGCAGGCCAACGTCAGCAAAGCGTTCGTCATCAACCAACTCGACAAATAGATAAATTACCAATAAGGTGCCCAGTAAACCGAAGAATGAAGTGATGAGATGCTGTTCGGTTGTTTCTTGTACGTATTCAGGTGAAATTTCTTTACCTGATACATAGGCCCCAGCAAACTGGAAAAGACCGACTATAATAAAATTAGGAATTATGATTAGGAGTACCCGTGCCCAGCCTTTGGTTTTTCCACCTTGAATATTATCCTGTTTCAATTGATTATTAGCGAGCGTATAAATTATAAAACCTCTTAAGTTGAAACTTAGTTCTTTCTTTAAAAATAAATATCCGTTTTTGAAAAAGAACAACCTGCTTTTTCAAGTAATTATTTTGAACACTTATTTTTTTATTATAAACTCTATCTGCTTTAGCACGTATCCATTTTAACTTTTTGGAATAATCATTCAAAAGAATGTGATCTTCAAATTCTTGATGGATGATATTTTGTTTTTTTGTACTATCCATAATTTTTGCTAACATAATAACCTACAACAAAAGCTGCTAAAAAAGTTAAGGCTAATACAATATAAATAATCCTATTTGTTTTGGTGGTTTTAGACATATAATTTTCTATTTAGATTTATAAAAGGGAGGAAGCTAAGCTTCCTCCCTTTTTTATTCATGGTCACAATTCCTATGATAGAATTCCCTACCTGCATTCCAAGATTTCAAAAATAATATGGTCAATCTACTCAAAGGGGTGCTGTACCCTCCATTTATACTCATTTGCTCTTTTAAAGTTAAATGTTTCATGGTAATAATTTTTAAATTAATATTTATCTAATGGTCGGATACAGAAGATTCATAGATATACCCACCCATAAAACCAAGCAAAACTGCATCGGTTGCAAGAATTAATAAAAGTGGGAGGATACCTCCCTGGCAATCAGCTATTTCTTTTGAGTTCATTTCTTGAACTCCATAGTTCTCTAAATTCATCTTAATTTAAATTTTTAGTTAAACAATTTGTTTTGCAACCCAAGCCAGAAATTTCTTTTGCGCGCTGCTTTGTATTACATTTCAAATATGAGACATGTCACTCTCAAATTTTGAGAGTGATTCGATGAAAAATGTTAAAATTTCATTAATCGTTTCATATTGCCAAAGCCATACCCACCCGAAAGGTTCCGCTCAGATGTTTCATCCAATTCTTCCACATAAAAACCACATTTAAAATTGGTGGTTTCCGTATAAACATAACTTTGGCGTGCCAGATCATAACAGATGGGGGCATTAAGTTCTTTCATCGTCTCTATCATTCTAAACACGGTTGCCTCCGAAACCTCTAGCCTTTCAGCTAATTGTTTGGGTCTTCCTGTAGCTTTTAATCGTATCAATTGGTCAATCCGTTCTAAAACTGCTATTTGTTGTGTAAGCTTTGCCATAAACGTAAGATTTATCAGTTAACCGGTTTAAGTATCGATAGGAATGAAGGCACTTGTTGTTGCCACAACTTAAAATAAGCTCCCTTTTGATCATATAATTGATAATGCGAGCCCTCTTCCAAAACTTTTCCTTTGTCCAACACCACTATTTTATCCGCATTGATAACAGTACTCAACCTATGGGCTATGATGATTACGGTTTTGCCTTCAGAACGTAAATTATCAATGGTTTTTTGCACATAATTCTCCGAGTTACTATCTAAAGAGGAAGTGGCTTCGTCCAATACCAAAATTTCTGGATCTTTATACAATGCCCTTGCAATGGCTATCCGCTGCTTTTGACCACCTGACAAGGATGCGCCATTTTCACCTAAATAGGTACTGAAGTCGTTGGGTAGGCTCTCAATAAAATCCAAAATACCAATGTCCTTGCATATTTTGTGAATCTTTTCAAAATCAGGTTGGAGTTCCCCTACCGCAATATTCTCAATAACATTCCCAGCAAACAGGTCAATTTTCTGAGGCACTACGCTTATCAAATTACGGAGACTATGGTTTTCTATATGGTTAATATCTATGTCCCCGATTCGGATTTTGCCTTTATTAATGGGATAGATGTTCTGTATGAGGGATACAAGGGTCGATTTTCCTGAGCCACTTTCCCCCACAAAGGCAGTTATGCTGCCTTTCTGAATGGTCAGGTTTAAATTTTTAAAGACTTCGACCCTTGTTCCATACTGAAAACATACCTCCGAGAAGGTAATGTCATCAACCTTATCCCTACTGAACACTAAATTTTTATCTTTCTCCTCTCGCTCCAAATCCATAATTTCAAAAAGCCGGTCAGCTGCTATAAGGGCATTTTGAATTTCTTTATTTGCTCCTATCAAACTACCCAATGGCCCCGTGAAATAGCCAATAATTGCGTAAAATGATAATAGTTCTCCAGGGCTGATTTGTCTTTCGATGACAAATCCAGAACCTGCCCAGAGTAGCACTATGATGAATATCTGTGAAATTGCCTTTGATGATGTTTGGGAAAAAATGGTGTTCAATGCGGAAGTGTATCCTGTTCTTAAAAGTGTAATAAAGCGAGTCTCGGTTTTGATATTGGCAAAATCTTCCAATCCAAATCGTTTAATGGTACCTACCGAATTCAAGGACTCCACCAATTGACTTTCCAGATCGGCAGCATTTTCCATGACCCTACGTTCTACTTTCTTGTTGAGTTTGTTTACAATCCAATAAATTAAAGTGTAAACCGGAATTATGATCAACATGATCAGAGCCAGCTTCCAATAATACGTGAACATCAAAGCAAACGAGAAAATCACGATAAGAATGTTCACCGTCAGATTAAGGGAGACTCCATTGATAAAGTTTCTAATCTTGACCGCATCATTGATTCGGGATATGATCTCCCCTACCCTCATGGTGTCAAAAAATTGTTGGGGCAACTTTAATAAGTGTTTGTAATAGCCTAAAATCAACCGAGCATCAATCTGCTGACCTGTCTTTAAAAGGAAGGTGTCCTTATAATAACCAATAGCGAGTTGGACTACTAATAGGACAATCATCACGACGCTCAACAAATTCAATAGTTGGACATTTCCATCTACCAAGACGTGGTCCGTTATCTTTTGAATATAGATAGATGTGGAGAAACCCAATAAAGTGTACACCAAAGCACCAATAAAGGCTTGTACAAGTACCGCTCTATGAGGTTTCAGCAAAAACCAGAACCGTTTGAACACAGATACTTTTTCGTTACCCTTTTCAAAACTCTCATTGGGCAGCAAAAGTACCAAAACCCCGGTCCACTCCTTTTTAAAATCCTCATGGCTTCGCTTTTCCAGTTTCCCCGTGCCAGGATCCATGACCTTTATGTATGTTTTGGTCACTTCGTAAATCACCACATAATGATGCAATCGTTCACGAACAATTACATGAGCAATGGTTGGTTTGGGTATTTTAAATAGACTTTCAAAATCACCACGTACCCCTTTGGCCTCAAAACCCAACTTTTCAGCAGCTTTTATAAGACCCAGAACGTTTGTGCCTTTTTTATCGGTGCCTGCATATTGCCGTATGCGTGAAATAGGTATTTGAAAATTGTAGTTTGCTGAAATAGAAGCCAGGCAAGCAGCCCCACAATCTGTAATATCGTGTTGTTTGATGGTTACTTTTCCCATTTTACTCGATTGAAGTGATTTGACTGTGTTTTTTAGTTGGATTCATCCAATCATCTACCTTGTCATACAATAATTGATATATAGTACGCTCGGTTAGTTCAAATCGGGCATTGAAGGTCATACCCTTTTTTATGGTTCCCCGCGCCCCATTTTTAAGTTCCAAGTATTCCTCGTTCATTTGGCATCTGACCTTAAATACGGGTTGCTCATTGATCAATTCAATATCTTGGGATATTTGAAGAATTTTTCCAGTTGCCAGACCCCATTGGTTGTAGTTAAAGGCATCTATTTGAAAATTAATCGGTTTTGATTTATCGATAAGCCCTATATCCATTGGGCTCACATAACATTCGGCCAAAAGTTCTGTATCAGGTGATATTTCGACCAACATAGTTCCTGAAGTGACTATACTTCCCCTTTCAATACCAATTGGATTTACAAGAGACCCAGATACAGGAGACGTTACGACGTATTCTTTTTTGTTTTCTTGGTATTGGGAACTTTTGTTTTGGGTGATCTCTAATTCATTCCTGAGCTCGGTTAAACTGGATTCCCATTTATTGAATTGCTGTTTTTTGAATTGGTTAAAAGCACTAAGCGCCAAATCATATTCCAGTTTGATATCTTCAAATTCAGCTTTTGCTATTACTCCTTTGTCCAATAACTTTTGGTTACGATCAAAGTCAACTTTTAACTTTTTTATTCGAGTGTTATGCTCAAACGAAATTTCTATGAACTGAAAAAATTCCTTTTGGTATTTTGGAGATTGAATACCATCGCTGGATATTTGCCCTTTGGTCAAAAGATATTGCAAGTCCTCTATTTCTTCCAATAATCTTTCTGTATCGTACTTGGCAAATGCTATTTGTTCATTGAGGACATTGTTCTCGATGATAAGCAATACATCCCCTTTATTTACATATTTGTTGCTTCGAATGTCAGCAAACAATACTTTTCCAGAGTTAAGACTTGTTATTGCAATTCGCTCCTTGGAAGGTTTGACTACCCCTTGTGCATTTTTATAAATTTTCACCTTTAAAAAAGGCATAGCGCAGATAGCCAGCAGGATACTAACTAATATTATTCCATAAACCACCCTGCTCTTAACCCCATTTTTAGGAACGTAAGATTGAATCGTATTATCAATGATTTCTTTTGGAAAAATTTGCATGGACTAAATATCCAAGCAAAAAAGACAGTGCACAAATAGAGGTGTTTATAATTTGTAAAAGCTAATTCAGATTTATAAATCAGCCTCAATTCATAGGTTGGTCTATCCATTTTTAACTAATAATTGACTAAGTCAGCTACCCCTCCATCTTCCTGCGCTTCCGTTCTTTGGTGATCAGTGCGAGCTCTCTTGAGGTTTGCCCGGCTACGGAGGTGTTTTCCTCTGCCCTTCTGATCAAATAGGGCATTACGTCACGCACAGGGCCGTAGGGGATATACTTAACGGAGTTATAGCCATGTGCCGCCAAATTATAGGTAATGTGGTCGCTCATCCCGAACAGCTGACCGAACCAAATTCGGGCATCGTTGGAGGGAACCTCCCTTTTCTCCATTAAATCTACCAATTTAAGGGTGCTCTGCTCATTGTGGGTTCCAGCGAAAATGGTAAAATACTCCAAATGCTCCATCATATAATCAATGGCGGCATCAAAATTTTCGTCGGTCAAGCGTTTACTTTTGCAAATAGGACTTTCGTAGCCTTTGTCGTCGGCCCTGTCATTTTCTTTTTCCATGTAAGCTCCTCGAACTACTTTGGCACCAATTTTAAAGCCTTCCTCCTTGGCGGCTTCGTGCAATTTTATGATGTAGCCCATACGATCCCAACGGTACATCTGAAATGTATTGAACACAACTGCTTTTTCTTTGTTGTATTTGCGCATCATGTCCAAAACCAGATCATCGGCCGCATCCTGCATCCAACTTTCCTCGGCATCGATCAATAACGATACGTCAAGATTGTGCGCTTTTTGACAGACTTTTTCGAACCTGTTTACGATTCTTCCCCATTCTGCCTGCTCTTTTTCTGTCAACTTTGTGCCCGCAGTGACTTTTTCGAACAATTTGAATCTACCAAAACCAGTAGGCTTAAAAACAGCGAAGGGCAAGGCATCTTTCTCCTTGACAAAATCCAGGATTTCCAAGGTCTTTTCCATGGCAAAGTCAAACTGATTGTCCACCGATTTCCCCTCTGCCGAATAATCGAGTACGGAACAAACTCCGTTACCGTACATATTGTCTATAATGGGCAAACAATCCTTTTCGTTGACCCCGCCACAAAAATGGTCGAAGACGGTCGTCCTGATCAATCCCTCAACAGGCAAATGGGCCTTTATGGCAATATTCGTCAAGGCAGTACCAATACGAACCAATGGTTCTATGGAAATCATTTTAAAAAGAAAATAAGCTCGCTCCAACTGGGAGTCGGACTTTAGCTCAAAAGCTATTTCAGTATTCTCAAAATTCGGTCGCATTCAAAACAAGGCGTTATAAGACCCGAGGTCGATGTTTATATGTACCCGATTTTCAACTTTATTCAGAATGGCAACAATTTGCAGTAAGTGCTTTACATGCAATATCGCCGCTCAAACGATTGAAAACCAGAATTGTAGTATATTCAGATGAAAATGCCTTATTATTGAATGGAACAAAAATTCAAAAACCTGCATTTCACAGGGCCAAATATAATGATGGGAATGCTATATTTTGACGCTGTAAAACATAAAAATTGACTTAAAACATGTAGTTTTTCGAATCAGGGTCAACAACGCATCTTGTGATTGTGATATAGTGCAAAAACCATTTAATTTTGCGGTCCCGATAGCTTAGGGCAGTTTTCGCGGTAGCGGCACTTTTAATCTAAAAATGTTTGTTCCGATTATAACAGAATCAGCAAAAAAAGAATCAACCCATTAAGATATTGATATAAGTTGGCCAACAAGGAGCTTAAGTATAAAAATAGTCTTTATTTAGTGGTGTAATTAAAATTATGGAGTCGGTAAAATCAAAATCCTACGAGGTACATATTAACGAGTTGGCGCAAGCAGCGCTTAATCAGCATATTTCTAAAAGCGATTATTCCAGAATTTTTCTTTTGGTAGATGAAAATACCAAAGCACACTGTCTTCCAATTTTTAAAAAAATGATGGATGCGCCCATCGATTCCCTTTTGGAAATAAAATCGGGGGAAGAAAACAAGCATATCCATACCTGTTTACAACTTTGGCAAGACCTCTCCAATTTGGATGGCGACCGGAAGAGTCTACTGATAAACCTGGGCGGTGGAGTACTGACGGATATGGGCGGATTTGTGGCCTCCACATTTAAAAGGGGGATTGATTTCATCAACATTCCCACTACCCTACTTTCCATGGTAGATGCTTCCATCGGGGGCAAAACGGGTGTTGACCTTGGCTCTTTGAAGAATCAGATCGGGGTGATCAATCAGCCACAAATGGTGTTGGTCTTCCCTGAGTTTTTGGCAACATTAGATCCCCGACAGACAAAAAGCGGCTATGCCGAGATGTTGAAGCACGGACTTATACAGGACCGGGAGTATTGGAACGACCTTAACCAGAAAGGCGATTTTACCGATGCTTCTTGCATTCAAAAGTCCATTGCCATCAAGAACAAGGTAGTTTTGGAGGATCCCACGGAACAAGGTCTGCGCAAAATCCTCAACTTTGGGCATACCCTGGGGCATGCCATCGAATCGTACTGTTTGGACAATCCAAACAAAAAAACGTTGTTGCACGGAGAGGCCATTGCTGCCGGCATGATTCTGGAGGGTTATTTATCGCACGAGCTGCGTGGACTTTCCAAACTATCCTTGGACGAAATCAAAAAAGGGTTTTTAAGGCATTTTGATCCCGTGGACTTTGCCCCGGACGATATCGAATCCATTCTCCAATTGCTCAAATACGACAAAAAGAACTCGCATGGCAATGTAAATTTTGTTTTGCTTCAGGAGATTGGAAATGCGGTGACCGACATTAAAATTCCAGAAGAACTGTTCCATAAAGCTTTTGCTTACTACAGGGAATAAGGCTTTTATATACTATTTTTTTGCATTTGCAACTCTAAGGATTCATCCGAACATAAAATTGTTAGCTTGGGAATACATTTAATAACTGACCATTATGAAACGGATTCTTATTGACTACAAAAAACTGAGCCATGAAGTGGCCGCAAAATTAATCGATTATTATCCAGATGGTTATGGAGATGACGATATCATCACCATTAAAAAACCAAATGGCGAAGTCATCGAGGCTGTGGAAGTTAGGACAGAAGATACCATCTATCTGGTCAAGATCAGCAAAAGCCTTTCCAATTTCATTGCCAATTTTGAGGAAACCATAGAGAAAGAACTCGACAAGGAGCTAGTGGTTTCGGAATTTGGGGAGGAGTCCTTTGAAGGGCTTGATTCGCCTTCCGAGGATATGGAAGACGATGATCAATATTGATCAACCCAGATAACGCTCCCGTATCACCCTTACATGGTGTGCCTGGTGACCACTTATGATAAATCCAAGTGCACGAACACTCATTTTGGAGCCGCTGGCTATACCTATTCGTTCCAATGCTCCATCATCAAATGAATCGAAGAGGCAAATTGTAGCTTCCCTTACCGCTTTATACTCCGCGATCAAATCCATTTTGGAACGGTTTACCGCATTGGAAAACGGGACATAGTCGTCCTGATCAAAACCGGGCAATGGTGTCTTATCGTTCCGTGCAATGCACAGCGCCCTGTACTGAAAAATACGTTCTGTGTCCAACATGTGCACCAATGCCTCCGCCAAGGACCATTTGCCCTCGGCGTAAGCATAATGTAATCTGTCTTCTGGCATTTCTTCTAAAACGGACAATAGCTCTGTTTTTCCGTTCTTTAGTTCTTCAAGCAGATCCACGTTTCCCAGCGCCATGATATAGGTGTGGTAAAATGGATTGTATTCAGAAGATGGAAGTTCCGAAAGGACCATAAATGGAGCGGGTTACAGCTCGTTGAAGATAGTGTGCATCAAACGCCTCTTATCGTTGATGCTCTCTTCCAAGGAAATCATGGTTTCCGTTCTGCTGATGCCTTCAATATCATCTATCTTAAAAATGATGTTTTTGGCGTGTGTTGTGTCTCGTGCACGGATCTTACAGAAGATATTGAACTTTCCTGTTGTAATGTGTGCCACGGTAACGTATGGTATTTGGCTCAATCTTTCCAAAACAAATTTGGTTTGATGTGTTTTTTCCAAGAAAATACCTACGTAGGCGATGAACGAGTACCCTAATTTTACGTAATCCAGGGTAAGTGAAGAACCTTTTATGATTCCGGATTCTTCCATTTTTTTGACCCGGACATGAACCGTACCTGCGGAAATCAACAACTTCTTAGCGATGTCCGTAAATGGTGTACGGGTGTTATCGATTAACATATCCAAAATCTGGTGATCTATCTCGTCTAGCTTAACTTTGTTCATTACGTTGAATTTTGCAGCAAAAGTAGTTAAAAAAGGAAATTTACGTAATAAAAATGGTTCTTTTTTAAATAATATGCAAGAACATCCGATAAACGCCTCTTATTTATTGATTTTCAGCAGCAAATCAAGAATTTCTTTCTGTGAAGATGTAAACCCAAAATCCTTGGAATCAACACATTCTATGGTTTTATGCCCATAAAATCCTTCCAATGGCCCTATTTCGGCGATTTCCGGTTGAAAAACGATTTTTTTATCGACCAATACCTCTTTAAAGCGAATTCCAACGGAGTGTCCCTTTTCAAATTCGATATTTACCACTTCCGGATGCTTCACCAAGACATCAAAGAATAATTTATCGTTGTTCGGAATAGAAAAATAATCCCCTGTCTTAAAATCATTGATTCGGTTACCTGAAATCGTTTTCAGGGCCTCTACAATGGACAAAAAAATGAGCTTACGTGTCTTTTCCCTCCCATAATCGTTCGGATAATGGCCCGCTTCGAATAAAATGGTGGGCACCCCAAGCATTTGAAGGGTGTCCCCAATGCAATTATCGTTAAAACCATCGTCGTAGCGTCCCACTTGTCCGGGGATGTGTTCCTGGAGCATGGCGTTCATGGCAACGATCAACTTCATCGCCACTTCGCGGTTGGGGGTTATGTGCCGCTCCTTATTACTGGCCGGCGATAAAAATGATACGGTAGCAGGTTTGTTTGTTTTTCCAGCGCTGAACAAAGTACGCTGATCGTGTAGATTAAAACAGAAATCGGGTTTGAAGGATTCAAACAGTTTTCGGAAGGCGACACTTTCGGGCTGTGTCAAATTTTTAGCGTCACGGTTCAGATCAATATCATTGCTATTTACCCGGGTATATTTTTCGGCGCCATCCGGATTTAGCATGGGCACAATGCAAATGGTGCACGCCTCCAATATCTCAATGGCCAAAAGCTCACTCGAATTTAAAAAATTCACCAAATCCCAAACCGCTTTTGTTGTCGTGGACTCGTTACCGTGCATTTGCGACCACATGAGCACTTTTTGATCGCCCTTGCCTATTTGGAAAGCATTTATATCGATACGCTCTACCGACTTGCCAATGCAGTGTACGGGAACGGAAAGTTTATCAAAACATGGTTGAATGGAATCAATGTTAATGTACCGTCCTTGGATGGAATTTTCTTTGAACAATGAAAAGTTGAGCATAGGTTGCAAAAATAAAGTTTACAAAAGTAACCATAGTTGAATTTACAAATGTAAATCAATAATTGTATCTGATTTGATACAATTGTAACTATTGGATAGACTGAAATTGTATCTAAATTGCATTATGTAAACAGTTTCATCGATTGAAATATCAAATATTTTATAATCAAGTATTTAAATTTATTTACATAAAGTATTTAGTTAATATAAAACCTATTTTTAAAGTGCTTTTTTGAACGAAATACTCCATTAATCAGTATCTTTAAATTAAATAATTTACAATTGTGAATAAAGAAATAGTGTCGCGGATTAAAATGGTGATTGAGCACTTGGAACTGTCGGTTTCAGCCTTTGCGGATGAAATAGGTGTGCAGCGTTCAAGTATGTCCCATTTGCTTAATGGAAGAAATAAACCAAGCCTTGACTTTGTAATGAAATTAGTGGATACCTATCCCGAAGTTAGCTTGGATTGGTTGTTAAAGGGTGATGGCAACTTCCCGGCAAAAGCAGAGGCGACCGAAGAATCAATTACATATAGAACGAATACGGATGTTAAGGAGGTGGAGAAAAACGAGTCAAAAAAAGCAGAAGAGGTATCACTGGTCCAAAAATCATCAGAAGAACCCTATAAAATAATCATGTTTTACACGGACGGTACTTTTACTGCTTTCAACACAAAAAAGGATTGACCCTTTCCTCTAGTTTCCGTTACTTTGTAAACATGACAAAGCATCTATTTTCAGCCTTTATTTTATTGATTTTTTTGGCTTGCGGTCAGCCGCCCGAGCGAAATTGTAACGATTTTAAAACCGGCAATTTTACTTTTACCGCTACAGTTAATGGTGAAGAGAAAAAAACAACCTTTAGCCGTACATTGGATTTGGAAGTTGACGAATACGAGGGCAAAGTGGACTCCTCTTCCATTCGCTGGATAAATGACTGCGAATACGTTCTTAAAAATTTAAATCCTAAGAACAAGGCAGAGGAAAAGCCGATTCATATCAAAATATTGACGACCACGGAATCCTCATACACTTTTGAGTACAATGTGGTCGGGGACAATCGAAAATTTAAGGGAACTGCCCACAAAATCGATTGATAGGCCTTAAACCATAAAATAAACAGATTAGTTAGGGCGCTGATAAGCCAACTCTGGAGCAGCCTCCTTTTGTTTTTTGAACAATCGTTGTTGCTGTTTCACGGTAAGTGTACTGCCATCGTGGCTCCACCCCGGAGGGCCAAAAATGTACATGAGTTTATGTGAGAGCTTTTTCGATTTCTTTACGTCCTTCCAGATATCTTTGAATTCATGGGTGAGAATCACTATCGGATTATAGGATTCCGGAGCGTGGATCACGCCGTATTTTACATCAATATCATCGTCCAGTTCCTTCCAGGTACCGAACATCTTATCAAAAATATTCAAGAAACCTCCATGGTTTTTATCCAAATACTCCACATTTTGGGCGTGATGTACTTGGTGCATGGTGTGCGTATTGAATATTTTCTCCAAAAAGCCAAGTTTTGGCACATACACCGTATGGAGTTGAAATTGCCATAAAGCTTCGATTCCCAAGCAAACCACTACCATTTCCGGTGGAAATCCGATAGCGGGCAACCACATGTAAAAGAAAGGCTTGTACAAAATGGTAAACCACCCATTACGGATTGCGGTTCCCAAATTAAAATTATCGGATGAGTGGTGCACGATGTGGGCGGCCCACAAAATGCGGACTTCGTGGTTGGCCCTATGGAACCAATAATAGGTGAAATCATCACCCAATTGACAAAGAATCCAAACGTACCATGCATATCCAAAGGATTCGTAGCCCATAATATTTGTCCTCACCCCATCCACTAGTGGATTGAACAGCTCGTACGTACCCTCAAAAAGAAGAATGGCAAAGGCCACCTTGAACAAAGGACCCAGGATAGCAGATCCAATCCCCATAAAACCGCTCGCAGCTAAATCTTTCCAATGGTACAGATCATGGTGTTCATGATCATGTGTTTTGCTATACGTAAGTTCAAGTAGAATGAAGGCAATAAAAACCGGTACGCCATATACCAGCGGGTTTGTAAAATCCATATAGATGTATTAAGCAATCTGTTTGGTGTGTAACTCAATTGGGCAAATTAGCCATAAAAAGCATTAAAACAAAGTAGTTTGATCAGAACTATCATTCTTTGTTCCTATATCATTATCATCATTGTTTATTTGCTCTTCGTCCACCACCTCAATGTCCTCGGCATCCTGTTCTTCCGGTTCTTCGTAGGGTAGCGAATCCAAAACATTGATGTTCTTCACCTTGTCCGGGGTCAATTGGTTGCCCAATGCCTTGATTCCTTTGACCGATATAAATTCTTCAACATTTACTTCAAGATTCGGTTTGGCATCCTTGCCCCTTGGCTTGATGAATTCAATTTCCAACATGGGCCTCCAATCCGTCGAAACCAGTTCCAAATGGGACTTGGGGTCTTCGTCGATCACCACTTCTTCCTTATTGGGATTTTCTACCAAAAATCGCTTTAGGTAAAAGCGATCCTTATCGCCAACATAATGTACTACGGAAATCGGTTTTTGGGGGTTCCATTTTTCGAGCACAATCATATCGTCGTTAAAACGAGTGAGCAAATCTGGCGGAATGGTTTTTACGACGCCCTTCTGGTCGATGACCAAAAGCAGGTCGTCGCCCCTAAATTCCCCGAGCAGCTCCCCTCTTCCATCAACATTGAGTCGGCTCACTACATCATCGAACCAAATTTTTCGTGGTTTTAATGTGGACACCCCTTTTTCTTTAAGTTCGATGCGCTTTACAGGGTATTTTGTAACCAAATTTCCTTTGGAGGTCCTTCCTTTTATGAGCACATCCGAGAAATCGAGGTCCCATTTCAACTTTTTAATACTGCCGGATTGTCGCAACATAATGGTGACGACTTCGGCCTCGCCATTCGGGTTGGCGGAAAAGTACAGTACTTCGGAAGTCGATTTGTCCCCGGCCAAGTCGTAGATCTTGTCACGCGTCATACTAGTGACATTGAATCGTTTTACGTAGCTGGGCCCGCCTTTCATGCTCTTGTAGATCATGTTGTAGATGGTGCGTTTGTCCTTCTTTTTAAAGACCGCTACGTGGATGATGTTTTTACCGACAAAGACTTTGGAATCCACCTTGGTCACCATCATCTCCCCTTTTTGGGTAAAAACGATAATGTCGTCGATATCGCTACAATCCGTGACGTATTCATCTCGTTTTAAGGATGTTCCAATGAAACCTTCTTCACGGTTTACGTATAATTTTGTATTCCTGATAACCACTTTGGTGGCTTCGATTTCATCAAAAATCCTTATTTCGGATTGGCGTTCACGTCCGGCACCGTATTTCTTTTTGAGTTCCTTGAAATAGTCGATGGCAAAGTCGACCAAATGCTCCAAGTGATGCTTGGTCTGGGCGATTCTATCCTCCAAACTTTCAATAAGTTGCTGCGCTTTGTCCAGATCAAACTTGGATATACGTTTGATCCGGATTTCGGTCAATCGAACAATATCGTCCTTGGTCACCGCTCTTTTAAGATGGGTGATATGTGGTTTTAATCCCTTATCGATGGCCTCGATAACACCCTCCCAGGTTTCCTCTTCTTCGATTTCTCGATAAATCCTGTTCTCGATAAAGATGCGTTCCAAGGATGAAAAATGCCATTGCTCCTCCAATTCGTCCAGCTGGATTTGAAGTTCTGCTTTAAGCAACTCCACGGTATTGTCCGTGGATCTTTCCAGCATTTCCTTCACCCCGATAAAGAGAGGTTTGTTATCCTCGATCACACAGCCCAGTGGCGAAATGGACGATTCGCAAGCCGTGAAGGCATAAAGTGCATCAATGGTCTTGTCCGGAGAAATGCCATTGGGCAGGTGCACCAAAATCTCTACCTCGGCGGCCGTGTTGTCCTCAATCTTTTTTATTTTGATTTTCCCCTTGTCGTTAGCCTTTAAGATGGAGTCAATTAAAGAGGAAGTATTGGTGCCGTAGGGTATTTCGTTGATCACCAAGGTGTTCTTGTCCAAGGTCGATATTTTGGCCCGCACACGGATTTTTCCGCCGCGCATACCATCGTTATAATTGGTGACATCAATGATTCCTGCGGTCGGAAAATCGGGAACCAAGGTAAATCGCTTGCCTTTTAGATGCTTTATCGAGGCGTCGATAAGTTCGTTAAAGTTGTGCGGTAGTATTTTTGTGGAAAGTCCGACCGCAATCCCTTCTGCACCTTGTGCAAGCAACAGTGGAAACTTTACCGGCAAATTCACAGGTTCCTTTTTCCTCCCATCATAGGAAAGTTGCCATTCGGTAATTTTTGGACTGTACACCACTTCCAAGGCGAACCTGGACAATCGTGCTTCAATATAACGTGGAGCCGCGGCTCCATCACCTGTTAAAATATTCCCCCAGTTTCCTTGGGTATCGATAAGGAGGTCCTTTTGCCCAATCTGGACCATGGCATCGGCAATACTGGCATCACCGTGCGGATGGTACTGCATGGTATGGCCCACCACGTTGGCGACTTTGTTGTAGCGACCATCGTCCAGTTCTTTTAGCGAATGCATGATTCTTCGCTGCACTGGCTTGAATCCATCCTCGATAGCGGGCACGGCACGCTCCAAGATTACATAAGAAGCATAATCCAAAAACCAATCCTTGTACATCCCGGTAACCTTTACCAGGCTATCTTGGGATTCGTCTTGGTTCTCTAAACTTTCATCGTTCAGTTCTTCGTTCTCTTCCATTTAGAAAGGCGGCATTATTTGGGTTGTAGTTGGTTTTCTTCGACAAGGTCAAGCTCCACTTTAAGGTTGTTTATAATGAATTCCTGTCGGTCTGGTGTATTTTTGCCCATGTAAAACTTCAAAAGTGCGTCAATGCTCATGGCTTTGTCCAGCATTACGGGTTCCAAACGGATATCATCACCAATAAAATTTTTGAACTCATCCGGAGAAATTTCACCCAATCCCTTAAATCGGGTAATCTCTGCTTTTCCAGTAAGTTTTTCAATGGCCTGTTTCCGTTCCTCTTCGCTGTAGCAATAAATGGTCTCTTTTTTATTGCGCACCCGGAACAATGGTGTTTGAAGAATATATAAGTGGTTTTCTTTTATCAATTCTGGAAAAAACTGCAAAAAGAAGGTAATCAACAACAAGCGGATGTGCATTCCATCCACATCGGCATCGGTTGCGATCACAATATTGTTGTAGCGCAGGTCCTCCATGGAATCTTCGATATTGAGTGCTGCTTGCAGGAGATTGAATTCTTCGTTCTCGTAAACGATTTTTTTGGACATGCCGTAAGAGTTCAACGGTTTTCCGCGTAAACTAAATACGGCCTGCGTGTTTACGTCCCTGGACTTTGTTATGGAACCAGAAGCGGAATCACCCTCTGTAATGAACAATGTGGATTCCAGCCGTCTGTCCTTTTTCATATCCTGAAGGTGAACGCGGCAATCCCGCAATTTTTTATTGTGAAGGCTCGCCTTTTTGGCACGGTCCCTCGCCAGTTTTCGGATTCCAGAAAGCTCCTTGCGCTCTTTCTCCGCCTGTACTATTTTCTTTTGTAGTGCATCGGCAGTCGCTTGGTTCTTATGTAGGTAATTGTCCAGTTGCGTCCCTATAAAATCATTGATATAGGTACGGACCGTAGGCAAATCCCCTCCCATATCAGTGGAACCCAACTTGGTCTTGGTCTGGCTCTCGAAAACAGGTTCCATCACTTTAATGGAAACCGCCGATATAATGGACTTTCGAACATCGGAGGCATCATAATTTTTTCCATAGAAATCACGGATGGTTTTTACTACGGCCTCCCGAAATGCAGATTGGTGTGTTCCTCCCTGTGTGGTATGCTGTCCATTCACGAAAGAATGGTATTCCTCGCTGTACTGGGTTTTGCTATGGGTCATGGCAACTTCAATATCGTCACCTTTGAGATGGATTACCGGATACAGAAAGTCTTCTTCGTTGTTGTTGTCCTCCAACAAATCCTTTAGGCCATTATCGGAATGGAATTTTTCGCCATTGAAAACGATGGTCAGACCCGGATTCAGGTAAACGTAGTATTTGAGCATCCGCTCTACATACTCGTTCCTGTATTTGTATTTTTTAAAGATGGATTCATCCGGAGTGAAACTTACCTTGGTCCCCTTTCTTCGGGAAGATTCCTCCAAAAGTTCTTCGTTGACCAAATTTCCGGTCTCAAACTCGGCAGACTTGGATTGCCCGTCTCTGTTGGATTCTACCCTAAAATACGTGGACAGTGCATTCACGGCTTTGGTACCTACCCCGTTCAATCCCACGGATTTTTTAAAGGCCCGGGTATCGTACTTTCCACCGGTGTTCATTTTGGAAACCACATCCACCACTTTACCCAGCGGAATGCCACGACCATAATCACGAACGTGAACGGTATTGTCCTTAATGCTGATTTCGATGGTTTTTCCGGCACCCATCACAAATTCGTCGATGGAGTTGTCGAGTACCTCTTTTAAAAGAATGTAAATGCCGTCATCTGCGGAGGAACCGTCGCCCAATTTTCCAATGTACATCCCCGGACGCATACGAATATGCTCCTTCCAGTCCAGCGAACGGATATTATCCTCAGTATATTGGGTATCTGCCATGAGTTAAGGGTTAATCATTGCAATATAAAATTTAGGAGCAAAAATAAAAGGGTGTACGGTAGAAAGTAATCAACAATGAAAAATAATAATTGTTAATATATATCAGCCTTTAGCCCGCTTTTTGCCTTGGATTGACAGGTATGTTACGCCAAAAATAACAACCAGCATTCCAACGAGCTGCCAATATGTGAGTTTTTCGTCCAAAAACACAAAGGCGAGCAAAATTGTGGAAATGGGTCCCAAGCTTCCCAAAATTGAAAAATTGGACGCCCCTAAACGTTCGATGGCCGCCGAAACCAAAAAAGAGGGAATCAAAGTGGCAAAAATGGCCATGGCAAGGCCATAAGCGTAAACGGGCCAAGGGTAATCCATAAATTCCCAATCTCCCGACACCAAATAATGCAACACAATGCAGATGGTGGACACGATCATGGCATAGCAGGTAAACCGGAGCACCCCAAATTTGGGAATCAACCAACCGCTGCCCACCAAATAGGAGGCGTAGGTAATGGCACTCAACAATACCAAAAATCCTCCCAATACGACCTCGTTGCCCGATACGTCCAACTCATCCCAAAAGGTGATGAGCACACCCACGTAGGTAACGAGAATCGCAATGAACTGTACTTGGGTAATCTTTTTTCTGAAAATCAACCAGCTTAGAAACACGACAATGGTAGGATACACAAATAGAATAATCCGCTCCAGGCCGGCTTTGATGTAATTCAGTCCTTCAAAATCAAAGTAACTGGCCAAGTAGTAGCCCACGAAGCCAAAAAGAAAAAGCCACGCATAGTCTGTTGGGACAATTTTCGCTTTGGCGGTCTTTTTTCGAATCAAAAAGAGAATGAAAATGTAAAATGGAAGGGAAAACAGCATCCGAAACAATAGCAAATCCAAGGTTTCGACGTTGTAGCGGTACGCCAATTTGACCATTACGGCTTTGGAGGAGAATAGCACTACTCCCAAGACTCCGTATAAAATCCCCAAACTTTTACTGGACATAGAGCAAAGCTATTTTATGCCCAGAAATTGGAAAATCATAAAATATATGGATTACAATGCCCAGCAGTTACACGTTGAACCTAAAGTGCATCACATCACCGTCCTTTACAATGTATTCTTTGCCCTCCACGCGCATACGACCAGCCTCTTTTACCTTGGCTTCGCTGCCATATTTTACGTAATCGTCATAAGCAATGACCTCGGCACGGATAAAGCCTTTTTCAAAATCGGTATGGATGACACCTGCGGCCTGGGGCGCTGTTGCGCCAACAGGAATGGTCCAAGCGCGGACTTCTTTTTCCCCAGCGGTAAAATAGGTTTCAAGGTCGAGCAGTTTGTAGGCGCCGCGAATCAGTTTGGCAGAACCCGGCTCGGAAAGCCCGATATCCTCCAAGAACATTTGGCGTTCTTCATAAGATTCCAATTCGGTAATATCGGCCTCGGTGCCTACGGCCAAAAAAATGACTTCGGCATTTTCGTCAGCTACGGTTTGTTTTACTTTTTCCACGTATGCATTGCCATCAACAGCTGCGCCTTCATCCACGTTGCAAACGTACATTACGGGCTTGTCGGTAATCAACTGCATGGGTCTAACAAACTCATCGCGATCATCTTCGCTCAACGCAATGGCCCGTACAGATTTTCCGGTTTCCAAACCTTCTTTTAAGGCGGAAAGCACAGCTTCTTCTTTCTGGGCTTCTTTGTTACCGGTTTTAGCGGCGCGCTTTACTTTGTCGAGTTTCTTTTCAACACTCTCCAAATCCTTCAATTGTAGTTCCATATCAATGGTCTCCTTGTCCCGAATGGGATCTACGGAACCATCAACGTGCACCACATTATCATTGTCAAAACAGCGTAGCACGTGGAGAATGGCATCAGTTTCCCGGATGTTCCCCAAAAATTGGTTGCCCAGTCCTTCGCCCTTACTTGCGCCTTTTACGAGACCGGCGATATCCACAATTTCCACCGTAGCAGGCACCACACGCTCTGGGTTTACCAGTTCTTCCAGTTTTTCCAAGCGTTGGTCGGGCACGTTCACCACACCAATATTGGGTTCAATGGTACAAAAAGGGAAGTTGGCACTTTGTGCCTTTGCGTTGGACAAACAGTTGAAAAGGGTCGATTTTCCTACATTCGGTAATCCTACAATACCTGCTTTCATCTAAATTCTTGTGTTTTGAGGGTGCAAATATAAGTTGAAGTTTTGGTACTGGAACTCAATATCCTTGAATCAAAAGGTAAAGTCCAATTATTACCAAGGCTATGATGCCAAAAATGGCGACGAGGGACAATATGCATCCTGCCTGCTTCCAAATTCCATTGTATTCCTTCTCTTTTTCTTGCATAAAAAAACCCGAACCATTTAAGATTCGGGCTAAATTAAATGTTTTTTATTGCTTAACCATCGGGGTGCATAAACTTTTGCTTGCCCAATAGTTCTTCTTCGGTCTCTACATGGTCTTCATCGGGAACGCAGCAATCTACGGGACATACTGCCGCACATTGTGGTTCTTCGTGGAATCCTTTGCATTCGGTGCACTTATCCGGAACTATATAATAAAGTTCGTCGCTAACAGGTTCTTGAACTTCATCGGCGTTGACCTCTTTGCCATTGGGCAAAACCACATCGCCTTCAAGGGAAGTCCCTTCACTATATCTCCACTCATCTGCACCTTCATAAATTGCCGTGTTCGGGCATTCTGGCTCGCAAGCACCACAATTTATGCACTCATCTGTTATAATAATTGCCATAATTTTCTTTTCCTTTTGGGCTGATTCTTATCAGCATGCTTACTTTTGACAAAAATAAACCCTACTAAATTAGTGTACAAATTTAATGGCACCAGATAGAAATACCATAGCTGCTTTTGTTAAACTTGGAAAATACCTAACGGATTTTTGTGATAAATGTTATTCCAATGACCCAGAAGTTGACCAAAACCTCAAGGAAATCATTGCGCAGGCGGGTCATCACAATGGATGGTTTACCGAGGACAACATCCTATTTTCTTTGAAACAATGGGGCGATTTGCTCACGGAGCAAAATATAACGGCCTGGTTGTCCAACTATTCGTTCAATAAACAAATTAATCCAAAAACCGTGGGAATCGTTATGGCGGGGAACATCCCATTGGTAGGCTTTCACGACTTTTTATGTGTACTGCTGTCCGGTAACAAGGTTTTGGTCAAGCTATCATCAAACGATAAAGTGCTGTTGCCCTATCTGTGTAAATATTTGATGGAGCAAGAACCATCGCTTGCGGAAAAAATCGAATTTGTAGAGGGCAAACTTGAAAACTTCGATGCGGTTATCGCCACGGGAAGCAACAATACCAGTCGCTATTTTGAATATTATTTTGGTAACAAGCCCAACATCATCAGAAAAAATAGAAATTCGGTTGCTGTGCTTACCGGAAACGAGAGCGAAGAAGAATTGAAAGCGCTTGGCGAGGATATTTTCAGGTATTATGGTTTGGGCTGCCGCAACGTGTCCAAAATTTACGTGCCGAAGAATTATAATTTTGATAGTTTGTTCCATGCGCTCTTTCACTACAAGGACATCATCCATCAACATAAATACGCCAACAATTACGATTACAACAAGGCCGTGTATTTGATGAGCCAGTTTAAGATTTTGGACAATGGATTCTTGGTGTTGAAGGAAGATGATTCGCTCACCTCCCCTATTTCTGCTTTGTTCTACTCATTTTATGATGATGAATCCAGCTTAAGAGAAAAGTTACAAGAAATGGAGGGTCAAATTCAATGTGTGGTTTCCAGTAAAGCAAAGGAAAACGAAGTAAACTTTGGCGACACCCAAAAACCCAGTTTAAACGACTACGCAGACGGAATCGATACTATGGAGTTCCTATTGAAACTTTAAGAAAATCCTAACCACGGGAAACGTTTTACGATCCAACAATTTTTAAGACCTTTACCCCTTAAACCTAGTCAATGAAAAAGCACAATTTTAGCGCAGGACCCTGCATTTTGCCCGCAGAGGTTATGCGAAAAGCGTCCGAAGCTGTTCTGGAACTGGACGGTATTGGACTATCCCTTATTGAAATCTCCCACCGAAGCAAGGAGTTTGTGGCCATTATGGAAAAGGCACGCGCTCTGGCCTTGGAACTTTTGGGGCTTGAAGACAAAGGATACCAGGCATTGTTCCTTCAAGGTGGAGCAAGTATGCAGTTTTTAATGACGGCCTTTAATCTTTTGGATAAAAAGGCTGGATACGTAAATACTGGAACTTGGAGCCAAAAAGCCATTAAAGAGGCGCGTTTGTTCGGCGACATTGTCGAGGTGGCTTCATCACAAAAGGATAATTTTAAGTACATCCCCAAAGGTTTTGATATTCCTTCGGATTTGGATTACCTGCACCTAACCTCCAACAATACCATTTACGGGACGCAGTTCAAAGAATTCCCAAAAACCGATGTGCCGTTGGTATGCGATATGAGTTCGGATATTTTTTCACGCCAATTGGATTTCTCCCAATTCGATTTGATCTATGCAGGCGCACAAAAGAACATGGGCCCCGCAGGAACTACCCTTGTGGTGGTGAAAGAAGATATATTGGGAAAAGTTTCCCGTAAAATCCCTTCCATGATGGATTATTCGGTGCATGTGGCCAAGGACAGCATGTTCAACACCCCTCCCGTTTTTGCCGTGTACGTTTCCATGCTCACCATGCAATGGTTGAAGGATTTGGGGGGAATTGCTGCCATTGAAGAAATCAACGAGCGTAAAGCTAGCTTGATCTATTCCGAAATTGAACTCAACCCTGTTTTCTCAGGAATTGCTGCCAAGGAGGACCGTTCCAACATGAACGCCACCTTTAACATTACAGATGATGAATTAAAAGATGTTTTTGATGAAATGTGCAAAGAAGCGGGAATCAGTGGCATCAACGGCCACAGGTCCGTTGGTGGATACCGTGCATCTATGTACAATGCCCTCCCGATGGAAAGTGTTGGCGTGTTGGTTGACATTATGAGTGAACTTGAAAAGAAAGGATAGTTTAATGGTAAAGATTTTAGCAAATGATGGCTTAGCCCAGTCAGGAGTTGATTTACTTGAAAAAGAAGGTTTCGAAGTAAAGAATGCAAAGGTAGCCGAAGAACAATTGGCAAACTATATCAACAAAAACAAAATTTCAGGATTATTGGTGCGCAGCGCAACCAAAGTCGATAAAAAACTTATCGACGAATGCCCCAACTTAAAGTTGATCGGCCGTGGTGGCGTAGGTCTGGACAATGTTGATGTGGAACATGCCGAATCCAAAGGGATTCAAGTTTTCAATACGCCCGAAGCATCCTCTGAATCCGTGGCGGAACTCGTTTTTGCCCACCTCTTAAATGGTGTTCGATTTTTACATGATGCCAACCGAAACATGCCTTTGGATGGAGACAGCCAGTTCAAACAACTCAAAAAAAGTTATGCAGCAGGTACCGAACTTCGTGGCAAGACCTTGGGAATTATAGGTTTTGGAAGAATAGGTCAAGCTACTGCTAGATTGGCGCTGGCGTTGGGCATGGAAGTACTCTTTACCGACCATACCATCGAAGAAACTACAATTTCCCTTTCATTTTTTAATGGTAAATCGGTTGATTTCACATTAAAAAGCAGTGAGTTGAAGGACGTTCTTGCACATTCGGATTTTGTGAGTTTGCACGTACCGGCACAGGATAAATATTTGATCGGGAAAAAAGAACTGGGACTTATGAAACCTGGGGCCGGTATCATCAACACCTCCCGCGGAGGCGTTTTGGACGAAGTTTCCTTGGTCGAGGCGCTGGATAACGGCCATTTGGCCTTTGCAGGATTGGATGTATTCGAGTCAGAGCCCCATCCGGAAATAAAAATATTGATGAACCCAAAAATTTCGCTCAGTCCGCACGTTGGCGGTTCAACGGTTGAGGCACAGGAACGTATTGGTGTAGAATTGGCCCAAAAGGTTATCAAATTGCTAAAACCATAGGTTTTTTAAGGCGTATCATCCCCGGAAAACCCACTTTTTTGTACATTGTCACTTTAACCTTAACACTAACACAATGTCGGGATTATTAGACTTGATCAACAGCCCAGTGGGCAAACAACTGGTAAGCGGAGTTGCCGGACAAACAGGGCAACCAGAAAATAAAACAGCCGAAGTTTTGAGCATGGCAATGCCTTTATTAATGGGCGCCATGAAAAAGAACGCCTCTACACCGGGCGGCGCACAAGGACTTATGGATGCACTTTCATCCAAGCACGACGGTGGTATTTTGGACGATCTGGGCGGCCTTTTTGGAGGTGGTGTGGACCAACATGTTATGGACGATGGCGCAGGAATACTTGGTCACGTACTTGGCTCTAAACAACCCCAGGTAGAAAATGCCCTGAGCAACAAATCGGGAATCGATGCAGGGGCTATTTCTCAGATATTGAAAATTGCAGCTCCTATCCTTTTGGGTTATCTGGGGAAACAGACCAGACAACAAAATGTGAGCAGTCCAGAAGGCCTTAATGGGCTGTTGGGCGGTTTAATGGGAGGAAATAAAACAGCCGCAAAACAACAATCTTTGATAGAGACCTTCTTGGACAGTGATGGCGACGGTAGCGTTATCGATGATTTGGCTGGAATGGTGTTGAACGGCGGTGGTCGGAAAAAAAGCGGACTTGGTGGAGTACTGGGCGGCCTTTTTGGAAAGTAGGCCTTCCCGTTAACGATATTTAACAGGGCCACTTGAATTCTCAAGTGGCTTTTTTGTATCTTATGATTATGAAAAAGATAATCATAAACCCAATATGGCCCTGCTTGATGCTTTGCATAGGTCTGGTCTCCTGTACCTCACAAAAATCAACTTTGGAGGTTTCCAGCGAAGAAAAAGCAGTTTTTGATTCCAATGACGAAGAACCTGTTGAAATAGCCGATGATGAGACCGAGTATGAAATCATCATTATAGAACCTGGTTTTAATACCTGGTTAAATTCCATAGCAAGACCGGAAGGCTACTATTCACAATCCTATATGGAAAACAGGAACGCGATAATGGTCACCAACTGGAACCAACGAGTGCTCAACCCAATGCGTTGGAACCCCAACCTTTATGAAATGCAGATCAATTACGACCCCAGCATAGATTATGGGTACGAGGTGAATTATAAGCTCTATAATTACTTTATTTATTTTCAAAGAAAATACAATCAAAGGTTAGGTCCCTTCATCCCAAGGATTTAATGTATTATTTTTGCAGCAATAATAGCTTAAGCTTGCAATGCAAAAAATAAAACAACGCTGGGAAATTCAAAAGAACTGGCAAATCCTCTTTCCAATCCTGGGTGCAATCCTTAACCTGCTGGCCGCTTATATTGTTTCCAGGAGTTTGTTACATGCCTTTGACCTCAACAATTCCGTATACGAATGGGTTTTTACCATTGGAGTTACGTTGGTCCTACATGTAATTTTCCTAAAGTTTTTTCTTTGGTGCTTCAAAAAGTTGGAGAACAAATGGAAAGTAAATTTTAAGTGGGAAATGATAGCCATTTTTATCGTATTTGCCATTACCGGAAGTCTGTCGGGCAAATTGGCCGGCCCTTTGGTGCATTGGATGGGCATTGATGGACAAAATGTAAATGGAGCTATATATTGGGTACTGCGAATCCTTTTGATTTTTCCGATCTATCAAATCCTTCTTGTTGGCATTGGATGGCTGTTCGGTCAGTATAAATTCTTCTGGAGTTTCGAAAAAAAGATGCTCAAACGCATGGGATTGGGCTTTTTACTATCATAGTTTTATGCTTTTTTTAACACAGAACAACGGAGGGCATGGTTACTTTGCGCAAGTATGATGCATAGCCTCCACAAACGCATACTCATTTTAAGTTCCCTACTTATGGTGGCAGCAATTTCAGCTCCCTCCATAATAAAATTAGGGCACACTTTTAATGGGCACAATCAAGAAAAACATTGTGTGGCGTTTGGTACAAATCATATACACGATAGCACCCTGGACTGTGATTTCAATGACTTCACGCTGGCGAACAAAGTTCTCCTTAACACTTGGTTTACTTACATTCCCGTAGAAATACCTAAAATAAGCTATTCAACTTCCACTTACACCTTTATTTACAAACCCAAAGAGGTTTCTTTTCAAGTATTAAGGGCTCCACCAATGGCTTAAGCATCCGGGAAAAAGCCGTTCTTAAAAGTATTTTTTTAGACCTTAAATTAAACGCATTGGTATTTAGAATCAAAGCAATGTTCTGCATTGCCTTTATCATATTAACATCAATTATTGGATATTCTCAAGAGTGCAAGAGCATTCTATCTGGCCAGGTAGTGGATTATCACAATAAAACACCTCTCGATGAGGCTACCATATATATTCTTGAAAATGAGTTCAGGGCCAGCACGAATACAGATGGGAAATTCGAAATTCCCAACATTTGTTCTGGAAATTATACGTTGGAAGTTTCCCATCCAGAATGTAGGACCATCTTATTGGATGTGAAAGTAGATGGAGATACCAAGGTTGATATAAAACTGGAACACCACTTGGAGCAATTGGACGAAGTGAAGGTTATAGGAAACATCCTGAGAGATAAAACCAATTCCGCCCAAGAAGAGACTCTGAATTTGAATACCTTGGAAAATTATAGTGCGGGGAATTTAGGTGATGCCTTGAAGGAAATAGGCGGCGTATCCACCCTTAATACCGGTGCAAATATTGTTAAACCCGCAATTCATGGGTTAAATGGCAGCCGTGTACTTATTTTAAATGATGGTGTTCGAATGCAGGATATGGAATGGGGTGCGGAACACGCTCCCACTATTGATATCAATTCTGCAGGGTCTGTTTCCGTGATCAAAGGTGCTTCCGCACTCCAGTATGGTGGTGATGCCATTGGAGGGGTAATCGTTGCGGAACAGGCGAAAGTACCTAGCAAGGATACGATTTATGGAAAAACAATCTTGAGCGGAGTCAGTAATGGTAGAGGCGGAAATATTGTCTCTGAATTGACCAAAGCCTATGAAAGTGGGTGGTTCGTAAAAGGGCAAGGTTCCTATAAACGTATGGGAGATAACGAGGCGCCGGATTATGTGCTCTCCAACACCGGGGTTAAAGAAATTGCAGCCTCATTACAACTGGGAAAGCATGAATTTACCTGGGGATGGGATGCCCGGTATTCGTATTTCAATACGGAAATTGCCATTCTACGTGCCTCTCACATTGGAAATGTGGACGATCTCATAAGCAGCATCAATAGCGGGGAGCCGGAAATTATCAGACCATTTACCTATGAACTTCAAAATCCGAGGCAAGACGTGACCCATCATTTGGGAAAACTAAAATTCTACAAGCGTTTTGAAGGTCTTGGCAAATGGAATGTGCAATACGATTTTCAGAGCAACAGAAGGTTTGAGTACGATATTCGTAGAGGAGGAAGGGACAACATACCATCCATTGACCTAAAATTGACCACCCACACCCTATCCACTGATTTTAAATGGGACACCAAGGACGACTTGAACATCCTTGTTGGTCTTATGGGAAGGTACCAAGATAACTTTGCGAATCCTGACACCGGTGTTCGCCGTTTGATTCCAGATTATGAAAAAATTGATTTTGGAAGCTTTTTAATTGGTGAATACAGGGTAAGCAATCAGTTTTTGGTGGATGCAGGTATCCGATACGATTACAATAAAATTGATGCGCTCAAGTTTTATCGCACTTCACGTTGGGAAGAACGTGGCTACGATGAAGATTTTGAGGATTTGGTCGTTGAGGATTTGGGCACGCAACTATTGGTCAATCCCGTTTTGGATTTTCATAATATTTCGGCGACCATCGGTGGAAAATACTTGAGCCTTGATGGCACACAAATCAAGTTGAATTATGCCATGTCGTCACGGGCTCCGAATCCTTCAGAGCTTTTTAGCGAGGGGCTGCATCATTCCGCGGCAAGGATTGAACTGGGGGATTTGCGCATTACCAACGAAACTTCGCACAAAATCACCACCACTTTGGAAAAAGACTTTTCAACCTGGGGGATTTTGTTGGAGCCCTACGCCAATTGGATTCAAAACTTTATAGTGCTGGAACCTTCGGGCGTGGAATTTACCGTAAGGGGATCATTCCCTGTTTGGGAATACAGACAGACGAATGCACGATTGTTGGGCGTTGATTTTTCCGCCTATTCCTATTGGACGGATCACTGGTCGACAAATCATAAATTCTCATTGGTAAAAGGACAGGATACAGCGACAAATACGCCGCTAATCAATGTTCCCGCTGCAAATACCAGAAACTCGGTGACATTCACTATGCCCAAATGGAATGGTTTTGAAGCATCCTTGGAAAGTCAGTATGTGTTTCGTCAAAATGAAACACCTGATAATATTGTAGTGTTTTCCCCAGAACAGCAAGAGGATGTTGTCTTGGAAATCAACACGCCACCGGATGCCTATCATTTGTTGGCATTCAGGTCCAAAATGGAATTTCCTATTTCAAACAAAACCAAACTCACGACCTCTTTGTCCATCAATAACTTATTAAATACGAATTATAGAGACTACCTAAACCGTCAGCGCTATTTCGCAGATGATTTGGGTCGAAATTTCACATTGCAATTAAAACTCAATTATTAATCTAACACCTTTTAAGATGAAAACAATTAAAATCTTATCACTGCTTACAGTTGCTGCGACTACTTTTATGGCTTGTTCCAGTGACGATGATGCTCCAGAACCAGTTAATGAAGAAGAGACCATTACAACCATGACGGTTTCTTTGGTTGCTCCAGGTGGCGGCACTACGGTTACGCTCCAATCACGGGACTTGGATGGTGACGGACCCAATGCTCCGGACGTCACAGTTTCTGGAAACTTGGCCGCAAATACTACTTACACAGGCTCGGTCGTGTTTTTAAATGAAACCGAGTCGCCAGCCGAAGACATCACGGAGGAAGTGGAAGAAGAGGATGAAGAGCATCAAGTGTTTTACATCCCTACCGGAAATATCACGGATATTACTTATGATGATGAGGACGGTGATGGAAATCCTTTGGGATTGGCCTTCACATTGGAGACGGGCGATGCAGGAAATGCAACATTGGCCGTTACCTTGATCCATGAGCCAAAAAAACCGAATGATGGGACATTGGCAGACGCCGGGGGTGAACCGGATTTTACCGAAACGTTCCAAATTACAATTGAATAAACATTGGAATTATCAATTCTTTGAAAATGGGGTGCCGAATTAGTTTTTGGCACTCTTTTTTTTGCTCAACAGATAGGTGTAAATCCAGGTAAGCGTAAAGGTCGGGATCACATCCATTCCTGGAACCAACTCTTCGGCAAAAGTGACAAGACCGGCTGCTTGACCTACCCTGCCCTTGTACAATCGGGTCATGAGCCATCCGGCCACAGGTGCCCATATTACATCGGAGAATTCACCAATACCGGGAATAACAAAGGACAACATTCCGACAGCATCGAACAACAATCCTAAAAACAGGTTGCGATACTTATTATCTTTTTCTTCTGCCATGCAGGAAAAATAGCAATTCCAGCTTAATTGGAAAAGCAGTTTAAGACAAATCGGCGCTGATGAGCTTTAAAAACTCGTTCCGTGTTTCAATTTTTTCAAACTGTCCCCTAAAACCAGAGGTCGTGGTTACCGAATTTTGTTTTTGTACCCCGCGCATCATCATGCACATGTGCGATGCTTCTATCACTACGGCGACTCCCTTCGGCTTTAAGGTTTTGTTGATGCACTCCAAAATATCGTGCGTCAAACGTTCTTGTACCTGTAGCCTACGGGCAAACACATCGACCACACGGGGTATTTTGCTCAAACCCACTATATGTCCGTTCGGAATGTAAGCAACATGAGCTTTTCCAAAAAAGGGCAACATATGGTGTTCGCAGAGGGAATATAGCTCAATATCCTTAATGATCACCATATCGTCATAATCCTCGGCAAACATGGCTCCTTTTAGAATTTCCTCGGCATCCTGCTTGTAACCTTGGGTAAGAAAAAGCATAGCTTTGGCAGCACGTTCGGGAGTTTTGATCAATCCCTCTCGGGTAACATCCTCCCCAAGGTCTCCCATAATTTTGGAGAAGTGATCTTTCACCTCATTGGTAATCTCAATATTATATTCCTCGAGGTTTCTATATGGTGCCATGCTTTAGTTTTTTTGAAAAATAATTGTTCAATTTTTTGATCTTTGGATCAATTATAATTTGGCAATACGGTTGTTGCTTGTTTTGATTGTAATAATCGTGATGCTCCTCTTCTGCAAGATAAAAAGGTTTGGCCTCGGAAATAGCGGTTACGATCGGCGACTCAAAAATATTTTCCTTTTCCAATAGATCGATGAAATCCTCCGCCATCTGCTTTTGTTCGGGAGTGGTATAAAAAATTTCGCTGCGATATTGTGTGCCTACATCGTTTCCCTGTTTGTTCAAAGTCGTGGGATCGTGCGTGGCAAAAAACACTTCCAACAATTCGGCATAGGATATTTTTGATGGGTCAAAAGTGATTTTTACCGCTTCGGCATGACCCGTTCTTCCGGTGCAGATTTCGCGATAGGCCGGATTTTTGATTGTTCCGCCAGTATATCCGGAAACTACTTCCTCTACTCCATCAAGTCGTTGAAAAACCGCTTCGGTACACCAAAAACAACCTCCAGCTAAAATTGCGGTATCTAAATATGTATTATTTTGTTTATTCATTTTGATTCAAAGTTAAACAATATTTGAATGATACTATTAATTCTAACAAATATTTATGGATTGTTTGTCGAAAATATGGCATCAAACTTATTTGCTATACTGATATATTTTGATGTCGGTTCGAGTTTTTCCTTTGGAAAAGTATCGAGAACTGGCACCCTGCGTTTTAATCTTACAATTCTCGATACAATTTTGTCCGCTCAACTCAAAAATCTCTCGAATTGACAAATTTATAGCCGGAAAATACAATCTTTGCGATACAACAGTAATGATTATCTTCGACCAGCGAAGTTGTACTTATGATAAAGGCCACAAATATTCAAAAAAGTTATGGAGATCTCAAAGTTCTGCAAGGTGTAGATCTCGAAATCAAAAAAGGAGAAGTTGTATCCATTGTCGGTGCCTCGGGTGCTGGAAAAACCACCTTGTTACAAATTTTGGGCACGTTGGATACGCCGACAAACAAGGGCGAGAGCACCTTGGTCATCAATGATACCAACGTAAACCAACTCAACGACAAGAGCTTGGCCCAGTTCCGAAACGAGCATATTGGATTTATTTTTCAGTTTCACCAATTGTTGCCGGAGTTTACAGCTCTGGAGAATGTTTGTATTCCTGCTTTTATCAAAAAAACGCCGAAAGCAGAGGCTGAAAAGCGTGCGAAGGAACTATTGGACTTTTTAGGGTTAAAAAAACGTTATGATCATAAACCTAATGCACTCTCCGGAGGTGAGCAGCAGCGTGTGGCCGTGGCCCGCTCCCTAATGAACAACCCTTCCGTGGTCTTGGCCGATGAGCCCAGTGGAAATTTGGATTCCGAAAGCGCGGACAATCTGCACAAACTCTTTTTTCAACTTCGGGATGAGTTTGGACAGACCTTTGTTTTGGTGACGCACAACCTGGATTTGGCCGATATGGCAGACCGAAAGCTCACCATGGTGGATGGTTTGATCGTTTCCAAAGATTGATATGACCAAAACGGAGCTCAAAGAATTTTTGGATGCCAAGGTGCTGGAATACAACCATCCCAAATTTTTGGAGGATGATCCCATTCAGATTCCACACGCATTCAATCGGAAGGAAGATATTGAGATCAGTGCTTTTTTAACGGCGACCATAGCTTGGGGCAACCGTAAGAGCATCATCAACAATGCCACAAAATTGATGGAGTTGATCGGCAACACACCTTACGATTTTGTAATCAACCACTCCGAAGAGGATTTGGAACGCCTCTCTCCTTTTGTACACCGCACTTTTAACGGAATCGACCTTGGTTACTTCGTAACCAGTCTGCAAAATATCTATAAAAACCACGGTGGTTTGGAAGCTGTTTTCACCCAACACCAGACCAAGGACTCCATGCTGCCTGCCATTTCTAAGTTCAAACAACTTTTTTTTGAACTGCCCCACCAAAGCAGAACCCAAAAACATGTTTCCGACCCCATCAAGGGTTCCGCGGCCAAACGCATCAATATGTTTTTGCGTTGGATGGTTCGAGACAACAGTACAGGCGTGGATTTTGGTCTTTGGAAGGATATTGATCCCGCAAAGCTCTCCTGTCCGTTGGATGTACACTCGGGCAATGTAGCGCGTAAACTAAAGTTGCTCAAACGTAAACAGAACGATGCCAAGGCCTTACAGGAATTGGACAAAAATCTCAGAAAACTGGACACAGCCGACCCCGTAAAATATGATTTTGCGTTATTTGGGTTGGGGGTTTTTGAGAGGTTTTAATTGCTGTTTGACCATCGTCTTGTTTTAAATCGCAAGAAAATATGTATTCTTGCTATGCAGCGATTATAATATTTCAATGAAAAATCACATAATTTTATTGTTTTTTGTCCTTAATTTATCATGTTCTGACAACAATTCATTTAGTGAAGAGATAGAAAATGAAGAGGAATTGAGTCCTGAAGAACCGGAAGAACAGGGCACTGCGTATTTGAACCAAATATCATCCAATATATCTTCATCGACAGAAAATATTTTTGATTTTACGGACTTTAACAATCTGTTTTCTATCACTGCAGATGGATTATTGCAGTTATGGGAAATAGATTACATCGAAAATAAATCCATGATTGAAATCCAGGTAGAGTCAGGAAGTATCATAAAATTAACCTCAACAGAATTTGACAAAGAAAATGAAAGTTCCACTACCGAAGAAACTATTGTCAGTTATAATGATGACGGTCTAATAACAAGAATAGAAACTTTTTATAACGGAGATAAGGTCCAAGAATATAGTATTGTTCACAATTTATCAGAGATTGATTTTATTGATTTAATAGATGATAGGAATAGAAAAGTAACACTCGACTCAAACAACAATCTAACAAGTTTTTATCAAGAAAATATCGATTTTACCATTCTATTTGAGTATTCGGACGGTAATCTAATCAAAAAAACATTAAATGAAGCCAATATACTTACTTATCAATATGATGATAAAAGTAACCCCTTCAACTCAGATGTTTTCTTAAACCTTTCAACAATAAAGTGTTATCTAAATGTAATTGGTGGCTGGGAATTTTTATTCTATGATGAGAACAACGTTTTTAGCAATTCAAATAACATAGTCCAGTTTACAGTTGAGAAAAATGAATTTGGAGGTCTTCAAAGCAACACCTTTATATACAATTATAACGAAAAAGGCTTTCCAATAGAAAAGAGCAACGAAAACAATTCAATTACTGTAGATTACATTTATACCACTGAATAATTATCACCCCCCAAACCCATAACCAGGCTCAAAATCCAAAGCAATGGTCTCTCCCCCATTGGCAATGGATTGGTAGATAGCCTCTACGATCATCATATCGCGTTTGCCCATTTCGCCAGGAGCTTTGTTGGGCTCACCAAACAATACGTGCCGTGCAAAATCATCCATTTGAAGCTTTTGTTGGCTCTCGTGCGGAAATTTGATTTCATCCCCTTTGGAGGTGACACCGCTCAATGGACCGTAATTATTGGCGGGTTGCAACCTAAACCAGCCCGAAGTACCCGAAACATACATCGCATTGGCATTAAAATTATGCGAGGTGGTGATGTTCCCCACTGCCCCGCTCGGAAACTTAAATTGGGCCGTAATGGTCTCATCGGTATTCTTAAAATACTCAGGGCGTGTACTAAATTCTTGCGCCGACACGGAAACAGGATTTTCTCCCGTACCATAAATGGTACTTTGCACAGCGTATACGCCCATGTTCATTAAAGCACCGCCACCGGACAGTTCCTTGTTCAAACGCCATTGGTCTGGATTTCCGGTAGCACGATAGGATGCATCCGCGGATACAAACAAAATATCTCCGAACGTTTTCTCCTTTACATATTCTTTTACCTGCTGCGTATAGGGTTCGGAGTGCAAGCGATAGCCCATTCCCAATTTTACGCCAGCTTTATCACAGGCATTGATGATGGCCGTACACTCTTCAACGCTGATACCCATGGGTTTTTCACAGATCACATGCTTGCCTGCTTGTGCGGCACGGATACTGAATTCAGCATGCATACTGTTGGGCAGTACCACATACACCACATCAATATCCCCGTTGTTGGCGATATCGTCAAAATTTTGATAATTGTAGATGTTCTTTTCAGGAATTCCATACTTATCCGCCCAAATTTGCTCCTTTTCAGGTGTTCCCGTCACAATTCCTGCCAAATAGCAGTGCTGGGTGTCCTGCAAGGCCGGTGCCAATTGATAAGTACTATAACTCCCAAGTCCGACCAGGGCAATGCCCAGTTTTTTCTTATCCTGATTGGCGCCCATAGCGCACGCAAAAGGTGCGGATGATAACAAAGCGGCCCCTCCCATTCCTTTTATAGTGAGATTGTTAAAATTTCTTCGTGTGATACTTTTCATAGATGGTTGTTTTTAAGATGGCACTTAAATGTAAGCATTGAAAAGCATTTTATTGACCGATATGAGGATTCAAATTGATGTAATAACCAAAAAATCATCAAAAATTCAATTATTCACCAACCTTTTCAAACCTTTTGTCCGTTAACGAGTGCATAAACGAAATCAATGCCCTCTGTTCCCTATCGCTCAAGTTCAACGAATCTGGAGGCAAGGTCTGGTAGGGCACATCCAATCCCATGCCTTGTCCGCCCCCTACGTTGTAAAAAGTAATCACCTCTTCCAAGGTTTCATACACCCCATTGTGCATGTAAGGTGCGGTGAGGGCGATATTTCTAACCGTTGTGGTTTTAAAGAAGTTTCTTTTTTCCTCAACTTTATAAGGATGGTATTGGCCCGGGTCATCATCCAAAACAGGATTTTCAAAATCAGCATTTTTTGGAACTCCCAAATTCTCAAATTCAGTTTCAAGGTATTTTGGCGGTACGGTGCCATTGAATGCCGGCGGGAAATGGCATGTGGCACAAGCTGCTTTTCCCATAAATAAATTGAAGCCCAACTTTTCGTCGGATGTCAGTGAATTTTCTTGACCTTGCATGTTTCTGTCAAACTTGGAATCGAAAGGTGCCAGACTACGGATATAGGTTGCTATGGCATGGCGCACATTTTGATTGGAGATCTCACCATCGTATAATTCTTCAAACGATGGTTTATAGGATGCGTTTTCCTTTACTTTTCGCTCAATGGTATTCAAATCTGAATGAAATTCGTTCTCATCGTTCACCACATTCACGATCTGGCTTTCCAAACCAGCTGCTCTTCCATCATAAAAAAAGCTTTGCTGAAATACCGCATAGGTCAGTGTTGGCGTGTTGCGCTGTAGTTCTACGCCATTTATTCCCAATCCCTTTTTGTGCCCGTCCGTAAAAGCTTTGTCCTCCAAATGACAGGTAGCGCAGCTTATGGTTCCGGTGCTGGAAAGGGCTGGGTCGTTGAACAGTTTTTTTCCAAGTAAAATTCTTTCATCGCTCATGTCCGGAGAACCTTGCAACGAAAATTGCTTGATATTGAAGAAATCCTTATCAAAAAGATTGGTCGCTGTAGTATTTAATGAGCGGGATGTGTTCAGGGCAATGCCCCAATCATCGGCGGTTTGGTTGATAAGTTCCAACTGCTTGTTGGTGTGGTCTTTTATAAAGCCATATCGATCAAAATCATCAAAATTACTGGATTGCAAGCTGTTTATGGTCCGGTCGATCTCGTTGCTCCATTGCTCGTACAATGCTTGATCCTTAAAGGCTTCCTTATAAATGTTCAATACTTTATGGATGGACTCATAATTGTAGATGGCCTCGTTAAGGGAGTTGGCCAACATCGGCGAATCGAAACCTGTGATGCCTTTTGTAGCTATATTTACGATGGCATCCCGTATCATTTTAAGATGGTGCCTATCGCGTTGTGTGTAGATTATATGATTTTTTCTGATATATGGAATTCGGGCTTGAAGGTAGTTTATCACCAAGTGCAAATCCATATTGGGTACTTTTTCGTCGGCATACAACAATTCTTCCAGCACCTGATAACTTTGGGGGTTCAACTTTTTGATATCGGTATAGTCATCGATTTCCACTTTAAGAAGGTTGGGAGCGTTCATGGACAAATAATTCTGATAATCGTATGCCATGATCATGGGCTCCGCCCTTTTGTACCATTCCCTGCTCTTTAAAAAATATGCTTTGTTTTGCTCCAACGTTGCCAGCGTATCCAACTTTTGGATATAGTGTGCGGCACTGTCCAAGGTTTGGAAATAGTGGTTTCTTATTTCCTCGTTGAACATGGATTCGGCATCTGCACTGGTCATTTTTTTAGGAGCTTCCTTCTCTTTACAGGAAGCAAGACACAGGAAAACAAGGCAAAGACCCAGTAAAAAATAAGCTGGAGATTTCATAAAGTAGAAAGTATTTTAAATGAAGAAAAAGGCTCCCTTTTTTAAAGGGAACCTTTTAGGTAATATTTTATGGCCGGGCCATGTTATCTTGGAAGCCCTGTAATTTTGAACAAGAAGGACCCTTCCAATTCAGTGGCTGCTTCGTCAATGGCGGTTGGGTCCACAAACTTGGCACCATCGGCTCTGAATGTTGCCGGATTGTTGCTGTCATAAGTCCAACCGTGTACCTGTGCACCAGCAATAAATGTGGGTTCGGAAGTACCCAAAATATCGGTTACATCGATCATACCGGTAATTTCCCAGTATGTATCCGTGTTTCCGATTCCTAGTTCCGATGCAGCTATTTGGTTACACTCCATTACTTCGGTGAAGTCACCTGTCATAATATCATATTGCCAAAGTTTGGCGTATCCTTGAATTTCCGGGTTCCTATCGGCATATCCATTGGGATCTTCTTGAATGTAAGCATACCTTTCGGTCACCACAATATTATCGGGCGAGTGCATACCGTCACCTTTTCCGCCCTCCAAATCACCATCTACCACCACGGTAAGCTTAGCGTCACCGATCGGGTCGTTTGGATTTAGTTCCAATTTGTAAACTCTTCCAAAAGAGGTTCCTCTATTGGCCAGATCAGGATTGTTGATTCTCCCTGTCGCATTGAAGAACACATTTCTATTGTTTTCTGCCGAGCCTCTCTGCCAATCGATGTCCTCGATTCTTTGGAACCCTATGGCAACCGAATCAATAGCTTCTTGGTTCAGCTCTTCAAGGGTTCTTTCGGTAACCTCTACCCACTCTACATCATATTCGATGTCTTGGGCCATACCCATTTCAAATTTAAGCCCGCCGCCGCCAATGGCAGTTTCGGTGGTATCCTTTCCTCTCAGCACATATAGCTTTCCACCATATAGATCTCCTCTGGCGCCTACATACATACCAAAATGAGCCGATGGATATTCGTTTTGACTATCGTCATCACCCATAAAAACTACGGTTTGGTTTGGATAGGCATTTTTGCTAATGGCAACTGCATTTTCTGTGGACCACTCGCCCAGGGCAGGTAATCTTTCGGCCTCCACTCTGTCTTCGGCAGAACGGAAAGGGTTGATCTTATAGACACCTTTGGCGTTTCCTCCCCATTCACCTCCGGAAAGGTAAAGCGGACCAAAACCATGTTCTTCAACAGTAATGGCAGAGCCGGAACATTGGGCCGTAAATGCCGTAGCGGTAGCGTTTACGATATAATCGCCCTCCAATGGCTGAAGATCGGAGTTTACCCTGATCCTTGCGATGGAAAAATCCCTTTCCAGGTTATTGATCAAGGCAAAAGTGCCATCTTCATAAGGAAAAAGAGCAGCACCATCGGTATAGGCGCCAAAAACGAAGGTCGAATCAGAAGGAAGGATATCGGCAGAGGTCATGATCATTTCCAATTGTGCCGTACCGGCAAATGCTCCCTTTAATTCAAATACATTGTTCGGGACAACGGAACTGGTCAATGGAGTAAGCTCTTCCGAAGTCAAATCTTCACCGTCCTCACCATCAATACCGTCGGCGCCATCTTGTCCGTCGGCGCCATCGACACCATCAATGCCGTCACGGCCATCTTCACCCTCACAACTGGTGAGTCCGAAGGAAACAATGGACACAATGGCCATGCTCAAAAATAATCTTGTAAATTTCATAAATGTTCAGTGTTAAGGTTAATGCCGTAAAACTAACCACACACCCTTATGAAAGCATTAACTGGGAATATCCATTGGTTTAAGCTTTTCTTAACATAATGTTACTATGTAAAATTTAGTTCTCTTTTTTGTTTCCCAAAATCAAACTTAACGTTAACCACATTTTTTAATCGAATTGGAAACCTTATCCTACAAATTCCCTATTTTTATGGACTAGACTAATTCAACCAAATAATAATGAAAAAACTCTTACTGTTAGGTATGGCGTTGTGCACGTCATTCGCCTTTGCCCAAGAACGCAAACTTCCTGTAGACACTACGGTAACCACACAACATTCCGTAACCATTAATGGCTCAAGAATCGATTACACTGCAACCACGGGCACGCAACCGGTCTGGGACGAACTGGGTGAGCCCATTGCGTCTCTTCACTACACCTATTACACCAAAAATGATGTTAAGGACAGGGCCTCAAGGCCACTTTTGATTTCCTTCAATGGAGGACCAGGGTCTGGTTCCGTTTGGATGCACCTGGCCTACACAGGGCCTCGTATCCTTAAAATCGATGATGAGGGTTATCCTGTTCAGCCCTATGGTGTCAAGGAGAATCCGTTTTCCGTTTTGGACGTGACCGATATTGTTTATGTGAACCCCGTTAATACAGGTTACTCGCGTACCATTCCAGAAACTGGAAAGGAAGTAGATCGTGAAAAGTTTTTCGGGATCAATGCCGATACCAAATACTTGGCCGAATGGCTCAATACCTTTGTGACCCGAAACAACAGATGGAACTCGCCAAAATATATTGTTGGGGAAAGTTATGGGGGTACCCGTGTTATGGGGCTTTCCTTGGCGCTCCAAAACCAACAATGGATGTATTTGAACGGAGTGATCATGGTTTCCCCTGCCGATTACAAGGTATTCCGTGACAACGATCCTGTCTCCAGTGCCTTGAATCTACCATATTTTGCCGCCACGGCATGGCACCACAAGGCGTTGCCATCTGATTTACAAAGTAAAGATCTTTTGGAAGTATTGCCGGAAGTGGAAGAATTTACGATCAACGAATTGTTGCCAGCTATTGCCAAGGGCGGATTTATAGCAGATTCCGAACGTAAATCCATTGCAGATAAAATGGCGCGTTATTCGGGATTGGACGTTCAGGATATACTGGACCACAACTTGGATGTACCTACCCAATTCTTCTGGAAAGCCTTGAAAAGAAGAAACGGAGGTTACACCATTGGGCGTTTGGACAGCCGCTATTTGGGAATCGACAAAACCTTGGCAGGTACCCGTCCCGACTATTCCCCCGAGTTGACCTCTTGGTTGCACAGCTTCACTCCCGCCATAAACTATTATTTGCAGGAGGAGCTTGATTTTAAAACCGATATCAAATACAATATGTTCGGTCCTGTTCACCCTTGGAACAATGACGATGATAGCGTCCGTGATGATTTGCGTCAGGCCATGGCACAGAATCCATATTTGAACGTGTTGGTACAATCCGGCTATTATGATGGTGCCTGCACCTATTTCGCGGCCAAGTACACCATGTCCCAAGTAGATCCAAGTGGTAGAATGAAAGATCGTTTTGAATTCAAGGGCTACCGTTCCGGTCACATGATGTATTTAAGAAGGGAAGATTTAAAATCTGCCAACGAGGATATCAGGGCGTTTATTTTAAGAACCCTGTCCAAAGGAAAGAGTGCAAAATACTAAGCAACATAAAATTTAGATTTATAAAGCGGTGTAACATAATTGTTGCACCGTTTTTTATTGAAATGATTTCAGTTGAAATTCCCTATTTTTATCCAAACTGCACATAATGAAAAAACAAACCATCCTCTGGATCATGCTATCATTTTTAGGATTGTCGAGCACTTCAAAAATCAATGCCCAAGATTGGCCCAATTTGGAAAAGTACAAAAGTACCAATGCAGAACTCGCTGCGCCTTCCGGAGAAGATCGTGTGGTGTTCATGGGAAATTCCATAACAGAAATGTGGAAAGATGCGCATCCAGAATTTTTTGCTGAAAACCCGTATGTAAATCGTGGCATTGGCGGACAGACCACGCCACAGATGGTACTTCGTTTTCGCCAAGATGTGATTGACCTTGACCCCAAAGTGGTGGTTATTTTAGCGGGCACCAACGATATTGCCGGCAATACAGGCCCGATGACACTGGAACAAATCCACGACAACATATTATCCATGGTACAACTGGCAAAAGCAAACGGCATTAAACCGATTGTTTGTTCCGTGCTCCCTGCCTACGATTATCCGTGGCGTCCCGGTTTGGAGCCAAACCTCAAAATCCCGAAACTGAACAAAATGCTCCAGGAAATGACCGAAGCTCAGGAAGTGATGTATTTGGATTATTTCTCCGAAATGGCGGATGATAGAAATGGGCTGCCAACCGAACTGACCACGGACGAAGTACATGTGACCAAGGCAGGTTACAAGATTATGGAGAAAATGGTGCAAGAAGCTATTGCAAAGACTTTAAAAAATTAACCCATCTACTTTTCCCGGTTCCAAATCAGTAGCTTCAATTAGTTTGCAGCATGCAAAACAGTAAGGTCAGCATCATAATTCCTTTTAAGAACACTGTACATTTTTTGATCGAATGTTTGGATTCCATCATAGGGCAAACCTATAGGGAATGGGAGGTTTTAGCGGTAAACGATCATTCTACGGATGAAAGCTTTGAACTCCTTACCTCCTACTCCCAAAAAGATGACCGAATCAAGGTCTTCCAAAATGAGGGAAATGGAATCATTCCCGCACTTCAAACAGCGTATGCAAAAAGTAATGGAGATTTTGTGACAAGAATGGATTCGGATGATATTATGGAACCCGATCGTTTAGAGGTCATGGTCAATTCTTTGATAGCGTACGGAAAAGGGCATGTTGCCGTAGGACAGGTGAAATACTTTTCGAACCGAGGTATCAGCAATGGCTATGAACGCTATGAAAAGTGGCTGAACCGATTGACATCCAAAGGAAACAACTTTGATGAGATATACAAAGAGTGCGTTATTCCCTCACCTTGTTGGATGATACAACGAAGCGATTTTGAACGATCTCAAGGCTTTGACCCCAACCGTTACCCCGAGGATTACGACCTCACGTTTCGTTTTTATGAGCACGGCTTCAACATTATTCCCTGCAACCAAGTATTGCATCTTTGGCGCGATTATGACACTCGAACATCGCGAACCCATGAGCACTATGCCCAAAACTACTTTTTGGACATCAAACTGCACTATTTTCTTAAACTGGATCACCACAAAGACCGACCATTGGTGGTATGGGGCGCAGGATTTAAGGGGAAAAAGATAGCCAAAGGATTAAAAAGGCATGGGTTGGATTTTGTTTGGCTGTGCGATAACCCAAAAAAAATAGGCAAAAAAATCTACGGTAAAGAACTCGTACATTTTAAGGCATTACAGCATTTGAAAAATCCACAAAGCATCATCACCGTGGCCAATGAGGATGCACAAGAAGAAATTCGAGGTTTTTTTTCTGAGCTTGGCCAATCCCCAATGCAGGATTATTTCTTTTTTTGTTGATTCTGCGCTGTTCTGGATGAGATACGACGAACGCACTCGAATACCAATAAATTGTGGATTGTTTATTGGTCTTTGATAATTGCAAACCGAAGTTTGAAATCAAAATGTTTTAATGCCTATCTTTGATCAAGCAATATTGGGAATGCAGTTTAAACATCCAGAAATTCTTTGGGCACTTTTTCTTCTAGTCATACCCATTTTAATTCATTTATTCCAGTTACGGCGCTTTACTAAAACCCCTTTTACCAATGTAGCCATGCTGCAAAAGGTAATTTTGGAATCCAGAAAGAGCAACACGCTCAAAAAATGGTTGTTGCTCATTACAAGGTTGTTGTTGCTAGCGGCCATCATTATTGCTTTTGCACAACCATTTTCCTCGACGGTAAGTGCGCTTCAAGAAAAAGAGACCGTTGTTTATTTGGACGATTCCTTCAGTATGCAGGCCAAGAACAATGGTATTTCACTTTTGGAAAAAGCTGTACAGGATTTTATTAAAAATATTGATGGGGATACCGAATTCAGTCTCTTTACAAACGAAAAAACCTTTCGAAATGTTCGCGTTAAGGATATTCAGAATTCGCTGTTATCGCTCCCCTACTCCTACAAACAATTAAGTTTGGATGAAATTGCCCTAAAGGCCAATAGCTTGTTTTCCAAAAATAGCGGTAGTATAAAAAACCTTATTCTAGTTTCAGATTTTCAAGAAAGAATGTCTACTGGAAGTACAAACGTGGACTCCGTTTTAGCTGTTCATTTTATTCCAATGCGACCACGGGAAGCGCAAAATGTATCCATCGACTCTGTTTTTGTGGACGATGGCTTAAACGAACAAGCCACATTGAATGTTTTTCTTTCTGGCGGTAACCAAGATGGAGCATTGCCCATTTCATTGTATAATAATAATGAATTGATAGCCAAAACAGCTGCTAAATTCAAATCGAACGAAAATGCGAAAGTCGAATTTACCATACCTGCCGATGAAGCATTGAATGGGAGGTTGAGCATCATTGATAATGCCTTAGGGTATGACAATAAGTTCTATTTCAATATCAATTCCAAAGAAAAAATAAAGGTTTTAGCAATCAGCGAATCAGATAGTGATTTCTTAAACCGTTTGTTTCGTAGTGATGAATTCGATTTTCAAAAATATGCATTGAACCAATTGGATTACAGCACCCTGGACAATCAAAATGTGGTGATCCTTAATAATTTAAAAGCAGTTCCGAGCAGTCTGCAAAATATCTTGCGCACTTTTAAAAACGATGGCGGCACCTTGATCGTAATCCCAGCTATCAACAGCGACCTTGATACATACAATACATTATTGTCCAGCCTATCAGCTACGCAGTTCTCAGAAAGAATCGTTTCGGATGAACAATTGACCAAAATATCATTCGACCATCCGTTGTACCGCAATGTTTTTGAGCAAGAAGTTACCAACTTCCAGTATCCGTCCGTCAAGGAATATTTTAAAATACAGACCAGTCTACCTACAGCGCTGTCCTTGGATGGTGGGGATTCATTTTTAGTGGGAGACGATGGATTGTATGTGTTTACGGTTCCGTTGGAAGTCGGAAATTCCAATTTCATTAACTCCCCGTTGATTGTGCCCACCTTTTACAATATGGCCCAATCCAGTTTGCAGACACCCAGAACATATCAAACACTTGGTGAATCGACTACCGTGGATATTTCGGCGGAAATCGGCAACGATGACATCTTGAAGGTGGCAAAAGACGGGTATGAGTTTATTCCCCTTCAGCAGACCTTCCCGAACCGGGTACGCTTAACTTTTGAACAGAATCCCACCGAGGATGGAATTTACTCCATACTCCAAAATCAACAACCCCTCCAAAATATAAGTTTTAACTTTCCCCGAACAGAAAGCCAACTCAAATATCTGGATATAGGTACGTTGGAAAACGTAAACACCATGGATTCCATTCCAGAGCTGTTCCAATATCTGAAAGCCGAGAACAACATTACGGCTTATTGGAAATGGTTTGTTATTTTAGCGCTGCTTCTGGCGCTGATAGAGGTACTCATTCAAAAATTTGTTACATGAACATTCTGCTGAAGTCTGCAAAAATTGTATGCCCAGAGAACAAGGACCTTCACTTGAAAAAGCGTGACATCCTTATCAAAAAAGGGGTCATCGAAAAAATTGGTGCCACTGTGGATGCGCCGTCCAATATTAAAGTGGTGGAGAAAGAAAACTTGCATGTTTCCTTGGGGTGGTTCGATAGCAGCGTAAGTTTTGGCGAACCGGGTTTTGAGGAACGCGAGACCATTGCTAACGGATTGTTTACCGCGGGCAAAAGCGGTTTTACCGATATTGTCCTCAACCCCAACACGCACCCCGTACCCGATACCAGCTCCGATGTGGTGTTTTTAAAAGAACGCGGTCAGGGAAAGGCCACAAAACTCTATCCCTTGGGAACTTTGACCAAAAACGCGGAAGGAATTGATCTGGCCGAACTCTTTGATATGAGAAATGCAGGCGCAGTTGCTTTTTTTGATTTCAAAAAACAAATCTCGAATCCCAATTTGCTCAAAATAGCTTTGCTATATGCCCAAAACTTTGATGGGTTGGTCTATTCGTTCCCACAAGATGGCGACATTAAAGGAAAAGGCGTTGCCAACGAGGGGGAAATATCTACCAAATTAGGTCTAAAGGGAATTCCGGCATTGTCCGAAGAACTACAGATCGCAAGAGACTTATATATTTTGGAATACACGGGAGGAAAACTCCATATTCCGACAATCTCATCTGCGGGTTCGGTAAAACTGATTGCCGAGGCCAAGAAAAAAGGGTTGGATGTATCATGCAGTGTTGCGGTACATAACCTCTTCTTTTCCGATGAAACCTTGGTCGGTTTTGATACCCATTTTAAGGTATCCCCTCCACTACGGACAAAATCCGATTGCAAGGCCTTGATCAAAGGGTTGAAAAATGGGACCATAGATTTTGTGACATCGGACCACATTCCCATGGATATTGAGCACAAACGTGTGGAGTTCGATAATGCAAAAAATGGAAGCCTTGGCTTGGAATCCGCATTTGGTAGCTTGAACACTATTTTTGAACTCGATGAAACCATCAGCTTGTTGACCAAGGGTCGGGAGCGGTACCAGATTGATTCCCCAAAACTGGAAGAGGGTGCCAAAGCCTGCCTTACACTCTTCAACCCGGAAGGTGAGTATGTTTTTGAAACAAACGATGTGCTGTCAACATCAAAAAATAGCATGTTCGTAGGTGCCACCTTAAAGGGTAAAGTTTACGGAATCATACATAACGATTTAAGTACTTTATAATGAGCGACCCATCTATTCCAGGAAAAACTACGGCTGTTGTAGCTTATATTACCATTGTTGGCTGCTTGATCGCCATTACCATGAACATTGAGGATAAAAATGCCTATGCACGTTTTCATATACGGCAGGCGTTCGGAATTCACGTGCTTTTTCATGCCTTGGCCATTATAATGACCTATGCCGGATATGCATATTTGGCCATCCCTGTATACCTTTTTTATATTGCCATATGGATTTTTGGTTTTTTACAGGCGCTGAACGATAAGACCAAGCCACTGCCCTTATTGGGCAATTATTTTCAAAAATGGTTCAAATTCATTTCATAAATCGATACAATGTCCCTAAAAACCTTATCATTAGAATATTTGCTTCGACCTTCATCCAAAGTTTCAGGAAAGATTCCTGCGCTTTTTATGTTCCACGGTTATGGCAGTAACGAAGAGGACCTGTTTTCCTTTGCTTCCGAATTACCAGGGGAATTAATGGTAATTTCCGTTAAGGCGCCCTATAACCTTGAGCCCTTTGGACATGCATGGTACGCCATTAATTTTGATGCGGAACAAGGGAAGTGGAGCGACGATGGGCAGGCCAGGGAATCCAGGGAGAAAATTGTTCAATTTATAGATGAGGCCGTTGAAGCTTACAACCTTGATAAAGAAAACATTACCCTTTTAGGGTTCAGCCAAGGAACCATTTTGAGCTATTCCGTTGCACTATCCTACCCGGAAAAAGTAAAAAATGTTGTGGCATTGAGCGGATACATCAACGAGAATATTTTGGTCGATGGTTACGCCGAAAAAGACCATAGCAAATTGAATTTCTATGCTTCACATGGGCAAGTGGACCAAGTGATTCCTTTGGAATGGGCCCAAAAATCGCCAGATTTCCTAAAAAAATTGAATATTCCAACGACCTATGAGGAATTTCCTGTAGGGCACGGTGTTTCCCAACAGAATTTTTTCTCGTTTAAAAAATGGTTGGAAAAACATATTTAGTTGATGTCCAAAATTTGCGAAGATCAATAATCTTGCAGGGCATAGAGCAAATGTTCGGACAGTGTAAAGTCCACGCTCAAATCATCCTTTAACTCATATTTTATAATAAGGTCGCCCCAGTATTTCCCGTCGGAAAAGTCTGCAAGAATCCATTTATGGTTCAATACTTTGATTTTGTTGATTTTAAAATCACTCTCCATCCCTTCGTAGGGAATCAAAGGATTGTCGCCTTTTTGTTCGTTGGTTTCCAATAACTTATCTTGGATATAAAGTGAAGGGTTTTCCAGATTCAGGTGGTCATAATACGCCAAGGCATCGTCATTGTTCTCCAACGTAAAATATTGCATGTCCAATACTTTTAAATGCATGGTCTGTAATGAATCCTCTAGCTTCACCACCTCTTGTTCCAATTGTTTTACATCTGATATCAATGCTTTTTGCATGTTATTGCCCGTCACAAATTGAAAGAGGGCCAATAAGGCAGCAAAAACAAATAGGTATAGAAATATATTCTTCTTCATTGAATCTAAATTTTGATCTGTAGGTTATCGTAGGCCAAATGTATGTTTTTGGGAAGACTTTTTTCTACTTCTTCATGAAATCCCAACAAGGCACTGATATGGGTGAAATAAGTTTGTTCCGCCCCTACTTTTTTGGCAAATTCCAGAGCTTCTTCCAAATTAAAATGGGAATGGTGCGGCTCGATACGTAGCGCATTGATCACCAATACTTTGGCGCCTTTCATCTTTTTTATTTCCTCCTCCTCTACCCTTTTTACATCGGTCATATAAATAAATTCGCCGAAACGGTAACCAAAGACCTGCAGTCTATTGTGAAAGGCTTCAATGGGAACTACATCCAAATCGCCCAAAGTGATTTTTTCATCCTTATGCACCTCATTCACTTGAACAGCAGGAGCTCCGGGGTAACGGTCTTCGTCGGCAAAAATGTAGTCGAAACGCCTATTTAAGGATTGGATTACCCTGGGATGGGCAAAGATCGGGATGTCCCCCTGCCTAAAGAAAAAGGGGCGGATATCGTCCATACCTGCCGTATGGTCCGCATGTTCGTGGGTGAACAAAATCCCATCCAACTTATCTATGGGGTTGGCAAGCATTTGTTGTCTAAAATCCGGGCCACAATCAATCACATAATTGTAGTTTTTCCACGAAATCAATACGGATACGCGCAGTCTTTTATCCCTCGGGTCCTCGCTCAGGCATACGGGATGATTGCTCCCTATAACCGGGATTCCTTGCGAGGTTCCCGTACCCAAAAAAGTAATGGTCATCTGATCATCCATTAATTTCAAAATTATAACTTATTTATTTAATAGATTGATTGAAGAGTGTAACTTTGTTTCATCTTAAAATTTGGATATGCCTACCGTACCAAGCAAAGAAAATGCTTTTGAAAACATTCCTTCCATAAAGGCGAAAACCCTTAGGATAAATTTGAACCGTGATATTTACGGAACCTTTGCCGAAATTGGAGCTGGGCAGGAGACCGCAAGACATTTTTTTAGAGCTGGCGGGGCCTCTGGAACCATTGCAAAGGCGATGAGCGCTTACGATAAGTCTTTCAGTGACGCTATTTATGGTATTGAGGAAGATGGGCGCTACGTTACCCAATCCCGTTTAAAAAAGATGCTGGACCACGAAATGCGCTTGGTCGAGGAACGGATCAGTAGGGACAGCAATCCGGATTATTTGTTCTTTAGCTACGCCAATACGGTGGCAACAATAGATTTTTCCAAGAGATATAAAGGACATGGATGGGTAGGATTACGTTTTCAATTGGATCCCGACCAAAAGGAATACGATGAAATTGTACTCCACATCCGTTTTAAACAAAATGAAGCCAGATTACAGCAAGAAACACTTGGAATCCTTGGTGTTAACTTGATCTATGGTGCGTTTTTTAAGTTCCATAAACCACGAAAGCTTTTAAAATACCTATATGATCATATTGACCACGATACGTTGGAGATTGATATGATCAACTTTACCGGACCTAATTTTGCCGATGTCGATAACCGTTTGATGAGCCTTCAGCTTATTAAAAACGATATGACGGATGCGGTGATGTTCGGACCTGATGGCAATAACTTGCTGCCCGCTGCCGTACTTTATAAAAAGAACATCTTGGCGCTCCGCGGTAGTTTTAGGCCCGTTACCAAAGTGAATATGGACATGTTCCAGAAGTCCTACGATATTTTTATCCGGGAACAGACGGTGGATATGGAAAACGCCATTGTGGTTTTTGAGATAACATTGTCCAACCTTAAGGCATCTGGGGAAATAGATGAGCAGGATTTTATGGATCGGGCCGAGCTACTTTGTTCCCTTGGCCACACGGTACTGATTTCCAAGTTCCAAGAATACTATAAACTGGTAGAGTACTTTAATAATTACACCAAGGCCAAAATCGGTTTGACGATGGGAGTCAACAATTTGGTGGATGTATTCGATGAAAAATATTACCGACACTTGAGCGGTGGTATCTTGGAAGCCTTCGGTAAACTGTTCTTCAAGGATTTGAAGGTTTACCTATATCCAATGAAGGATCCTGAAACCGGTCAGGTCCTCACAAGCAATAACGTAAAGGTCCACCCACGGATGAAGGAATTGTACAAATTCTTCAAGTACAACGGTAAGGTGATGGACATTATCGATTATGATCCGGATGTATTGCATATCTTCTCAAGGGATGTGCTCAAGAAAATCATCAATAAAGATGAAGGTTGGGAAAAGGAATTGCCCGAGGGTATCGCAGAAACTATAAAAGAGAAGAACTTGTTCACCAGAAAAGTTCTGGAAGAGAAAGAATAAAAAAAGGCGCTACATCAGCGCCTTTTTTAGTTTTTATGCCAGTATCTGTGCAGCGTGATCTTTGGTCTTTACTTTTTCGATGACATTTTCCACTTTTCCCTCTTCATCAATAACAAAAGTGGTTCGGTGGATGCCATCATATTCCCTGCCCATAAATTTTTTGGGTCCCCATACCCCAAAGGTGTTGATCACCGTATGGTCTTCATCCGCCAATAACGGAAAAGGAAATTCATATTTGTTCTTAAAATTGGATTGTTTCTTCTCGGAATCAGCACTAACGCCCAAAAGTTCATAACCTTCACCTTGCAACTCCTTATAATTGTCCCTTAAGTTACAAGCTTCAGCGGTGCAACCCGGTGTATTTGCTTTGGGATAGAAAAATACGACCAACTTTTTTCCTTTGTAGTCACTTAGATTAATTGTGTTGCCGTCTTGGTCTTTTGCTGAAAAATCAGGTACTTTATCACCTACTTTTAACATATTCATGTGCGTTGCTCTTGAATTAATTGTTTAATATTTACTTTATCAAAGTTAAACAACTATGACCAAACAAGAAAAGGTTGAATTCACCATCAAAACCTTGGATGAACTCTATCCAACCATTCCTATACCGCTGGACCACAAAGATCCGTACACGCTATTGATCGCAGTGTTGCTATCGGCCCAGAGTACCGATGTCAGGGTCAATCAAATCACACCTTTATTATTTGAAAAGGCCGACAATCCCTTTGATATGGTAAAACTTACGGAAGAGGAAATTCGGGAAATCATCAAGCCAGTAGGCCTGTCCCCTATGAAATCCAAAGGAATTTATGGACTTTCAAAAATTTTGATAGAAAAATATAATGGCGAAGTTCCGAGAAACATCTCCTTGTTGGAAGAATTGCCCGCTGTGGGACATAAAACTGCCAGTGTTGTGGTTTCCCAAGCCTTTGGAATCCCTGCCTTTCCTGTGGACACCCATATTCATCGGTTGATGTACCGTTGGGGGTTCAGTAATGGAAAAAATGTGATCCAAACGGAACGTGATGCCAAACGCTTGTTTCCAGAGGATATTTGGAACCGACTGCACCTTCAAATTATCTGGTATGGCCGGGAATATTCGCCGGCAAGGGGCTGGGACTTGGAAAAGGACGTTATTACCAAGACGATAGGTAGAAAAACCGTGATCAATGACTATTATAAAAACAAAAAGAGCCGCTAATTGCGGCTCTTTTCGTCAGTTTGATCCTTAAATTAATTCAATGTTACTTCAAACTGGTGCTTTTTGTAGTCAACTACATTAATCGATTTTGAAAAGCTAAGCAAGAAATCAACAGTTTTCTGGCTCGCTTTTACCGTTTTTACGGATTTTTGTTCTTCAGAGTAAATGTTTTCCATATTCTAGCGTAAGTAATTGTTTCCATAGTATAACGGCGCTAGATTGGAAATATTGCAGGCTTCGACGTAATGCTCGATTAATTCGTTAAAACGATATTCTTGCGCTCAACAATTTTTCTAAGATTGATAAGGGCATATCGCATTCTTCCCAAAGCCGTGTTGATGCTAACATTAGTGTTTTCGGATATTTCCTTAAAGCTCATATCCTTGTAGATTCGCATGATCAATACTTCTCTCTGGTCGTCCGGCAACTCATCGATCAAAAGGGTAAGATCGCTTTCTATTTGATCTTTGATGATCTGCTTTTCGGCATTCAGCTTTTCGTCGTGGATAACGGAAAAGATGTTGAAGTCGTCGCTGCCCTCGAACTTGGGCATTCTTTTGTTCTTACGGAAATGGTCTATCACCAAGTTGTGTGCAATACGCATCACCCATGGTAAAAATTTACCTTCTTCGCTATACCTTCCTTTTTTCAGGGTTTTGATGACCTTGATAAAAGTGTCCTGGAAGATGTCCTCTGCAACATCTCTGTCCAAAACTTTGCTATAAATAAAGCTGGTGATTCTTTGGTTGTGCCTGTTGATCAGGATTTCAAGAGCCTTTTCGTCTCCGTCAATGTAATTCCTTACTAAAATCGAATCATTAATCTGTAGTTGTTCCATACAAATTACTTTTTTTGGGTTAAAATCACAGTCCTCCCCTTAAAAAGGAAAACCTTAGTTATTCAGTTTTTAATCTTTAAAAAAGTAATTATTCTGTATAGGCCTATCAGGATTTTAATTACACTTCAAATATAGATAAATAGCTAGGCGATCTAAAAATCTATGTTGTGAGTTGACGATTTTTATATGTTAACTGATGCAATATACGTATTAAGTGTGGCGTATCGTATCTTTGAGACCCTAATTTTAACAGATGGCAATCAATATAAACGTAGATCCCAAGCAGAATATTATCATAAAAGGTGCCAAACTACATAACCTTAAAAACATAGATGTGGTCATCCCAAGGAATAAATTGGTGGTTATCACCGGTTTATCGGGTTCCGGGAAGTCCAGCTTGGCTTTTGACACATTGTACGCCGAAGGTCAGCGCAGGTATGTGGAGAGCCTATCCTCCTACGCACGACAATTTTTAGGGAAACTGGACAAACCCAAAGTGGACTATATAAAAGGTATAGCGCCCGCGATTGCCATAGAACAAAAGGTAAATTCCACCAATCCACGATCTACAGTCGGGACCACCACCGAAATCTACGACTACCTAAAGTTGTTGTATGCGAGAATCGGGAAGACCCTTTCCCCTATTTCGGGCAAAGAAGTAAAGAAGCATACCGTAACCGATGTCATCAACCACATAAAAGGACTGAACGAAAGGGACAAACTCTTATTGTTGGCCCCTATAACCATTAGTGAAGAACGTGAACCGTTGAAATCCTTGGAACTTTTCTCCAAGCAAGGGTATGCTCGTATTAAATATAAGGGAGAAGTCATTCGGATTGACCAAGCTCCCGAAAATATTGGAAGGGAATTTGACTTGGTCGTAGATCGTATCATTGTAAAGGATGATGAGGATTTTTATAACCGTTTGGCCAATGCGGTTGACAATGCTTTTTTTGAAGGCAAAGGCCAATGCGCCATTGAAAACCTTCAAACCAACGAGATAAAGACTTTTAGCAACCAGTTTGAATTGGATGGTATGAAGTTTTTGGAACCCAACGTGCATCTGTTCAGTTTTAACAACCCCTACGGAGCCTGTCCCAAATGTGAGGGCTATGGCGATGTTATCGGTATTGATGAAGATTTGGTGATTCCCAACACGGCCCTATCCGTTTACGAAAATGCAGTTTTTCCATGGCGAGGCGAAAGTATGAGCTGGTACCGTGACCAATTGGTCAACTCTGCCTACAAGTTTGATTTTCCCATACACAAACCTTGGTTTGAGTTGTCCGAAGAACAAAAACAACTGGTCTGGGACGGGAACGAACATTTTATCGGCATCCATAAGTTTTTTGAGCAGCTGGAAGAAAAAAGCTATAAAATCCAAAACAGGGTGATGCTGTCCCGTTACCGTGGAAAAACCCGATGCTCCGTTTGTAAAGGAAAGCGATTGCGGAAAGAAGCGGATTACGTGAAAGTGGGCGGTAAATCCATCTCGGATTTGATCGAGCTGCCCATCAACAAGTTGATGCCATTTTTTGAATCATTGCAACTTTCCGAGCACGACACTGCCATAGCAAACAGACTGCTCAAGGAAATCACTACGCGTTTGGACTTTTTGGACAAAGTTGGTTTAAGCTATCTTACGTTGAACAGAAAATCCAATACCCTTTCCGGCGGAGAAAGCCAACGCATCAATCTGGCCACATCTTTGGGAAGTAGCTTGGTCGGTTCCATGTATATTTTGGACGAACCCAGTATTGGTTTGCACCCAAGGGATACCGAGAATTTGATTGAAGTGCTCAAATCGCTTCGAGATTTGGGCAATACCGTTATCGTGGTCGAGCACGATGAAGATATTATGAAAGCTGCCGACGAAATCATAGACATTGGTCCGGAAGCGGGAACGCTGGGCGGTAAAGTCGTGGCCACGGGAGATTGGGAGACCATCCTTAAATCCGACTCCTTGACGGCATCCTATCTTAACGGTACCATGGAAATTCCCGTTCCCAAAGAGCGTAGGAATTCCAAACACTACATTCAAATAAAGGGGGCTCGTGAAAACAATCTTAAAAATATCGATGTCACCTTTCCATTGAATGTGTTGACCGTGGTTACGGGCGTATCAGGAAGTGGAAAAAGCACGCTGGTCAGGAAAATATTGTATCCTTCCATATTAAAGGAAACGGGGGGATATGGCGAAAAGGCCGGTCAGTTTTCGGCGATGGAAGGAAAATATGCACACATCAAACATGTGGAGTTTGTTGACCAGAACCCCATTGGCCGTTCCTCACGGTCCAACCCGGTTACCTATATCAAGGCCTACGATGACATTCGAAGTCTGTTTGCGTCCCAAAAATTGAGCAAGCTTCGGGGATACCAGGCCAAGCACTTTTCTTTTAATGTAGATGGTGGCCGCTGCGAAAAATGTAAGGGCGAAGGCGAGATTACGGTAGAAATGCAATTTATGGCCGATGTGCATTTGGAATGTGATGTCTGTGATGGGAAACGTTTTAAAAAGGATGTGTTGGAAGTGCAATTTGAAGGAAAAAACATCGACGACATCCTGAATATGACCATTGATGATGCCGTTGAACACTTTTCCACACACAAGCAAGATAAAATAGTGACCAAACTGAAGCCCCTGCAAGATGTTGGTCTGGGATACGTAGCTTTGGGACAGTCCTCCTCCACCCTTTCCGGTGGTGAGGCGCAACGAATCAAACTTGCTTCGTTCTTGGTAAAAGGACACACCAAGGAAAAAGCCCTCTTCATCTTTGATGAACCCACAACAGGGCTTCACTTCCACGATATCAAAAAACTGCTGAAATCCTTTGATGAGCTTATTGACAAAGGACATTCCGTAATCGTTATCGAGCACAATATGGAATTGGTAAAATGTGCCGACTATATCATAGACCTTGGTTTGGAAGGTGGACAAAATGGCGGTAATCTAGTGGTCGAGGGCACTCCCGAGGAAATCGTGAAGAACACAGAATCCTACACTGGAAAATATGTAAGGGAAAAATTATAACATCACTTTTTTTCTTCAATCCAGTCATATTTTTTTAATCGAAAAAACCAGTTTTATACCAAGGCGTATAAAAATCGGTGAACTCATAACATACATCCGTCAATTCATTTGGGGCATTCGTCAATTGGTACCATAAAAAAATAGGGCGATTTACTAATATCGTTGGTTAGAACTTAACTTATATAACCATGCTCTTTTCCAAATCGTCCCCTCTAAAAAAGCAAGATCTCCTGTTTCTTTTCTTGATCTTGATTGGTATTGTCTCTGTTTTGTTTGATAATGCCCCCCATAAAAACAATTTCCAACAAACACCCAATAGCATTGCGAGCATAGCTGATGAAGATGTATTGGATAAAACGGCACATCCCTTTAAAGAAGAAAACCTTTTTGTCCCGGGGATAGCAGTAACATTGGAAGGTAACACGTTGACCCCAAACAACGAATCCCCCGGTTGTACCACCATAAGGTATGCAATACGAGTGTTCAACACAAGTACCAATAATGAATCCTTTGATGGAAACAGCATTGTGATAGACATGGGGCCGGATATTACCGTTGGAGCATTGGTAAGTGGCGATACCAATAATAACAATGAACTAAATGAAGGGGAAGTATGGTTATATGAAGCATTTAAGCCAATTACTGAAGCGGATAAACTCGCCGCGGAATATATCGCTCAAGCACATATAGAAGCCACCGTTATCGGCCTTGGCACCATTGTAAGTGATGATTCGCATCCCACAGAAATAACGCTGGACTCACCCACTATCACCAAAATTAGTTGCCGATCGGGCGTTAGTATGATTTTGAACGGTGTTCCCAAGGCCATGAACGGAATAGATTCAGGGTGCGAGCACGTAGAACTTACCTATGAGGTTCACTACAATAGTTCAATACCCGGAGAGACCTTTGAAAGTATCGTCGTTTATGGAATGAACGGAGAGGAATTGATCGCCCCGGATTCTGGGGATAATTCGCCTTTTGGTATTTTGGATGAAGGAGAAGTGTGGATCTATTCACAAAAATATACCCCAACCGTGGAAGAAGTGGCCGCAGGCCAAGTAGAGGTTCAGGCATACGTGGAAGCCCTCTCGGTACAAGATTCCAATGCTTTGGTAACAGATTTGTCCGACCCCGTCGATTTGAACGCAGATAACGTTACCATCATAAACTTTTCAAATTGTTCCCCTCGAATAAGTCTTATCAAAACGGGAGCAGTGGTCCCCGGTTGCGAAAAAATAGAATACACATTTACCGTAACCAATGAAGGAAGCGCCACAACTGCTCCACTAAAGGAAATCAATGTTGAAGACTTGACCTTTCCATTGATGACCATCAACGGTCCGCAATCCGATGCCAACAATGATGGAGTCATGAGCCCCGGCGAAGTTTGGATTTTTACCGCTACCTATGAAATAACCACTGCGGATATTTTGGCAGGAGAGGTTACCAATCAGGCACGGGTTACCGGATCAATGGATCATGAGGGCGTTGGTATCGAAATTGAAGATGATTCAGATTTTGAAGATACCAAGTTAAATCGACCTACCGTGCTGGACATTTCCGGATGCATGCCAAGTATTGCCCTTATAAAACAGGGCATAGTAAATCCAGACTGTTTGACCATTGACTATACATTTACGGTGACAAATCAAGGAGGCACAGGCCTCATGTTCAATAATGTGGTATTGACCGATGAAAGCTTGCCACTTATCATTAATGGTCCATTTGGAGACAATGGGGATGATGTATTGGAAGCCTCAGAAGTTTGGACTTATACCGCTATCCATAATGTAACCGCGGATGATATCAACATTGGTAAAGTCGATAACCAAGCAAAAGTTACAGCAGATGTTATGAGTTTTCCAGGGCTCAGCGTAGAAGACGACTCAGATGACGATAATATTCTGGAAAATGAGATAACGACGGTTGATTTATCAAGTTGTCAGGCACCCGCCATACAGGTCACCAAACAGGGGGTCGCCGATGTGGACGCCGACAGCAACGGATGCATCGACGGCATCACCTATACCTTTACCGTGGCCAACATTGGCAACGTGGACCTGCACACCATCGTGCTCAACGATGACAAGATTGGCGGACAGGTCCCGGGGCCGCTGGTCAACGAGGACGAAGGTGGGGACGACATCCTGTCCGTCGGCGAGGACTGGGTGTTCCAGGCCACCTATACCTTGGTGCAGGCAGATATCGATAACGGCTCCGTGGACAATCAGGCGGATGTATCGGCACTATCCGTGGGCGACGACACCCCCGTCAACGATGGCGACAACATCACTACCCCACTGCCGGTCAACCTTTGCGCACCCGCACCGGCCGTACAGGTCACCAAACAGGGGGTCGCCGATGTGGACGGCGACAGCGATGGATGCATCGATGGCATCACCTATACCTTTACCGTGACCAACATTGGCAACGTGGACCTGCACACCATCGTGCTCAACGACGACAAGATTGGCGGACAGGTCCCAGGACCGCTGGTCAACGAGGACGAAGGTGGGGACGGCATCCTATCAGTCGGTGAGGACTGGGTGTTCCAAGCAACGTATTCCCTGCAACAAGTGGACATAGACCAAGGCTCCGTGGACAATCAGGCCAGTGTGACGGCGCTCTCCGTGGGCGACGACACACCCGTCAACGATAGCGACAACATCACTACTCTACTGCCCGCCAACTTGTGCGCACCCGCACCCGCCGTACAGGTCACCAAACAGGGGGTCGCCGACGTGGACGCCGACAGCGACGGATGCATCGACGGCATCACCTATACCTTTACCGTGGCCAATACCGGCAACGTGGATTTGTACAACATTGTCCTTACCGATGACAAGGTGGACAACCCGTTGATGCTGGCCCAGCCATTGCCCGGTGAGGACCAAGGGAACGATGGAGTGCTGTCCGTCGGGGAGGACTGGGTCTTCTTGGCCACCTATACCTTGGTGCAGGCAGATATCGACAACGGCTCCGTGGACAACCAAGCCAGTGTATCGGCGCTATCCGTGGGAGACGACACACCCGTCAACGATAGCGACAACATCACTACCCTACTGCCCGCGAACCTTTGCGCACCCGCACCGGCCGTAGAGGTCACCAAACAAGGGGTCGCTGACGTGGACACCGACAGCGACGGCTGCATCGACGGCATCACCTATACCTTTACCGTGGCCAATACCGGCAACGTGGATTTGTACAACATTGTCCTTACCGATGACAAGGTGGACAATCCGTTGATGCTGGCCCAGCCATTGCCCGGTGAGGACCAAGGGAACGATGGAGTGCTGTCCGTCGGCGAGGACTGGGTGTTCCAGGCCACCTATACACTGGTGCAGGCAGATATCGACAACGGCTCCGTAGACAATCAGGCGGATGTATCGGCACTATCCGTGGGCGACGACACACCCGTCAACGATAGCGACAACATCACTACCCCACTGCCGGTCAACCTTTGCGCACCCGCACCGGCCGTACAGGTCACCAAACAGGGGATCGCCGATGTGGACGCCGACAGCGATGGTTGCATCGATGGCATCACCTATACCTTTACCGTGGCCAACATTGGCAACGTGGACCTGCACACCATCGTGCTCAACGATGACAAGATCGGCGGACAGGTCCCGGGGCCGCTGGTCAACGAGGACGAAGGTGGGGACGGCATCCTGTCCGTCGGCGAGGACTGGGTGTTCCAGGCCACCTATACCTTGGTGCAGGCAGATATCGATAACGGCTCCGTGGACAATCAGGCGGATGTATCGGCACTATCCGTGGGCGACGACACCCCCGTCAACGATGGCGACAACATCACTACCCCACTGCCGGTCAACCTTTGCGCACCCGCACCGGCCGTACAGGTCACCAAACAGGGGGTCGCCGATGTGGACGGCGACAGCGATGGATGCATCGATGGCATCACCTATACCTTTACCGTGGCCAACATTGGCAACGTGGATTTGTACAACATTGCCCTTACCGATGACAAGGTGGACAACCCGTTGATGCTGGCCCAGCCATTGCCCGGTGAGGACCAAGGGAACGATGGAGTGCTGTCCGTCGGTGAGGACTGGGTCTTCTTGGCCACCTATACATTGGAACAGGCAGATATCGACAACGGCTCCGTAGACAATCAGGCGGATGTATCGGCACTATCCGTGGGCGACGACACACCCGTCAACGATAGCGACAACATCACTACCCCACTGCCGGTCAACCTTTGCGCACCCGCACCGGCCGTACAGGTCACCAAACAGGGGATCGCCGATGTGGACGCCGACAGCGATGGTTGCATCGATGGCATCACCTATACCTTTACCGTGGCCAACATTGGCAACGTGGACCTGCACACCATCGTGCTCAACGATGACAAGATCGGCGGACAGGTCCCGGGGCCGCTGGTCAACGAGGACGAAGGTGGGGACGGCATCCTGTCCGTCGGCGAGGACTGGGTGTTCCAGGCCACCTATACCTTGGTGCAGGCAGACATAGACCAAGGCTCCGTGGACAACGACGCTGATGTGGACGCACTCTCCGTGGGCGACGACACCCCCGTCAACGATGCCGATAACATTACTACCCCACTGCCGGTCAACCTCTGCGCACCCGCACCCGCCGTAGAGGTCACCAAACAGGGGGTCGCCGATGTGGACGCCGACAGCGATGGCTGCATCGACGGCATCACCTATACCTTTACCGTGGCCAACATTGGCAACGTGGACCTGCATACCATCGTGCTCAACGATGACAAGATCGGCGGACAGGTCCCGGGGCCGCTGGCCAACGAGGACGAAGGTGGGGACGGCATCCTGTCCGTCGGCGAGGACTGGGTGTTCCAGGCCACCTACACCATGGTGCAGGCGGATATCGATAACGGCTCCGTGGACAACCAGGCCAGTGTGACGGCGCTCTCCGTGGGCGACGACACACCCGTCAACGATAGCGACAACATCAGCACGGCATTGCCCGCCAACCTCTGCGCACCCGCACCCGCCGTAGAGGTCACCAAACAGGGGGTCGCCGATGTGGACGCCGACAGCGACGGCTGTATCGACGGCATCACCTATACCTTTACCGTGGCCAACATTGGCAACGTGGACCTGCACACCATCGTGCTCAACGATGACAAGATCGGCGGACAGGTCCCGGGGCCGCTGGTCAACGAGGACGAAGGTGGGGACGGCATCCTGTCCGTCGGCGAGGACTGGGTGTTCCAGGCCACCTATACCTTGGTGCAGGCAGATATCGATAACGGCTCCGTGGACAATCAGGCGGATGTATCGGCACTCTCCGTGGGCGACGACACCCCCGTCAACGATGGCGACAACATCACTACCCCACTGCCGGTCAACCTTTGCGCACCCGCACCGGCCGTAGAGGTCACCAAACAGGGGGTCGCCGATGTGGACGGCGACAGCGATGGATGCATCGATGGCATCACCTATACCTTTACCGTGGCCAACATTGGCAACGTGGACCTGCACACCATCGTGCTCAACGATGACAAGATCGGCGGACAGGTCCCGGGGCCGCTGGCCAACGAGGACGAAGGTGGGGACGGCATCCTGTCCGTCGGCGAGGACTGGGTGTTCCAGGCCACCTATACCTTGGTGCAGGCCGACATAGACCAAGGCTCCGTGGACAACCAGGCCGATTTATCGGCACTATCAGTGGGCGACGACACACCCGTCAACGATGCCGATAACATCACTACCCTACTGCCCGCCAACCTGTGCGCACCCGCACCCGCCATACAGGTCACCAAACAGGGGGTCGCCGATGTGGACGCCGACAGCGATGGCTGTATCGACGGCATCACCTATACCTTTACCGTGGCCAACATTGGCAACGTGGACCTGCATACCATCGTACTGAACGATGACAAGATTGGCGGACAGGTCCCAGGGCCGCTGGTCAACGAGGACGAAGGTGGGGACGACATCCTGTCCGTCGGTGAGGACTGGGTCTTCTTGGCCACTTATACATTGGAACAGGCAGATATCGACAACGGCTCCGTGGACAACCAGGCCAGTGTATCGGCGCTCTCCGTGGGGGACGACACACCCGTCAACGATGCCGATAACATCACAACCCTACTGCCCGTCAACCTGTGCGCACCGGCACCGGCCGTAGAGGTCACCAAACAGGGGGTTGCCGATGTGGACGCCGACAGTGACGGCTGCATCGACGGCATCACCTATACCTTTACCGTGGCCAATACCGGCAACGTGGACCTGCACACCATCGTGCTCAACGATGACAAGATCGGCGGACAGGTGCCCGGGCCATTGGCCAACGAGGACGACAACAACGACGGGATACTTTCCGTGGGCGAGGACTGGGTCTTCCAGGCCACCTACACCTTGGTGCAGGCGGATATCGATAACGGCTCCGTGGACAACCAGGCCAGTGTATCGGCACTATCCGTGGGCGACGACACACCCGTCAACGATAGCGACAACATTACTACCCCACTGCCGGCAAATCTATGTGAGCTGGTACCTATACCATCAATAGGGCTTATCAAAATCGGCACTTTAGTGGATATTAATGAAGATAGTTGTGTTGAGACCATCCAATATTCCTTTTCCGTAATCAATACGGGTAACGTAGACCTCCAATCAATTGAGTTGGTGGATAACCAACTGGGAGGTACAATTTCAGGGCCAATCAATTCAAGTGATGTAGGTGGTGACAACATACTATCCGTAGGTGAAAGTTGGACGTATGAAGCTTACAAAGAAATTTCTCAAATCGATATCGATATGGGATCATTCAACAATCAAGCGACCGTAACCGGGTTTACAGTTGGCAATAATGAGGAGGTCATGGATTTCTCCGACGACAATAGTGCCTCCGAAGATGATTCTACCAATACTATAATCCCAATTGATGCATGTACCGACGGGGGACCATCTTTAGGCTTGATCATGCTAGGAATCCTAACCGATACTGATGGCGATGAATGTCCTGATGGCATTAGATATGTATTCACCGCCACAAATACAGGTTATGTAAATCTAGAGCAACTGATCATTACGGATGAAAAATTATTGGAAACTGAGATCATAGGCCCCATGGAAAGCTCGGACGTTAACGGTGACGGAATACTTTCCGTAGGCGAGTCTTGGACCTATGAAGCAATCTATACCATTACAGAGGAAGATACAGTGAATGGATACGTAACCAATCAAGCAAACATTACAGCCACAACGGTTGGTACTGGAATCCAAGTTTTTGACCAATCCGACGATGATAGTTTGTTGGAAAATGAGACCACCAGTACAAACATACCGGAGTTCTTCTGTGATAATAATGGTTCTGGACCGGATAATCCAGAGTTCAAAATCTTTACAGGAATCACTCCCAACGGTGATGGTGTAAACGATTACTTCAGAATCAGCAACATTGAAAGCTACCCTAACAACGTATTAAAGATTTTCAATAGATGGGGGGCACTGGTATACGAAACCGAAAATTATGGATTGAGCGAAAATTTATTTAGAGGTATTTCCGAAGGAAAAGCTACAATTTCCAAGGATAGGGCACTTCCAAGTGGTACGTATTTCTATACACTTTTCTTTAGAAGTGCAAACCCGGGCGAGGAAAGTTACTCAGGATACATCTACATAAATAGGGATTAACAGAAGTATTTAAAAAATATAATGAACTTGAATATTAAATCAATTGCTTATTGGGCAGTAACAATGCTCATAATTGTCTGCATTGAAACCATAAATGCGCAACAAGACCCACAATACACACAATACCTGTACAACACCCAAATTGTGAATCCGGGTTACACAGGGTCCAGAGAGGTATTGAGTTTTGGGGTCTTGGGACGCGTACAATGGGTGAATGTAGAGGGAAGTCCACGAACGGGAACATTTACCGTTAGTTCACCTTTGGGCCCCGAAAAAAATATGGGGCTGGGCTTATCCATTGTATATGACCAAATAGGCCCGGCAACAGAGTCGAACGCCAATATAGATTACTCCTATTCCATTCAACTGGATAGGCACGATATTAGTAAACTTTCCTTTGGCTTGAAAGCTGGAATGGATGTGTTGGATGTGGACTATACCAAACTGACCATCTTTGAAAATTATGACCCGCTTTTTCAGAATACGGTGGACAATAAAATACAGCCACAAATTGGTGCCGGAATATACTACAACACCCAAAAGTTTTATGCTGGTTTTTCGGTCCCCAACTTTCTAAACTCCAAACATTTTGATGAATCTTCCCTGGAAGATGAAGACCTGGAGAGTATCGCCATAGAACGTTTGCATTACTTTTTCATTACAGGCTATGTATTTGAGTTAGGACCAAACCTTAAATTCAAACCAGCGGCACTGACCAAATTTGTTAGCGGTGCCCCCTTACAATGGGACGGTTCCGCCAATTTTTTGATCAATGAAAAAATTACGCTTGGCGCTTCTTATCGGTGGAATTCATCCATTAGTGCCCTGGCAGGTTTTCAAATATCGCAATCCTTGTTCATTGGGTTGGCCTACGATCATGATACAACCACTATAAAGGATTATAGCAATGGATCATACGAAGCTATCATCCGTTTTGACATTTTTAATAGACTGGACAAAGTCCTAACCCCAAGATTCTTCTAAATCAAACTTTCATGTACCTAAAAACTATTGCAAAGATTTTAATGGGTTTTTTGTTGATCTCCTCGCTAAATGCCCAAAAAAGTAATATTAATAAAGCGAACGAAGTTTTCGAGGCCTACTCTTACATTGATGCCCGTGAAATATATCTCAACGTGGTAAAGGAAGGCTTTGAATCCCCACAAGTATTTCAAAAATTGGGCGACACCTACTATTTTAACAGTGAATATTCCGATGCTTTGGTATGGTACCAGAAGCTAATGGAGAAATATCCCAATGGTGTGCCTCCGGTTTATTACTACAGAACGGCCCAAAGTTTAAAGAGTACCGGGAAGTATCAAGAATCCAAAAAAATGATGGGACAATTTGCAAGTCTTTCCGCCGATACGGAACTGGCAAAAAACTTTATGAACGATTACCCTACATTGGACAGTCTGGTGGACTTCAAATCCAAAGAGTTTGAAGTATACAATGTGACCGAACTATTGACGAATTCAGATTTTGGACCATCCTTTTATGGGGAGGACAAATTGGTATATGCATCCGCTTCGGGGAACACCATAGGCGACCAGACACATGACTGGTCCGGACTCCCCTACCTCGATCTATATGAGGCACAATTGGACAAAGAATGGCGGTTGACTAAGCCCAAACCCTTGGAAGGGGAAATAAACACGCCCTATCATGAAGCGAGCGCTACGTTTACAAAAGATGGCAAGACCGTTTATTTTACCCGAAATAACTATAAGAATGGTCGGAAAAGAAAAAATAAGGACAAATTGACCAACCTAAAAGTTTATAAAGCTATTAAGTTGGATGATGGTAGTTGGGGCAATGTCGAGGAGCTTCCTTTCAACGATAACTCATCATCCATAGCCCACCCCGCATTGAGCCACGATGAAAAACGACTCTATTTTTCTTCGAACATGGAAGGAACAATCGGGGAATCGGATATCTGGTATGTGGATATTTTGGGAGATGGAAACTACGGAGCCCCCACCAATCTTGGCACAAAAATAAATACAGAGGCCAGGGAAGCCTTTCCATTTTTATCGGAGAGCAACAACCTCTATTTTTCCAGCGATGGCCATTTAGGTCTGGGCGGGCTTGACATTTTCGTAATATCCTTGAATGAGGATGGGGCATACAAAGAGGTGACCAACCTAAAACAGCCCATAAATTCCAATAAGGATGATTTTGGGTTTATTATAAAGGAGGAAAAGAAAATGGGGTTTATGTCATCTAACCGTGATGGTAACGAGGGTAGCATCTCCGATGATATCTATAGAATTTGGGAAATCTGTGGAGAAATTGTCATACAAGGTGTAATTTCCAATGCAAAAACGGGTGAAGCCATCAAAAATGCTACCGTGCAATTGCTCAACAAAAATGAGCGCGTTGTATCCGAGACCAAAACAGATGAACAAGGAAATTACAGGTTTGGTGATTTTTTGAACTGTACCGAAAAATATACCATCAACGCAACTTACCGGGACTACGGGTCCAACCAAAAATCATTGACCACCCCAAGGGGCTCCGATGTGGTGCAAACCGATCTGGAACTTACCCCACCAGAATGCCCTGTTGATGATTTGGGGTGCAGGTTGACACTACAGCCCATTTATTTTGATTATGGCAAGCACAATATCCGACCCGATGCAGAGGTGGAATTGGCCAAGATATTACAGGCCCTAAAGGAATATCCGGAATTAAAAATACACATCGAGTCACATACCGACTCTAGATCTAGTTCCAGTTTTAACCTTGGCCTTTCCGAAAGAAGGGCTAGAGCAACAATGCAATGGTTTATAGAAAAAGGTATTGCACGAAACAGATTAACAGCCAAGGGCTACGGTGAATCCATGCTATTGAACCATTGTGCTAATGGGGTGCAATGTAGCGATGACGAACATGAATTGAACCGTAGGTCCATGTTCATTATTAAAAATTGACCTTAAACATTATAGTTGAACACAGTCTCGACAATTTGAAACTGTTGAGAATACAGGGGGCAAATGCCCCCATTTTTTTATGGATATGTGTTCCGAAGATAAACATAGACAAACCACTAGTTCGCCATTATTGTTTGGCTGTTACTCTTTCTGTTTTAATCAACATATGGAAGCAATATATAGGCAACTTACTTTTTTTGAAGGTTTTTTCTTTCTGATAATCAACTTTTTAAGCGTAATATTTTTGCGCATTTGATTCATATTACAAAGTCTGTTTTTTCACATATCAATTCAAAACGCCCATTCATAAACCCAAATGGGGGTATCGTCAATTGGTGCTCCAAACTATGCTCCAGATACATTTCTTTTGCGTTGGAAATGGGGATTTCAACCTACTTCAATCAAAAACTGTATTGATGCGGTCTACCCAACTCCTGTAATATTTAATTCGTTCCACAATATGACCATAAAGCTTTCCAAATGAAAAAAAATGACTCCCCAAAAAAACAGGTAAAACCAATACCGCATTGTCGACAAAAAATTCTTGTAATGTTGTTCGCCTTGGGTATAAGTATCCATGGTTCGGCCAATTCCTCCGTAAATGTCCCGCACGAACTGGTTCCATCCATTACTTTGGAACAATCAGGTATTGCCATCGAAGATATTGATGCTGGTCCAGGTTGTAATTATATTCTTTACACTTTTGCTATTACCAACACCAGCACTAATGGAGAGGTTTTTACAAATGTAAATCTAAATCATTCCCTACCTGTATTAGGTGATTTAATAAGCTTTAATGGTGGAGACGATAACAATAACAACTTATTGGATGTTGATGAAGTCTGGGAATATTCAGCACTCTATACTATCCAATCTGCAGACATCAATAGTGGACAAGTAGCCAGTGAGGCCGATGTAACCGCTGAGGTTCAAGGACAACCGGGCGTTACTGTATCAGACTTGGACACGAGCGAAATAGATTTAACTTTTTGCCAAGGCGGAATAGCTGTCGTAAAACAAGGATTTGCCACTAATGATCTAGATCAAGGTGGACTGGGGTGTGTATACATATTTTACAATTTTATAGTTACCAATCAAGGACAACAAGTATTAGAAAATCCAATCTTGACAGACCCTCTTTTGGGCGGTGAAATAGTTGGGCCAGAAGAAGGTGATAGTAATACCAATGGCAAGCTGGATTTAAACGAAACTTGGGTCTATCAATACGTTTATGAGATACAACCAGAAGATATAGCCAATGGAATAGTGGAAAACCAAGCAGAGGTTACGGCCAATGTAGACGGAAAACCCGATGTAACGGTAAGCGACCTATCCCACTTTGATGATCCTTTGGACGATGCCCCGACCGTGATCAGTCTTCTCCACTGCCAAACCCCGGACATGGGACTTATAAAAGAAGGTGTGGTCGTGGATGCCAACGGCGATGGATGTTTGGAAAGTATTCTTTATACATTCACCTTGACCAATACGGGGAATGCCGATTTGGATGGCATTATCTTGGAAGATGAGCTTTTAGGCGGCGAAATTCCCGGGCCTTTGGCCGTATCGGATGATGGCAATGATGGAATCCTTTCCGTTGGCGAGACATGGACCTACTTCGCTTTGTATGCTATAACCCAAGAGGATATCGATAACAGTTCGGTCGTTAACCAGGCAGAAGTATCCGGGTTTGCCCCCGACGATAGCTTGGTGGAAGATCTTTCGGATGATGACAGCTTGTTTGAAGACGAATTCACAAGAACTCCGGTTCCCGAAGATTCCTGCACAGATGGGAGTCCCGATCCGGAATCTGGTTTGGGACTTATAAAACAAGGGGCACTTATTGACAACGATAATAATGAATGCGCCGAAAGTATACTTTACAACTTTAGCATTATCAACCTTACCGATATTGACATGGTAAATGTGGTGCTTACCGACGAATTGTTGGGTGGTGTGATTGCGGGACCCATTAGCGATGAAAACAACGATGGGGTTCTCTCCCCTGACGAGGTCTGGACCTATCAAGCCACCTACGACATTCAACAAGTTGATATTGATGCAGGTTCCTTTGTAAACCAAGCCAGTGCTACTTCGTCCCTTTTTGGTTTGGATATTCAGTATGACGATTTATCGGATAACGATAGCTATACCGAAGACGAACCTACCGTAATAAATATTCCGGTCGATGCATGCCCAGGTGGAGATAATCCTGGAGGCCCCGGTGAACCTGGTGAACCAATTGGCTTTGAGATATTTAATGGGATTACACCCAATGAGGATGGATTGAACGACTTTTTCTTTATCCAAGGCATAGAAATCTATCCGCAAAACAAACTGCAGATATTCAACAGATGGGGTGTAATGGTCTATGAAAAGGAAGGCTATGGACAGGGCAATGATCTATTCTACGGAATTTCCGATGGTAGAGTCACGGTAAGAAAGAACGAAGAACTACCAAGTGGTACCTACTTCTACATTCTAACCTTTACCGGGAACAACCCGGGCGAAGCAGAATATACAGGGTACCTATACATTAATCGAGGATAAAAAATAGCAATCAATATAAATGAAGAATCAAGTAGAAAAGTTGATGAAGCCCATTAAAATGCCAGTAATACCATACATCTGCATTCTTATGTTGCTCTTGACCACAGTTGGCATAAATGCCCAACAAGACCCGCAATACACCCAGTACATGTACAACACCCAAGTGGTGAACCCGGCCTATGCAGGTTCAAGGGAGGTATTGAGCTTTGGCCTGTTGGGAAGAACACAATGGGTAGGCTTTGAAGGAGCGCCACAAACCGCAACCTTCACGGTAAACTCCCCGATCGGACTTTATAAAAATATGGGGCTTGGCCTATCTATAGTTCACGATAGGATCGATCCCCTTGTGGAATCCAATGTTGTGGTGGATTACGCCTACCGGATAAATGTTGGATTGGAAACCAAACTATCTATGGGGCTAAAAGCTGGATTGGACATGCTGAACGTAGATTATTCGCTGCTCAATATTTATGCGGAAAACGATCAGTTCTTTCAAAGTAATGTGGACAATACGCTAATCCCGCAGGTTGGAGCTGGAATCTATCTGAACAACGAAAAATTTTATGCAGGTATTTCGGTGCCCAACTTTTTGAACTCCAAACATTTTGATGATAGTAATTTGGAAAACGCCGATACAGAGGACATTGCCATAGAGCGCCTGCACTATTTTCTTATTGCCGGTTACGTCTTCGACCTGAACCAAAATCTTAAGTTTAAACCCGCGACACTTGTAAAATACGTGAGCGGTGCACCTTTGCAGTGGGATTTATCGGCAAATTTCCTGATTCATGAAAAGTTAACGCTCGGTGCATCCTACCGTTGGAGCGCTTCCATTAGCGGCCTTGCAGGATTCCAAATTACCGATAACTTTTTTGCGGGATTTGCATACGATTACCAATCCACCGAGATAGAACAGTTCAGCAATGGATCTTACGAAGTGTTCCTTCGCTTCGACCTGTTCAATAAATCAGACCGTGTAGTAACCCCTAGATTCTTCTAATACCATAGCTATGACCACAAAAAAAATCATTCAAATCCTTACCATTATATGTATAGCGCAGGTTGGCCTTGCACAAGAAAACAAGATTAAAAAGGCGAACGAAGAATTTTTTAATTATGACTATATCGATGCCCGAAAAATATATTTGAGCGTCGTCGAGGACGGTTATACCTCTGCACAGATCTTTAAAAAATTGGGCGACACCTATTACTTTAATAGTGAATATGGCGAAGCTGCTGTTTGGTATGTCAAATTGGTAGAAACCTATCCAGATGAGGTCGGCGCCGATTACTATTACAGAGCCGCACAGAGCTTAAAAAGTATTGGTAAAATGGAAGAGTCCAGATCCTTGATGCAGAAATATACAGCATCTTCCGGGGAGTCCTCCTATAATTGGGAATCTTTTCAAGAATTGGCCAATACAAGCAGTAATCAATACCAAGTCATAAACATTACGGAGGGTATGGATGGGTCGGATTTTGGGCCTTCCTACTTTGGAAGCAAGATCGTATTTGCTTCTTCTTCCATAAATACCGAAGGCAGTAAAATACACGATTGGAACGGACTACCCTACCTAGATCTGTTTGAAGCAGAACTGGGCGAGGACGGTAAATTGATCCAAATAAAAAAATTGGAAGGCGACGTAAATTCCCCCTATCACGAATCCTCTGCAGTGTTCACCAAAGATGGCAAAACCATTTACTTTACCCGGAACAATTACATTAACGGTAAAAAGAAACGGGGCAAGCAACGATTGGTGAGCCTTAAGATCTACAAGGCCACATTAAAGGAGGATAACACTTGGGGCAATGTGGTGGAACTTCCCTTTAACAACCATTCCTATTCAACTGCCCATCCTGCGCTAAACCCAGAAGAAAACCGTTTATATTTTTCTTCCAACAGAGAAGGGGGGCTTGGGTCTTCCGACCTTTGGTATGTGGATATTCTGGCAAATGGAACTTATGGAGCGCCCGTAAATCTGGGACCACAGATCAATACATCGGAGAGGGAGACTTTTCCTTTTGTCAGCGACGACAATAAACTCTTTTTTTCCAGTGATGGTCATTTGGGGCTGGGTGGTTTGGATATATTCATGGTGCCGCTGGGTCAAATAAATAAGGAGTCCATCAAAAATCTGGGACAGCCTATAAATTCAAACCAAGATGATTTTGGGTTTATTATAAACGAAAAAGCAAAAGTGGGATATCTTTCCTCAAATCGGGACGGCCAAGGAGGCAGCAGTTTCGATGATATTTATCTTGTTGCCGAAAACTGTAACCCTGTTTTTTATGGGGCCATTACCGATGCCAAAACCGGAGAACCACTTCAAGGTTCCACCGTATACTTATTGGACAAGGACAACAAGGTAGTATCCCAGCAGGTTACCGAAGCTAACGGCAACTATAAATTTGAAGAGGACATAGATTGCAATAATCAATACGTAGTAAGGGCATCCAATGACGAGAAAGAATACTTGCCACAAGAAAAAGTGGTCACAACTCCGGAAGGTGCTATGATGCTGCAAGTAAACATCGCCCTTACCCCACCCGATTGCCCTGTCAACGATTTGGGATGCAGATTAGATCTACAGCCCATCTACTTTGATTTTGACAAGCATAACATCCGTCCGGATGCAGAGGTGGAATTGGCCAAAATATTACAGGCCATGAAGCAATATCCACAATTGAACATCCATATAGAATCCCACACCGATTCCAGAGGGGACGACAATTACAATATGCAGCTATCCGAAAGAAGGGCCAAATCTACCCTTGAATGGCTTGTTGAAAAAGGAATTGACCGTAAAAGATTGACTTCTAAAGGCTATGGAGAATCACAATTGATCAACAACTGTTCCAATGGTGAAAAATGCTCGGAAGAAGCCCATCAATTGAACCGTAGATCGATGTTTATAATTAAATAAGTATCTTTTTTAAGTTTTTTTAGATTGAAAATCAGCGTGTTATATTTTTTGGCACGCTGATTGCTTTATACAGGGTGGATGTAAATAGTTGCATCTAGAACTTAAAACCTTGTATTATGAAAAAGTTAGTACTCATTATAACAGCGGTTCTTTTTGGAATACCAAGTATCCAAGCAGAAATAACGAACACAGCGGCCACTGCCACCAATTACAGATATGGAAATTCTTTCATTTTTGTGGAAGATGGCGTAACCTTCTCGGTGTATCCAGATGGTGAGTTCGACTTTTACATAGATAATAGGGTCAATGTAGGCGTTGGAGCGCAAATTGGAAATGTTGGGATCACCTTTAATTCGGGATACAACTACAATCCATTTGTTCAGTATGACGACTATGGCGCCGTGATCCAAGTAGAAAACACACCCATTTTTTATGACTATTACGGTCGTGTTTCTCAAATTGGTAACGTGGATATATGGTACAACAATGGTAGGGTTCGTAGAATCGGTGGCTTGCACGTTTATTATAACGGAGGTGTTTTTAGCCACTATACAGGGTACATTAATATCTACAACAGAGGATACGTATACAGACCGTTCCATAGATATTTTGCAAGACCTGCCGTAGGATTCTGTAATGTGTACGCAAGACCCTATAGAAGGTATTACAGACCCGTTAGATATACGTATTATGCGCCTTATAGACATAACACCAGACGTGCCTATGCCAGATTGGGCAAGGTGTACAGAAACAACAATACCTATAGAAGGGAAAATATCTATAGAAATGATAGAAGGGTTGCCGTTAGGGACAACACCATTAGAAGAGGCGATTATGGCAGAAGCAATGCCACAGTTTCCAACAATGCTTCGCGTAGAGGAAACACAACGGTGAACCGTTCAAGCAATACTGTTAAAAGGCAGACAGTAGCCACAAGGGACTCTAGAAGCAATGTAAACAGAAATTCAAATAATGTAACAAGATCTAGTAGAACCACGGCTTCCAATAATAAAGCCACCAGAGCATCCAATAGTAGGAGCTCCGATGTTAGAAAAGCAGCACCCCGTACCAGTAGCAGAACGGTAAAACGTTCTGCACAGAGTACCTACAGAAAGCCCCAGACCACAGCGAGAACACCAAGTAGGTCTACGGTTAGCAGAGGGAGCTCTACTTCAAGGAAAGCCGTTTCCAGAAGCTCTAGCCCCAGTGTTAGAAAAAGCACTGTAAGCAGAAAGAGCAGTTCTAGGCCAAGTGTGAGCAGAAGTACAACTGCAAGAAAAAGCAGTGCCAGAACAAGTAGCTCCAGAGGTTCTTCTAGAAGAAATAATTAAAAATAAGTTTTTAGGTTGGTTAGTTGTTTACCCCGTAGTTGGATTTATCCGCTACGGGGTATTTTTTTTGAACCATTTGGAAAGGAATCCAGTAACATCTTCCGATATATTGAAACGATACAGAATACCAACATACATCACCACCACAAGCAAAGATTTAAGTCCAATATTTATGATGGGGTGAAACTGAAATTGCAAAAGGTCGAACAGCACGGCCAATAGCACCAACGTGGTAAAAACCTTAAACGTGGCCGAGGTAAATGGCATAATGCCAAACTTCATCTTTACAAAAACGACCTTCACCAAATTGAATATAAAAATGGATACAAAACTTGCTAAAGCAGCCCCTTCCAAGCCCAACCTTGGAATCAGCAAATAGTTGAGGAGAATGGTCAAAGCAGCTAAGCACACCCCAAATACAAGTACCGTTTTGTAGTAATCAGAATTGTACAAAATAGAATTAATGTTCCCCAAAACGGAATCCATCACCTTGGCCAACCCAATCAAAAACACAATGGTAAAACCGTTTCTATAATTCTCGGGCAACATCAAATACAAATCGTTCAGGTTGAGAATGATCAATACAAACAAGATGCCCGAAGCAATAAACAAGGTCAATGAGCTTTTTTTGTACAACTTATCCAATTCCACAATATCTCCAACATTCAAAAGTTCGGCAGTAAGCGGATAGGTTATCTGGTGCATCGCCCGTGAAGGGACAATGATCACCGTGGCAATATAGACCGAGACCCCGTAATACGCCACATTCTCGATACTGATAAATTGGTTCAGCATTACTTTGTCGATTTCTAGCAGTATCAAAGCGGCAGAACCGCCCAAAATAATCAAGAAGGAATAAGAAAGAATTTCTCTGGTATAGGGTGGAAACTTAAAATCCAGTTTGGGCATCCGAAGGGTAAACGCATAAATTTTGATGATGACCGTTCGCAATACATACAACCCCACCAAACATTTAAAAAAACTATCCAGCGAAATCACGTCAAAATAAAAAAGGATCAGCAAAATGGATACCCCCACCCTTGCGAAAACCTCCTTCATAAAATTGCCAAAAACCGATTTAAGGTATACCCGGCACCATGCATAGAACACCTCAAAATAGGCCATGGCCAATCCTACAAAGAATACATACCAAAGGTAGTCCTTCACCATAGGGTTCACTTGTGATACCCAATCCCCGATGGGGTCGTACCAAATCAAACCGACCAAAGCTACGGGCAATATTCCCAATAAGGGAATCAACAACATCAAAGTAAAAAAACCGTCCTTTTCCACCTCTTGATGATTGCTATAGAATTTCACCAAGGTATTGTGCACCCCAAAGGCCATCAATGGCATTAAAATGGCGCCCGAGGCCAAAATAAAAGTTACAAGTCCGTAGTATTGATCAGGGAGAATTTTGATGTAAAGAAAAAGCGTATTGATGGCCCCAAAAAGGAACCCCAGATACGTTACCACCGTATTTTGTATGGATTGTTTTAAAACAACGCCCATTAGATAAATTTAGCCAATGATTCCGTTAATGCCTTTCTATGATACTGTTCCACCCCTTCGGAAGTACATGCCAATATACCATTTTGATATTGTTGGAACGCTTCCAAAAGTACCTTTTTTAACGTTGTCACATCAGAATGCAAACACATATGTCCTGCTTGATGCCGTTCCACCATTGCACCGGCCTCCCACCCTTTTGGGCCAATCGCCAAAATGGGCCGCTTGGCGTTCAAATATTCAAATAATTTTCCGGGGATGATACCTTTAGTCTCTTCCGAGTCAATTTCCAACAACAACAGCAATTGCGATTTTTGCTGGGCTTCCAAGACCTTATTGTGCGGGAGATAGCCTAGCTGTTCCACATAATCTGTAAGACCAAAGTCTTTGATGGATTGCAACACTTCCTCCCCCACTACTCCGGCCAATTGTACTTTTACGGACTTTTTAAAATTATCATTCTCCGAAATCAATTCCTGTAAAGCTTGCCAAAATCCCAATGGGTTTCTTCCTGTCAACAACGACCCAATATGCGAAATGGTAAACTTGGAATCAAGTTCCATTGGCTGTAGTTCATCATCAAAACCATTGGTAATTACCTTTATCGGTTTCGGGGTGATGCCCTCAAATTCCATTTTTGTGGTGTTGCTTGTCACCACAATTTTATCCGCCTTCAACAATACTCCCTTTTCCAAAGCTTTGTGCTTTGCTTGAGATGATTTTGTCAGCCGTAATTTTTTATGATAGCCGATCGATGTCCAAGGATCCCGAAAATCGGCAATCCATTGCACGTTGTATTTGTTCTTTAGACCCAGGCCGATCAGATGTAAACTATGCGGAGGGCCTGTGGTTACTATGGTTTGAATACCCTCATCCGCAATGACCTTTGCCAAATAGGATATAGAAGGCTTCACCCACAACTTCCGAGCATCGGGGATAAAAAAATTGCCACGGATCCAAAGCAATACCTTTTCAATTATTGATGGATCTTTTTCCTTGATGATGCCCGAACTAATGGTCTTAGTCTTTTTTTTGGAAAGCAATGAGGCCCAAGCATACGGTTCCTTGATCGGTTGTTTCAATATTTTGATTGCCGTTGGGACTTCCTCCATCAATTTTTCATCCACAATGGGATAACTGGGATTTTCGGGAACATAAACAATCGGTTCAATACCGAAATCGGGCAAATATTTTACAAACTTTAGCCAACGCTGTACCCCTGGTCCCCCGGCCGGAGGCCAATAGTACGCTATGACCAGGATTTTTCGCATTAGGATGCTTCCTTTTTACTTCGGAACAAGGTAAAACCAAGTCCACCAACAATGATCAATCCCAGAAGAATATTGGCGGCCAAGGTAATTTGGCTGCCCGTTTCCACCACTTCGGGTTCGAATTTGAACTCGATTTCGTGCTGGCCGGCGGGAACCTTCATTCCGCGAAGTGCATAATCCACTTTATAGTGTACGGCAGGCTTACCATCAATAAAAGCGTTCCAACCGTATGGATAGTGCATTTCGGAGAAAACCGCAAAACCATCGTTCGCATTGTTGTAACTGTATTTTAAATAGTCGGGGCGATACTCCACCAAATCAATGCGTGCTGTAGAATCCACCGTGTACCGAAGCTTGGTCAATTCTGGATACTCCTTGGTGTTTACCACTGCCTGGTTTTTGGAATTGAAATCTCCCAACTTTTTTATTTCCTCATCGGCAGAGGAAACAGGCACCAACTGATCCACAAACCAAGCATTGCCATTGGCATCGGGGTTAACGGCAGGGTAACTGTTTCCTTCCTCATCTTGTTGAACAATGTACTTTACGTTCAACATATTCAACACCTGAAGATTGTTCCGGTACAAATGGTACTCGAACAAATTCTGTAGCGCCCTTGGTTTCGCCGCATGATACCCACCAATGGATTTATGGAAATAGGACGTCCGTGCCCCATTGATTCCCTCTTGAGGGTCGAAAACCCGATAGATGGAATCGTCCTGTTGGATCATTTGATCTATTTGGTTCTCTTGGAACGGCTCGTTTACCTGACGCTGACGCACAAAATCATCCTCGTTCACATACCTAAGGTTCACCCCTATCAAATCAAACAGGATTAGGGCGCCCAAGGCAAAGACCAATAGGTTCTTGTTGATTTTGTCCTTGATAAAGAACCAGAGCGCTGCGGCGGCCAAAGCAACGTAAATCAGGGAACGGATGGTATCGTTCACGTAGACGGCTTCACGATCTCGCTGAATCATTGTCATCAATTCATCTCCAAAATAGCCACGATAGGTTTCGTCTCGCATCCCTTCAAAATCGAAGAAGCCCTTCAATAATAAAATTACAATACCAAGTCCCACCGAAACAAAAAAGCTCAGCTTCAATGCTTTCAATTTTTCCTTTTGCTCCACGGAAGATTTGAACAATTCCCGAATCCCCAGAACCCCCAACACAGGCAAACACAGTTCCAACACTACTTGAATGGACGAAACGGCCCTAAATTTGTTGTATAATGGGAAGTAATCGATCATAAAATTGGTGAGCACCGGAAAGTTTTTCCCCCAAGAAAGCAATAGGGATAAAATGGCACCCGATAACAACCACCATTTCTTTTTGCCATCCACCAGAAAAACGCCCAACATGAACAAGAAGAACACAATGGCCCCCACGTAGGCAGGTGCGGCCACTATGGGCTGGTCTCCCCAATACAAAGGCAAACTGCTCGAAAACTCGGCGGCCTTGGTCGGTGTTAGGCCCTGCTCTGTCAAATATTCGTAGGCTTTGGAATCCTTGCCCAAATCCTCACCACCCGAACCTCCGAACAATCGGGGCGCAAATAGATTGAGCGACTCGGCGATTCCGTAGCTGTATTGCGTAATATATTCCTTGTCCAACCCTGTGGAGAGTTCCTTCTCGCTCCCATCCGGGTTTATGGTGAGCTCCGATTTGCCACGCGTACTCCAATCCGCATATTCCTTGGTGGCCATCAGGCTGGTGGCATTGGTAAAAATGGAAAGCGCTACGGCCAAGATCAAAATACCTACCGAAGCAAAGTAGTGCTTCAACTCTTTTTCCTTGATGGCATAAATAAGATACACCAATCCCATCACCAGTACCAAGAGCATAAAATAGTACGTCATTTGGTAGTGATTGGCATTGATTTCCAAGGCCATGGCCAATGCGGTCAGTATAAATCCTATGATATATTTTTTTCGAAAAACGAGCACGATTCCCCCCAGAACCATCGGAATGTAGCCCAATGCATGTGCCTTTGCATTGTGTCCCACACCAAGAATAATGATCATATAGGTGGAAAATCCAAAGGCAATGGCACCCAAGGCCGCCAACCTAAAATCGACCTTTAAGCATAACAGCAGAATGTAAAAACCTATCAAATACAGAAAAAGATAATCGGCAGGTCTTGGCAAAAACCGAATCAAACGGTCCAGTTCCTTTACGTAATTGTGCGGATAATTGGCCCCCAATTGATAGGTGGGCATACCACCAAACGCACTGTTCGTCCAATAGGATTCCTCGCCCGTTACATCCTTATAAGCGTCCCGTTCCTGGGCCATGCCCTTGTACTGGGCGATATCGGATTGATAAATGGCCTTACCCTGCAAAACCGGGTAAAAGTAGACCAGCGAGGCAAGGATGAATAAAGCGATAACACAAATGTGGGTGATAATGGCCTTTGGAGAAAAGTTCATGGATAGGTTTTGATAGCGCAAATATTAATCAATTTCCTCAAAATCTATGTATTCTCCAACTTTTTTTGAGGGATTGGACCTGCGGGGCGGCTTTTTGGAAACAACGGTCTCCCCTTCGTTGTGTTGGCGACCATCAAAATCTTGGGCATTGCCAAATTGTTGCCCAAAACGTTCGCTCGTCTTTTTAACTGCATAATTTAACAGCTTCGGGGCCAACCACTTTAAAAGTAATTTGAATCCGTAGTATACTAATATGACAATTAAAATCGTTTGTAATAAAACCATATAACCTTAGTTATTGTATCAAATTTACACTGTTAGTCCCGTAAACCCATCAAACGTATCTTAAAATAGTATTAAAAACCCAGTTATAAGGACATTTTCCATGATCAAAAAGTTATTGTTTCTTTTCGTTCTATTTCCCTCTTTTACTTTCGCGCAATATACCGATGTCATCAATTCCAACCGGCCTGGAAGGGCTGCCAGTGCCTATGCCGTTGGGAAAAATGTGGTACAGGCGGAAATCGGGATGCTGTACGAGCAGCAGGACAATGCCGATTTAAATTCGGATTCCAATATTTTTGGTGCCGATTATGCTTTTAGGTATGGGTTACTTTTTGAAGAACTGGAAGTAATAGCGGAGGGCTCTTTTATCACCCAGAACATAACTTACCCCGATCTGGGGATCGAAGGCAACTTGACGAATTTTTCCAGGAATCGGGTCGGCTTAAAGTATTTGGTGTTCGACCCTTATAAAAACCCTGAACGTAGCAAACCCAATCTTTACAGTTGGAGGGCAAATAATTTGTTCCAATGGAAAAATTTGATTCCTGCCGTATCCGTTTATGGAGGCGCCAATTTTGTGGTCGGGGACAATCCATTTTACCCTGGGGAACCCACCGTTTCGTATCGAGGGGGCATCCAGACACAAAGCCGACTTTCTCCACGATTTGTGTTGATTTCCAACATTGCGTACGATCGCATAACCACCGATTTTCCGGAATGGCGCTACGCCCTATCCGTAACACATGCGTTCCGTGACCCACGTTGGAGCGTATTTTTTGAAGGGCAGGGAATTTCCGGGGACCGCTATTCCGATATAATTTTGCGAACTGGTGTGGCCCGATTGATCAATCCCAATTTTCAGGCTGATTTTCATTTAGGCTCCAACTTTAAGAGCGATCCTTCTCGCATTTTCGTTGTACTCGGTTTTTCGTACCGTTTGGATTTTCACAAGGATGAACTCATCCCGATCAACGAACAGCAATCGGGCATGAACGGAAAAATCAAGAAGAATGCCAACAAAAAATCAAAAAGGCGCAACAAAAAGAATGGTGGCGGCATAGATTTTTAAGTTTTCCCACAACTTCATTTTTCTACTGTAAACAATATTCATAATATTGGGGATTAATTTGCACCTATGGTTTCCGTAAAACAGGTTCAGTCCAAATCCGACCTTAAGCGTTTTGTAAAATTTCCTTTTTCACTCTATAAGGATTCCCCTTATTGGGTGCCCCCCATTATCAAGGATGAAATGGCCTCTTTTGACAAGGATGAAAACCCTGTTTTTAAGACGGCGGATGCGCAGTTCTTTTTGGCTTACAGGGACAACAAGATAGTGGGGCGCGTAGCGGCCATCATTAATTGGCTAGAAGTCAAGGAACAGGGGCTGAAGAAAATGCGTTTTGGCTGGTTCGATTTTGTGGATGACCTTGAGGTGTCCAAAGCCTTGCTGGACAAAGTCCGGGAAATAGGCCAAGAAAACCAGCTCGATTATATGGAAGGCCCCGTAGGGTTTTCGAATTTGGACAAGGTGGGCGTACTTACCGAAGGTTTTGACCATATTGGCAGTATGATCACGTGGTACAATCATCCATATTATCAATCGCATTACGAGAAACATGGTTTTACCGTGGAAAAAAAGTACAGCGAGAGCAAATTTTTGGCGGCAAACGCCGACCCAAAATTGTTCGCCAAGGCCAATATATTGATCAAAAAGCGGTATGGCCTTCGGGAACTGAACTTTGAGAAAAGTTCGGAGATCATGCCCTGGGTGGACAAAATGTTCGACCTTTTTAACGATTCCTACGCCAAGCTTTCTTCCTTTGTAAAGATTACGGACATCCAAAAGGAATACTTCAAGAAAAAGTACATCAGTTTTATAAATCCGGAATACATCAAATTTGTGGTGGACGAGGAGGATAACTTGGTGGCCTTTGCCATTGTGATGCCCTCCTTTTCGGAAGCTTTGCAGAAAGCGAACGGCAAGCTGTTCCCCTTTGGCGTTTTCCATTTACTGAGCGCCCGTAAAAACAGTAAGGATGCCATTTTCTACTTGATCGGTATTCATCCCAAATACCAGAACAAAGGGGTGACTTCCATAATTTTTAACGAGTACTACCATACGTTTAAAAAACGTGGGGTGGTCAACTGCATCCGTACCCCGGAGCTGGAGGACAACGTTGCCATACACCAAATGTGGAAGCATTTTGACCCCAAGGTGATCAAGCGTAGGCGCACCTATGTAAAGGATTTGTAATTCCCCGCATCATTTAAATTTTGATTTAACTATTGGTTTTTAGGGCATAGCGGCCCCATAAAAACTATGCTTTGCGCTCTATTCGATGAGTTATAATTATGTTTATATTGCATTGTAAGAAAATTAAACATGCAACTATACCGAACGAATATTGCCAAAACCTATGCATAGCCAACCAAATTGGCTGTATATACTCAATAAAGTTCAGCATATAATCAAGTTGTGCGTCATTAAAGAAAAACCTTGGGAAAGAAGAAAATAATAAAGATAGATACATTTAACCCCTATGAAAACAGATTTCCGAACAGAAAACTGATTACAAGGGATACTTTACTTCTTGTTAAGCATTTACGTTCTGAAGGTTACGAAGTAGTAATTGAACCCGATAATGGACTTCCTGTTCAATATCTTTATAAAAAAGGAATTGCGGAATTTTTTGCCGACCCGATTAACATAACCTTAATTAATATTCCAATAACAATATTAACCAACATTATTTCAAATCAAATTCAAAAACTTTTAGATAAGAAAGAAAAAGTAAATAAAGAGAATATAAATATTAAGATTGATAACTCAACTCGAACTTATAATTATTTGGGAGAACCTCAAGACACCAATAATCATAAACTCGTTGACAAAAAGAGAAAAGAATTAAAAGATGGATTTGATAGATGTTTTGAAATCAAATCACCTTATGAAGATTTACCAACACCAGTCTTTTTAGAACATAAACCGAAAATTGTAGGTTGGTGCTGGCTTTGGAGTGATGATGAAGGACTAAAATCAAAAATGATTATAAATGATAAAGTTGTTAAAAGAAGGATTTCTCAAAATCGACTAAATGGACTTAGTGTTACCGGAATTGCGACCAAAACCGAATGTTCAATTTGTAAATCTGACTTTGTTGAATGCAAGCATATTCCAGCAAAAAAATATAAGGGGAAAAAGTGTTTTAATACGATAATGGAAACTGACTATGTTGAAACAAGTATTGTAAAAGAACCTATAAATTCTCAATGTTTAATTAACTATAAATAACGAACGCACAACAATGGCTATAAGTAATTGCTTGTTCTCGCCTACTTCTGAAAATCCTCTTGGATTTTCAGTTTGGTGTGTACCTGCCTGCCCGCCGGCTTGCAAAGTTAAGTGCCAAACCACGCAATTACTCATAACCGAGAACGTCGCTGCGTTTAAGAGGGCGTTGGCAACAATGCAAAAAATAAAAAATCTAATGAAAAAACAACTACATTTATTAATGTTTTTTGTCAGTTTACCATTACTTAATAGTTGTTCCGATGATGATTCACAACAACCTTGCCCTGAAACCGAAATAGCGTCTATGGAAATTAATGACGAACTAAAACAGTTTGACATAAACGGAAGGGGAATTGATATAGATAATGATGGAACAGGTCATACATTAAGTTTATGGTTAATGACAGGAGTCCTTCAACCACAGCAAGACACATATGCAATAACAATTAAACTTCCTTATAAACAAACTGGTATTAATATAATTGAGGAATTTAATTATTTCAGAGTTCAAAATGGCACTTCTTCAGAAATAGATTTTATTGCCCAAGGCAAATTAGAAAGTAATGTAAAAGTAAATACAAATTCATGTTTTAGCGCAACATTTTCTGGAAGTGTAGTGCTAAATGGAAATGAAATTATTATCACAGAGGGAATCGTAGAACATGTTTATGACGACCCTTTTGATCAATAAGCACAGTTGCCAAGAATGGCTATAAGTAATTGCTTCTACTCGCCTACTCTGAAAATCCTAGCGGATTTTCAGTTTGGTACGGACTTGCAAAGTTTACCACTAAACCACGCAACTAATCATATACGAACCGTTGTAAAACATTTGAAAATGCAAAAACTAATTTACATATCAAGTATCATATTGCTAATTGGATGTCAATCTGAAAAGCAATCGGATTCTGAAATTGAGCAACAGATTATCGAAATAACAGATGATTACCATAAGGTTTGGGAAACCGTAAATATGGATTCTGTCGCTAAATATCACGCTGATGATATTAGATATTACTGGCACGGATTTAAAGCGGCATCTTCCAACGATGAATTCTTAAAATTATTTAAGGAATGGATGTCATCTACAGCGGTATGGGAAATGGAAGTTGAAAATTATGATGTTCAGGTTGTGGCACAAGATATTGCAATAATTGGGTATAATACTAAAAGTACTACCACAATATTGACCAATGGCGAATCGTACGACTATGGAAATGGTGCTTTATCCTATGTTTGGAAAAAGATTAACGGAGATTGGAAAATCATTCATATTCACGAATCAGCATTGGATAATAAAAAATAAATACGTGTTACAACAACGTGTATAATTAATTGCTTTGGCAAGTGCTTGTTTTGAAAATTCCTTCGAAATTTTAGAAGGTCCGAGTTTGTTTATCAAATTAGGTGTTGCCACCGCAACGAAACCATGGCCAGACCCTTTTACAAAAACCGAAAAAACAACCTGTACCAAAATGAAAAAAATAGGATTGGTCGGTGGAATAAGCTGGACCTCCACTTTGGACTATTATAAATATATAAATCAAGGCATCAACGAAAAATTAGGAGGCCTAAATTCTGCCGAATGTATAATATATTCACTGAATTTTGCCGATGTCCAAGATAGGGGCTGGACAAACTCCTACAATATTCTTTTCGATGCCTGCACCAGTTTAATCTCCAACAATGTTGATTCCATTGTCCTCTGTGCCAATACTGCCCACCTATTTGCCGACGAAATACAATCAAAGATTGATGTTCCCATTATTCATATTGCATCTGCCACAGCAGAAGAAATACAACTACAAAAACTGCATAAAGTCGGTTTGTTGGGCACAAAGTTTACAATGGAAATGGATTTTTATCGAAAAAAACTGAGGGAATATAATATTGAAACCATCGTTCCATCAGAAAAAACGGATATTGAGGAAATACACCATATTGTAAAAAATGAAGTTGGAAAAGGAATTATAACCAAGGAATCCAAAAAAAAGTTTATACGGTACACCAACGAATTAAGGGAAAGGGGAGCTGAAGGACTTATCTTGGGATGCACGGAGATACCTCTGTTGATTGGACAAACCGATTTTGATTTTCCCGTGTTCGACACGACAAAAATTCATGTTGAAAGTATTGTAAATTTTGCCCTGAATCAATAAAGTCCTATAAACAAAAAACATTGCCCATACGGTATTTCGACTTTCTTACTAACTTTAATTCAATAGCTTAACCCTGAAAATCGTAAAAGTAGTATGACCAAAATCATTTCAGCACCAAATTGTGGAAATTCTCCAAAAATGGAATTTTTAAAGGAGTTCAACATTGCATTTGCCAAAGGAAATACAGCATTTCTTATAGCAAGTGTTACGGATGATGTGGTTTGGGACATTATAGGCGATAAAAAGATAGAAGGCAAGCAAAGTTTTGTTGGGCAACTGGAAAAAATGAAGACCGATAAGACCTCCGAACTCATTCTTCATCAAATACTGTCCCATGGCAAAGAAGGGGCCGCAAATGGTATCCTTACCATGGAAAACGGAAAAAAATACGCATTTTCAGATTTTTACCTGTTCAAAGGAGCAAAAGGCACAAAAATAAAATCCATAACTTCATACGTAATTGGTCTCTAACAAAAAAAGCAATGAAAGAAGAGATACTGGCATATCACAATAGGCTGTCCCCTTCGGATAAAGCTATTTGTGACCTTCTCGCAACTACCATTGACAATGAACTTTCCAGTGCAGAAAATAAAATTTGGCATGCCCATCCTGTGTGGTTTTTGGATGGCAATCCCATTGTTGGTTACAGTAAACAGAAAAAGGGAATCCGTTTAATGTTCTGGAGCGGAGCGGACTTTAACGAAGATGATTTGTCCGTTCGGGGAGAAAAGTTCAAAGATGCTTCCATATTCTATAATGCTGTTTCCGAAATAAATACCGACGACCTTGAGCGTTGGTTGTTGAAATCCAAGGACATACAATGGGACTATAAAAATATTGTGAAACGCAAGGGAAAACTGGAAAGGCTTAAATAATATGAAAACAACACCGGAACATAACCAGAGAGTTGCAAAAATTACCTTCGCATCGGTATATCCACATTACATTACCAAAGTGGTAAAAAAAGGACGGACCGTGGAAGAGCTGGATCAGGTGATAAGTTGGCTGACCGGTTTTGACAAGAAAAAGATGGAAGAATTGATCGCCGAAAAAGCCACATTTGAACACTTCTTTCATTCGGCCGAACTAAATCCCAATGCCGACCTGATCAAAGGTGTGATCTGTGGCTATCGCATCGAGGAAATCGAAAACCCCATCACCAGACAAGTGCGCTATCTGGACAAATTGGTGGACGAACTGGCCAAGGGCAAAAAAATGGAGAAAATTCTAAGGACCAATAACTGATTGACACATAAATTCTACAACAAAACCAAAAAGGAGCAAAACTGGATCTTGTTTCGGATACTTTTGGCAGCACTGCTCGTTAGTATTTTAATTTGTTGGTTGGCCTGGGCCACCCAATTCTATTTCTTGGCCGTAATCGCAATTTTGGCCATACTTACCCTAGTGGCACCCTTTATCGATGTCCCGACCATGAAAAAAAGTGGTAAACTTCGTTATCATTCATTGTTGATGCTCTCGGAAAAACCCAAGGACGGTGTCATTAAGATTCATGGGGGAACCTTGTTCGATTATGTTTTTGTGATTGACAAAAAAATGGGCGGAAACCAACGTAGGAGCTTTATCATTCAACAATATCTGGAAGGTTTGTTGCATCTTTTGGAACATACGGATTTGGAACCCGACACCACGATACGGGGAACAAGTTATATCATCAATAAAAGAACGGCAAAGCGGTTGGGGTTTACGGTAGTGCCAACGGATTTTCTCCAAAAAATGATTCTTGCCTATAATTACCTAAATGTACTGGTCACCTACTCCATGGCCAAGGGAAAACTTTCGTTCCCAAAAATAAGCAAGACCATAACGTTCGAGGCCACTCTTAAGGATATTGGGCAAAAGAAAGAATTTTTGATTAACTTGAATGAAAAGTTGAGAAGTGAAGAAATATTTTAAACAGCCTTATATCCATTTCTGGTTCTCCATTCCCATATTACTTCTAATTGGGTTTCTAAACTCCACCAAAGTTGTTTCCCTTAATTTACACGATACTTATTTTATATTCAGTTTCTTCCCTCTTACAGTTTTGATCGCTCTATTGTTTGGTTTGATAGGGCTAGGATATTGGATAATGCACGCAAAGGGGAAAAGGCTTTCGGCGTGGCTAAATTTCTCGCACATGGCCATTACCATCTTTGGACTTTTTATCGCTTGGGTGTTATCGCTTTTTATAAAGGATGAAATAGCCGAAACCCCAATGGAAACTTTTGATCATAATATGTTGTTACAGTCTATCATACTGGCTATTCTACTCATTGTTATACTTGGGCAACTGGTATATTTTTTCAACTTATTACGTGGATTTATATCGAATCAAAAGAAACAATTTTAAAATCAATTTTTGGAACAAACCCTATACTCCTTGGAAGAATCCCATCAAAAATACCTCGAAGCCTTCCTTCAATTATTTTCACTTTTATCGCCCGATGAACTGAACCTTTTTAGCTCCCAATTGTCCATAAAAGAGTACGCCAAAAAAGATTTCTTTTTTGAGAGCGGGGAAACCCAGAAAAAAATGGGATTTGTCTGCAAGGGGCTATTAAGGCGCTACTACATCAACGAAAAAGGAAAGGGCATTACCACGGGTTTTGTGAAGGAAAACGAATACGCAACGGACTATCCGGCCTTTATACGCCAACGCCCAAGCAAGTACTATATGGAATGTCTGGAACCGTGCACCATCATAGAGATCGACTATGATCATATCCAGGAAGGATATACCAATTTTAAGAGCAATGAAAGATATGGTAGGCTGATTGCCGAAAAAGTGCTCACTATACAAACGGACCGTGTGGAGAGTTTCCTTTTTGATACCGCAGAAGAACGGTACTTAAATTTTGTAAGGGATAATCCAGGCTTGGTCAACCGGATAAGTTTAACACATCTATCCTCTTTTTTGGGGATAGAAAGACAATCATTGAGCAGAATACGAAGCAAAATCGCCAAAAACTGAATTTGTCACATATGTGTCAGGCATTGCCGAACATTCCTCTGCATCTTTGTTCCATCAAACAAAATAAATATAAAATGATGACAAGGAGCTTATTCAACACATTGACCATATTCTTTTTTACCCTCGTCTCCATATCGGCCTTTGCCCAAGACCAAACGGAAAGTATACATCAAGAGATCCAAAATCGAACCGAACAAATATTTGACAGTTTGGTTAAAATTAGAAGAGATTTTCACATGTACCCCGAGGTAGGTGGAGACGAAAAACGGACATCGACAAAAATTGCCGAATACCTCACTAAACTTGGCCTTGAAGTGAAAACAGGCATTGGCGGCTATGGCGTGGTGGGCATCTTGGAAGGTGCGAAACCCGGTAAAAAAATAGCGTGGCGGGCCGATATTGACGCCATGCCGTACAAAGCTACGGATGTGGTCGACTTTGCATCCAAACACGAAGGAGTCAGACATATTTGCGGACACGATGTGCACACAGCGGTCGCCCTAGGTATTGCCAATGTTCTGGAAAAGCAAAAGGAAAGCTTGGAAGGGACCATATATTTTGTATTTCAACCATCCGAAGAAAACATCAAGGGAGCTCTGGCCATGATAGATGATGGACTTTTTGATATGATTCAGCCTGAGGAAATGTACGCCATGCACGTTACCCCTTTCCCTGCAGGTACGATTGCTGTTAAACCAGAGGAGATGTTCTCGGATTATAAAAGGGTCGACATTCATTTCAATAAAAATAACAATAGTGATGCTTTGTTCGACTTTACCAAGCAAGCAGTTCTGTCCCTTGAAAATATTTCCCCTGAAAGCAAATTCTGGAATATGCAGAACATGGGCGACCCGGAAATAGGGATTGCCAGTCCAAAATCCATCTACAAAAATTTTACCAAGGTTGATAAGAACAACTTCTCGATAAAGAAAACCGAAGATGGTATTAAGATCAGCGGTTATGTAAGTTTCAGCGACAAAAAGCAACGGGATGCCGCCATTCCTTCATTAAAAAAGATAATTGCAGATTCTAAATTTGCGGAAGATTTTAGTGCCGCCGAACTTGTTAACGTATTCCCTACCCTTGACAACAATGAACGATTGGTCAATGAAAGTTTGGACCAGCTCTCGGGAATTTACGGAAAAGAACGCGTGCTTCGAATGTACGGTGTTGTCGCCGATGGCCGAAGCGATGATTTTGCCTTTTTTCAGCCCAAGGTGCCCAGTGTTTATTTTTTTATGGGTGCCTCCAATTACGAAAAAGGCATCATTGCACAGACACACTCACCCAACTTTGCGGTGGATGAAAGCTGTATAAAAACAGGCGTGAATCTGTTCTCTTCACTTATAGTGGAACGGCTAGACCAGTAAAATAATTATCACCTTATTTAATTAGGTGTTAGCAACAATAAATAAACACGATATGAAATATTTTCTTTGCATTACAATTTTTTTCACCATTTCAATGAGTTCTCTAGCTCAGGAAAAAACTGATGCCTCGGTTAAATCCATTAATGGAATCATTGATGAACTACTCAATCAAATAACCATAGAAAAGGGGGAGAAAATGGACACTACAGCAATTAGAAATTTGTTTCATCCATCAGCTATATTCACGGTTGCTGACTCCACAAATGCTGAAACTGTATCACTTGACGACTTCCTTACCCTTCTGAAAGATCCTTACTATGAAGAAGGGTATCTTGAAAAAGAAATTCATAAAGTTGTTGATGAATACAATGGAATTGCCCAAGTATTCCAGACTTTTTACGGCAAGGACTCCGAGAGAATTGAGGAAAAAGGAATAAACAGCTATCAATTAACTCATTATGGCGGCCGATGGTGGATAGTCAGTCTCTTATGGACCATAGAATCCAAAAGTGTTGCAATACCTGCAAAATATGGTGGAAAATAAATAAAAAAAGGTCGCGCCTTGCACAACTGCTCATGGCGAAGAGTGCCAAACATCTAATTTTATTGCGGGTCAGCCTTCTTTTTGATAGCTTTATTGTATCAACCATTAGCTATGAAAAAAAATACACTGTCCCTTATTATTGCCGTTTTATCGATTTGTAGTTGTTTCGGACAAAGTTCAGACTTTGTCGGAACCTTTGTGAACAGTTCCAATAGTATTTCCATACAATTCAAAAGAGTTGGCGATGAGTATCACGGCATGCTTGCGGCCGTTGGGGCCAGTTTTGCCATTAGGGCGACCGGGTCGTTCAATAATATGAATGGTGAAATTTATGGTTTGGATGGCCCTGTAGATTTTGAAGCCACTTTAAACGGGCTTAATATGAGTGTTCGTTCTACAGGATACAATGAACCATTTTACAAATATTCCGATTTGCACAATCTTGGTAATTTTGATTTGAGTCAATACATGAAGGACAATAGTGGAGTTGCTGGCAACAATACAATTTCACCACCTACAAGTCCCCCATCGGTACAAAACAACAATAGTGAGTATCCCGAATTGAACAACCAAGGGTTACTGAACATTATTTCTGGAAGTCAATTGGTTTTCTACCAAAGAACCTCGTATGTCAACGATAGCATGGCCAGTTCCATTACCTATGTAAATTTCTGTTCCAATGGGACTTTTTCCATGAACATGGATGGGTCGTTCAGTGTAGCGGGCGATTATGGCGGAAATGCCCAAGGAGCTTCTTATGGCAATAATTCAGGGACTTGGCAATTGGTTTCCTACCAAGGTGAACCTGCAGTATATCTACAATATTATAATGGTGACACCAGCTTAAACCCGTTTAATGAAAACGAGGTAAGACAAGGTAGGTGGAGACGAGGCAACACCCAATACGCATTGCAGCGGAACAAAGTCCGCTGCAACTAATATTTAACCTTTATGTTTTAATGGAATTATTCCCCCATGGCTGCAGCTACAGCAGCGGAAAGTCTTTTGTAAGTTCCATTTTGTAAACGCTCCCTGATTGCCGAGAAAGCATCAAGTGTCTCCTCAATATCTTTCAAGGTATGGGTCGCAGTTGGAATCAATCGGAGTAATATCAATCCTTTTGGAATTACGGGATATACCACGATGGAACAGAAAATTCCGTGGTTTTCACGTAAGTCCTTCACCAAGGCCATCGCTTCTGGAATACTACCGTTTAGATAAACAGGAGTCACACAACTGGTGGTGGTCCCTATATCAAAACCTCTTTCCTTCAATCCATTTTGAAGCGCGTTCACATTTTCCCATAGCTTAGCCTTAAGCTCTGGCATGGTACGCAACATATCCAGTCTTTTCAAAGCACCTTTAACGTAAACCATGGGCAACGATTTGGCGAACATTTGAGACCTTAGGTTGTATTTTAAATACTCGATAATCTCTTTATCAGCGGCCACAAAGGCTCCAATACTGGCCATAGATTTGGCAAATGTGGCCAAATACACATCGATTTCGTCCTGGACGCCTTGCTCCTCTCCTGCTCCTGCTCCTGTTTTACCAAGGGTTCCGAATCCGTGGGCATCATCTACCAACAGTCTAAACTGGAATTTTTTCTTGAGCGCAACGATTTCTTTTAAAATTCCTTGCTCGCCGCGCATACCGAATACACCTTCGGAAATCACCAAGATTCCTCCTCCGGTTTCATTGGCCAATTTAGTGGCACGCTCCAAGTTTTTTTCCAAACTGTCGGGATCATTGTGCTTAAAGGTAAAACGTTTGCCCATATGCAAACGAACACCATCTATAATACAAGCATGGCAATCCACGTCATAAACAATAATATCATCTTTGGACACCAAGGCGTCGATTACCGACATAAAACCTTGATAGCCAAAATTCAATAAGTAAGCGGCGTCTTTGTGAACAAATTCTGCCAATTCGTTCTGTAATTGTTCGTGGAAATCGGTGTGACCGCTCATCATACGGGCGCCCATTGGGTAAGCCGCTCCATGTTCCATGGCTGCTTCTCCATCCACTTTTTTGATTTCGGGCAAGTTAGCGAGACCCAGATAGTCATTGATACTCCACGTTATTACGTCCTTTCCTTGGAATTTCATTCTGTTGGAAATAGGTCCTTCCAATTTCGGAAAAACAAAATAGCCTTCTGCCTGTGAAGCCCATTTTCCCAAAGGTCCTTTGTTCTCAATGATTCTATCGAATAAATCTCTCATCTACCTTAATATTAATTCATCTGCAAAAGTATATATTTTTATGAACCTTGCATAAAGAATTATGAACATAAAAAAACGGCAATGGAATACATTGCCGTCGTTGAGGTGTTTATAGGGTACTGGTTTATTTAATGTACTTGATTTCTTCTGGAACCTCGGCGTTTTGAATGTCGAAAAATCCTTGGTTTTCCATCCATTCGTTGCTATATACCTTGCTCATATATCTTGAGCCATGGTCTGGGAACACAACAACTACGTTGCTGTCCTCGGTAAATTCCCCTTCGGTATTCAATTGGTACAATGCCTGAGTGGCGGCACCACTGGTATACCCTGCAAAAATACCTTCGGTATGGGCCAATTTACGGGCCATATGGGCGCTTTCGCCATCGGTTACCTTTACATATCTATCAATGGCGTTGAAATCGGTAGCCGCCGGAATCAAATTCTTGCCCAAACCTTCAATTCGGTATGGGTACACTTCATTGTGATCGAACTCTCCGGTTTCATGATATTTTTTTAAAACGGAACCATACGCATCAACCCCCAAAATCTTGATGTTCGGGTTTTGCTCCTTAAGATAACGAGCAATACCTGAGATTGTTCCACCTGTTCCGCTACAAGCCACTAAATGGGTAATCTGACCGTTGGTCTGTTCCCAAATTTCCGGTCCCGTGCTGGAATAATGTGCATCTATGTTCAACTCGTTAAAATATTGGTTGATGTAGATGGAATTTGGTGTTTCGCTGTGTAAACGCTTGGCCACTTCGTAATAGGAACGCGGGTCGTCCGCACTGACATGCGCTGGACAAACATATACGTTCGCCCCCATGGAACGCAACATATCTATTTTATCAGGGGATGATTTTGAACTAACGGCCAAAATACATTTATATCCCTTTACAATACTGACCATGGCTATACTAAAGCCAGTGTTGCCCGATGTGGTCTCGATAATGGTGCTACCCGGTTTAAGAATACCTTTACGCTCGGCCTCCTCTATAATATGAATCGCAATTCTATCTTTTGAAGAGTGTCCAGGATTAAAGCATTCCAGTTTAGCATAAAAATTTCCAGTAAGTGGGGCGGTAATTCTGTTTAGCTTGACTAAGGGGGTACTTCCAATTAAGTCTAGAATATTGCTGTGCGCATTTATCTGTTTCTTCATAACTGGTATTAGGTAAGGAACAATTTCCCTAAAAATAAAAAAATTGTTCCGTGCAAATGTAACATTTTATTTTTAAAGGGCTTTTCCTTCAAGGTCCAAAATAAAGGCATATTCCTTTGCGGTTTCCTTCAAAGCCTCAAATCGGCCCGATGCTCCACCGTGTCCGGCATCCATATTGGTGTCCAAAAACATGAGGTTGTCATCGGTTTTGTACTCGCGCAACTTGGCGACCCACTTGGCGGGCTCCCAATACTGTACTTGCGAATCGTGAAGGCCGGTAGACACATAAAGGTGCGGATAGTCCTTCGCTTCCACATTGTCATACGGGGAATAGGATTTAATGTAATCGTAATATTCCTTATCATTTGGATTGCCCCATTCGTCGTACTCCCCTGTTGTCAAAGGAATGGTATCATCGAGCATAGTCGTAACCACATCAACAAAAGGTACGGCCGCAATTACACCATGGTACAATGCTGGCTCCATATTTATAACGGCTCCCATCAACAGTCCACCGGCGGACCCTCCCATGGCATATAAATGTTCCGAACTGGTATATTTCTGGTCTATCAGATATTTGGATACATCGATAAAATCGGTGAAGGTGTTCTTTTTGTTCAACAATTTACCATCCTCGTACCAAGGTCTTCCCAAATATTCACCACCTCGAATGTGTGCAATGGCATAGATAAACCCTCTGTCCAACAAACTCAATCGGATTGATGAAAAGTAAGGGTCGATCGTTGCCCCGTACGAACCATAACCGTATTGCAGCAACGGACTAGTACCGTCCAACGGGGTATCTTTGTGATAGATGATGGAAATTGGCACTTTTTTGCCATCCCTTGCCGTGGCCCACAAACGTTCAGTTTTGTAGTTGTCCTTATCGAACTTTCCGCCCAAAACCTCTTGTTCCTTCATCACCGTTTTGGTCTGCGTTTCCATGTCAAAATCGATAATGGCAAACGGAGAGCCCATTTCGTTGTAATAGTAACGGAGCACTTTGGTATCAAAATCCAAATTAACGGAAGGACCGGCAACATAGGTCTCACTATCAAACGGCAGGTAATAACTGTCGGAACCATCCCATTTGGCAATTTTCATTTGGTTGAGGCCATTCTTACGTTCGGTAACCACGTAATAGTCCCTGAAAATCTCTACATCTTCCAACAGAACATCCTCTTGGTGGGGAATAAATTCTTCCCAATGCTCCGATGATGTATTGCTTTCGCCCGTTTTCATCAACTTAAAGTTGGTCGCCTTGTCCTTGTTGGTCAACACATAAAAATCCCCATCAAAATGAGAGATGGAATACTCCACTCCTTTTTCTCGCGGGGAGAACACCTTAAATTCACCTTCTGCATCGTCTGCCGGCAAAATTCTGTATTCTGATGTAAGCGTGCTGCTAGATCCGATAACAATGTATTCTCTGGATTTGGTCTTGTATACAAATGTGTTATAGGTGGAATCCTTTTCGTGGAAAACCAATTCGTCCTCCTCTTGGGAAGTTCCCAAAACATGTTTGAAAATTTTATCTGACCGCAGGGTCACAGGGTCTTTTTTAGTGTAGAAAACCGTCTTGTTATCGTTGGCCCAAACAGAGCTTCCCGTTGTGTTTTCAATAATATCCGGATAAATTTCACCTGATTCTAGGTTTTTGATCTGGATGTTATACTGTCTTCTGGAAATGGTATCGGTTCCAAAAGCGGCCATGGTATTGTCCGGACTGATGGAGACACCTCTTAAATTGAAATACTCATGGTCCTTGGCCATTTCGTTACAATCGAACAACAGCTCTTCTTCGGCCTCCAAGGTTTCTTTCTTTCTGGAATATATCGGGTACTCCTTGCCCTCCTCGTATCGGGTAATGTACCAGTAGCCATCCAGTTTATAGGGAACAGACGAATCATCCTCCTTGATCCTGCCCTTCATTTCCTTAAAAAGTTCTTCTTGCAGCTTTTTGGTGTGGGCGGTCATCTTTTGGAAATACTCGTTTTCGGCGTTCAAATAGTCAAGAACTTGCTGGTCTTCCCTATTGTTCATCCAATAATAATCATCAATTCTAACATCACCGTGCTTTTCAAGTTTGGTTGGATGTTTAGGTGCCACAGGTGGAGCTATACTCATGGATTCTTCTTTGTTGTTTTTGCAAGCGGTCGCAAAAATAAGGTATAAAACCAGAATAGAAGTTCTTGAAATAATTTGTTTCATTAGTTTGAGTTTTGACCAATTTACTACTTTTGAACATACGTTTTATAAATATTAATGTTTTGCTAGGTCTGACGGTGATTGGACAAGCCTAAAATTTGAAGATATGTTTGGAGATCTAATGGGAATGATGGGTAAAATAAAAGAAACCCAGAAAAAAGTTGAAGAAACTAAAGAACGTTTGAACACCGTGATGATCGATGAGGCATCCTCGGATGGACTTCTCAAAGTGACCTTGACGGCCAATCGAGAAATAAAATCAATCGCCATAGACGATTCCCTTTTAGAAGATAAAGAGCAGTTGGAGGATTATTTGGTACTGACCTTGAACAAGGCCATTGAAAAAGCCACCAAGGTCAACGAGGCCGAATTGGCGGCCGTGGCCAAAGAAGGAATGCCCAATATTCCCGGTATGGATGGGTTGATGAAGTAAAACACCTTGATCATGGTCAGTTCGAGTGCGAAGCGTATCAAGAACTGCATGTATTACCCAATACTTTTCAAGACTTTTAAAAAATGTTCGTGCATCGCATCGGTATAATCCAAATGGGTCACGATGCGCAATTTTCTCTGTCCCATCCCAATAATGGATACTTGGTTTTTGGACAATTGTTCCAAAAATGCGTCCGATGACATCTTGGCTTCATTGATTTCAAAAATGATGATATTGGTCTCTATCGGTTCCACTTTTTTGATGAAATCCAACGATTGAAGCACCACTCCTATTTCTGCTGCTTTTTTATGGTCTTCGGCTAATCGATTTACATTATTTTCCAGAGCATAAATACCTGCTGCGGCCAAAAAACCGGATTGACGCATTCCGCCGCCGAACACTTTTCGGATTCGTATGGCCTTATCTATATCGGCTTTGCTCCCCACTAAAACGGAACCTACGGGGCATCCCATACCCTTGCTGAAACATACGCTGATAGTATCGAACAACTTCCCGTATGTTTTTGGGTCTTCACCTTTTTTCACCAGAGCGTTCCAAAGTCGGGCACCGTCCAAGTGATATTTTAGATTGTGGGCATCACAAACTTTTCGAATCTTTTTCAATTCCTCAAAATCCCAACAGGCGCCACCACCTTTGTTCGTGGTGTTTTCTATACAGACCAATGTGGTCAAAGGACTGTGATAAAAATCTGGTGGGTTTATGGAGGCTTCCACCTGTTCAGCGGTCATCATGCCACGGTTACCGTCCACCAATCGGCAGGACACCCCACTGTTAAAACTTACACCACCGCCTTCGTAATTATAGATATGGGCATATTTATCACAAATCAGCTGGTCTCCGGGCTGGGTATGGATTTTTATCGCCGTTTGGTTGGTCATGGTGCCGCTGGGAAAAAATAGCGCCGCTTCCATTCCAAAATAGTCGGCGACTTTTGTTTCCAATTCATTTACCGTAGGGTCGTTTTTAAATACATCATCCCCTACCTTGGCGTTCATCATCGCCTCCAACATTCCCGCTGAAGGCCTTGTGACGGTGTCACTTATCAAATTTATCTCCATAAAATAATTTAGTCCATACAGTCCATTCCAATGGGCGAACCATCTGGAATTGTGGAAACTGGAATAAGTTCGAATTCGGATGGCTTCTTCATAAATGCATCAATTCTTTTTACCATTTCCGAAGAGATTGCATTTTTACCATCTGTCAACAATTGGGTTTTTAAATCGTTCAAAGTTTCATTTGCAATAGCATTTACCTGCGGATGTACTTCATCGTGGGCGGCTAGGTTCATGATGTGATAGAGCACCCTAAAGTTGATGGTATTCTGAACTTCTGCTTCGTAATCATCACGATGGGAAAGGTCAAATGTGCCTTTTATGGTTTCATCCAGTACTTCTTTTAACCCCATTTGGTTCTTATCCAAGCTTTTTTGCTGGATCAAACGGGAAGCTCGCTCAGGATGAAGCAATAGTTCCAAGGTCATGTCCGCTGCGGTTTCGGCTACGGAAAGTGCATCAAAACTCACTCCTGTTCTTCCTTTAAAGGATTCCCTGGAACGACCAAAACCAATGGCTCTTGGCGGAAAAAGGTTCAATTTATCCTTTGGAACGGCGATTGTTTCGGCATCCAATGTCCTTAGTATGGATTGCATTGCTGCCTCCTGAACCACCTCATTTACTGGTTTAACGGGGGTTTGACCACCATCCTTAACCGCGTAATTATAATCCAATCCGCCGATGACCTTGGAAACGGCTTCTGTCTGGTATCTATGGAAGAAGTAAATAGGTACAAATACATCTTCCAGAACGGAATAGGCTTCGCCCGTTTTAATATTGTCCACCGAAAAGTTTTTGATGGCTTTCTCTCTTATTTTCAGCATCGCTTCCAACTCTTGGCTGGCGCTCTTGCCATTGTCCCAAAGATGAGCCAAAACATGTGCTCCACCTTTAGGGCGTGCATCGCTATCGGATATGTAGCGAAGACCATCGTCCTGGGCTTTCTTTAGGATAGCGTTCAATGCCTCTTTTTCGTTTGTCCCGTTCGGAAAGTCTGAATAGGCATAGGCAACTATTACTTTGTCCCATTCCCCGATTCCTGTATCGTAAGCATTGTCAAAACTGATTTTACCTCCGTCTAACTCAAATTGTGGGTGCGGGTAATCCATTACGGAGGCCCTGTCATTGGTGCTGGCGGCAAAGTTGTGTGTAAATCCGAGGGTGTGTCCGATTTCGTGCGCGGAAAGTTGGCGTATCCTGGCCAATGCCAGTTGCAACATGGGCTCGTAGTTATCGTCCCTTTCTTCAAATGGTTTGTTCATCAAGGCTTGGGCGATCATAAAATCTTGACGGATGCGCAAACTGCCCAAACTCACATGGCCCTTAAGGATTTCTCCCGTCCTTGGATCCACTACACTTGCCCCGTAGCTCCATCCACGAGTGGAACGGTGTACCCATTGCACTACATTATACCTGATGTCCAACGGGTCTGCATCATCGGGCAATATCCTCATTTGAAAGGCATTCTTGAAGCCTGCCGCTTCAAAGGCCTGGTTCCACCATTTGCCACCTTCCATTAATGCGGAACGGATGGGCTCCGGAGTCCCGTTGTCCAAGTAATATACAATGGGCTCAACTGCTTCGCTCACCTCTGCGTTCGGGTCTTTCTTTTTTAGCCGGTGCCTTCTTATAAAACGTTTCACCAGCGATTCCTGAACAGGTGTCGCATAGTCGTAGTAGGAGAATGGGTATCCCCCACTTCTTGGGTCATAAAGCCTTTTTTCAAAATTATCGTCCGGTAATTCTATAAATGAATGATGCTGTGCCACTGTGACCAAACTCGGTGTGGGTGTAACGGAGCGAATCCAAGCGCCCTGCGGGTCACCTTTGAACGTTAGCGTCACATCGAACTCAATATTTTTGGGGAATGCTTTGGTACGGTCGAAAGCCCAGGCACTTTTGGATTTATCCAAACTGTAGGAGCCTTGTTTTCCTCTTTTTAAACGATCGGACACCCCATGGGCATCCCTCATCAAAAAATCGGTGATGTCTATAAGGTAGCTTCCTTTGGATTCTTCCGCAATTTCAAAACCTTCCAAAATGGATTTGGCAAAGGCTTGTTCCACGGATTTACGCTCCAATTCGTTATCGGTGATGGCCCTAAATTCCAAATTCGGCTGTACCAACAGCAGTTTTTTTCCTGCTTTGCGAAAAAACACTACTTGTTCGTTGCCCAACTGTCCACGATCTAATCCGATGTCGTTGCTCCCGATTCCACTGCTCAGCGAATAGACATATAAAAAGTCCTTTTCCAAATCATCAACTTGGAGGTACATTTTATCGGTTGAATCATCATAGAAAAAATTGAAATAGCCACTGAATTTTTGAAAATCCTTCGTTTTTTCGAACGTTTGTGCCCCTACACAAGAGCACACAAAGTAAAATAAGGCAATGAGCGTAGTTGTGTTCTTCATAATCTGGTTGATATATTGTCCTTAAAAGTATGGAAATCATTTTTAAAAATCATTCCCCTAATTCCATAAGTAATGGTAAAACTAAAATTGACAAAATGGAACGGGGGATTTTGCATATTTCTATTTTTCCGCCGTCTTTTCAGGTTAAAATTTTAACCATTGTATTCCTTAATACTTAAAAAGAAACTTATTTTTACCCCAAAATATATTACATGGTAACTACAGATCAGCAGAAAGATCTTATTGAGCGCCTTGGTGCGTTAAGGAGGTATCTTTGACATTGATGCCAAACTTATTGAAATAGAGAACGAGGAAGAAAAAACGCTTGCTCCCGGTTTTTGGAACAATCCACAAGAGGCCCAATTACAAATGCAGTCCATCAAATCCAAAAAGAAATGGGTAGAGGATTTTGAAGAGGCCAAAACGTTGGTCGGCGACCTTGAAGTCCTTATGGAGTTTCAGCAAGCTGGTGAGGTATCGGAAGATGAAGTCTCCAAACAGTTCAACAAAGCCCAACTTGCCATCGAAAAGTTGGAGTTCCGCAATATGCTATCGGACGAAGGCGATGAGCTTACGGCCGTGCTACAGATAACCGCTGGTGCCGGTGGTACTGAAAGTTGTGACTGGGCATCCATGCTGATGCGCATGTACATGATGTGGGCCGAAAAAAATGGCTACAAAATCAAGGAACTCAATTACCAAGAAGGTGATGTGGCCGGAATCAAAACCGTTACGTTGGAAATTGAAGGGGAATATGCCTTTGGATGGCTCAAAGGTGAGAACGGGGTGCATCGTTTGGTACGCATCTCCCCTTTTGATAGCAATGCCAAAAGGCATACATCATTTGCCTCGGTCTATGTATATCCATTGGTGGACGATAGTATCGAGATAGAGGTAAATCCTTCGGAAATAGAGATCACCACCGCACGTTCCAGTGGCGCTGGCGGACAAAATGTGAACAAGGTGGAGACCAAGGTACAATTGGTTCACAAACCTACCGGCATTCAAATTTCGTGTTCGGATTCGCGCTCACAGCACGATAACAGGGCCACGGCCATGAAAATGTTGAAATCCCAACTGTACGAAATTGAACTTCGTAAAAAACAAGAGGCCCGTGCCGAAATAGAATCTTCCAAAATGAAGATCGAATGGGGTTCACAAATCCGTAACTACGTGATGCATCCCTATAAATTGGTAAAAGATGTACGCACAGGTGAGGAAACGGGCAACGTTGATGCCGTAATGGACGGTGACCTTGATGCATTTTTAAAGGCCTATCTGATGATGATGGGGCAAAAGGAAGAACAAGATTAAATAGACAATCATGATTAAGATATACCATAACCCACGATGCAGAAAATCCCGAGAGGGATTTGCCATCTTGGAAAAATCTGGAAAGGAATTCGAAGTGGTAAAATACTTGGACGAGGTGCCCAGCAAGGAAGAATTGAAAACTTTGGTCCAATATTTGGGGATTGCTCCTATAGATTTGGTTCGAAAGACCGAGGCCATCTGGAAAGAAAAGTTCAAGGGTAAAACCTTGACCGACGATGAAGTGATTGCCGCAATGGCCGAAAACCCCAAATTAATAGAACGGCCTATTGTTGTCAACGGGAAAAAAGCAGTTGTGGGAAGGCCTCCGGAGAACATTTCGAGCCTGCTATAATTCTGATAACCAATTACATTTAACATAGGTTGCACTATTAAATTCAACCTAAATAGTATCTTTACCCCCATGAAAAGCAAACAAACACTCTTCCTAATAACCTTATTTATTGGCTTATTGGCCATGAACGATGTGGTTGCCCAGTACGGCTACGGCTCCCCTTACGGTTATGGCAGATATGGTAGAGGACGTAGTTATGTGCCCCAAGCGGGCCCTGTTGAAAGTCAAAAGGAGGAAACGCCCCCTACGGCCGAAGAACTTGTGGACGAACAAATGCCATCCATTACCGAGGCCATTGATTTAGATCCTTTTGAGCAGGCGGTCGTACGTACCTCATTGGTGACCTCTGTTCAACAACGGATAGAACTTCAAATTCTTGGCTTGGAACCCCTAAAGATGAAAGAAGAGGTCGAAAAAATAAAGCGACGCCAGGATGCCGAACTAAAAGCAGGCCTTCCCGAAGACAAGTTTGAAGCCTTTATGGAACTACAAGAAAACCACTTCAAGGCCAAAAAGAAAAAGAAGAAAAAGAAGAAAAAAGACAAGGGTTAACAATTCTTTAAGGTCATTCGCAGGTTCAATTACGTTGTTGGGGGATTTATATTTCGCATCCACTTTTTTTCCTTCAATTTTTGCAGCGTAAAAATCAAACTATGCAAAGGATATTAATCCCGTTGCTGCTAATCGTACTGACCACATTTCAAGGATTAGCCCAGCAAAACCAAAATTCCATTACAATTTCAGGAAAGGTAGTCGATTCAGAATCCGGACAACCTTTGGAATACGCAACCTTTGTGTTGCAAAGTGCAGAGAGTCCAGACCAGGTTACAGGTGGCATAACTGACATCGATGGTAATTTTGAAATCGAGACCGCTCCCGGAACTTACAACATAAGGGTCGAATTTATTTCTTACAAGACCTATTCCAAACAAGGCCAAACCTATAATTTGGACACCAATCTGGGTTCCATCACTTTATCCCCGGACGTGGCCCAACTTGCGGAAGTTGAAGTAGTCGGTGAAAAAACCACCGTTGAGGTAAGATTGGACAAGAAAATTTACAATATCGGTAAAGACCTTACCACAAGCGGCGCTACAATTAGTGACGCGCTTAGCAACGTGCCTTCCGTAAATGTGGATATCGATGGTGCCATCAGTCTTCGTGGAAACGAAAACGTTCGTATTCTGATCAATGGCAAACCCTCTGCACTTGCCGGTTTTGGATCTACCGAAGCCCTACAACAATTGCCAGCAGATGCCATAGAAAAAGTGGAGGTTATCACCAGTCCTTCCGCTAGGTATGATGCCGAAGGCACTGCTGGTATTTTAAATATTGTTCTAAAAAGAGAAAAAACACTCGGGTTCAATGGATCCGTCAATTTGTATGGAGGCCACCCGACCAATGGTGGTATAACGGCCAATGCCAACCTAAGAACGGACAAGTTCAATTTTTTTACCACAGTTGGCTACCGATATAGGGAAGGGCCTGGTAACGGTTTTTTTGATACCAGATATTTTGACCCAAGGCAGGATGCTTTTTTGGACAGTATTGCTTACGATAGAAATATAGAGGATAGGGATATCGACAGAATCAATCGTGGGGTCAATCTGAATTTTGGAATGGAGTATTTCTTCAGTGAACAATCGTCCATAACAGGTTCTTATTTCTACAGGACAGGAAGCGATGAGGATCTTACCACAAACGTAAACGATTATTTTTTAAACAATGATCCACAGGTAGGTACCACAAGAAGTGAACTGGAGACTGAAAAAGATAATACCCATCAAATTTCGTTAAATTATATCAATAGACTTGATGAAGATGGACAGGTTTTGACTGCCGATGTGCAATTCTCGGTAGACGAAGAAAGTCAAAACGGATACATAGCCGAACCTGTTCGTTACAACAATACAGACAATACCGATATCGCTATTCCAATGGAAGAGACCTCTTCCCTACAGGATCAAACAGAATATTTGGTTCAGAGTGATTATGTGCTCCCGTTTGGTGAAGGTTCTCAGTTTGAAGCTGGATATCGTGGAACATTTGAAAATGAAGTTACAGATTACCGTCTGCTTCAGGAAAACGCGAACGGTATGCTGGAAGTAAATGTGAATCAGACCAATGTTTTTGATTTCACCCAGAATGTCCACGCGCTATATTCCCAGTATGGCTCAAAATTTGGCGACTTCAACTTTCTTTTGGGGCTTCGGATGGAGAGCACCCAATTAAAGGGTAAAATTGAGTCCGAACTTACCGAAGAGGAGCTACAGGAAGAATTTTCATTTCCTATAGATACAGATTTTGATAACAACTATACAGGTCTCTTCCCAACGGTCAACCTAATCTACGAGTTTACGGAAAGAGAGAATGTTTCTTTGGGATACAATAGAAGGATCAATCGTCCTTGGAGCTGGTTTTTGAATCCGTTCCCATCCAGAAGCAGTAGAACGAATATTTTTCAAGGTAACCCCAACCTTCGCCCAGCATTTTCAAATGCATTCGATTTGGGCTATTTAAAGCGATGGGATAAACTTACCTTGACTTCATCCGTGTACTATCAAAGAGAGACCGATGCATTTCAAAGAGTCCAGGAACAGGTGTTCATTACCGGACCGGGAGGATCGCAAGTTGAGGTGATCAGGAACATTCCTTTTAACTTGGCAACAAACGATAGAACAGGTGCTGAAGTGGGCATGCTTTACAATCCTACAAAGTGGCTCCGACTTAACGGTAGTGTCAATTTCTTTAGGTTCAGTCTTGATGGTGAATTCAATGGTGTCGATTATAGCCAATCCAACAATAGCTGGTTTGGGCGCTTTAGCTCCAAAGTGGAACTGCCGTGGAAAATCGACTGGCAAACCAATGCATTCTACCGAGGCGCATCCGATGATATCCAAGGGCGTTCCGATGGTATTTTGTCAATTGACCTAGCGTTCAGCAAAGATCTTTTAAACGATAATGCCACTATTTCCTTGAACGTGCAAGATCTTTTGAACTCAAGAAAAAGAAGCTCGTTCACCACCACGGATTTTTTCGAGCAAGACAGTGACTTTCAATGGAGGCAGCGCCAGTTAAGGGTTTCGTTCATCTATCGTATCAACGAGCAGAAAAAGCGAGGCAGACAAGAAAGACAAGATGGTGGCGAATTCGAAGAAGGCCAATTTTAAAAAAACGAATAGGTTCCCCCGAAACTTAAATAAAAAAGCAGCCCATTTGGCTGCTTTTTTTATGGTTTAATGTTGAATTTCAACATATCGCATATGGTCAAAAAAAAAATAGCCCTTAATGGATTAAAGGCTATTTTTAAATTAGGTTAAAATAAAAAAGAAGCCAAATGCTTCTTTTCGTATATCTTATTCTTCGAGCTGGGCGCGTTTGGCCTCTTTTCTTTCTTTATACATTTCCCTTAGGTTACCGATCAACCAGTAAGGTACTACAAAGGTCAACAAGAATATCATCAACCAAAAACCGATTGTCAAAATTGTTAGAAAAGCTAAAAAACCTAAATATTGGTCAAATTCGAACATCTTTACTCCTTTTGTTTTAACAAAGATACTTTCTTCTTATCAAAAAAAGCAAATAGATGTACAAAAAAAAGTGTATTTATCTCGATGAACTACCATATAAATACCCTATATCCTACCTTTGTAGGACAAAATTTTAAACTATGAGTTTCAGGATTGAAAAAGATACCATGGGCGAGGTAAAAGTACCCGCCGATAAATATTGGGGCGCCCAAACCGAACGTTCCCGAAACAACTTTAAAATTGGTGCTCCTGCTTCCATGCCCTTGGATGTGGTGTACGGATTTGCTTATTTAAAAAAGGCGGCGGCCTACACCAATCACAAACTTGGAGTGCTGAGCCAAGAAAAAAGAGATCTTATTGCCCAAGTCTGTGATGAAATTCTTGATGGCAAGCACGATGACCAATTTCCTTTGGTCATATGGCAAACCGGTTCGGGTACCCAGAGCAACATGAACGTGAACGAGGTAATTGCCAACCGCGCGCACGAAATTGCCGGTAAAAAAATCGGAGAGGGCGAAAAAACCATTCAGCCCAACGATGATGTGAACAAGAGTCAGTCCTCCAACGATACTTTCCCAACGGGAATGCACATTGCGGCCTACAAAAAAATTGTGGAGGTCACCATTCCCGGTGTGGAGCAACTTAGGGATACCTTGGAGAAAAAATCCAAAGAATTCAAGGATGTGGTCAAGATTGGCAGAACCCATTTAATGGATGCCACTCCCCTAACCTTGGGCCAGGAATTTTCAGGCTACGTTTCACAATTGAACCATGGGTTGAAAGCGTTAAAAAATACATTGCCCCACTTGAGTGAACTTGCTCTTGGCGGAACCGCCGTGGGTACTGGTTTGAATACACCAAAAGGCTACGATGTGCTTGTAGCCAAATACATTGCCGAGTTTACCGGGAAACCTTTTGTTACTGCGGAGAACAAGTTCGAAGCACTTGCCGCACACGATGCCATTGTGGAAAGTCATGGTGCATTGAAACAATTAGCGGTTTCTTTGAACAAAATCGCGAACGATATCCGTATGATGGCCTCAGGGCCACGTTCCGGAATCGGTGAAATCATAATCCCTGCCAACGAACCGGGAAGCTCCATAATGCCGGGTAAAGTAAACCCTACCCAATGTGAGGCCATTACCATGGTTTGCGCACAGGTTATGGGCAACGATGTGGCCATTAGCGTTGGTGGCACACAGGGGCATTACGAACTAAATGTGTTCAAACCTGTTATGGCAGCAAATATTTTACAATCCGCCCAACTTATTGGGGATGCCTGTGTAAGTTTTGATGAAAACTGTGCTGCTGGAATTGAACCAAACCACGAGATCATTAAAACTTTGCTGAACAATTCGTTGATGTTGGTTACCGCTTTGAATACCAAAATCGGCTACTACAAAGCCGCCGAGATTGCCAATACGGCCCATAAAAATGGTACTACTTTAAGGGAAGAGGCCATTAATCTAGGGTATGTTACTGCTGAAGAATATGATGAGTGGGTAAAACCGGAAGATATGGTGGGCAGTCTTAAATAAGCGAATGAAACTTGGAAACTCGAATTCGATTATTGGAAAGTTGTGATTTTAAATCGCCTGTTTGAGAGCCGGCAGGTAGATCAAAAACAACGATTTCCAGTCCTAAAATGCCACTTCTCGATACGCTTCGCACTCGAAGTGACGCGGCATTTTCAAGGTCAAAAATAATAATCGAACTCAGGTTGAAAACATAAAAAATGCCCGTCCAAAATTGGACGGGCATTTTTAGTTATGGTGATAGTGTGTGTTACTATTTCAATTCAAAGCTGGAAGTACCCAACAATTTCAATTTGTTGTCATAAACATTTACCATGTAGTTTCCATCTTGGAAATCGCCACTAGGCTTGTTTATATAGTCGCAAACATCCAGCGCATCGTTTTCGTAATAGAAGTTGGTTCCTTTACTGTAAGTAAGTGAGCTACCATCTTCCGTAGTTTTTGTCAAACCTTCACCCAATACGTTACCTTGTGGTCCAAGAACTTCGATATAGAATTCTCTGTCACCAGCTTCGGCGATTACGTTATCGGCAATGGTAAAACAAACTTTGAATTTATCTGTGGCTCTAGCTCTAGAGGTAGAAACCAATTTACCACTGTTTCTTTCCTTGATGGCATCAACACTAATAGTACTAAGGTTAAGTGCAGAACCTTTTTCAACGGCATCGGCCAATTGAGTGTTCTGGATGATCAAAGAATCGTTGAATACGGTTTGTTGCTCCAACTCAGCAAAAGTGCTGTCCCTTTGCATGGCCAACAAACTGTTGGATTGTGTCAAGGAATCCACTTGCTTCAATAATTCCTCCCTTTCGGCCTTAAGAACGCTTACTTGTCTTCTGTAACGGGAAAGTGTAGCGATATCAGCTTTCATGCTGCTCACGGAATCAATATACTTTGCGATATTGTCTCTAGCTGCAACCAACTCTTCGTTAGTGGCATTGCTTTCCAAAATAGCTTTGTCATACTCGGACTTCAAATTGTTCAAATCCTCTACAACCAATTCTTTTTCTTGAGTAAGTGCTTCTGCTGTAGCTTTTTTATCTTGATAAAGACTAACCGTGTAAATAATGGTTCCCAAAAGAACTACGCCTAACAGACCTGCTATTACCTTCAATCCGTTATTGTTATTTTTTGTTTCAGTCATAACTTTTTGTTTTAATTGATTCTACGTTTAAGGTTTTTTAATCAATCGTGTTTGGTTTATATACGCATGGGATTTGTATTTGGATTATTTGGATGAAAATAATCTTCACAAAAAATTATAATTCTACCCATAATCCCTTATTTTTAAAAGGATAAAAATGAATTCATTATGAAAAAAAATATCACCACAACCATTGGGGCACTCTTACTTTTGATGGTTTCCTGCAAGCAAAAGGAAAAGAAACAGGAAGAAACAGCGGATGTTGAAAAAACAGCTGTTGAGGTCGAAGCGCCTGCTGCAGCCAACATTATTCCGATAGAACATGCCACCGCGGTAATCGAATGGGACGACCATACCATATATATAGACCCTGTTGGTGGAAAGGCCGCTTTTGAAGGTCAAAAATCACCAGATATTATTTTTATTACCGATATACACGGAGACCATTTTAATCCAGAGACCTTAAACGAATTGGATTTGGAAGGGGTTCAGATCATCGCTCCCGATGCCGTTGTTTTACAAATGGAGGAAAATCTTTCCTCAAAAACAACCACTATGAAAAATGGTGAAAGCAAAGACATTGCTGGTTTTACGGTAAAGGCCATCCCCATGTACAACTTACGGGAAGAAGCTAAAGATTTTCATGTAAAAGGAAGAGGAAATGGCTATGTGTTCACCTTTGGTGACGAACGCATCTATTTTTCGGGGGATACCGAGGACATCCCGGAAATGCGTGCTTTGGAAAATATTGATAAAGCATTCATCTGTATGAACCTACCCTACACCATGACGGTGGAAAGTGCGGCCGATGCCGTTTTGGAATTTAAGCCCGATCAAGTCTATCCTTACCATTATAGAGGCAGACCGGACGTAAGCGATGTTGGGCAGTTCAAGACCTTGGTGAACAACGGTGATTCCAATATTGAAGTGGTGCAATGGGATTGGTATCCAACAGAAGATTTTTAGAATATTGAAATAAAATTGTAGTTTAGCCGTTAGACAAACAAACTTAGTAACCTAATCAAATACTCGAATATGGCTCCCAAATCCCATGTTTTTGTAGTGATGGCGTTTCTTTTTGCCATACAAGCTACCTACTCCAATCAATGTGATAATTTTTACGCTAAAGTTACCTATGCGCTAAGTCATGGCAAAAAAGCCATGGAAGCCACCAACTTTGAGCACCAAATGTACTACGCCGAACGTGCTTTGACCGCTTTGGAAAGCGGACAAAGTTTTATGGAAGAATGTAGTTGTGACAAGGCCAGGAACAAGACCTTGGATGCCATGGAAACTTTGGACAAGGCCATTGAGCCTGCCGATTGGGAAGCTGGAAGGTTCTTTACCAAAAAGGCCATCGGTGAAATCAACGAGCTCATTACCATTATTGATGAATGTACTCTTGGAACTTCAACAACGGTAGCTTCGGTAGAAACTTACAGTGATGATGAAACCGCGGAAGAAAGTTCCGAAACCGCTTCCGTACAATCCATGGAACTGGAAATGATCAAGGTTTTTGAAAAACATGCCGGTGACAAACTCCAATCCGCGGAACAGGCCATTCAACAATTGGTGGAGCTTTCCAACTCAATTGGTTCCACGTCTGGAAACAGTCAAGATGCAAACAGCTTGGCTGCCCACCAAAAAGCATATTTGGAAAAAGCGAAAAAATTATTGGAGGAAGGAATCAAAAATCTCGGCGGAGAAGAATAATTCCTCCCCTCTTATCAACGAATCAATTTTTTGTACTTGATACGCTTGGGCATGATATCCGTTCCCAAGCGTTTCTTTTTGTTCTCCTCATAATCTGAGAACGAACCTTCGAAAAAGTATACCTGAGAGTCGCCCTCGAATGCCAAAATGTGTGTACAGATTCTGTCCAAGAACCATCTGTCGTGCGAGATTATCACAGCACAACCGGCAAAGTTTTCCAGACCTTCTTCCAACGCACGTAGTGTGTTTACATCCAAATCGTTGGTAGGCTCATCCAATAGCAGCACGTTGCCCTCCTCTTTTAAGGTCATGGCCAAATGCAGTCGGTTCCGTTCACCTCCGGAAAGCATGTTCACCTTTTTGTTCTGCTCGCTTCCCGAAAAATTAAAACGGCTCAAATAGGCACGGGAATTTACCTGCTTTCCTCCCATCATGATCAACTCTTGGCTATCGCTGAAGTTTTCCCAAATGGATTTATCGGGGTCGATGTTTGAATGGGATTGGTCCACATAGGCAAGTTTTGCCGTATCCCCAACAATGAATTCTCCTTTATCGGGAGTTTCCTCTCCCATGATCATCTTGAATATAGTGGTCTTACCGGCACCGTTTGGACCGATTATACCAACGATACCTGCTTGTGGCAGGTTAAAGTTCAAGTTTTCGTACAATAATTTATCGCCAAAAGCTTTGCTTACCCCTTTGGCCTCGATTACATTGGTGCCCAATCGAGGTCCATTTGGAATGTAGATCTCCAACTTTTCCTCCATTTGTTTTTGATCTTGGCTGAGGAGCTTATCGTAATTCTTTAAACGTGCCTTTTGTTTGGCCTGTCTTCCTTTGGCACCTTGGCGCACCCAATCCAGCTCTCGTTCCAACGTTTTTTGACGCTTGGAGGCCTGTTTGCTCTCTTGTTCCAGTCTTTTGGCCTTTTGGTCCAACCAGCTGGAATAATTCCCTTTCCATGGAATTCCCTCACCGCGGTCCAATTCCAAAATCCAACCCGCTACATTGTCCAAGAAATAACGGTCGTGCGTTACGGCGATCACGGTTCCTTTATATTGTGCCAAATGGTGCTCCAACCAGTGTACCGATTCGGCATCCAAGTGGTTGGTGGGCTCATCCAATAACAACACATCGGGTTCCTTCAAAAGCAGTCGGCAGAGGGCAACCCTTCTGCGCTCACCACCGGAAAGCACACTTATTTTTTTATCGGATTCAGGAGTACGTAGCGCATCCATCGCAATCTCTAATTTGGTATCGAGCTCCCAAGCATTTGCAGCATCTATTTGATCTTGAAGCGCGGCTTGTTTGTCCATCAGCTTCTGCATCTTATCGGCATCCTCGTACACTTCGGGCAGACCGAACATGTCGTTGATCTTGTTGTACTCGTCCAAAATGGCAACGGTTTCGGCAACACCTTCCTTCACCACCTCAAGGACGGTCTTATTCTCGTCCAGCTGTGGTTCTTGCTCCAAATAACCAACCGAATATCCCGGGGAAAACACCACATCTCCTTGATAATTCTTATCAACCCCTGCAATAATCTTAAGCAAGGTGGACTTACCGGATCCGTTTAGACCCAAGATTCCGATTTTGGCTCCGTAGAAAAAGCTTAAATATATATTTTTAAGTACCGGGGTGTTGGCCGTTTTATAGGTCTTGGTAACCCCAGACATTGAAAAAATGACTTTTTTATCGTCTGACATTTAGTGATAAATTAAATTGTTAAGAAAAAGAGCTTACACTCTACCTTTTAGGGCATTGAACACCCAAGCTACGGCAAAAAAACCGATTCCAACAGCAGCAAAGCCCCAGCCCGCCACTTCATCATATTTAAAAGCTCCAAGTGCGATCATACCGATTCCCACAAAAATCATAATCCATGTGGCCCAGGCCAGCACTGTGTTTTTATTCATTCCCATTCTATTAATTTCTGAAGAATTTCAAATATCGTAAAAATAGGTATAATGTAAAGCTATTATCAAGGATTATGTTTCAAAAGGGAAGCTCACCCCGCATTTTTTCCTGACACTGTCCAATAACTCTGACAAATCCAAGCTGTTTTGGTGCGACCATAGATCACTTTCAGTTTTATTGCTTCGTAAACATTCATGCACTTCCAGAATTTCGTAGTAGTAACCAATACCTTTCAGGGGTAGACTGAACTTTTTGGTTTCGTCTTCCTTCACCATCGTATATTCGTCCGCTTCGTGCCATCTGGATTTTAAAAACAGTTCGCCCTTTTCCCCGGAAATTTCCGCATCCATTCGGGAGCGACTGGTAAAACCACTATACAACATAGCTTGTGCATCAGGGTAGTCAAAAATCATGCTGGTCTGGAGCTCGGTACCGTTGTCATGAAACTTGGAACTTGCCATAATGTGCTCTGGCATGCCCAACAACAAATAAGAAAGGAAAATGGGGTAAATACCAATATCCAAAATAGTGCCCGAAGCTAGATTGGGATTTAGCAATCGAGAATCTTCATCCCTATCCAATGCATAAAATGCAAAATCCGCATAAAGATATTTTAGGTCCCCTATCTCCCCAGCATCCACCAATTCCTTTACTTTTTTGATGGACGGATTAAAACGGGACCACATGGCCTCCATTAAAAATGCGTTATGTTTTTTTGATGCATTGACCTGTTCCGCTACTTCTGCCCTATTAACGCCCATTGGTTTTTCGCACAAAACCCCTATGCCGTTTTCAAGTGCCTTTATGGACAGCTCTTTATGGAAATTATGTGGTGTGGCGATATAAACAATATCCACGGTTCCCGATTGGAACAATTCATCATAACTGCCAAAAGTATGCTCTACATTGTATTCTTCGGCAAATTCCTTTGCCCTTTCCATTGACCTTGATGCTACGGCAGTGACTTCAGCATCATCCACCAGCAAAAGGTCCGAAACAAATTTTCTCGCTATTTTTCCGGGACCAACAATGCCCCAACGTATTTTGGTTTCCATATAGTTCAAAAGTAATGATTATAACTCCTTATCTTTAACCAGCTAAATGAATTTATAGTAGAATGGACATAAACTTCAACAAGAACGAAGACCATAACAAGTTAAAACTCTCTGACCTAAAACGGAAATTGGCCAAAGTGAAGCTTGGTGGCGGCAAAAACCGTATCGAGAAGCACCATGCCAAAGGTAAAATGACTGCAAGGGAGCGCATTGATTATTTATTGGATGCCGACAGTGAATCCATAGAGATCGGTGCTTTTGCGGGAGAGGATATGTACGAGGAGCACGGGGGATGTCCGTCGGGCGGAGTGGTCGTGAAAGTAGGTTATGTACAAGGCAAACAGTGTGTGGTGGTGGCGAACGATGCCACGGTAAAGGCCGGTGCTTGGTTTCCTATTACCGGGAAGAAAAATCTACGGGCCCAGGAAATATCCATAGAGAACAAATTGCCCATCATCTACTTGGTGGACAGTGCAGGGGTTTATTTGCCCATGCAGGACGAAATATTTCCGGACAAGGAACACTTTGGCCGTATTTTTAGAAACAATGCCGTAATGAGCAGCATGGGCATTACCCAAATTGCCGCGGTGATGGGAAGCTGTGTTGCGGGAGGGGCCTATTTGCCCATTATGAGCGACGAAGCTTTGATCGTTGACAAAACAGGAAGCATATTTTTAGCGGGAAGTTATTTGGTGAAGGCGGCAATCGGCGAAAGCATTGACAATGAAACCTTGGGTGGTGCTACAACCCATTCTGAGATTAGCGGTGTAACCGATTACAAGGCCAAGGACGACAAAGATGCGTTGGACAAAATAAAAAACATCGTAGATAAAATCGGAGATTTTGATAAGGCCGGTTTCAATAGGGTTGAATCGAAAGAACCTACTGAAAATCCAGATGACATTTTTGGCATCTTGCCCGCTTCCCGAAGCGATCAGTACGATATGTTGGAAATCATCAAGCGTTTGGTGGACGATTCCGAGTTTGAACAGTACAAAGAGGGCTACGGACAGACCATATTAACCGGATACGCCCGTATCGATGGTTGGGCCGTGGGCATTGTGGCCAATCAACGTAAAGTGGTAAAGACCAAAAAGGGAGAAATGCAATTTGGCGGGGTCATCTATTCCGATTCCGCGGACAAGGCCACCCGATTTATCGCCAATTGCAACCAAAAGAAGATTCCGTTGGTGTTTTTGCAGGATGTTACCGGGTTTATGGTGGGCAGTAAAAGTGAGCACGGCGGCATAATTAAAGATGGCGCCAAAATGGTAAATGCGGTAAGTAATTCCGTGGTGCCAAAATTTACCATAGTAATTGGCAATAGCTACGGGGCCGGGAATTACGCCATGTGCGGTAAAGCCTATGATCCCAGATTGATCGTTGCGTGGCCAAGTGCCGAACTCGCTGTAATGAGCGGAAACTCTGCCGCAAAGGTGCTGTTACAGATTGAAAAGGCCAGTTTGGAAAAAAGTGGCAAACCTGTGGATGCCGAAAAGGAAAAGCAACTCTTTGATGAAATAAAGCAGCGGTACGATGACCAAATATCACCGTACTACGCAGCAGCTCGACTGTGGACGGATGCCATAATCAATCCGTTGGATACCCGCAAATGGATTTCCATGGGCATTGAGGCCGCCAACCATGCGCCTATTGAGAAAAAGTTTAATATGGGGGTACTTCAGGTTTAGAGCTCTAGTTGCCCAACTGCGGTTTTGGTCTCGGAATCAACAAAAATTCGGTTTGTCTTCCGTTCACATATCGAAACCCGTCTTCACCAAAAAAGCCTGCCTCTTCCAACATAATCCGGATATCCCTGTTCCATTCGGGTATGTTTACGGTGGTGTTCAATTCAATGGCATAAACCGTATTGGGATTCAGCGGATAATTCTCGCCATCATCCTTCATCACCCCGCCCTGAGCGTCCCACATACCAATAGTGGTACCCGCAGAGTGCCCATAGGACCCAAGAGGGTGGGTGTAAATGGAAGGACGGAGCCCAGCGTCTTTTGCATCTTGCAGGGCCTTGGCCAAAATATCGTTTCCTACCCTACCTTTAACCATATTGTCGGTCAAAAAATCCTGTACCCGGTTGCCATCATACAATGCATTTACCAAAAAAGATGGTGCTTCGGTCTCCTCGGGCTTTAGCACATAAGCCAACTCTTGGCAATCGGTGTTCAACCGTAAATAGGTGATTCCAAAATCGCAGTGCAACAAGTCACCCCTTTGGATCACTTCATCGTCCGGTCTACCGGAAAATGAATACAAGTGGCCTACCAGCTCTTCACTGGTTCTTTGCACATCAACAGTGGGATGAAACCAAGTTTCCAATCCCAAATCGGTCACTTTTTGGCGCATCCACCACTCTACTTCGGTGGTCGTGGTAACACCTGGGGTAATCACTTTTTCGGAAAAAGCCTCTGCAATAATATCGTGGGTTATGTCCACCAACTGATTAAAAATCGTCATTTCCCGTGGGGTTCTGGTCTCTATCCAACGTACTGCCAATTGTTCTGCCGAAACCACTTTGGAATGATGCTTCTTTGGTAAATTGGCCATAAACTCGTCGTAATCCGTTTTGTCCAGTCCGTCGGCAATATTGTGGTCTTTGGAGAAGTTGAGACCGATTTTCTTCGGGTTTCGCTCCGAAATCAGCTGCATTAAACGCTTCCACTGGTCGGGCTCTTTATCCTTGTCCCAGGCAGATTTAATGCTCTTTCCTATATCGTAGCGGGCCACGGCCAATTTTTCTATGGTGTTTTTTTCTTTGTTCCTGTAAAATAGAATGATGGTCCTTCGCCTGGCGTTCAACCATGTGGCGGGAAGCATGGTCTTGAGTACCGGGTCCTCGTTGTACTCTCGGGAAATCAATACCCACATATCCAAGCCGGTTTCGTCCATTAACTTTGGCAGAAGGTTATTGAATCGCTCTTCAAGGATTTCATCCACTACCCTAGCGCGTTCCACCTCGGGAAGGATTTGTTGGGATATTGCAATAAATGGTAAAAGTAAAAGTACTAATTTGATGGTCTTTTGCATGGTTGATTTTTAAAATTCTGAATGTACAAAACTTAGCCGATTTGTTCCAAGGTTTTTTTGCGATCTACCTTTTTGGTAGAGGTCTCATCAAAAGTTTTTACAAAGTAAATCGCCTTGGGAACCTCATATTTTGATATTCCTTCCGAACTTTTAATGGTTTGGAGCAATGCGGTTTCGTTCATAGGTTCACCTTCTACCACCAGCACTAATTTTTTTCCCAATACATCGTCTTGTAGGCCGGTCACAAAAAAACGGGGATGGATAAGAGATGAAAGTTTTTCTTCAATCTTTTCCGGAACAAGTTTTATCCCTCCCGAATTGATTATGGAATCATAACGGCCCAACCAATTAAACTGATTTTGACCGATCAATTCCACCAAGTCGTTGGTGATTATTTTTTGATCCGAAATTTTAGGGGCTTCGATCACAAGGCACCCCCTATCATCTTGTGAGATGGATACGTCAGGCAAAGTCTCAAAGGGATTGGCTTGCCCCCTGTCTATTTTTTTTACCGCAATATGGGTAATGGTCTCCGTCATACCATAAGTTTCATAAGCAGAAACGGGTAGTTTTACAAGTTCACTTCGCAAACTTGAATCCACAGGTGCCCCACCAATGATCAACTGTTTTACCCTATCCATTTGAGGTATCGAATTTTGAACCTGCAAGGGCACCATGGCCACAAAGTCGTAGGTTTTATTGTTGTTGGCCAGCGGTGTCGAAGAGGGTTCCACATAGTCTAAATGTAGCCCTAGGACCATGGCTCGGACGAGCATCATTTTGCCTGCGATTCCCGTACAGGGTAAGCATAGGAGGGCTTGTTGCTTGGGGTGCAATCCAAAATATGCTCCGGTGGCCCATGCGGAATTGACCATATGTTGTTTTTTGAGCACTATAGTTTTAGGGTTGCCCGTAGAACCGGATGTCCTTACTGTTAGAGTTGGTGCGTCGGAAATCCAATCCGATAAAAAATCACCGATGGACTTTTGAAATGGTGCTTCTTTTTCAGTCAAAGATTCGGCAAATTTACCAAGTTCTTCGATTGTGTAGGATGCTTGGTTTAATTGAAAATCGGGGTGGATGTTATGCCAAGTCGGATTCTCCATCGGTCAATGCTACAAATTCTTCTTTGGACAATACGCGACCAAAAAGCTTTTCCTTCCAATTGTTCCAACCATATATTTTTGCGAAGATAATCAGCAAAATGGGGTAAATGATAAAAACCGGAACCAAGATATCCCATCCCAAAACTGGTTCGGAAACATCCCTGTACATAGAATTGGTGTTGAATGCCATCCAATCCGCTGTGACCAAAAGTGCCGTGAAAAAGTTGTTGGCGGCGTGAAAACCCAAGGGCAGCTCCAAGCCTTCGTCCATCAAGGTCAAAATGCCCAGGAAAAAGCCTGTACCTATATAAAATACCAAAACTCCATATCCCAATTTTTCCACCTCGGGATTGAAAATATGCAACAGTCCAAAGAGCGAAGAACTTACCAAAAAAGGCAGCCATCTATTCTTGGCCGCAATTCCGATGGACTGCATTAAATAGCCTCGGGTAAAATATTCTTCAAAGCTGGTCTGAATGGGAACAAAAATGATGGAAAGCAACAAAAGAATAAAAAAGGGCACTGCATCAAAGGTGAACTCATAATTTTCAGGGGACAGATAGATGTCCAAAAAAACAAATCCGGAGGATATTGCCCCCCAGAGCACAAAGGAGAAAATGATTCTTTTCCAATCCACCTTTTTACGGGAGGTTGTAAAATTCTTGAACGATAACCTGTGAATGAATTTCACCACTACCCACAAACTGACCATAGCCGCTAAAAATGTCAACATCACCAGAAAAAAGAATAGGTTAAGCCCCAGTGTATTGGCTATGGCTCCATAATCCATGACCCCAGAGCTCAAAAAATCCGACTTCATCAGCATGGCGGCCAGCAGGGGAATCCCCCCAACAATCTGCCATCCCACAAATACGATCAAAAACCCGACCAAATACCTCCATCGCTCTGTAAAACCCTTATACGCTTGTTCTATGTACATATTTCTTGTATTAAATCCGTATCCCAGACATTGGAATGTCTGTAAAAAAGTTGGCCCCCTATAACTTCCAAAGGGCTATTTATATTATTGGTGAACAAACTTCCGGTTCCCAGGCCTTGTGGCATGTTCGTGTTCTGGGAATAGGTGTACTGCGCTATGGCATTTAAGCCTATATTGCTTTCCAGTGCACTGGTGATCCACCAACCTATTTGTTGTTTTTCAGCCAAAGTAATCCATTCGTTGCTGCCTTTGATTCCGCCCACCAAACTCGGTTTTAAGATTATGTATTGTGGTTGTATGGTTTGTAGCAGTTTCTGCTTTTCCGTTACATCAAAAACGCCGATTAATTCCTCGTCCAACGCAATCGGAAGCGGTGTACTTTCGCAAAGGCCTGCCATTTTTTCCCATTGCCCCGCTTTTATGGGCTGTTCAATGGAATGTATTTCAAATTCCGATAATTCCTCTAGCTTTCCCATGGCTTCTTGAGGTTCAAAGGCCCCATTGGCATCCACACGAAGCTCGATTTCTTCCGGTGAAAAGTTATTGCGAATGGATTTAAGAATGGATACTTCCTTTTGAAAATCGATGGCCCCGATTTTCATTTTGATGCATCCGAAGCCCTCCTCTAATTTTTGCTCCAATTGTTTGAGCATATGGGCCGTATCTCCCATCCAAATAAGGCCATTGATCGGAATGGGTGATTCCTTTTGGGTGAAGTTCGAAGGGAACAGCTCAAATGTGTCTTTGGAATGGAACGACAAAAACGCCTGTTCAACTCCAAATTGGATGGATGGAAACTCGTTTAGTTCGCTCAGGAGCTCTTCTTTGCCCAAATGGATATTGCTGCATGTCCAAGCTAATTTTTGCTCGTAATCGGGTCGGTCGTCCACGCTCAAACCACGTAAAATACCGCATTCGCCCAAACCGAAAGAATTCTCATCCTTTAATATAATGTACCACGTTTCTTTTTGGGTCATTACCCCCCGCGAAGTACCGCTGGGAACTTTAAAATTGAGGATATACTTTTTATAGCTTGCTTTCATCGAGTGGATTCAAATTTAGGTTTTTTTTGAATCCTAGAAGACCTGATAAGGCCAAATCAACTAAAGTTGAACCAAAAGCGGACACCTTCCACCTGCTTATCGATATTTAATTTGGATTGTAGTTGGTTGACCAGTCGATTGATCAAGCGAATACCCATGGAGGAGTTTGAGCGTTCATCGGTATCCTCTGGGAGCCCGACCCCATTATCGGTGTACTCAAAATAACCTTGATCGCCGTTCTTGCGCAAATGAATATAGATCTTCCCGTTGTCATCATTTTCCGGGAAGGCATATTTAAAGGAGTTGGAAACGAGTTCGTTCAAGATCAATCCAAACGGAATGGCACGGTCAATATCCAGCTCGGTTCCCTCGGCATCAATGGTTATACTGATATTGTGGCCGCCTTTTTTATAGACGGATTGTACGCTATTGATCAAACTTTCGATGTAACCTTGCATTTCTATCACGGAGAGGTCATCGTTTTGATACAATTTTTGATGAATCAACGCCATCGCCTTTACCCTGCTCTTCCCTTCTTCAAGTGCAACGATTGCGGCTTTGCTTCGGGTGTTTTTGGTTTGCAGACTCAACAGGCTACTTACCATTTGCAGGTTGTTCTTTACCCTATGATGAATTTCTTTCAACAATGAATCCTTCTCAACGAGCGAGGTCTCGATGATATGTTTTTGTTCCGCGATCAAGCGTTGGTTTTTTATACTCTTAAGGTAGGCATAGACCAATCCTGCAAACCCGAGTAAAGTGAAAATCAAGGAAATAAACACCAGGTTGATACGCTCATCCTTGGCTTTCATCTCGCTACGGGCCAGCTCGTTGATACGCTTTTGCTCGTCTATCAAGCGCTGGGAGTTCTCCAGATCTTCGTTGGCCACAATGGTAACCAACTGTTGCTTGATCAATGCCGACTGTTTTTTGGCCAAAGAATCTTTGATCCTCTCGTTACGTTTATAGTAGATGGAAGCGTTCTTGTAATTTTCCACCTTATCATAAAAAGCCGCCAACAGACTGTTCCTTTTTATGATCTGTAATACGTTAATATTGTCGAATTCGGTATCCAAATGCTTCTTGGCTTCGGTAAAGCGCTCCAATTGCAAATTGGCCTCTGCCAAGAACATTGTATTTTCCACAACCTCACTTTGGTCGTTGTTGTCCGGTGACTTTTTTAGGATTTCTATGCTGCTTTCCAATAGTGGTATCGCCTCTTCAAACTCTCCGAGCATTACATGGCATTTGGCAATGTTCCCTTCTATCTCCGCTTTTAATATCTCGCTCTCGAATATGTCCGATTCACTTTTTTGGGTGGAAATATCGTTCATGTAGACTCCTAGGTAGGAGTTGGCCTTTTTTAATTCGCTCAGGGCTGTCGGTGCCGAGTCGTCCAGTCGTAAATAATTGCCGACCTTGCTGTGGTACTGGGCCAGCTTAAAGGTCTCGTTATCCGCGATGGTGGGCTTCACCTCCATTATGTACTGGTTCCTGGCCTTTCTGTATAGACCAAGATTGCTGTAGATATCGTAAAAAGAAACGTTGTTGGTGAATCCGAGTTCTCGCTTTTGCTTTCGTATTTCAATCTGTTTATCGAATAACTGGAGGTTGGCGTAGTTATCATCCAAAACATCCAGAACTATTTTTTGTGATTCGGTATCCAGCGAATCCTTGATATCATAAAGCTCCTTGGCAAGAGCGGTGCTTTTATCGTATTCCCCAAGATCATTGTAAACTTGGGCCTGCATTACCTTGTATAGGTGGGCTGCCGTGGTATCGTTTGTTTTTTGGGCATTTGCCAGATAAATTTTGATGGTGTCCAGCCAATCGTATGCCGAGTTTACATTGTAGCGGTCCAATGAATTGAAAAAGACATTGAAACGTCCCGAAGGTTGATCACTGTCCTCGAACTCTTTTAGTACACTTTGTTCATTATCGCCAATACCCTGCGCTGATGAAGTAAAAAGAAAAACAAAATATACCGCGGTAAATAAAAATCTTACGTAACGTCCCATTAATTAAATTGATACAGCGACTTCTGGAATATACCGTAAGTCCTATATTATTATCGTGCCCTTTTTTCCTTTATTGTACCCGATAACCCAAATCAACCCAAAACATAGAACATTGTGCCGAATAGAAAGGTATGGGGTATATAAAGAACGTTAGTTTGGCAACAAAATTAAATCCCAAGCTATAGAGTTGACCGTTATTGTTGTGAAAGTGTGGTTTTATGTTGTGAAACTAACCAGGGAGTATGTGAAGTGGTATTTTATCGATGTTTTCTGCCTTTCATGGAATATGATAACAAACATGAGGTCTATAAAATTGAAAAAGGCCCTGCTTTTTACAACAAGACCCTTTTACGAGAACACTATATGAAAATGAAAAAATTACTTTCTGAATTATTAACACTGCTAAAGTATGACTGTTCCTCCAAGTTGCGAAAATATTGTTGCGAACACCTAAAAAATTGTGGTCTTTCTCTTTCAAAAGTGTTGTGGGCATAAAAAAAGCGCCCTTGTGGAGCGCTCAAATTTATATTGTGATTCTTATCCGATCGTATAAATCAACTGTTCATCGAAGAAAGGATAAATTCTTTGAAATCCTTGGAAATAGGAATAAGGTTATTGTTGATCATAATATCCTTGGAGTTTATGGCATCTATATGGTCCACGTTCACGATATATGATTTGTGCGCCCTGTAGAACTTGTTCTTGGGCAATTTTTCCAGATAATCCTTGAGCGGTGAACGCACCAAAAACTTTTTATCGGCCGTATTTACTTCCAAATACACATTATCAGCCTTAATAAATTGTATATCAGTAAATTGTATTCTGTAATACAAATGCTGTTTCTTTACAAAAATAGAATCCTTCAGTATGGAATTGGAGGTAATTTCGTCCGCTGCATCATCATCAGCCGCTTTTTGCATCCCTTTTTTTTCGTAATTAAAATTGGAAAGGGCAATCTCTATAGAGGTGTACAGGTCCTGTTGCTCGAAGGGCTTTACCAAGTATCCGTCCGGTTTTACCGTTTTGGCATTTTCTACCGTGGCACGGTCGGAGTTGGATGTTACAAATATGAACGGGATGTTGTACGTATCGCGTATATGCTTTCCTAGATCAATACCAGTTTTGTCCGAGGCCAAAATAATATCTATCAAAACGAGGTCTACATGGTTGTTCTTCAACACATCAACGGCCTGTTCATAAACAATGACATTGTCAACAATCTCATAGCCGATTTCCTCTAACATGGATTGCATGTCATCTGCAATGATGACATTATCCTCTACGATCAAAATTTTTATCGGATGTTCCAAGTTCCTTTACGTTTATTTGGTTGTAATCAAATTTACAAAAAAATATTAACAGAAATTAAGAATAATATCGCCAATAGAAAAGTGCTGAGTGCAACTTTTTTTAATTCCACATCCAAACTCCCGGGATTATGGGTCTGGATCACTTTTCGTAAATGGATCAATAATGGTACGAATGCCAAAAGAAAAAATGATTGTTTCCAGCCAAAATCCTCTACCCATATAAATGCCAAAAAGCAAAAAAACGACGCCAATATCAAAAATGTATGGTACCGTTTCCCTTTATTGAACCCCATCTTCACCACCATGGTTATCTTACCGTGCTTCTTGTCCGATACCACATCCCTCAGATTATTGAGGTTAAGTACGGCAACACATAAAAAACCAATGGCCACGGCGGGCAAAACCGAGCTCCATCCCAACGATTTCGTATATAGGAACATACTCCCAAGAACCCCCAAGAGGCCAAAAAAGAGGAATACGAACAAATCTCCAAGTCCCCTATACCCGTAGGCATTGGCACCGACAGTATACTTTATGGATGCCCAAATACTCAACAATCCCAGCATAAAAAACAATAGGACAAAGGGAAAGTTGTCCATTCCAAAGGCTGAGTAAATCAATGCAAGGGCAATCAACATGCTAACAATAATGGATACAACAATTCCCTTTTTTAGTGCACTTCGGGTAATGGAACCACTTTGAATGGCACGAGCGGGACCGATCCGATCTTCGTTATCGGTTCCCTTTACCCCATCGCCATAATCGTTGGCAAAGTTGGAGGTGACCTGAAAACCTACAGTGGTCAACAAGGCCAAAACAAATATTTTGACATCAAATTCGCCTTCTATAACGGCCAATCCGGTACCAACAATAATTCCGGATAATGATAACGGCAGTGTGCGGAGTCTAGCGGCTTGTATCCAAGCCTTTGTGTTTCCCAAGATTAATACGGATCTTCTATCTTAATTCGTTGACCATCTTTGTAGGATGCCACAAATGCATCCTGAAAGCCCATTTGTACCAGTTGCTGTCTAAATTTTTGAGCTTCTTCCAAGGTTTCAAAATTACCGAGGGAATAGGCGTAAAATGGATTGGTCTTTACAAAAAGTGTGTTGGTCAACGCCTCAGAGGCCAAGGTCACATTGTTTTCCACAAAGGATTTTACCTGTACGGAATAGATTTTTTCCTTGTTCAAAAACTCTTTGGCCAAATAAAATTCCTTCACCAAACTGAGTTCCTGGTTCTGTGATTTTAGATTGTCTATCCGTGCCTTGATTACATCCAAGCTATCCAATGACACCAGAACATTGCTTTGGTTCTCAAAAGATTGTTTGCTGCTAAGCCCGGCAGTAAAGGATGTTATGGCGAGTGTGCCGATCACGAACAAGGCCACAAAACCAAGGAGAATGTTTCGTTGAAGCTTAATTTTACGAAGATCCTTATTTTTAAACTTTATCTGATCGAGCAGTCTCTCGTTGATGATCTGGGCCTTGTCTATATCCTTATGAAGGTCCAACAAATCGCTTTCTTCAATAAAAGGCATATTGTATAGGGAGTTATAATTATGCGCTATGCTAAAAGCATAACAACCAATAAGTTAATCTGAATTGTTACAAAAATAAAATATTTGTCCAAAGAAAAAAACTTTATGGCTCCAAAGCTTGCAATAATCCAATCTCCCGAGATCTTTTATTGTAATAAATGGATACCATCATCCTGAATATTTATTTTACGCTGTCGGTACAAAATCCCCACTCCTTTTTTGAACGCTTTTTTGCTCATGTGCAGGGTATTCATAATGTCATCTGGTGATGATTTATCGTGCAATGGTAAAAATCCTTCGTTTTGTACAAGCTTATCCAAAATCATTTTGGCTGTTGGCTCCAGCACTTTGGCTCCAATGGGCTGCAGTGAAATATCCAATTTTTTATCGTCCCTTACATTCTTTATAAATCCTTTGAGGCTATCCCCTGTGCGCAATGGCTTAAAAATATCGCTGTCAAATATGAGTCCTTTATGTCGTTCGTCCACAATAGCCTCCCAACCCAAAGGTGTTTTACGGTGCACCAAAAGGTCGACTTCATCATTCTGTTCGTATGCTACGTTCTCGTTGGACAAAAATTTATCCACCCTACTGGATCCCGTAAGACGCATACTCTCCTCATCCATATAACAATGAACAATATAACTGTGGCCTTCCTCCATTCGTTGGGACTGTTCCCTAAAGGGTACAAGCAGGTGTTTTTCCAGTCCCCAGTCCATAAAAGCCCCATAAGCGCCCACTTCCACTACTTTTAAATTGGCAAATCCGTTTCGGATAATCTTGGGCCTTAAAGTGGTCGAAATCGGACGTTCCGCATTGTCCAAGTAACAGAACACTTCCATTTCTTGGTCAATTTCAAAATCCTCGGGCACATATTTGTTCGGCAAAAGTATTTCCGTGCCCTCATCATCTCCCAAAAAAAGTCCTATACTGGTGCTCCTGAGCACCTTAAGGGTGTTGTAGTTTCCCAATTCAATCATACGGTAAAGGTAGTTGTAAATTATGGGTATAAAAAAAGCCGCCCTAATTTGGACAGCTTCTTTACACGGGTTGTAATCTTAATTATAAACCGATTCCTTTCCAAAGTGCTTTGTCAACATATAATAAATGACCGCACGATGTTTGTTTTTTTCTGATTTTCCGTAGGCGTCTATTACGCTATTGATGGATTCCATCAAAGCAGGCGTCTCGGCCAAGCCCAATTTTTTGATCAAAAAATTGTTTTTTACCGTTTCCAATTCCTTTTCGTCGGAACCGGAAACCTTGGAAGCATCCAAGTTATAAATGGCAGGCCCCAGACCAATGGCTACTTTAGTCAACAAATCCATATCCGGAGTTTGCCCAAATTTGCTTTTGATGTCGGCTGCGTACTTTTCGATCAATTCGTCTCTTTTGCTCATAATCTGTTAGTGTTCTCGTTTGATTTATAGTTAAGGTTCTAAGATATAAAATCGAAGTACCCAAGCAAAATTTTATTGTTCAAAACCCGTGGTGTGGCGACTTCCATGATTTTTGGTTTTTCCGATTCCGAGTAAAAACTCTCCAATGATGCTTCCATTTCCGCTTCATTTTCTACCACGACATGTTCAAATCCATACATCTCCGCCAAATGCCGTGCAGTTAATTCATGGCTGGTCTCAAAAAAGGTCTCAAATTCTTCGGTATCCTCTTTTCCCGGCAAGATCCTAAAAATACCGCCACCGGAATTGTTGATGAGCACTATCCTGAAATCTGGACGCATATATCTGTTCCACAAAGCATTGCTGTCATAAAAAAAACTCAAATCGCCTGTTAATAAAACTGTGGGCCCCTTACTGTAAATGGAACTGCCCACAGCCGTAGAAGTAGATCCATCGATACCGCTCGTGCCCCTGTTACAAAATACTTTCAAGGATTTATCCATGGCGAAAAGCTGGGCATACCTAACCGTAGAACTATTGGCCAAATGTACCTGATACCCTTTGGGTATGGTTTTTATGATACGATCGAAAGCAGTGAAATCCGAAAAAGGGATTCCCTCCAAATAGGCCATGCGTTTTCTTTCGTAGTTATCTTTTTTCTGCTCCCAAAACGCTTTAAAATCACTCTCGCCCGAACCATTTGTGCCCATCCTTTTAAAAAACTGATTGGGATTGGTCTTGATATGCTTTGTCAAACAATAAAAAGTATCGTTGGCTTTCTTGGTATCAATGTGCCAATGTTGTTTGGGCTTATACTCCCGCAAAAAGGCCTTTATTTTTTTGGAAACGATCAAACCGCCAAAGGTTATCAAAAGTTCAGGTCGCAACTTTTGGAAAAGCTCTTCCTTATTTTCTGATTTTTCAATGGGAGCGATAATACTGTCTATACTCTCAAAAAAATTAGGGTGATGCAGGTTCGATGTGGTCTCGGTAAACAAAACCGTGTTGGGATCGTTGGCCAGCATATCCAACACATCTGCTTCGATGGCATTGGGTTGATTGACGCCGACCAAAACCATTTTTCGAGAACTCTCCTTCCATATTTTTGCCAATCCTTCCCAATCTTCTTCAAGATCAGCCTTACTATTTGGTGTTTCAAAATCTTGAATTTTAACCGTAGGCTCCTCTACCCTTCCATACAAAGGTTCTTCAAAGGGAATATTGATATGTACCGGATATTTTTCATCAAAAGCTACCGAAAGTGCCTTGGCGATTTCCTTTTCATTATAGGCTTGAATTTCATTCTGACTGGACTCCAGCAACGTTTTTCCATATTTTGAAATGGTCTGCGCGGCATGGGAAACGTCCTGCTTCAAATTGGCGGAATAACCAATGTGTTTTTCCAGTACATTCTCCTGTCTAATGGTTTGTCCGTCCCCAATATCTATCCGGTAACCGGGTCTGTCCGCAGATACCACGATCAATGGAATATCGCTATAATAGGCCTCTGCCACTGCGGGATAAAAATTGAGCAAGGCACTGCCCGAAGAACAAAGTACGGCAACGGGTTCCTGTAAATGCTGCGCCATACCCATGGCAAAAAAAGCGGCACATCGCTCATCTACAATACTAAAACAGTTGAAAAACGGATTTTTTGTAAAACTTATGGTCAATGGGGCATTTCTGGACCCCGGAGAGATCACTATATTTTTGACACCCCTAGATTTAAAGTACAAAACCAAGGTCTGTGCAGTGGGTATATCTGAGTACATCATGGACTACAAAAATACATTATCTGGATGGTAAACCGTGCCTTTGCGAAACATCAATTCACAAGATTCCCAACATGGTCCTACTTTTGTTTTGAGTCTCAATCCATTCGCTTTCCGGGTCGGATGCCTCGGTAATTCCCCCTCCCACAAAAATTGAGGCGGTACCATCGTCAAGTTCCATACAGCGTAGATTTACGAAGAGCGACAACTCTCCTTGAGCCTGTAAATTCAACTCGCCCAAAAAACCTGTGTAAAAAGTTCTGCTATAATTTTCATTGGCCTGAATAAACTCATGTGCCTCCGTTGTAGGGATACCGCATACGGCAGGAGTCGGGTGCAGCGCACGGATAACCTGCTCGATCTTTAGGTCGGGAAGCATATCGCCACGGACCTCAGAGCGCAAGTGCCACAGGTTTCCGGCCCGAACGGATTCCGCTTCGTCTATTTCCAAGCGTTCCATGGTGTGTGCCAATTTATCCCCAATATATTCGGATACCATTTGTTGCTCCTCGATTTCTTTGTTGCCCCAGTTTGGCTTTTCATTCTCGATATAAGGCAAAGTTGCCGCCAAGGACATGGTCACCAATTTCTTGTTCGTTACTTTGACCAAGGTTTCAGGGGTTGCGCCGCACCATGTCCCTACTTTGGGATGATGAAAAAGATACCCAAATGCATTTGGATAGGTATTTAAAAGGGTCTTGAATATTTTGATGGGCGACTTTGCATTGGGCACTTGTATTTTTCTGGAGAGCACCACTTTTTGAAGTCTTCCCTTTTCGATTTCTTTGATACCCTTTTTTATCAAATCGATATGCTCGTTTTTGCCCGATTCATCCAAAGAAATAGTTTGTTCCGATCTGGGAGCCGTGGCATTGAACTCCCCTTTGTAAAGCTCATCGGGGTGAATGAGAACGACATCGCTTTTGGCATCGAACGGAGCAAAAACAAATCCTTTTTCTGTGAAATCCATGGAATAGTGCAGCTTTGCATCTGCTTGGAAAACCCCAAAAATTTCATTCTGGTTAGGTTTTCTGTACAACGCAAAAGGCCGGGCTTCTTCGAAACTGGCCTCCACCCTATCCAAAATCTCCTGTAGATTTTTAGTTTCTGGGTAGCGCAATGGTCGTCAGTTTACAGTTGGAGATCAAACGATCCTCCTCATCGGTGATTCGTATCTCCCATAATTGGGTGGTTCTGCCTTTGTGCAAAATGGATGCTTTCGCATACACAAAACCTTCTTTTATGGAACGCACATGGTTGGCAGCAATTTCGATACCACGCACAGAAAAATTCTGTCTGTCCAAGAAAATATAGGATGCCGCACTCCCCACACTTTCGGCAAGTGCAACAGATGCCCCGCCATGCAGAACGCCGTCGGGCTGGTGAACTTTTGGCGTAACGGGCATTTTGGCCAAGAGAAAATTTTCGCCGACATCAATATAGGTTATGTCCAATGTCTCCATCAATGTGCCCTTACAAATTTCATTGCAAACGGACAGAATCTTCTCTTTATGCTCGTTCATCCTTTTACTTTTTTGTAAAATTACGGAAAGCTTTGCCAATATCTAAATCAGCATTTTTAAACATGTCCAACATAGAAAAGACCGTTACCTATTCCACTGAAAATACATACTTGACGCAGAACGAATTAACGGCAAAAACCAAGAAGGTTTGGTTGGTCTTCCATGGAATCGGGTATTTGAGCCGCTATTTTGTGAAGTATTTTGATGGTCTCGATCCCGAAGAAAACTACATTATCGTTCCCCAGGCCCCGTCCAAATATTACTTAAAGAACGAATACAAATATGTTGGGGCCAGTTGGCTGACCAAGGAAAATACGGCAACCGAAATCAAAAATGTAATCAACTATGTTGATGCCGTACTTGAAGCTGAAAACCTCCCTAAAAATGTGGACCTTATTTTATTTGGGTTTTCGCAGGGTGTTTCGGTGGCCACAAGATGGTTGGCCCATCAAAAAATATCGTGCCGACAAATTGTTCTTTATGCTGGCGGTATTCCCAAGGAGTTGACAAAAAAAGACTTTTCTTTTTTGGAATATGGTTCAACAAAAATAACCGTGGTTTATGGCAACAAAGATGAATTCATAACACCCGAAAAACTCGAAAAAGAAAAAATAAAGATAGACGACCTGTTTCAAGGACATGCCGAGATTAAAATGTTTGATGGCGGTCACGAGGTAAAAACCGAACTCATAGAAAATCTGCTGTAAACTATTTTTTATTGGGATTCTTCTCTGTCTTTTCCTCTTCCTTGTAATATTCTATCGCCCTTGTCGTATATGTGTTCGCAGGGGTAACTATTTGCTTTACCCAGTTGCTGGGCGTGTGGTTGTCGAACTGAAAAATATACTTGTCCGTGGATTCAGTGTTCACGGTTTTCTTTACAACTTTGCTCAACTTGCCATCGTTGTAATGATAAAAGCGTTTTTTCTGGGACACAAACTCCTTCTCGGCGACATCGTATAAAAACTCTTCGCTGGTCACCAATTTTCCGTTGCCATTAAAAACTTCTTCCAGGGCGGTGTTGGGCTCACCGTCAATGTACTCTTTGGTGAGGACAACCTCTTGGGTGCCATTCGGTCCTTTTTTGGTCGATGTCCTTACCGCTTTTTGTAAAACGCCATTGGTAAAGGTGCTTACCGTTTCTTCGTTTTTTACTTGTGAATATTGAAAAGTTGTTTCGTCCACCCCTTCACCGTTGGAAGATATGATACGGACCAATTTCCCATCATCGTCGTAATGATATTGTTGTTGTTCCAAGAACTGTTTGTCGTAAGAGATGATTTTTTCGATAATCTTTCTATTGGGAACGGTATCTATTTCATAAAAATTGGCCATGGAAGTAGATTCGTCCAAAACATTTCCCTTGTAGCTTTCCATTCGTTTCTCCACCAATTCGCCATTATTATATTTATAATAGGTAATGTCCTGATCGGTATCGTTATACTGGGTGATGGTCTTTTTCAGAACACCCTCTTTGTTGAACTCGAACAGTTCCTTGCCGTAATCCGTGGTCACCAAGCATGATTTTACAGGGCCCTTAAGGTCGAAATCCGCTACCTTAAAAATCTGTATCTCTTGGGACCAAAGTCCAGCAACAAATAAAAATGAAAAAAATAAAAAGGAGGTGTAGTGTTTTTTCATGCTGTAAAATTAATCGTAAAAAACTCAACTGAAAAATATCAACCGCACATATCCTGCCACAAACAACAAGAAATCACTTAAAATTTACGTTGTGGATCAAATGGGGAAATATCCATGGAGGGTTTGGTTCCCGTAATAATTTCGGTCACTAATTTCCCTGTTGCCGGCCCCATGCTCCATCCCATCATGGCATGTCCGGTGGCGATGGTTAAATTCTTATGGTTTTTTACCTTTCCTATGTAGGGAAGCCCGTCAGGAGATACGGGACGAAGACCGCACATGGCATTCTTCTTAGCTTCTTCGGGAATACGAAGCCCTTTGTAGTACGATTCGGCCCCCTTGGCTATCGCCTCTACCCTTTCCTTGCGAATGGTATGGTTGATCCCGGAAAATTCCATGGTGCCGGCAAAGCGCGTGAATCCCTCCATGGGGGTAATGGCAATCTTTTTCTCCATTAATATCGTAGGCATGGTTATATGGGTGGGCTCCGCAACATCCATACGATACCCTTTACCTGCCTGCAATGGCAAATTTAAATTGATTTTTTTGGATAGTTCCGAGGTCCAAGATCCTGCGGCAAAAACCACTTCGTCCGATTTGTAAGATGCGTTTGCTGTTTTTACCTCGGTTATTTTTCCGTTGGATAAGGATATATCTACAACCGCTTCATTTTTATGAATATCAACCCCTGTCTTTTCCAAATGCTGCACCATTCTTTTCATGATCAACGGTGGTGTGGTATGCCGATCACACTCCCAAAGTATGGCCCCTTCTGCATTAATATCTACATTGGGCTCTATTTTTCTCAATTCCTCTTTTGATAGGTGCTTGCCCACCAAACCCATTTTGGCGGCTTTTTCAACAACTTCCATCTCATGGTCGCGGGCTTTTTCGGTCCGGTACACCATCATTAAACCTTGTTGGCCTATCTGAAAATCTCCCAAGTCGCCCGAAGCCTGTATTGCTTCATATAGTTCCCGACTCAATAGGTTGATATCACCAATAATGGACATGGAGCGGTCCACTTTGGACTGCGTCGATGATTTTTTAAAATACCATGCCCATCGAATAAAATCGGGGTCCAATCTGGGTTTCATATAAAATGGACTGGAGGAATTGAACATATATTTTAACCCCTGTGTGATCATACCTGGTGAGGCCAAGGAAACAATATGGCTCGGGGTAAGATAACCTGCGTTTACAAATGAGGCTCCCGATGTTATGTCCGACTTGTCCAATACGGTGACCCGGTGCCCTTCTTTCTGTAAAAAGTAGGCCGTGGACAATCCCACAATTCCACCACCGACCACAACTACGCTTTTCTTCTCGCCCATAACCACAATTTTGAGGTATTTTAAAATAGATGGGCAAGTTAAATAAAGGCTCCGAGATTGTAAATTCGACAATAAAATTTCTTTCGTAAACTTTTGACTACTTTTGGAAGATTTTGAAAACTAACTACGAATGAAAAAAATATCCTTTTTGATGCTGGGGCTGGCCCTTGCATGCAATTCCTCCCAAAAAACAGTTTCCGATACTCCAAAACCAGCTGTTGATCCCGTTCCCTATGCGGAAACGATTACAGAAGAAGACTTAAAAGAACATTTGTTCACCTATGCTTCCGACGAATTCGAAGGAAGGGAGACCGGTACCCCCGGACAAAAAAAGGCAGTGGAATATATTAAGGCCCACTATCAATCTTTAAATGTTCCCCCGGCACAGGCCAATGGCAACTATTTTCAAAAAGTTCCCTTGGAAGTCTCCAATGTACCCACTGGGGACCTTTCCATTAATGGTACAACGTTTGAACTGGGAACGGATATCGTCACCTTTTCCACAGCCCAAGGAATTTACGATCAAATTGTTTACGCCGGTTATGGTATTGAGGAAGGCGATTATTCCGATTACAACAGTATTGATGTTTCTGGCAAATTGGTGCTCATTAAAGCAGGGGAACCAAAAAAAGCCAACGGGAACTATCTGCTGACAGGCACTTCCGAAAAATCCGTTTGGAGCAACATGTCCGAGGCCATGGGCAAAAAAGCTGCCCTTGCCATGGAAAAAGGGGCCAAGGGCATTTTATATTTTGATGCCCAGAATTTTCCGAGATATAGAGGGTACTTTCAATTTATGCAAGCCAACAATAGTGGGCGGATGCAACTTGCTGGAGATAATGGAGATGAACTTCTTGTGATTTTGGATGAAAAAGCAGCCACTGCCATTAAAAATGATCTTGGGGAAGACGATGTTCCAAAAAATCTGCAAGTGACCATAGAACTTAAAATTACCAGCGGCAACGATAAAATTGATTCCGAAAATGTCGTCGCCTTTATAAAGGGCACCGATAAACCTGATGAGTATGTGGTAATTTCTTCGCACCTTGACCATATTGGTGTTACCGCGGACGGGCAAATTAACAATGGGGCCGATGATGATGGTTCTGGAACGGTGGCACTTTTGGAAATTGCCCAAGCCTTTAAAAAGGCCGCAGACGAGGGGAACGGTCCCAAACGCTCTTTGGTATTTTTGCACGTTACGGGAGAAGAAAAGGGACTCTTGGGCTCGAGATATTATACCGATGTCGACCCTGTTTTTCCCTTGGAAAACACCGTGGCCGACCTTAATATTGATATGATTGGACGCATTGACCCGAATTACAGCGGTGCCCGAAACTATTTATATCTTATCGGTTCTGATAAACTGAGTACGGAGTTGCACAATCTTTCCGAAGAGGTAAACAAAAAGTACACCAATATTGAGTTCGATTATACCTATAATGACGAGAACGACCCTAACCGTTTTTACTATCGGAGCGATCACTACAATTTTGCAAAGAACAATATTCCTATCATATTCTATTTTAACGGTACACACGCAGACTATCACAGACCAAGCGACACTCCTGATAAAATAAATTATGATCTTTTGGAAAACCGTACCCGCTTAATTTTTTATACGGCCTGGGAAATTGCCAACAGAGCGGAAAGATTGGTCGTGGATAAGGCCACGGATTAAAAAACTAGAATCTCACTAAGAACAAGGCCCTCGAAAGAGGGCTTTTTTGTTTTTAAAACAAAAAAATCCCAAGCCGATCGGCTTGGGATTTTTACAAACTCAAGGGTGGAAGACCGGGTTCGAACCGGCGACCTCTGGAACCACAATCCAGCGCTCTAACCAACTGAGCTACAACCACCATTTAAAGCGGATGCAAAAATACTTTTTTGTAATGATTCGACCAAAATATTTTTTAAAATCTATTGATTTATTCTTGACGCACTTCTGGTACTCCAATTTTAACATATTGATTATCTGGGCATCAATATTTAATATGGAATGTATAATTTATCGGTAAAATGCACGTTTTTAAGACAAAACACACATTTTTGGACGTTTCACAACAATTAGTTTCCAAAACCGTGTTACAAAATTAGTTTTGCAAGAAATATATTTAGCTGGGTGTTGTCAGAAAAAAACCTCGTAATCAACTACAAAACCTCACTATTCCCAATAGTGGTATGCGCCCTATTGCTCTTCTCCACATCTTCAATTTCGGCCCAGTCATCCAACGAAAGGGATAGCTTGGCACACAAACTGCAACGGCTTAAATCAACCAACAAGTTCAATCCCAAAGATACCACCCACATCAAATTATTGGTGGATCTGGCTTTTTCCTATCAGTATTTGGATAGCGATAGCTTGTACTCAGTAGCCAACAGGGCTTTGCAGTACAGTAAAAAAATTGATTATTACCATGGTGTTGTTCGGAGTTTCAATGCATTGGGAAACTATCATTACAACAAAGGAAATCGAGAAAAGGCCATGCCCATGTTCAAGGAGGCGTTGGAATTGGCCACCGAGGTGGACGATGTAGATTCCGAATTGGCCATTTTAAACACCTTGGCCCAAAACTATAGTTTTGAGGGCAACTATGCCGAAGCATTGAACCTAAACCTTAGGGGGATTGATCTGGCCAGGGAAATCAATGATCAAAAAACACTTTCCGTACTCAATGAAAATATTGCTGGGCTTTATGCCGACCAAAAGGATTTTAAGAATGCATTGATGTTCTACGACACGGTACAAAAATTCAATAGAAATCTGGGCAACGAGACAGTGGATGCGGAAACGCAGAGCAACATGGCATCGCTTTATAAAGATGCAAAGGATTACAAAAATGCAATGTTCAATATCAATAGGAGCATCAATATATTCGAAAAGCACAAAATTTACGATTGGCTGGCCTACGCCTATCAGGTAAAGGGAGATATTTATTTGGATCAGGAAAAGTACAAATGGGCCCTATATTGGTATGACCAGAGCGATATGCTGTTTAAACACCAAATTGAAGATGACCGTATCCAGATTCAATTGATGAACGGTATGGCCAAAGTATATTTTGGCTTGGAAAACGACAGTCTTTCGCTCGTTTATGCAAAAAAAGGGCTTGCACTCTCCAAAAAAATCAAATCCCTACAAGGCCAAATCGATTGTTCCGAAACCTTGTACAAGGTCCACAAAAAAAAGGGCGACAATCCCGAGGCACTGGCCTATCTTGAGACTTTTAAATCTTTGTCCGATTCCCTGTTCATGGACAAGAACAAGCAAAGCCTATCCTTATTGGAGACCAAATTGGGATACGAACAAGAGAAAAAAGAATTGATCGAGGCCAACGAGGAAGCCCTTGCCAAACAGCGGAACTACATTTATTTCTCCGTAATTATCCTTTTGATTTTGAGCATCATCACTTTTGTGATCCGTAGGAGTGAAAATATCCAGAAAAAACTGAACAAGGAGCTCAAGGACAAATCCCAGGCCGTGATCCAGCGCGAAGCACAATTGCACGAAATCAATAAAACAAACACCAAGCTCTTTTCCATCATTGGCCACGATCTACGCGGGCCCATCGGTGGGTTGCAGGGCATCTTAAAAATGTTCACCGAAGGCGATATCTCCACGAAGGAACTGGTTTCCTTTATCCCAAAACTTAAAACGGACGTGGACAATATTTCCTTTACATTGAACAATTTGCTTTCGTGGGGACTTAACCAGCTCAATGGTGTAGTTACCAAACCCAAGCGGGTATCCCTTTCTTACTTGGTGAACAACAACACAAAATTGCTGTCGGAAATTGCGCAGAGCAAATCCATCAAAATTATAAATCAACTGCCCGAAAATCCACGTATTTGGGCCGATAACAACCAAATTGACATTGTTATCCGAAATATTCTGAGCAATGCCATAAAATTTACGCCCGAAAATGGACTGATCACCATTGAAGCCGAGGAGAAAGGCGATATGTGGCAAATTTCCATTAGGGACACCGGTGTTGGCATGACGGCCGAAATGCAGCGATCTATTTTCAAGGATTCCTCCAACATTACCACCTATGGAACCAATAACGAAAAAGGTACGGGTCTGGGGCTATCCCTATGCAAGGAGATGGTGCAAAAAAACAATGGTGAAATTTGGGTGGAGAGCGTTCCACGCAAGGGAACAACTTTTTATTTTACGGTTCCCAAGGCCCAAAACAGGTACCAAAAAGCTTCCTAAATCAAGTCGTAAAGGCTATCCACGCCCACAAAGCGTTCCACGGTAAAGCCTTCGGCATATTCCACACCTATGATCCTTCCCAAATCCCTAGCACGATAATTTACACTATCGGTAAAGTTTTTACTGCTGATAGGGGTCTCGGGTTCGTCACTATTGGGATCATAGAACTGGGAACCATAGGCCATAATGGCCTCGGTTTTCTTCTCAATAAATCCCGAAACATCCACCACAAAATCAGGTTCCAAGTTTTTCCATTGGATAAAATGATAGACCAATTTTGGTCTCCAGGCCTCTTGCCATGCATCATCATCTTCTATTTTGGTATCGATTTTCATCAAACCGCTCAAAAAGCATGCATCGCTCACCAATTTGCTCCCTTTCGCATGATCTATATGACGGTCTTCGACTGCATTGCAAAGCACGATCTCAGGTCTGTATTTTCTAATTACCTTGATGAGTTCCAACTGATGTTCCTTGTCGTTCACAAAAAAACCGTCGGCAAATTCCATGTTTTCACGAACGGCCACCCCCAAAATTTCGGCAGCCTTGGCCGCTTCCCTGTCCCTGATTTCCGCAGAGCCTCGGGTTCCTAGCTCACCACGGGTCAAATCCACTATGCCCACCTTTTTTCCTTTGGAAACTTCTTTTGCAATGGTGGCGCCTGCACCCAATTCGGCATCATCAGGATGCGCTCCGAATACTAAAATGTCTAATTTCATAAATTCTTAAGCCGTAACGGTCATGGATTTTACCTTGGCGATCGCCTGTTCTATATCCGCTATTAAATCTTCCGTTTCCTCTATTCCAAGCGAAAAACGAATCAATGAATCCTTTATCCCCTGTTTGGCCCTATCCTCCGAGCTCATCAATGCATGGGAGGTTTGTGTGGGCGAAAGCATGGTACTTTCAATTCCCGCCAGACTCATGGAAGGTTTTATCAACTTTAATTCCTTGAAAAACTGCGAAGCATCTATTTCCGGGTTCAGTTCAAAAGAGAGCATTCCCCCATAACCCTTCATTTGTGATTTGGCCAATTCGTGCCCAGGATGATGTTTTAGGCCCGGGTAATACACATTGTCCACATCATTGTTCCGGTAAAGGTATTCGGCCATTTTCATGGCATTTTCATTTTGGGCCTTTACACGGATGGCCATGGTTTTTAAACTACGTTCCAACAGCCATACGGTATAATCGCTCAAACTGCCTCCAAAACAAATTGCGGTTTGCCAAACCTTGTCCATATGCTCCTGCGATGCAGCAACAACGCCTGCACAAATATCGGAGTGTCCCCCCATATATTTTGTGGCACTGTGCACCACAACATCGATTCCAAAATCAACCGGGTTTTGGTTGATGGGACTGGCAAAAGTATTGTCGATCATGGACAAAATTCCTTTCTTTTTTGCCAAATCCGCTACCCCTTTCACATCAGTAATGGTCAATAAAGGGTTTGATGGGGTCTCCAAATACAGTACTTTGGTGTTGGGTTTGATTTCTTTCTCAAAGTCTTCCACCTCCCAACCTGTGGTAAATGAGTATTCAATGCCAAATCGCTCGAATTGACTTACCGCAAAATGATAGGTGCCACCATAAGTGGTCTGCTGCAGCACCACATGGTCGCCTGCCTGCAAGAAAGCCATCAACGCCGTACTGATAGCGGCCATACCACTGCCAAAAATCAAAGCGGCCTCGGTATGCTCCAAGGCCGCCAGTTTTTTGCACAATGCCTCTTGATTGGGCGTGTTGTAATACCTTGGATATCTTTTGATGTCCACATCCTCAAATTGGTAGGATGTGCTCATGTACAATGGGGAAACGGCCCCTTTGAATTGCTTGTCCTCCACTTCCCCAACGTGGGTACAGATGGTATTGAGTCCTTTTTTATCGTTGCTCATTTTGAGTAGTTCTTTTTATTAAACTTTGAGTTTGTCCGGGCTCTGTCTATTGGAAAATAGCGAAAGTATCTCTACCGAATTGGAATTGATCCTGTAATAAAGATTAGTGTATTTGGCAATGACAGCCCTTCGAATGTTGTCTTTCTTTTCTGATGACTGAAAAAATTCAGGATTCTTGGAAATCAGTTCAATGGTATGGTCAAGTTCTTGAGCATAATTTCCCAATTCCTTTTCCGTCCAATTTTCCTGCAAATATTCGATGATTCCTTTCAATTCAACAATTGCATTGTGGGTCCACAGAATTTTATAACCACTTGTCATATAGTTTTCTCACATTGGAATGCGAATCCATATTTCCGGAAGCAGCATCCTTCAAACCATTTTCAATTGATTTTTTTTCCTCTTTGGAAATTTCTTCCCACCAATCTACTTTCTCATTTTCCCGAAGCTTCATTATTTTCTCAATAATGGATTCATCGTTCAAGGTAGAAAGCCATTGAATCAATTCAATCTTTTTATTTTGAATGTTTATGTCCATGGATTTCAATTTACGATTTTGAAACGGATTATTTCAAAGATACGAAACCCGTCATACTTGGACTTTCTTCCACTTTCCTTTTTTAAACCATATCATGGCCAAAACCGCTATGAGTATTTCCGCCGAGGTGATGGCCACAAAAACACCTGTTGCCCCCCAGCCCAGAACCAATGCCGATATATAGGCCAACGGCAATTGGAAGGCCCAAAAAGCAATCAGGTTGATCTTGGTCGGGGTTCCGGTATCGCCTGCTCCATTGAATGCTTGGGTCATGACCATGCCGTAGGCGTAGAAAATATACCCAAGTGCGATCACCTGAAGACAAAGCGCACCACTTTTTACGACTTCGGGTGTTGTATTGAACCAAGATATGATGGTATTGGCAAAAATGAGATAGACCAAAGAAACCGTGCCCATAAAGTAGGCATTGTACTTTCCAGTTTTCCAAACGGATTGCTCTGCCCTGTCCGGTTGTTTGGCGCCAAGGTTTTGACCTACCAATGTAGCCGCCGCATTGCTCATTCCCCAAGACGGCATCAAGGTGAACATCATCACACGAATGGCAATGGTGTATCCTGCCAAAACTTCGCTTCCGAACTCGGACATGATCCGCATTAGAAAAATCCAACTTGAGGTTCCTATCAAAAACTGGGCAATCCCGCCCAATGAGACCTTGATCAAATTGAGCATTACTTTAAAGTTCAAAACCAGGTCCTTGGCCATCAACTTGATCTTGCCCCATCCAAAGAACAAAATTCCCAACTGAAACAATACGGCACTTCCCCTACCAATATTGGTAGCGACCGCCGCACCTTTTACGCCCATTTCTGGAATTGGCCCAAACCCGAAAATGAACATCGGGTCCAAAATGATGTTGAGGCCGTTGGAAAGTACCAAGGCCCACATGGCAATGGATGCATTGCCCGCACCACGGAATATTGCATTGATCAAGAACAACAGTACCACTGTAATATTACCGCCGATCAAGAATTGGGTGTATCCGTAACCCTCTGCAATCAAATCGGGCTCAGCTCCCATCAGGGCCAAAATGTCCTTGGCGAAGATAATTCCAACAATTCCTATTATTATGGAAATCACTACGCCTAAGCTTATGGCCTGCACGGCCGCAATTCGCGCACCATCCACATCTTTTTCGCCAATCCTACGGGCAACAACCGCGGTGGCGGCCATACTGAGTCCAATGGCCAAAGCATAGACCAATGTGATTACGGATTCCGTGAGCCCGATCGTGGCCACGGCATTTACGCTTACTTTGGATACATAGGCAATATCGACCAGAGCAAAAATCGATTCCATGAGCATTTCCAAGATCATGGGAATGGAAAGCATAAAAATGGCCTTTCGGATACTTCCCGTGGTAAACTCCGTTTCCTTTCCAGAGATAGCTATCCAGAAATAGTGGATAAATTTTTTAAATGAGTTTGTATGTTGATGTGTCATTATCTAAGAATTATGTGTGAAAAAAGTAAGTCAATGTCGGGTTAGCCGAAGGAGATTCGGTTACTTGATTGGCCCTTGGCCAACGGTGACATTTATCGTGTACATAATTCTTATAGCTTCATGATGATGCAAATATGCAAAAAATTCCAACATATTATTACATTTTTTTTATTTACCACTCCGCTCATAGTAGGTACCTTCGTAAACAAACCAACCCAAAAGAATAAAAACCATGCGTATCAAAAGTATGTTAGCTGTAGGAATAGTAGTTTCCACAGTACTTATCTCCTCATGTAAAAAAAATGCACAAACCGTTACAACCGAAGAAAAAACCGGTTACCAAGGACAAGGTAAAAGTCCGGTCGTGCCCACGGTCGATAAACCCATCCAAAAGCAATGGCGAGGTGTTTGGGCCTTTAACGACAGTACCACTTTCTTTTCAAATAAATTTGATGGTGCCCGTTTGAACGGTGTTGCCTATGATGGCGACGACCATTATACCATTTGGGTGACCGCAGAAAATACCCCCATCAATGTGAGCCCTTGGTATGCTTTTCAGGTTTGGTCCAATAAGCCTCGAAACATTACGGTGCAGTTGAATTATCAAGATTCAAGAAGTAGGTATTACCCAAAAATAAGTGTCGATGGAAAAAATTTTAAACCCATTGACAGTACAAATTTTAAGGCCATCAATCCGGGTGAGGGCGAATTTGGGATAAAAGCAGCGCCAGAATCCGCGGAATTGACCATAAGCGTGACCAAAGAACCAACATGGATAAGCGCACAAGAGCTTTACACATCTACAGTGGTTCAGGAATGGGTGGATTCCTTGAGCCAAAAACCATTTATTGAGAATTATCCCATCGGTCTTTCCAAGGAAAAAAGGACGATGTATTTGATGGAAATCAACCAAAACAAGGATGCGAAAAAAGGACTGATGATCATTTCCAGACAACATCCACCCGAAGTAACAGGGTTTTTGGCGATGAAATCCTTTATCGAAACCATTTCCGGCGATTCGGAACTGGCCAAGGAGTTTAGAAAGGAGCATGCGGTTTTTGCGGTGCCATTGATGAATCCCGATGGAGTCGACAACGGGCATTGGAGACACAACATGGGCGGCATCGATTTAAATAGGGACTGGCAAAACTTTAACCAGCCAGAAACCAGAAACGTTCGGGATTTTCTGGTAGAAAAAGATAAAGACTACGATTTTGTGTTCGGAGCAGACTTCCACAGTACTTGGGACGACATCTACTACCCTATTGATACGACGGTGACAGGGAAAAAAGGAAAAATCATATTTGATTGGATCGAGAACATTAGCGAAAGGTTACCTCAAAAGAAAACCAATGTGAGTGCCTCCGATGAATTGGACCCAACCATGGTATCCAGTAAGTATTTATACGTAAACCACGGAATGCCGGCCATTGTTTTTGAACTTGGAGATAACACCTCCAGGCCTTTCCTAAAGGAAAAGGGCAAGGTTGCCGCAGAAGAAATCATGAAGCTTTTAATGGAGCAATAACCTATTTTTTTGCGTAATGCACCTTGTAACGCCAAAAACTGATTCCACCTAAAATAAAGACCCCAAGTACGGTATACCATACAAAACTTGGGGTTATTACTTGGTCCCCGCTGGCATAACTGTGCAATCCGACCAGATAAAAATTAACTCCAAAATAGGTCATCATAATACTGGCATAGGCCACAATACTGGCAAAATTATAGATCCATTTGCCCCGAAGACCGGGAACCAATCGCATGTGCAGCACAAATGCATAGATCATAATAGAGACCAATGCCCAAGTTTCCTTGGGATCCCAGCCCCAATAACGGCCCCAACTCTCATTGGCCCACTGGCCGCCCAAAAAGTTACCTATGGTCAACATTATCAAACCTGTGGTAAGTGCCAGTTCGTTGATCACGGTAAGCTCTTTTATATTGATGTCCATTCGCTTTTTATTCTTTTTGGTGGTAAGGATCATCAACAACAAGGCTACCACGCCCAATATCATCCCGACGGTCAACGGGCCATAACTGCCCACAATTACGGCTACGTGGATCATCAACCAATAACTGTCCAATACAGGAACCAGATTTGCAATTGCGGGATCTACCCAACTTTGATGCGCCACCCACAACAACATACAGGTCACAAAAGCACTGGAGGCAATGGTAAGTTCACTCTTTCGGCCCAATGCCAAACCTATGCCCATGGTTGCCCATGATACGTAGAGAATACTTTCGTAAGCATCGCTCCAAGGGGCATGACCGGAAATGTACCATCGTAGAATCAAACCGATGGTGTGCCATATAAAAAATATGATAATGGTACCCTTTAATACATAAGCGACCGCATCAAGGATTTTACGTTCCTTAAAAATCTTGGCTATCAGCACAAAAAACAAGAGCAACCCGACCATTGCATAGTATCTGTACAAGCGGTTGAAGAGGTCCAGTTTATTGTAGATGATCTCGGTCTTTATTTTGTTTTCCGATGGCAGTATTTCCTCGCCATGGTTCTTTTGATTTTGCCGGAACGCCTCCAACAATCTATCGGGCTGGGAATAGTCGCCGCTAACAATCGACTGTTGTAAGGAATTCAGATAATAGGGCATTGCATTTTTGATGAAATTCGCATAGAGCGAATCCTGAACCTGATATTCTCCACCACGATATTCCACGGCAGATATCCATTTGTTGTTCTCATCGTTCAGCAATGGGAATATCTTCACCATTTGACCGCTCAGGGCAACATCCAATAGACTTAAGCGCTCCCCTACTTTCTTAAAATCCTTTTCGAATTTGTTAGGGTTTGCCTTGGAGGTCGCCTTCTCCAAAAAAGGCCTGAGTTTATAGCTTCCCTTGGCATCAAAGAAATCTGTTGCCTTAACAAATTTTGTTTCTTCAGGAACACCGATAACCTTACGAATACTGTCATTTCCCTTATCTCCCAATGCAATAATGTCGGTAGTGTACCAAACGCCAGGGTTCAGCATCATGGAAAGGAAAACTTGATTGGCTGAAAGGTCTTGATATTTGTCGTCCCCACTTAATTTTCGCAAAAGTTCGGAAGCGAAAGTGTTCACGGGCTTCATTCGTCCATTTTCATCCTGTATGATCAATGCGCCAAATTTTTCGGCATGCTCTTCGGCCACTGTGGTAGCAGTGATCACAGAGTCAATTTGTTTTTGGGTAGGTACCGACGAATGCTCATGTGCATCCTGCGCATTTGCATTGATCGCAACAAATAAAAGAGCTATCGTAGTCAACGCAGCCTTCTTTTCCTTTATTTTTTTGAGCATGATCTGTAAATCCCTAAAACGTGTTTTACCAAAAAACATAATGCCCATTAACCCGATGTAAAGCAGAAAATATCCAATATAGGTTATCCAGGTACCCCACCAATCATGGTTTACGGAAAGACCGGTACCTTTTTCATCTGGATCAAAATTCGCCTGAAAAAAACGGTATCCCTTATGGTCCAAAACGTGGTTCATATAAATATCGTAATCAAAAGGGCGATCATCGTGTACCGTAACCTTGCTCATAAAAGAAGCATAGCCCGCTTCTGTCCCGGGATATTTTTCCGCGATGAAATCGTTCAATTCAATGGAGAAAGGAAGTTCGTATACTTTTGATCCATAGCTCAATGAAAAATCCAAGCCTCCAACGTTTATCTTATCGGAGAAGTTGGCACTCCCCTTGCCTCCCAATAATTTCACCTCTTGGGTATCCCCATTTGCAGAGATGGATACCACCAATGCGTCTTGTGTTGCAGGGGAAATTTCTTCCTCGGGAACTTCGACGACCCCGTACCTACCTTTGATCAAGGGCTCGGGCACCACAAACTGCATCCCCCCCATGTTGTAGAGCGAACGTAGTTGAAGCGGCTGAATGCTGTCACTGGTAACTGCTCCCTTAAACTGGTCGGCCATACGCATAAAATCCCCTTCAAAAGGTGATTTGATACGATAACCGTTCTCCTCATCATAAAAAATGTTGATGGCACCGTCGGTTTCATTGTTCAGGGCAAAAAGAATATTGTGGACACTGGCTATTTTCCCATTTTCCAAATAATGTTCATGTCTTTGTCCATCGCCCGCTTCCACAATTTGTAAATATTCAGCTCCATTTTCATCTGGCACCAACCCTTCTTCCGCTCCCTTAATAAAATCAACATAGGAGATGGAAAATGGTTGCCCATTAAAATCGGATTTCCATGGTAGACTGGTACGTTTCCCTTCAGGCGTTACCAAGATATCGTCCTCCAGCACCCTTCTTTTGGTTTCTCCATTGATCTCACCATCAACAAACGCCGTTAAAAAGGTCTTGTCCGAATAAAAAACTTTTTCAGTAGCACCTTCCCTAATGGGCATCATACCCTCGTAACTGATGTAACGGGTCACAAAAGCACCAATAATGATCAGAATCCACGAAAGGTGAAGAACAAGTACTGGCCATTTTTTCCACTGCAATAACCGATATCTGTAAATATTTCCGAAAAAATTGATTACAAAAAATACCATAATGGCCTCGAACCAAGTAGCATTGTAGATGTAAATTCGTGCGGTTTCGGTACTGTACCAAGTTTCCACAAAAGTTCCCATGGCCAATGCAGCAGCAAAAACCAAAAATAGAACAGCCATAAGTCTTGTGGAAAAAAGCGTTTTTTTAAGAATATCAATCATGGAAATTCGGTCTACTTTCGGCTTGCAAAAATACGGCCTTTTTAGAACTTCCTTACTGCTCAGAAGGATAAAAATCGTACATATTTGTTAATTCTCAGTATAATCCATCAACCCTAAATTTGTAGTTTTGGGCATGCTAAAGATTGTGATTTTTGGTACCGGAAACCTCGCCAAACACCTCTACACTGCTTTTTTAAAAGCCGATGATGTCGATGTGGTGCAGGTTATAGGCCGTAATGTGAAAGAATTACAGCACTTTTCGGAATATTCCAATATTTCCAATGATTTTGATGCTATAACTGATGCCGATGTCTACGTGATAGCGGTAAAGGACGATGCCATTGGCGAAGTCTCTAAATATCTATCAAACAAAAAGGGAATCGTGGCCCACACTTCGGGGGCCATCGATATGAATACTTTACAGTCCGTGAAAAAAGGGGTTTTTTATCCCTTACAGACTTTTACCAAGGATAAAGAAGTGGATTTTTCAAACATTCCGATCTGTATCGAAGCTGATCATGAAAAATCCTTGAATACCTTGAAGAGTTTGGCGATGTCCATTTCCAAAAACGTGCATCAGATTGACTCAGAACAGCGAAAAAAATTGCATCTTGCGGCCGTTTTTGTGAACAACTTCACCAATTGCCTGTACAGCATTGGCGAAGAACTTTGTTTGGAAGAAGGCCTTTCTTTTGATTTATTGAAACCTTTGATCATGGAAACGGCCCATAAAATTCAGACCATGTCACCCCAGGAGGCGCAGACTGGTCCAGCTCGCCGAAATGATATCAAGAGTATGGAAGGCCACCTAGAACTCCTGAACAAGAAAGAACACATTACACTCTATAAATTATTGAGCCAAGCCATAAAACAAGCCCATGAAAAAGAATTATAAAGAGCTATTGAGCAACATTACCACCTTTGTATTTGACGTTGACGGTGTTTTTACCGATGGAACGGTTTTAATCACCACCGATGGGGAACTGCTTCGTAAAATGAGCGTTAAAGACGGGTATGCCCTCAAAACCGCCATTCAGAAAGGATATAACGTTTGTATTATTACCGGCGGGACCAATCAAGGTGTAAAAGATCGCTTAAAAGGACTTGGGGTGACGGATTTTTATATGGGTGCCCATCACAAACAAGAACCTTTGGAAGAGTATTTGGAAATTCATGGTATAGACCCACAAACCGTGGTATATATGGGAGATGATGTCCCGGACATCCCCCCGATGAAAATGGTGGCCCTGGCCACTTCCCCGCAAAATGCCGTGCCGGAGGTAAAGGCGATTTCTGATTATGTTTCCCATAAAAATGGCGGCGATGGCTGTGTTCGCGATATTATTGAGCAGGTATTAAAGGTTCGCGGGGACTGGAACGATAATTTTAGCGCCAAGAATGACTAAAAATCCACTCAAAGAAAAACTCAAGGACAAAAAAATAATTCTGGGCTCCGGTTCCCCAAGGCGTAAAATGTTTTTGGAGGAATTGGGACTTGACTTCGAAGTGCGGCCCAAATCCGTGGAAGAAGTTTATCCTGATGCATTGCAGGGCCAAGAGATATCCGAATATCTGGCCAAATTGAAAGCCACACCTTTTCTAAAGGATTTGGAGGCCAATCAAATCGTGATCACTTCGGATACCGTGGTATGGCACAACGGTGCTTCTTTGGCGAAAGCTGCCGACCATGATGAGGCATTTAGAATGCTGCGCACCCTCTCTGGCGATTGGCACGAAGTGATTACATCGGTCTGTTTTACCACAAAAGATGCACAAGAATCCGTGAGCAGTATCACCAAAGTAAAAATGAAGGATTTATCGGATGAAGAAATCCACTACTATATTGAAACTTGCCGACCATTTGATAAAGCAGGAGCCTATGGCATTCAAGAATGGATCGGAATGATCGGTATCTCAGAAATTCAAGGTTCGTACAACAATGTAGTGGGACTCCCTACCGATTTGGTCTATCAAACTTTAAATGATCTGGTTTCTTGAGTTTGGATGCGTAACTTTACGTAAATCCAATTCCCATGAAATCGTTACATAAAATCAGGGCGGTCATCGTTATATTGGTTCTCTCCATATTCGCATCCTGCAAGGATAAGGGTAAAACAACCGAAAACGCAGAAACTGCAACTCCACCAAAACAAGAGGCTTCTAAACCAAAGCGACCCCTTTCGGATGAGTTCAAGGAGTATTGGTATGCCGGTGAGGCTGAAATCACTTCCTATAAATTGGAACAAGCCAGATATGGTGAACCCAGGGATGGAAATGCCGTTTTAATCTATGTCACCGAGCCCTTTTTGCCCGAGGCACAGGTTAAAGCCAACAATAGCGATCCAGAAAATGTTTCGGTATTAAAATTGAATGCCACTAAAAAGTTTTTGACGGGTATCTATCCCTATTCCATAATGCACAGTACGTTCTATCCCGTTCATGATAATCAACATGCCATAAAAACAAGTTTGTCCGTTCAAGAATGGTGCGGGCACGTGTACTCGCAGCTCAACAATCGGGAACAATTTGAATTTACCTCCCATTCCTATTTTGAAGGAGAGGCCGACGAGGTGTTCTCGATGGAGAAAAATATTCTGGAAAATGAAATCTGGAACAAAATCCGAATCGATCCCGACAACCTTCCACAAGGTGAAGTTGCTATGATACCATCTTTGGAGTTTCTTCGTTTGAAGCATCAAGAAGTGAAAGCGTACAAGGCCATGGCCCAACTTTCATCAAAAGAGGGCATTACAACTTATACCATTTCCTATCCGGAATTGGAACGAAATTTGATGATAAATTTCACGACAAACTTCCCATATTCCATAGAAAGTTGGGAGGAAGAATTTAAAAGTGGATTTGGTTCCAATGCCAAAACATTGACCACGTCCGCAACCAAAATCAAAACATTGAAAACGGCCTATTGGAAACAAAATGAAAACAAAAATCTAGTTTTAAGGGATAGTTTGGGGCTATGAGTCCTACCATAACCCACCGATAGCGTTAAAACTCTTCTAAACAAACCAATAACTGAACACAAACTAACTATATTTGAATTAACCGCTAAACGACCAACAATGAAGCATTTTTGGGTACTCCTTTCCGTAACCATACTAATATTCACGAACTCTTTTGCCCAAAAACCGGACAAGCTTACCTCTGCGGAGCTATTCCACGAAATCCAAAAACTGAACTTTTTGGGGACGGCCCTTTACGTAGCGGCGCACCCCGACGATGAAAATACAAGCCTTATCTCTTATTTGGCGAACCATGAAAAGGCAAGAACCGTGTATATCTCGTTGACCCGTGGGGATGGAGGTCAAAATTTGATAGGTCCGGAACTACGGGAACTTTTGGGCGTATTGCGTACACAGGAACTTTTGGCCGCCAGGCATATCGATGGTGGGGAGCAGCGTTTTTCCCGCGCCAACGATTTTGGTTTCTCCAAGCATCCGAAAGAGACCTTTAAAATTTGGGACAGGGACAAAGTTTTGGCCGATGTGGTTTGGGCCATTCGCAACATTAAACCCGATGTGATCATCAACCGATTTGACCATAGAACTCCGGGCACGACCCATGGTCACCATACCGCATCGGCAGTTTTGAGCATGGAAGCCTATGACCTTGCCAATAACCCCCAAGCTTACACGGACCAACTAAAATCCACTATGACTTGGCAACCTAAGCGAATATTCTACAATACATCGTGGTGGCAATATGGTAGCCAAGAAGCCTTTGAAAAAGTAGATAAATCCGGAATGGTAAAATTGGATGTGGGCACCTATTATGCCGAACTCGGACTTTCCAACAACGAAATTGCCGCAATGTCGCGTAGCCAGCATTTATGCCAAGGATTCGGGAGGCTGACCGACAGGGGCTCCGATATAGAGTACATTGAACTCTTAAAGGGCGACATGCCCAAGAACGACGACGTTTTTGATGGTATCAACACCACATGGTCCCGTGTTAAAGGTGGTGAGGCCGTGGGCAATATTTTAAATAAAGTCGAGGAAAATTTCGATTTTCAAAATCCATCAAAACATGTTCCCGAACTCGTAAAAGCCTATGAATTGCTTCAAAAAGTGGAAGATGAGCATTGGAGAAGTCTTAAATCCGAAGCGTTGAAGAACATTATTTTGGCCACGGCCGGGCTATATCTGGAAGCCAGTTCCGCAAGTGCATCCGCCACTCCGGGCAGTAAAGCCACCATCAACATAGAGGCCATCAACAGGACATCTCCCATTGTTACCTTAAAAAGCATTGAAATAGTAGGTGCAACTGCAAAACTGACCCCTAACAAAGTGCTGGGCGACAATCAAAAAGAGACTTTTAGCATGGATTTTACAGTGCCGGAAAACACTGCGTACACCAGCCCGTATTGGTTGAACGAACCGGGAACTCTGGGCATGTACACGGTCAGTAATCAAACTTTGATAGGAAAACCCGAAACACCAAGTGCATTCAGTGCAATTTTTAACTTGGAAATAGATGGTGTAACGATTCCGGTCGAAAAATCCGTGGTGTACAGATACTCCAAGCCAGATAAAGGTGAAGTTTATGAACCGTTTGCCATATTACCAGAAGTCACTTCAAAAATCGATGAAAAAGTATTGATTTTTGCCAATTCGGATACTAAAGAAGTGCAAGTAAAAATCAGAGCTGGAAAAAATGATGTATCAGGTAGTGTTTCCTTGAACCATCCATCGGGTTGGAAAGTATCCCCTGGCAGCATTCCATTTTCCATTGCCCAAAAAGGAGAGGAAATTTCGGTGGCCTTTAAAGTTACCCCTCCAGATAGCGAAAGTGAGGGTAAAATTGAGCCAAAAATCAGTATCGGCAACAAAATATATGGCAATGAACTTATAGAAATCAATTACGATCATATACCAAAACAATCCGTACTGCTCCCATCCGAAGCGAAAGTAGTACGAATGGACATCAAAAAATCCGGTGAGCACATTGCATACATTATGGGTGCTGGCGACAATGTTCCTGAAAGTTTGGAGCAGATTGGTTATCAAGTACATATTTTGGAGCCCAATGATATTCAAAGTGGGGATTTGGACAAGTATGATGCTGTGGTAGTGGGCATAAGGGCCTACAATGTGGTAGATGCATTAAAATTTAAGCAGCCCGTGCTTTTCGATTACGTTAAAAATGGCGGCACCATGATCGTACAGTACAATACCGCCGGAAGATGGGCAAAACAATTCGAAAATATCGCACCCTACGATGTCACGCTTTCGCGGGACAGGGTGACCGACGAAAACGCTGAAGTTGAAATCCTGGCACCAAACCATCCCTTGGTCAACTTCCCCAACCCCATCACAAAAAAGGATTTTGATGGATGGGTACAGGAACGCGGACTGTACTTTCCCACTGCTTGGAGCCCGGAGTTTACGCCCATCCTATCCATGAAGGATGAGGGGGAAACCGATAAACAGGGAAGTTTAATTGTGGCACCTTACGGAGAAGGTCACTATATTTACACAGGTCTAAGCTTTTTCAGGGAACTGCCTGTTGGGGTTTCGGGAGCATATAAATTGTTCGCAAACATGCTTTCTGTGGGAAAAAGTGAGGTAAAAAAACAGAACGATGTCAAAGGTTGATATGAACATCAAATTTGAGTGGAAAAAGGAATACACCATAGTAATCCTTTTAAATGCCATTTATATATTAGCTTTCTACCTCATTATGATACTAAACAATTAGAATCCTGAATGGCAATACTCGATTGGATTATCCTTGGTAGCACCCTGCTCTTTATTGTGGCATATGGCGTTTGGAAAACGCGAGGCAACAATAATGTGGACGATTATGTGCGCGGAGGGGACGATGTAAAATGGTGGACCATAGGTCTCTCCGTTATGGCCACCCAAGCGAGTGCCATTACTTTTTTATCCACTCCCGGCCAAGCCTTCCACGATGGTCTGGGCTTTGTGCAGTTTTATTTTGGACTGCCACTGGCCATGATCGTCATCTGTTTGGTGTTTATTCCCATTTACAAAAAACTCAAGGTTTTTACCGCCTACGAAATGCTCGAAGGCCGTTTCGACCTAAAAACCAGGACCCTCACGGCATTGCTCTTCTTGGTACAACGTGGATTGGCAGCCGGAATCACCATTTTTGCACCGTCCATCATACTCTCGGCCGTTTTGGGATGGGATTTGCGCACTTTGAACGTTATTATTGGTATTCTGGTAATTATCTATACAGTTTCCGGAGGTACCAAAGCGGTAAGTGTGACACAAAAGCAACAGATGTTCATCATTATGTTGGGAATGTTCTTTGCATTTTTCTTTATCATGGGAGCGCTACCTACCGATATTTCTTTTGATAAGGCATTAAAAATAGCCGGGGCGAACAACAAGCTCAACATTCTTGATTTTTCTCTTGACACCGATAACCGTTATACATTTTGGAGCGGTATCACCGGTGGATTTTTCTTGGCCTTGGCCTATTTCGGAACAGACCAAAGCCAAGTTCAACGTTATTTATCAGGACGGTCCGTTAAAGAAAGTCAATGGGCATTGATATTCAATGGGATTTTCAAGATTCCCATGCAGTTCTTCATCCTGCTGGTGGGCGCCATGGTCTTTGTTTTTTATCAATATAACTCATCTCCCCTAAATTTTAATCCCGCCGCCACCGAAGCGATAATGCAATCGGAATATGCCAACGACTATCAAGCCCTGGAGAATGATCATAAGGAACTGGAAAAGGAAAAGCGCATGGCGCAACATTCATTCTCTGCGGCACTGGAGCTAAAAGAGTACAACGCTATCGAGCAGGCGAAGCAGGACATTATAAAAATAAACGAAAAGGAAACGGCAAATAGGGAAACCGCTAAAAATTTGATTTCCAAAGCGGATGCTACCGTGGAGACCAACGATAAGGATTACGTGTTCATCCATTTTATACTCAACAATTTGCCCATGGGGCTCATTGGGTTGCTTCTGGCCGTGATTTTATCCGCCGCCATGTCGTCCACCGCTTCCGAGCTAAATGCACTTGGTACCATTACTGCGTTGGATCTGTACAAAAGGAATGTTCAAACGGAACGGGACCCGGCGCATTATCTAAAAGCAACCAAGGCCTTTACCCTACTTTGGGGAATAATTGCCATTATAATCGCTAACGTAGCGAGTCTTTTTGATAATTTGATTCAATTGGTCAATATTATAGGGTCCATTTTTTACGGTAATGTACTGGGAATCTTTTTACTGGCCTTCTTCTTTAAGTTTGTAAAAGGAAATGCAGTTTTTGTTGCTGCAATCGTTACCCAGATTATTGTGATCATCGGCTGGTATTTGGATTGGATGTCCTATTTATGGCTGAATGCTTTTGGGTGCTTACTGGTAATCGTATTGGCAATAATCACACAACTATTCGATAACTTTTTGGGCAGCTCCTCTTTCGAGGAATAAAAAAACCCACTAAAAAGTGGGCTTCTTTATTATTTTTCGAAATAGGCAACACTACATTTTCGCCCATTCTTGCAAGGATTCCTTGTTCATTTTCACATAATCCTGATTACCTGCAGCCTGTGCTGCGGCCAAAGATTTCTTGGCAGCTTCAATGGCAGCTTCTTTATCCCCCATTTTAGCATAGATCAACGATTGTGTACGCATCATCCAATACGTACTGCCATCGCCCATTTCAACAGCTTTGTCCACCCATTCCCTTGCTTGTTGCATATTCATGCCTTCTGCAAAGTAGTAAGAACCAGCAGCAAAATAGTCATTTGCAGTTAGGTCTTCTTTGTTTGCCATGGTTTCTTCAATACTCTTAATGGCCTTTTTTGCGGTAGGAACAATAAAATCAACACCTACATATGTGTTCTCCCACATAATCCCCAAGGTTCCACCATTGTTGTGGAGATCATCTATGGTAATCGTGAAAGTTTCGATGGGCATTGGAATATCAAATGTTTCGACCTTTACCGTAGCGGCCACTTTAGAGGCGTCCCATTCTTGAGGGGTACCCCAGTTCTTGGTATCGGTGTAGAAGAAAACTTCCCAAACTGCCTCGCCAGGTCTGGTATAAATGGCATAAGTACCTGCCTTGAGTTCTTTTCCTTCAACAGTTACATCATCGCTAAATGAAATAGTGGTGTTCTCATTGGCACCAGTTCTCCAAATGGCATCAAAAGGAACTAGGTCTCCAAATATTTTTCTTCCCTTCATTGCTGGGCGGGAATACTTAACGGTAACATCGGTCAATCCCACTTTTTGTTCCAATGTGGAAGCAGGGCTGGGCGCTGGAGTTTGGATCTGTGCCTGTAAAGAACAACACATCGAAATTGCGAATAATAAGAGTGTAAATTTTTTCATAGTTGTTGTATGTTTTAAATGTTTAGCAAAGCAAAATTAAGACAAAGCAGTGCTCTATTTGTTAATTAAACCTTAAAACAAAAATAGAAAATAAATCGTCTGATTTAATTTTTGTTTAACTTTTTAATATTTTTATTAAACATATTACTTTTATCTTTGTGTAAACTGATTTGCATGCAACTCTATCAACTAAAATCGAAACAAGTACTTCCCATTGGCAAAAAGGAAGCTTGGGACTTTTTATCCGACCCAAAAAACCTGGCCGTAATTACCCCTGAGCACATGGGATTCCATATCTTGGCAGGAGCGGATAGACCCATGTTTCAAGGGCAAGTGATTCAATACATCGTGAAACCGTTTCCGTTCCTATCGACCAAATGGGTAACCGAAATCACTCATGTAAAAGAAGGTGAATACTTTGTGGATGAGCAGCGTTTTGGCCCCTATTCCCTTTGGCATCACAAGCACTTTTTAAAAGAAGTCCCCGAAGGTGTGGAAATGGAAGATATTATCGATTATAAATTGCCTTTTGGTTTTTTGGGACAGCTTGCACACCCCATGTTGGTAAAGAAACAGCTGCAAAAGATTTTTGGGTTTAGGGAGAAAAAGCTTGCCGAGCTATTTGGTCAGGTGAACGGAAAAGAGAATTTTTTAAGCATTAGAAAAGTATAACATGGAAAAGAATATTTTATTGATCGGTGGTTCTTATGGAATAGGCTTGGAGATGGCAAAGAAGTTATCCAAAGAAAATCGTGTGTTTGTGGCCAGTAGAAGTAACGAGGAGCTTTCAAATATAGACGTCACCCACATTCCCTTCGATGTATTGAGCGAGGACATTTCCGAAAAATCTATCCCGGAAAAGCTGGACGGTTTTGTTTACTGTCCGGGCAGCATCAATCTAAAACCCTTTAAAACCATGGGGGTCGATACCATTCAAAACGATATGGAAATCAATTTTATCGCTTTGGCCAAAACGGTCAAATCCATCATCAATAGAATGAACGAAGGTTCCAGCATGGTGTTTTTCAGTACTGTTGCGGTCGGAACAGGGATGCCTTTCCATACCAGCGTTTCTGCGGCAAAAGGAGCCATTGAAGGGTTTGCAAGAGCCTTGGCCGCAGAATATGCACCAAAGATCAGAGTGAACGTAATTGCACCCTCATTGGTGGACACTCCCCTATCCGAACGACTGTTGAACAACGATAAGAAAAAAGAAATGATGTCCGAAAGACACCCCATGAAAAGAGTCGGCAACACAGCCGATATTGCGAACATGGCCACGTTTTTGTTGAATCCCGATAACTCATGGATTACAGGACAGGTTATCGGGGTCGATGGCGGAATGTCCAGCTTAAATATAAGCTCATGAAGGATAAAATCAATATTTTTTGGTATAGACGTGACTTGCGGCTGGATGATAATGTTGGACTCTATCAAGCGCTCCAAAATGAGTTTCCAGTGTTGCCAATTTTCATTTTTGATACCGAAATACTGGAAAACCTGCCCAAAGATGATGCTAGGGTAACCTTTATTAATCAACAGTTGCAAAAAATAAACACCCAGCTCACGACCAACCATGATGGTGGAATTGCACAGTTTCATGATACTCCCAAAAAAGTATTCAAACAATTATTGGAAGACCATAACATTCAAGCTGTTTATACCAATCACGACTACGAGCCTTATGCCAAAAAGCGGGATGAAGAAATAAAATCCCTGCTGAAAGAAAACGGCGTCCAGTTCAATACGTTTAAAGATCAGGTGATTTTTGAAAAGGAAGAAGTGGTGAAAGACGATGGTGATCCCTACGTGGTGTACACTCCTTTTATGAAAAAGTGGAAGGAAAATTTTAATCCCTCCATCCATTTGGTGGAATACGATACCTTGAGCGACCTTGGTAAAAATTTATACCAATCCAAAAAACTACCGCAATTTTCACTGGAGGATATGGGGTTTAAGGAATCTTCCATAAAAGTCCCCGATTTTACAGTGACTTCAAATTTGATTCAGGACTACGAGGATACTCGGGACTACCCCGCCAAGGAGAAGGGAACTTCCCGATTGGGTCCACACTTACGATTTGGCACCGTTTCAATCCGAAAAATGATTAAGAAGGCCATTGACGAGAAGAACGAGACCTTTTGGAACGAACTGATTTGGAGGGAGTTCTTTATGCAGATTCTCTGGCATTTTCCGCATACCGTAAATGAGGCATTTAGAGCCAAATACGACAGGATCGAATGGCGGAACAATGAAGAAGAGTTCGAAAAATGGAAAAATGGTAAAACAGGCTATCCTTTGGTAGACGCAGGGATGCGCGAGCTGAATGAAACCGGTTACATGCACAACCGTGTGCGTATGCTCGTGGCCAGTTTTCTCTGCAAACACTTATTGATCGACTGGCGGTGGGGCGAAGCCTATTTTGCCGAAAAACTCCTTGATTATGAAATGGCCAGCAACGTCGGTAATTGGCAGTGGGCAGCGGGCAGCGGTGTGGATGCCGCGCCCTATTTCCGGATATTCAACCCGACCACACAGATCAAGAAATTCGACAAGGACAGGAAATACATCAATAAATGGGTTCCTGACCTTCAGGAATTGAGTTATCCAGACCCTATTGTTGACCATAAAATGGCCCGCGAACGATGTTTAAAAACATATAAAGAAGCGGTAAGTTGAAGCTTTTTCGTTAATTTTAGTTCTCTGTTGAATGATTTTACTTATCGAAAAAGCCAAATCAATTCAATGGAACATAACTAACTCAAAACCTTTATAATGAAAAAACTTTCAACCTTACTCCTTTTGGGCTTGGTATCGCTAAACCTTTCTGCCCAAAAGATGTCCAAGGACAAAAAAGCTGTTGTTGCCTCGGTAGAAAAGCACAAAGAAAACTTGATCAAAATCAGTGATTCCATTTGGGCATTGGCCGAAACCGCCTTTGAGGAATCCATTTCCTCTAAACTTCTAGCGGATTATGCAGAAGAAAACGGAATGACGGTTACCCGTGGTGTGGCCGATATTCCAACCGCTTTCACCGCCACGTACGGTTCGGGCTCTCCCGTAATCAGTGTATTGGGCGAGTTTGATGCCTTGCCTGGACTTTCACAGAACACCGTTCCTACCAAAGACCCTCGAATTGAAGGTGAACCAGGCCATGGATGCGGGCACAACATGTTCGGCGCTGCCAGTTTGGGAGCCGCCATTGCGATTAAGGAACAGATTGAAGCAGGTACGATCAAAGGAACGGTAAAGTTCTTGGGAACTCCTGCCGAAGAAAAATACTTTGGGAAAGTCTGGATGGTAGAGGCCGGATTATGGGATGATGTCGATGTAAATGTCAGTTGGCACCCTTCCGCACAAATAGAGGCCGATGTGCAAAGTGGGCTCTCTTTGATTGACTTCATGATCGAGTTTTATGGTCAAGCAGCGCATGCTTCTTCTGATCCATGGAACGGTCGCAGTGCCTCCGATGCTTTGGAATTGTACACAACGGGCATCAATTACTACAGGGAGCATATCAAACCAACATCCCGAATCCACTACCACATTCAAGATGGTGGGCAAGTAGTCAACGTGGTTCCCGATTATGCACGTTTATGGGTACGGGTACGTGACCCAAAAAGAGAAGTTATGCTTCCCACTTTTGAGCGTGTCAAGGCCATGGCCGAAGGTGCCGCCATTATGGCCAATGTCGAATACAAATACTCATTGATTTCGGGTATTTACGAAACTTTGGTCAACCGTGAAGGCGGTAAAATTATGCAGAACAACTTGGAACTGTTGGGTCCGATCACATACACGGATGAAGAAATTACCTATGGTAAAGCCATCCAGGAAGCTACCGGAAAGCCCCAAGTGGGTATGGACGGAGAAATTCATCCATTAAAAGAAACCGAAGAACTACCAGGCGGAGGTTCCACAGATGTTGGCGATGTCAGCTGGAATGTACCCAATATCAATCTTGGTGTTACCGTTGCCCCAAAAGGCACGCCTTGGCATTCATGGGCCGTGGTAGCCTGTGGTGGCATGAGCATTGGGCACAAAGGAATGATCTATGCTTCCAAAGCCATGGGGATGACCATGCTTGACCTTTTTGATGACCCAAAATTGGTAGAAAAAGTAAAAGAAGAATATAAGACCAGAAAAGGTGATGTAAAATATGAGGCCATGATCGATGGTCCACCACCAATTCCTGGTAAATAAATTAAATTACAATTGGATTGAAAAGCCTGCACCTTGCAGGCTTTTGATCTTAAAAAAAAATTACGCTATGAAAAATCCTGTTATACAAACCTTTCCGTTAAGTTCACCTTGGCAAACCTTGGACCCATTTTTGTTCAGTGTATACCATTTGGACCATTTTCCCAAAGGAAATGGAGAGATGGGGCCAGATGAATCCTTGCTCAAAGGGAGAAGTCTGGGAAGCGATTTTAATCCCAGTGCCAAATGGCGCATGTACCACGGTCAGACGATTCCGGGGTTTCCTTTCCATCCTCACTGTGGTTTTGAAACCATCACCATCGTGAATAAGGGATTTTGCGACCATTCCGATTCCCTAGGTGCCGCTGGTAGATTTGGCAAGGGCGATGTGCAATGGATGACGGCCGGAAGAGGTGTACAGCATTCGGAAATGTTCCCCTTGTTAAAAGATGATGAGGAGAATACGCTGGAGCTGTTTCAAATTTGGTTGAACCTTCCCAAAGTTGGAAAGTTTGTGGACCCACACTTTAAAATGCTCTGGAACGAGGATATTCCGATTATTGAAGAGGGAAACGCGAAAATAAAAGTAGTTGCAGGCACCTACAAAAATGTGAATCCAATTAACCCCGCACCGGATTCATGGGCCGCAAATCCCGAGAACGAGGTAGCGGTTTGGAACATTCATGTGGATGCAGATTCAGAGTACATGTTGCCAAAAGCAAATTCTTCGGAAGTAAATCGCGTGTTATATTTTTATGAAGGGGACGAAATCCGTATCGGGGACAAAAAAATCAATCCAAATTTTGGAATTGTTCTGGACCCGACACAAGATGTAAACATCAAAATAGGTTCGGAAACAGCTCAAATTATGGTGTTACAAGGAAAACCCATTGGTGAACCCGTTGCCAAATACGGACCTTTTGTGATGAACACCCAAGAAGAAATTCAAAAAGTGATGGAAGAATACCGTCTTACACAGTTTGGTGGATGGCCATGGCCACATCCGGACAATGTGCACGATAAGGACAGGGGTCGTTTTGCACTTTACCCTGATGGAAAATTGGTCGAGAAATAATCAGAATTACACCCTTACAATATTGGCCCCGATGGCACGCAAGCGCTCATCGATGTTTTCGTAACCACGATCAATCTGTTCGATATTATGTATGGTGGAAGTTCCCTTGGCGGACAGTGCCGCAATCAAAAGGGACACTCCTGCCCTAATATCGGGGGATACCATGGTAGTTGCCTTTAATGTGGATTGGAAATCATGTCCAATTACGGTGGCCCTGTGTGGGTCGCAGAGAATGATTTTTGCGCCCATATCAATAAGTTTGTCCACAAAGAACAATCGGCTTTCGAACATTTTCTGATGGATAAGGACTTCTCCCCTTGCTTGGGTGGCCACAACCAAAATAATGCTCAACAAATCCGGGGTAAGTCCCGGCCAAGGTGCATCGGCTATGGTGAGAATGGAGCCATCTATAAAATTCTGAATTTCGTAGCCATCTTCGTGTTTTGGGATAAAAATATCATCTCCCTTTCTTTCCACGGTTATTCCCAGCTTACGGAACACATTCGGAATTACGCCCAAATCGTCCCAACTGACATTTTTGATGGTGAGTTCGCTTTGGGTCATGGCAGCCAACCCGATCCAGCTACCGATTTCTATCATATCGGGCAACATGGTGTGCTCGGTACCACCTAACGAGTCAACTCCTTCAATGGTCAACAAATTGGAACCGATTCCTGAGATTTTGGCCCCCATGCGGTTCAACATTTTACATAATTGCTGAAGATAAGGTTCACAGGCCGCATTGTAAATCGTAGTGGTGCCCTCTGCCAAAACAGCGGCCATTACAATATTGGCCGTTCCGGTTACCGATGCTTCGTCCAAAAGCATATAGGTTCCCTTGAGCTTATCGGCTTCAACTCCGTAAAAATAGTCCTCTTTATTGTATCGGAACTGCGCTCCAAGTTTGATAAAACCTTCAAAATGGGTATCCAACCTTCTTCTACCAATCTTATCTCCTCCAGGTTTTGGGATGTATCCTTTTCCGAATCTTGCCAAAAGTGGGCCAACCAACATAATAGATCCCCGTAGCCCTCTGCCATCTTCCTTAAATTTGGCAGATTGAAGGTAATCCAAGTTTACATCATCGGCCTTAAAAGTGTACGACCCCTTGCCTTTCTTCTGGATTTTAACGCCCAAGTCTTCCAATAGGGCGATGAGTTTGTTGACATCTACGATGTCGGGTATGTTGTGTATGGTAATTTTTTCTTCTGAAAGTAAAACGGCACAAAGAATCTGTAGTGCTTCGTTCTTTGCCCCTTGAGGTGTAATTTCACCATGTAATTGGTGTCCACCCTCTATTCGAAATGTACCCATGTATTCCCTTGGAGTTTAATATCTTTTTTTACGGCCTCTCTGCCCTTTCTTTCCTCTGTTGTTGTTATTGTTGGACCTGCTTGGTTTGTTCTTAAGGAACTGTCCACTTTCGGTAAGGCTCTCATCGCTTTTTGCCAAATCTATTTGTCCATCGCTTAGCTCCTTGAGGTGATTGAAGATTACACTATCTTCCACCGTATCCTTGTTCCAAACCAAGTAGCACTTCTTCATGTGGTTGGCGATCGCGTATTCCAAACCTGAACGCATGTCTCCTTTTTCCCAGTTTACGGCCACATCTATCATTCTTTTGATATTGTTTCCGTAAAAACGGTACTTGGGGTGGTTCTGGGGGTAATCCAACGGCTCTGGGCGTTGTTGCAGAACCTCTTGTGATGTAATCGGAAAAGGGGAATCTACATCCAACTTAAAATCCGCCATAATAAACAATTGGTCCCAAAGTTTATGCTGAAAGTCTGGAACATCCCTTAAATGGGGCTGTAAGTTTCCCATTACGCTAATAATGGATTTGGCCACTCTATTGCGTTCGTCGCGGTCTTCAATAGCGACGGCGTGATCCACCATTTTCTGGAAATGCCGGCCATACTCTGGAATAAAGAGTTTTGGACGCTCTGTATTGTATTCTAAATTAAATATTTCGTTCAAAGTAATGTATTTAGAGATTTGAAACTTGGAAAGTAATCCGATAACGTTCGCAAAGTAATAAAATTATAGCAAACAAAGGGGCTACAAAGAAATTACACCCTCAACTACCGAAACTTCCTTATATTTTTCTATCACAGCGTCCGGATCTTTTAAGTTCACTGTAATGGATAAGCTGGTATAATTCCCTTTTTTGGACTTTTTGGATTCGATTACAGCTCCGGTATTGTCAAAAATATCCTGTATCTGTGAAATCCGTTGTTCATCCGTTGGAACTATAAATTTATAAAGGTATGTAGATGGCCAACTAGTGCTTTCCAACAACTGATCTTTTAGCTTTGCGTAAAACTCCTCCGTATCCTTATTATCCATACCTCAATTTTTTACAAATATATGGCTTACCCATCAATTTTTTTTCCTTAAGTCGATTTCATTACTTTGTAACATAAATTAAGGGCTTTGGGAAAGAAGAAAATAGTTATCACGGGAGCGCCGGGCACCGGTAAGACTTCCATAGTTAATGGATTGGAAAGCATGGGTTACCATTGCTTTCATGAGATTATCCGTGATATGACCTCTAAAGCCAAAAATGAGGGGCAAACGGAACATTATATTTCAAATCCCTTGGTTTTTGTGGATGATGCATTGCAGTTCAATAAAGATCTGTTGGAAGGAAGAACGTCCCACTACAGGCAGTCCTTAAAAATAGATGCTCCCATCAGTTTTTTTGACCGTGGCATACCGGATGTATTGGCCTACATGGATTTTTTTGGACAGGAGTACGATGATTTTTTCACTTCAGCTTGCAAGGACCATAGATACGATTCCATTTTTATTGTTCCGCCTTGGAAGGAAATCTATGTTTCCGACAACGAACGTATGGAAACCTTTGAGGAAGCTGAAAGCATTCATGATTCCTTGATGAAGACCTATACACAATTTGGCTATAACCCCATCGAAGTGCCAAAAGATGAAGTCCAAAATCGGATTGATTTTATTTTGGAAACACTTAAAAAATTATAGTGCATAAGGATACCACAGGCATTTTAAAACAATTTTGGGGTTATGATGATTTTAGGGGATCCCAAAAACAAATCATCAACACCGTTCTATCGGGGCAAGATGTTCTCGCATTGATGCCCACCGGTGGAGGAAAATCCATTTGCTATCAGGTGCCCGCATTGGCCAAGGAGGGCATATGCATTGTGGTCTCACCTTTGGTGGCCTTGATCCAAGACCAAGTGTCACAACTAAAAAAAAGGAACATCAAGGCCATCGCTTTAACCGGCGGCATCCCACCAAGCGAATTAAACGACCTTTTGGACAACTGCGTCTATGGCAACTATAAGTTTTTGTACCTGTCCCCTGAGCGGTTGCAACAAACTATTGTACAGGAACGCATCCAACAAATGAACATCAACCTCATTGCCATTGATGAGGCGCACTGCATATCCCAGTGGGGGAACGATTTTAGGCCGGCCTATCTCGGATGTTCCATCTTAAAAGAACTGGTCCCCGATATACCGATGATGGCGTTGACCGCAACAGCTACACCACGCGTGGTAGAGGATATTGTGGAGAATCTGGAATTGGAAAACGTTGAAATTTTCAAGGATTCCTTTTCCCGTTCCAATATCGCGTTTAAAGTAAAACACTCTGAGGACAAGCTATATCAGCTCAAAAAATATATGGATAGAGTTTCTGGGAGCGCCATTGTGTATGTACGTTCCAGGAAAATGTCCATTTCACTGGCCAACTTTTTGATCAAAAATGGTATTTCCGCATCTTTTTTTCATGGAGGGATTCCTAAATCGGATAAAGAAGAAAAACTCAACCTTTGGTTAAGCGGTAAGGTACGGGTGATGGTGGCCACCAACGCTTTTGGCATGGGAGTGGATAAACCGGATGTTCGCCTGGTCATACACTATCAAATTCCCGATAGTTTGGAAAGTTACTTTCAGGAAGCCGGTAGAGCTGGTCGTGACGGAATCGTTTCGACCGCAATCATCATCACTTCCAAAGAAGATGAGAACAAGGCCAAACAACAGTTTTTATCCTCATTGCCCGATGTTGCCTTTGTGAAGCAGGTATATTCCAAGCTCAACAACTACTTCCAAATATCGTATGGCGAATTGGTTTCCGAACCATTGGCCTTTAAATTCAATGCGTTTTGCAAACGCTACGACTTTAATCCCAACATGACCTTTAATGCTATTTGGATATTGGATCAAAACTCAGTTTTATCCTTAGCGGAAAATTTTAAAGAAAAAACCACGCTCCAGTTTACAGCTTCCAAAACCGAGATTTTCAATTATCTGGACAAAAACAGGAAAACGGCACCCATCATCCAGACCATTCTACGTACCTACGGGGGCATTACGGAATACGAGACCAAAATCAACCTGTATATGCTTTCCCAAAAAACCAGCACAGGCGAAGCACGTTTAAAAGAAATACTGCAGCGATTAGCGGATGATAGCATTGTGGAGTATCAAAACAATACGAGTGATTTGGAAATCACTTTTTTGGTTCCGCGGGAAGACGACCATACGATTAACCTATTTGCAAAAAAAATCAAGGATTTTAATCAGGTCAAGCAAAATAATATGGCCGCGATGTTGGGATACGTTTCCAATAAAAAACTATGCCGTAGCCTATACTTACTTAATTATTTTGGTGAAAAGACCAGTGAAAAGTGTGGTACGTGCGATATTTGTACCAAGAAAGCGAGAACTGCATCACCACATGATTTGGAAAACAGGGTGATGGAACTCTTGGAAATCCGGCCCCATACGTCCCGGCAGCTCGAAAAAGCCATTGGAGCAAAGGAAAAAGAACTTTTAAGAACATTGGAGCGACTGCTGGAAGATGAGCGGGTCTCCCTAAACTTTAAGAATGAGTACATCAAAAAATAATCCCCTTCGCATTGTATTTATGGGCACTCCCGACTTTGCCGTGGGAACCTTAAAAAATATATTGGAAGCCGATTTTAACGTAGTCGGTGTAATAACCGCACCCGACAGGCCCGCTGGCCGTGGCCGTAAGGTCCAAGAATCGGCAGTGAAGCAATTTGCGGTAGAGCATAACCTAAAGGTATTGCAGCCCACAAATTTAAAGGACGAGGATTTTCTCGAAGAATTGAAAGCACTTGATGCCAACTTGCAGGTGGTGGTCGCTTTTAGGATGCTGCCCAAAGCGGTTTGGCAAATGCCGGAGTATGGGACGTTTAACCTTCATGCTTCCCTCTTGCCCCAATATCGCGGTGCGGCACCTATCAATTGGGCAATAATCAATGGAGAAACCGAAACGGGCGTCACCACTTTTTTTATTGATGAAAAAATAGACACCGGAAACATTGTCCTTCAAAAAACAGAAAAGATATTGCCCACCGATAGTGTAGGCGACTTGCACGACCGATTGATGGAGATCGGGGCCGACCTTGTAGTGGAAACCTGCAAACAGATTGAAGCTGGTACGGTAACCCGACAACCACAGAACGAAAGCAATACTCTTAAACCTGCTCCAAAAATCCATAAAGATACTTGCCGTATTGACTGGAACGCTTCCATGGAAGCCATTTATAACCATATTCGGGGGTTGAGTCCGTACCCTGGCGCATGGACCATGTTGGTAAACGATGGCAAAGAGGACCAAATGAAAATCTTTAAAACAGAAAAGCTTCAGGAGGACCACGACCATAGCGCAGGGCAAATATTGGTGGATAAAAAATCCTTCAAGGTAGCGGTAGATGGTGGTTATATTTCGCTCTTGGAATTACAGCTTCCGGGTAAACGTAGAATGCAGGTCAACGAGGTTTTAAACGGATTAAATTTGGAAAATGATGCGCTTCTTCGCTAAAGCCTTGCTATGATTGGGCTGCGAAAATTTGTCGTTTTTTTCCCACTTTATCAACAAACGTTTCAAGTTATCAACAAAAACCCTTATTTCCCTTGGTTTTACTTGCGTGAGACGCAAATCCATATAAATTTGTTCAGCATTAAAATTATATTAACAACAATTAATTTAATTCCATTATGAACAAAACAGAATTAATCGATGCTATGGCAGCTGATGCTGGCATCACTAAAGCAGCAGCAAAAAAAGCATTGGAATCTTTCTTGGGAAATGTAGAAGGAACGCTTAAAAAAGGAGACAGAGTTTCCTTGGTAGGTTTTGGTTCTTGGTCAGTTTCCAAAAGAAGCGCTAGAGAAGGTAGAAATCCACAAACAGGAGCTACTATTAAGATTGCCGCTAAGAACGTTGTAAAGTTCAAAGCAGGTGCTGAATTGAGCGGTGCAGTAAACTAATCAATTATTTATTTAATATACGAAAGCACTCCTTTAGGGGGTGCTTTTTTAGTTTATATGCATCGTGTTTTTTGCATATGTAGAATAATATGTTAAATTTAAGTACAAGAAAACATATAAATGGTAAGTCAAAAGCCTAAAAAAGGGAATTTACTTGTTGCGGAACCTTCACTTACCGGTGACGTTTCTTTCAACAGGTCCGTTGTACTTATTGCCGAACACAACCATGAAGGTTCGGTCGGCTTTATTTTAAACAAACCTTTGGACTATACCATTTGCGACCTTGTTTCCGATATTACCATTCCTTTTCAGGTTTTTAATGGCGGTCCCGTAGAACAGGACAACCTTTATTTTATCCACAAGGTCCCAGAACTCATTGAAAACAGCATTGAAATTTCCGATGGTATTTTTTGGGGCGGTAATTTTGAGATGACCGTTGACCTTATCAATAGCGGAACCATTACGGAACAGGACATTCGTTTCTTTTTGGGGTACTCCGGTTGGGGAACCAGCCAATTGGACCAAGAACTTTCCTCCAAATCTTGGGTAGTACTGCCGAATGAATACGAAAGCAGTATTTTGGAAAAAGCGGCCAATGTCTTTTGGAAAGAAAAAATGATGGAGCTCGGCGGAGACTATGTTCTATGGTCCAATGCGCCCGAAAATCCATCGCTCAATTAGCCTATCCGGGCCTTTGCGTTTAATTTTCCCACCAGACTTTTTGCCACTTTTGCCTGGTATTCCTTTTTCCTGTATTTACTGATGGGTTGAATACCCACGATGGAATTGGTAATGAACAGTTCGTCCACTTTTTGAAGCTCAAAGGGAGAAATGGAATCCTCGACCAAATCGTACTCTTCGGAACCTGCGATGATTTTCATCAAGTTTTTACGGATGATGCCGTCCAAACAACCATCGCTCAAGGGTGGTGTTTTTATTTCGTTGCCCTTTACCAAAAATAGGTTGCCATTGATGGCTTCCACCACCTTCTTATCCGTGTTCACCAACAAACAATTGGCATAGTTGTTTTCTTTGGCATAAACCCCTGCCACCACATTCAGTATTTTGTTGGTGGATTTTAGATTGGAGAGCATATCCTTGTTCAGGTAGTAATCTTTGAACAATTCCACTTCGTAATTCCCTTCGTTCAAAATGAAAAAAGGAGATTCCATGGTACGGGTCTCTATAAAGTAGGATACATCATTGGTGGATGGGGTATACAATCCACCTTCGTTTCTAAATACCGATAAACGTACTCGAACGGCGCCACTATCCAATTGATTGGAGGTGATGGTCTTTTTAATTTCCTCCTCTAAAAATTCCATAGTGAATTCCATGGGGATTTCCATACGCAAAATGCGCATGGACGCCATCAATCTAAAATAGTGGTCTTCCCAAAAAAAGAGGGTTCCGTTTACATATCGGACCGACTCAAAAAGGGCATCCCCATATTTGAAAGCCCTATTGTTGCCTGTGAAAATTGCCTTATCCCCTGCTAAAAGTTCTCCATTGTAATTGACCATAAAAAAGTCCCGATTAAAATCGGGACCAAAGATACGGTTTACTTGAGAATAGGACTAGGTTGAGCCAAGAACCTGTTTAAGGTCGGAAACCTGGTTTTCCCAAAGCATCTTTGCTTCGTCCACCTCGTCATCCTCGGCAAAGTCTGTTATAAATAGTGAAACATCTTTTGTTATTTCATCGACTATTATCCGCATTTCAAAAAATGAACCATCCTCATTTTCTTCCCATGCCAGCTTTACGAATTCCTCACTTTTTCGTTTGAGCAGTTTTGCACGTTCTTCTGCACCATCCCAAATAAAGGTGAATATTTCTCCACGGGAATTAACATTATCGGCATACCATTCAGACAGTCCCGAAGGAGTGGAAATATATTGGTAAAGCAACTGAGGTGAAGCTTGGATTACAAACTCCAGTTCAAATTTAACCTTATCACTCATTGTCGTGTTCTTTAATCGTTCTTCAACTTTTGTATAATTTGGGAAGATATAAAAATAAATATCAAATAATAAATTAATAATGAATTTTGATTCAGCGAAAATTTAAGCATATATTTGCACCCGCTTAGCAAAATTCACGGCGAGGTAGCTCAGCTGGTTAGAGCGTCGGATTCATAACCCGGAGACAAAATTGAAATATTGTAGTAAATGGCGAGGTAGCTCAGGTGGTTAGAGCGTTGGATTCATAACCCAGAGGTCGGGGGTTCAAGTCCCCCTCTCGCTACTTTTTGATGATAAAAAACCCAAGACGAAAATCTTGGGTTTTTTTGTTCTGTACAACATATGTACAACATTTTTGGTTTTTCCTTATCATTCCACATAGTCTCTAAAAATAGTGTGCCTACCGTGCTTGACCACCAAATTCGGAAGCTGTTTCAAAGGGCTAATTTTTTCGACTATATCCACACGGTAGAATTTGCCATCAATTTTGAATAATTCTTTTTTTCTTGCCCCAAATGCTGCGGATTGAAAAGACCTTTCCTCAAAATAGGTAAACTCCCAATACAGTTTTTCTGGGTCGATTTTTCTAAAAATCGTGATTAAATGTGCATACATGGTCATTGCAATGGTGCTTTTGATTTGCCAGTATTACCCAAAAGCCGAAGCGCAACGGTCTGCAATTTACACGGAAAGAAAGCTTTTTTTGAAAACCCCGTTCTGATAAAACCTATGAAATCCCTATCGGCATATTCTATAACCTTGACATTATAGAATTTATGGTCAGTCGGAAAATCAAGAGGTTTTCCCTTCCATTGCACCAATCGGTACAAGGCTTCCAACTTTTTACCATATAATCCTGTCCTTTCGTTGTGGTAGACGAAATTGTGAATTGTCCCGTAATGCTGTTCTTTGATGTTAGATCTGTTCTTTTTATTTGTTTTCATTTTTGTTATTTAGAGTAAAAATGAATTTGGCCAATTGATTGCCTATATATTAATGGAACTTGTGACCTGATCCATCTTTTCACTTTAATAGCGTGTTTAACGATCTTTTGCCTTAAGTAATGCTCATCATTTGATTTTGCTTCCCCGATCATATCTTCCTTTCCCAAATCCCCATAATAGCCATAACAACTGTCCAAAGTATTTCCACTGGAATCGGCAATGGAGTAACCGAATACATTACCCGTCAAATAATCATCGTACAACCGAACATTGTCCCTAATCATTTCTTCCAATTCCTTGGCAGTTTTATCCCCTGCCCGTAAACCCCATTGCTTCAACGTAGGAATATCTATAAAGGCAAAACCGATTTGGCTGCTATCCCAACAGCAAATAAAAGGGCTAGTCTTAATAGTAATGCCACCGTGGTCGTACATGAAAACTGACAATATGGCCAAGGGGCAATATTCATCTTCAATAGCTTCTCTTATAGCTTCCCAACTCTCAAATTCATTGGTATCAAAATCGGTGTTATTATGCAAATCATATCGTTTGTGGTTTAGACAAAAAAGTACATGCCCATCCCAATCCCTAAGTGGATTTTGGGGAAAATCATCCCGCTCGATTTTGATTTCATATCCTTTATAATGCAACGTTTCCATGTCTGATATTTTTTAGCGTCAATATTTTAATTCTCAATTAGACCAAAATCGAATTGACCTTCCCACTCTCCAAATTCACAAATGCCCCATGCTTTTGAATCTGCTTGTGGTACAATAACCGAAATAGGCAATCGGAAGCATGGGCGACCAGTACATCGTTGATGAAAAGTGATTGCTCGTTCAGCTTATCGGAATAGGCACATCCCGCACCTTGAAGACGGGGAATGTCATGGGCATCCAAATCGGGAAAAAAATCGATGATGTTTTTGAGTTTGTCCACCATTTCAAAATCTTCCCGTTCCATATTTCGTTCTTCCTCGAACAAAGTTCCTAACACGAATTGCCCACTATCCCTACAGTTGCCAATGTCCAGCCAATAGAACATGCTTTGATATTCAGACCCCTTGAAGGGAAATGCAAGCGATTTTGATAACAGCGTTCTAAATCGGGCATTATCGACACAAGTGATGATGATGTTCGCCCGAATATCCTCGCCATCGGGAAGTGCATCCATGGGAATTCCTTCCCATTGCAGACCAAAGGCAATATTTACCTTATTGACGGCATTGACCACTTTATACTCCCCTACATCACTAAGGGCATAGAGTTGTCTGCCAACATTGTTGTTTTCAACCATATCCGAATCATAGGCGATTATGTGCAAACCTGGGTGTCCGATTTGGCGCAGGGCAAAATCCATCCGTGCCAACCGTGCCAGCATCAGGGAACCTGTACCCCCTACCCCGATCAATGCAATGGTTATGGGATGTGTTGGATTGTAAAAGTAGTTGGGAGCGAAATGAATTCTAGTTTTCATATAAATCCTTTAAGGTCAATTTGTTTTTTTTCAGTAGAGCGTCATCAAAGAATGTTTTCCTGAAATTCCGTTTCATTACATCCACAATGTTCCCTTTCGCAATGTTGTTGTGATGGGTAGCCGTAAAAACGGAACGAAAGAATTGCTGCTCGACAAACCCCATGATGTCCTCGTAATAGTCAAAGCCGTCATAATCCATCGAGGCATTGCCCATACATACATTTCCTTGCCTCCCTACGTTCAATAACGGTGCGTGGTACAATGAAACGGTGTCGGTCAATGTATCCTTTCGATGGAGGGCAAAGACTTTAAGGGTGTTCCCTTCAAGCTTGAAGATCAGTTTTGGCAAGGGATAATTTCCCGAAGCGATACCCGTTCGTGTATCGAAATACAGGGTGTGCTGTTTTGGATGGACGTACCATACCAGTTGGAGATTTCCTTTGAAATCAAAATGAATAAGGTTCTTGGGCAACATTCCCTTAAACCTGAACTTTATCAAATCCCCTTCCAAACACCTAAAGAGGTTTCGGGCGGTATCCTTGGTCAGCGGCATCCCTGCCGTAAGCTTTGCCCCTACGATGTTGTGATATGAAAAGTAGTGCCCCCTGTTGTAATAATCTTCTTCTTGGGAATAACCGATAATGGCAAATTTTGGAAGAAAGTGTTCATCGGGCCGTAAATTGGCAATCTGTTCCATGTTCAAAGCAGTCTTAAAAGTTCGTTGAGATCGGTAAGAAATTCTTCCAATCGATTAAGTTTGTAGGTCGACCCTTCCTCAAAGGGCTGTAGGTTACCTTTTTCGACCGTAGTTAGTTCATAGGCAGAAATAATGTCATATTCGTTGGAACATTCGTTGAGCATTTCGATATAGGAACGGGTAAATTCACTGTCCGCATCGTCAACTATCAGGAAAGATTCCCAATGCTCGAACATACTTTCATAGGCATCCCTTGTTCCGATACGGAACGGCACCCGAAAATCAATGGTATCGGCTTTTGATAACAGTTCCTTGATTCCCTTGTGCAGGGGTTTTCGAGGACGGTATTTTAGTAAAAGGAATTTCCAATCCTGTGGTTCGTATTCGTCGAACAGCTTTTGGTAGCGACCAAAGAACCTGACCGAGTTACAATTACCAAAAACACTCCCGTTTTTCCTATGGTAGGCTTCTTCCTCAAATAGATATTCCCAAAGCCAGTCCACCCTATCCTCTCCCGTATGGAAAAGATTGATATAGGGTAGGCTTTTGATAAAGGACATTAGTATATCAAAAAGCATAGGGTTTTTCCATCGAAGGGGCATAACGGGTCGCAACGGAATGCAATAGACCGTGCTACGATTCCCGATATGGCGTTTCAAGACCAAGCGCAGGTCGGCATCTTCCCGTAAAACTTCGATATGGTCAATTCTTGCCCTTTCTTTCAGCCGATTGGCACATCGCAATATCAAATCATCCAAGCTATCGGATGCCGAAAACCGCCAGTCGTCAATATTTCCCGAAAAGTTACGGGTGGCATCCACCATTAAACTGGCAAGTGCCTTTATATCAACCGATGATCCGTCCTCGATTATCGGCTTGGAAAGAATAGGCAGAACGCTCAGGTCAGAAAGGGAAAAACCTTTGGTTGCAAGACTTTCGGTCTTTGCGTTCCGTACCTGTAATGGGATTGTTGAACCGCCTTGAACAATCGGGCGTGGAACTCTTTGAGTTCTTTCGATAAAAGGGGTGTCGGTTTGTGGGTGCATCTTTCGTGATTTAGAAATTCGTCTACGTTCATCGGTCTATCCCTTTGTTCCTGCCAAGGTCTTGAAATGGATTTCATGATGGCCATTGACTATGCCCTTGTCCATGATATTGGCGTTGGTCAGTTCGGCATAGATCTGCGAATAGTGTTCCATCACTTGCTGATGGGTCAATTGGCTATCCAAATCATCCAACTCAATGGCATTGTTGTTGCCGTCTTGGTAGATGTACTTGCGTTCTATCGTTGCGATTTCCATCATTGAAAAAGTTTTGGGGATTCGTATGCTTTCATATCCTTGATGACCTTTTGCGCTTCCTTGTGGTTCGGGTCTATCTTCAAGATTTCGTTGGCAATGTCCGTTGCCTTCTTATGGTCGCTCATGGGGTTAAAGTCCTTCTCTTTTAGAAGTTGCTTTAACTCGGTGACCTTTTTGGTAGTCGATTCTTTTTTCTTCTTGGCCTGTTGGGTCTTTTGTTCGGTTTCCGCCAAGGCTTTTTCAAAAGCAACGGTGTTTCTGAAAAGTGCCTTGGTCTGCTCCAATGGTTTTTGAAGAACTTGAAAGAATTTCTCGTCCACTTCCGTTACGTTTCCCCGTAGGGTAAGCGGTTTTATGGATTGGAGGGCCTTGTCCTTGGCACTCGATTTGGGCAAAACGGACACGCTGACCGAATCCCCATCAAAAGAGACACTTATGCCATATTGTTCTATACCCGTTTGCCGTAATGTTGAAAAGAAGTCTGTCATAGTAACGGTATTTATAGTTCTTAAAAAAATTTAGTTAAAAGCGGGGCTTGGTTTGCACCGTATTAATTTGCCCCGCTCCTTCCTTAACTCTCTTTCAAGATACGCCCATACCCGTGGGAATCCTCGTAAAAACAGGCTAAAATCCACCCTTTTCTTCCTTCTCCCTGTCCACAAAAAAGCGCCCGATAGGGCGCTGGATTCTACATCCGAAATAACAATCAAAACGCTTATTCTACGTTTGCATTCATGTAGTTCTTTTTCATTAAGGAATTACCTTGATATTTCTGTTTGTTTATTAATAAGTAATTTTACATCATGTTTTATCGAAGAAAGTTGGTTTTTGCTTTACTGGAAAAGTTTGAAGATGGATTGGAAAGCACTCGTCTTCAAAAACTTATGTTTTTGTTGACCCAAATGCAGAAAGAACCCAACTATGATTTCGTTCCTTATCGATATGGGTGCTATTCGTATTCTCTGAAGGCGGATTTGGCGGCTATGGTAAAACATGATTGGTTAGTTGAATCAGAGAAAACCTATAGTCTTAATGTAAAGAAGAAATATTATAAAGAACTTACCCCAGTAGATAAGCAACTTGTCAACGAAACTTTCGAGCTTTACGGAAGCATGAAAACGGATGTCATTACAAAACATACATATATCAATTTTCCGTATTATGCCACCAATAGCATTATAGCAGAGAGAATTCTTCCAGAAAAGTTTTTTGAAAGAGTTGTAACTGCACGTCATAATGATGAATCTACAGTTTTATTTACTATTGGGTATGAAGGTATTTCGCTAGAGGAATACTTAAACAGGTTACTAAAAAACAATGTCCATCTTCTTGTAGACGTCAGAAGAAACCCCTTGAGCCAGAAATACGGTTTTAGCAAAAAGTCTTTAAGTAGTTTTTGTAGTCGATTGGGAATTGAGTACATCCATATTCCGGATGTAGGCATTGATTCTAGTAAAAGGCGAGAATTAAATACGCAAGAAGACTATGATTTGCTTTTCGATGAATATAAGGCGACCGTACTAAAAGAGGCCATTGAAAGTCAAAATTTTATACTCAGTTTGTTGGAAAAACACAGGCGTATTGCCCTTACTTGTTTTGAGGCCGATACCTGTCAATGCCATAGAACCCACCTAGCTGAAAATTTGAAGAAGTCTCCTAATTTTAAATACGATTTGAAGCATATTTAAAAAAATGGCGCTTACAAAAGTACTTATCACTGTAAAAACCTACCCTTCCCTTTCGGCGAAATACGGAGAACTTGTGTGTACGGCAGGTTTTCTAGAAGACGGTTCTTGGATAAGACTATATCCTATACCATTTAGGAAGCTAAAAAAGGACGAGAAGTATACAAAATACCAATGGATTGAATTAGATATTGTAAATAACGACAAGGACTTTAGACCTGAAAGTTTTCGACCGGCCACTATTGACACACCGATTACACTTCTGAATACAATTGATACCAAAGGCAATTGGTATAAACGCAAACAAATTGTTCTTGGAAAAGTTTATACGGATATCAAGGCACTTATAGCCGAAGCACACGATAAGGACATCTGCACATCCCTAGCCGTCTTTAAACCTGCTAAGGTAACCGATTTCAAAGTCGAGAAAGTTTCGGCCGAATGGGATAAGAAAAAATTAGATGAACAAAAAGCGCTACAAGAACAAGGGAATTTATTCGAAATGGAAGAAGAACCCTTCGAGGTTGTGGCAAAACTTCCATATAAATTCTCTTATGTAATTGAAGATGAAAACGGGGTGTCAAGTACAATGATGATTGAAGATTGGGAAATTGGAGCACTATTTAGAAACACACTTGCGGCAGCAGAAGGAAATGAAGCGGTTGCCGTTGAGAAAGTCAGGCAGAAATACTTCGACTATTTTGCTTTGAAAAAAGATTTGCATTTGTATTTGGGCACAACCAAGGCATTTCATTATCGTTCTAAAAATCCATTTATGATAATTGGAACTTTCACACCGGGTATTGAAATACAAACTAGCTTATTTTAATTTTTTGAATTATGCGTTGTATTTTCTGCAAGAAATCGTCCGGCAGGTCTTCAAGTATTCAGCATATCATTCCAGAATCGTTAGGCAATAAAGAATTGATTCTTCGACCTGGTGTGGTATGTGATGAATGTAACCAATATTTTGCCGTGAAAATTGAGAAACCATTATTGGAGATGAAGTATTTCCAAAATGTAAGATTTAGAAACAATATCAAATCTAAAAAAGAGCGTAACATCCCATACAAAACCCTATTTCCGCATAAAGATGGTGGCTGGTTTGATATGTATATGGATGGGGATAGTTTGGGTTTTAGAGGCGATGATACTAAAGTAATAAACTTAATACGCAACAAGAAGGTCAATAAATTAATGTTTGAAGTGGTGGATATGCCTGAAAACAAAAACTACCAAATGTCCCGTTTTCTTGCAAAGACCGCTCTGGAGTTATTTGCTTTAAAAGCAGGTCATAACCAGTCAAATCTGAATGAAGTTATTGATATGTCCGAATTAGACCCATTACGTGAATATGCCCGGTTTGGAAAAGGAGAACAATGGATTTATAGTCAGCGTAGAATTTATTCCGAAGAGGCGCGGTTTGTAGACCCTATATTCAATCCTAAACCCTACGAAGTACTTCACGAATTGGATTTCTTAATCATCGAACCGGGCATATATTATTTCGTTCTTGTAATTATGGGTGTTGAATATGTAATTAACTGTGGAGCTTCTGAGCTGAATTTATTTAATGATTGGTTAGAACGAAATGAAAATCAATCGCCTATAAGGCGTTTTACGGAGAGAATGGTCAAGGAGTAAAAAGCAAGCGTTAGGGATAGCAGCGGCATCGAACGCGGCGGGCCGTTAGGGTTCGTTGCCCAAGAAAGCGACAACGGAGCTCTTTTTGGGCTTACGAAACCTTGGGGCCCGCAAGGGCGATATAGCGGATAGCCCGGGCAACGCCCTAAACCTTACATTGAAATTTCTTGGTTCATGTTTATATTCTGTGACCGTGCACTTTGTGAGTTACATTTCTCTTCTTTTTCCTCCGGTTCGGCATCGTACTTTTCATCAAGGTCGGTATTGATTTCTACGAGCCTTTTCTGAACCAATGCCAGTTTTTCGGTCTTGTCGAATTCAAGTTCCAATACTTTCCGGTTGGCCTTTATGGATTTTTTGTACTCGGCCAGATGTTCCTTTTGTGCCAAGAGGGATTTCGGGATTTTGGATAGGGCATTGTAAACATAGTCGGTCAGGCTTTGCCAGTTGGCCACGATTCTCTTGGAACCATAACCATAGGAGGCATTCGGGGTAAGTACCAATAAGCGGTGGTGCAATTTGTCTTCTACGTCAAGAACCAGTCTTGCATTGGATATAGTCATAATGGTATGCTGGCCAACTTCTTCCCGTTTGGCCTGTAACCTCGAATTAAGTATTTGGCCCAACATATTGGCATCCATGGTATCGGGGCTATCAAGTGCCTTTCCCAATGCACTATAGTAAACGTCCTTTTCTTGCAGCGTGGTCCACAAGGACAGGTCTTTTTCAAGTTTGTCAATATTCTTTGTCGTTCTTGTCAGTTCGGTTTCATAAAAGGCGATATTGTTCTTGGCCTCCAAACGGTTCTTCTTGAAAATGGATCGTTCCAGTTCCAGTTCGTCCAATTCTTTGCCCAATTCCTCTTTTTCCAGATACAACGGGTCGTTCTTTGCGACCGCCAAGAGCGTTTTGTAATCTATGGTGCCCTCATCGTTTACCGCGCCCATATCCAGCCGATTGAACTGTATGGTGCCATTGGTCAATTGCTCGATAAAATTTTTCTTGATGTTGACGTTGTTGAGCATGAGGGCATCGGTACAGTTTTCGACAATGTAAAAGGAAACAACGACCTTGTCCCCAAAATGCTGCTTTGCGCCAATATTGCCTTTACGGACTCCCCTACCGTTTCGTTGGTCGATGTCCGTCGGACGATAGGGAATGTCCACGTGATGGATGCGTACCAATCTTTCTTGGATATTGGTACCGGTCCCCAACTTTTCAGTAGAACCGATGATGACCCTATAAGTGCCTTCGTTCACTTGCTTAAAGCATTCCAGCCGCTTGTTGTCGGTCTTGAAATCATGGATAAATACCACTTCTTCTTTGGGAATATCGAATTCTTCGGTCAGAATGCGTTTGAGTTCATCGTAAATATTAAATGTGTCTTTCGGTACGCCCAGGTCCGAAAAAATGGCCTGTGTACCTTTAAAAGCGTCCGTTTTCCTATAGGTGTCATATACCTCGGAGGCTATTTTCTGCAGTTTGGCATCGCCCGGATCTTCTAGGTTCTGGTTCAACATCCTTGGGTCTATGGAGGCGTTTCTCATGTGGTGCAAGGCAATCAGTGAGAGGGCGCTTTTTTGGTCTTCCGTATAGTCCTTATCCCCATATAATAGGCTGCTGTCCCCCGTTCTTAGAAATTCCTTGATCTGTTCAAAATATTCCAATTGGGCCGCCGTGGGTTTTAGCGTGTGCACATCGAGCTGCATTTTGGGCCTATCGATTTGGTGCGTGGTTCCGTTGACAATTATGGAAATCTCATTGTACAGTGAGGACAACAGTTTCATTTTCTTGAACGAACGAAAGCGTTCGCGAACTTTATAATCCCCCGAGACGGTAGGTTCAAATTCATAGGATTTGTTGGCGAAGACCTGTGCCCATTGGTCGAATGATGTAATGTTCATCTGTTCCATTCTATGCGGGATTAGATATTTGAACAGCACATAGACCTCCGTAATGGAATTGGAAATGGGCGTACCCGATAGAAAAGTGGTCTGAAAATCCCTTGTCTTTGCCCTCTGCAGTGTTCGGATGGCCACCAAAAGGTTTTTACTGCGTTCGGAGCCTTTGTTGGTATTCAGCCCCGCAACCCTGTGGTGCCTTGTTGTGTACATCAGGTTCTTGAACTTGTGGGATTCATCTACCATAATATGTTCAAACCCCATCTGCTCAAAATCGATGGCATCGTTCTGTTTGCTTTTGATCTGGTAATAGACCTGCTCCAAGGTTACGTTCAGGTTTTCCTTTCGTTTCTCCAGACCTTTGAGCACCCTTTTGCCTACATCGTATTTATTTTCGTTGATTACGCTAAGGTCGCGTTCAAGGTTTGCCAGCTCCTCGCTTATGATTTCATGGATGATCTCGGGGGATTGGGGTATGAACTTAAACGTGTCATGACTCATCAGCACGACGTCATGCCGGCCATTTTTTATTTTCTTAAAAAAGGTGTCTCGCTTTGTCTTCCCGTTTACTACCTTATCATGGGCCACCAATAGTTTCATCGTGGGAAATGCATTTAACAACTCCCGTTCCAATTGCACCACGGTGGAGCGAAGACCGATGACCAATGTCTTTTCCGAGAGGTTCAGCTCCTTTAGTTTCTGGGTCGTAAGGGCAATATCCAAGGTTTTTCCAAAACCGACTTCCTTGTTGACCAAAAGGCCTTGGTTTACGATGATTCCCGCAACCGTATCCATTTGGCTTTTGTACGGGGTAAAATATTGCAGCCCTTCAAAATGAAGGTAGTCACCGTCGTATTTCGGATGGACCTGGGCATCGTAGGTATTGTAAAAAATACGCTCCAATTGCGCCTTGATTTCAGGCTTGCCCAAGATGTATGCGGTAAACTCCTTGTAAATAAGGTCGAACTTGATGCGTATTTCCTGCATTTTCGCCTTGTCCGTGCGCTTATATTGTTTCGAGCCTTTTGTGACGTAGGGTATGGTGGAGTTCAATGCGCCTTCCAATATCTCTTTGAAATTGTAATAGCGATGTTCCGTACGCACGCTGAATTTTTTGATATACTCATAATCCGTCTTTTCGATTTTGACCATGTACTTGGAGGTACTCTCGTTATAGGCGATATGTACCAAGGAGCGGTAGGTGTCGAAAATGAAGGCTTGGGTATATTCAATGGGAAACCACGGTTCATGGAGTTTGATATCCAGATCCTCGTAAGGGGTCATCGGTGGCTTTACCTTTTCCAAGGCAACAACAGTACGTTCGATATAGGATTTGTCCACATAGGACTGATATTCCCCAAAATCGTTTTTGCGATAGGCATTCAGTTTTTCGTAAATGGTTCCCGATAAAAACAGGAACTTGGGGGCCAGTTCCCATCCCTGCTCCTTCGGGTCCAAAAACAATAGTTGCAGATCCAAAGCCTTTTTTATGATTTCGTCCTGTTCCATGCCCGTGTTCGAAACCAGGGAATCCAATTTTATTCGATTGAATTTGTTCAGGGAATAATAAATGGCATCTTCCAAGCTGAGCACTTTCTTCGGCTCTTGCGGCTTTTCTTTTGAAATCGACCGGAATGATTTATTGAAAACCTCCGATTTGATAAAGTTTCCGTCTTTCGGTGTTTCCAGCCCCAAAATCAAAGGCCCCTGAATATCCAAGGTCACAAAGGGATAGTTGGCTTTGTCATGGAGCCGCCCGTACTGGAAATTGAAGGCATCGTATTGATAGTCTAGCTCGTCCCTTACCTTGTCGATCTGTTCTTCGGGTGCCCGTAAAAATTTGAAATAGGTATCCCGCAGCGCTATTATTTTTGACAGCCTATCGAACTCCCGGGGCTTTACTTTCAATAACCGTAAACCGTTTTCCTCTTCTACTTTATAGAGTTTTTGTTGCTTGATGGTCAGATTTCCAGGTTTAAGTTCGGGATCGTCAGCACCGGAAATACCGATGGCCGTTTCTTCCGCCTGCGAGGTTTCTTTAGGTTTTGGGGCAATGGCCGGAATTGTGGCCTTTTTTTGCGCCTTTGGTTGCACGGTAAATCCTGCCATCAACGCTTTGATTTCAAGAGCGATATGCGCCAAGCCTTTATCGCTTTTTACGGTGTAGTCCGCATTGTTGTAGAGACCGCCTTCTTCGATAGTTCCAATAATTTGGGAGGTATATTCGGTATAGTAGTCGTTTATCTGAACATTATTTTTCCCTACGGTTTGCTCTGAACTGTTGGCAAACAAGCTGTTTATTTTCTTCTGTTCGTTCGAAGTTTCAATACGCCGGTTATTTTGGAAAACCAGAATATCCGTTACAATAGCCGTGTTCTCTTTGGAAAACGTAGTATCGGGCAGACGCACCCCACCCATAAAATTGTTTCGCTTGATGATATGCTCCCGAATTGGAACGTATTTGGTCCTGTCCATAAAATTCTTGGTGCATATCAAAATGGAAACACCTGAAGGTTTTAGACATTCAAGACTTCTGTAGACAAAATAGGAATGGATATTTCTGGAAATCTTGGTTTGTAACGGATGGCCCATTAGACCGCTGTCGAATATTTTATTGTCCCCAAAGGGCACATTGCTGATGACCAGGTCATAGCTTTTCGCAGCATCGGTCCGGGAAAGGTTTTCAAAGGGAACGCCGAAGATTTTGACCCGCTGCCGGAACCTGAAGTTGTGCTCCAATATTCGTACGGTTAGTATCTCCTTTTCAAAAGCGGTAAACTTCGCGGAGGGATAGCGCCTCAACAATTCCCGAATGAACAGCCCGTTACCGGCGCTTGGCTCAAGAATGGTTTTAGGAGTAAAGGACCCTTGGGTTTTTAAATAGTGGGATATTGCATCGATAATCGGCTCGGGGGTGTAAAAAGAATTAAGCGATCCTTTTTTTAGGCTACCGATAATGGTGTTTGTGTATTCTTCGCCATAATATTTCTCCAATATCCTAATGAGCTGTGCCCGGTAGGCATCATTTTTTAGAATGTCGAAGATATTTCCGAATCCTGGATTGTTGATGAAAAAATGGGATTGATTTTCAGGACTGTGGAGTGCTTCAATCGTCCTGACCAAATAATCCAGGTACTTCTTTTTTGAGTATTTCATTTTGAGTGAGTGAGTTAAGGAACTTGATCGGATGGTTATGTTACATAATTAATCCTTTGTTTTGGTTACTGTTCAGAAGCTTGCGAACTTCTTGCAGATCATTTCTTGAGAGCGTAAAACCCAAGTCCTTTTGTAAAGCCATATTGCATTTGTCCGTTATATTTTCAGACCTGCAAAGAATTCCCTGGAACTCTTTTTCATGTTTGAGAAAATATTCCTTGGCAAGGTCGATTCCGTGTTCTTCGACCATACATTTTCTGGCATATCTGAGCCTTTTACAAATCCATTCGTAATTGTAGTACAAAAGGTTTTCGTACAAATCACGGTTCGCCATATAGTTATCCGAAACCAACTTTTGTGTTTCCCTATCGAATAGAATAACACTGCCGTTATCGTCCCCTTCGCTAAAATCCATGTAGTAGGTAAAATCGATGGTTTCCATTACCTTCTCAAAGGTGTTGCCCTGATGTATAAGCATATTCCGATCCATGCTATTGTTGTTTTATTTGTGCAGTTTGTATGGTTTGATTTTTTTGAAGTTTTGCCAACGCAGTTTGGAAATTAGTACTTCGGGAATAGGTTCGGTTGATGTGTTCCAATACCGAGTCGTCAACCGGTCTGGAATTCATTGCTGACCGATGATGTTTCCCTTCCAAAAAATGCCATTTTCCTGTGCCATAGTGCTTTTTTAGACTGGCCTCATTGGTGTCGGATTTCAAGGAAATGGCATCCGTTTCGACCAAAAAGTTCTTTTTTGAAATGACCTCTTTCGATATATAGTACTTTTCAATGGCCGAGAGCGAACCCGATTGCATCCGGCTTTCAAAATTTTCCCAGCGTAAACGCCCCTTTCCATTTGCCCCGTCATGTTTCCCTATCTGTAACGTTCCATTTTGAACCCCTAGGCGGAGTCCATGTTTAAGATGGGCCAATACTATAATTCCGCTATCGAGAAATCGCTTCTTAAACTCTTGCTTTTCAAAATAAATGGATTCCTGTTTCGGTGCCGTTTCCATAAATGACTGAAAAACAAAATAAAGGTCGGTCGCCTCGGTCAATGTCATTATGGTTTCCTTCCCTTGCGACAAGGACAGATAAAATTGCTGGCCAAAATAGTTTTTGGGGTTCACTAATAGGTCTTCCTTTGGGGAGGAAATACTATTTTGAAAATAGGTGTTGCTATGAAATGTTTGCCGAACGGCATCATTATAGACCCGACAAATCGCCAATTTGTAATCTTGGCCGACTTTCAGAGCACCTATATCGAAAAAAATATGGCTTAATTTAAGTTTATTGCCCATTTCCGGATGCAGTGCACCAAAGTACCGTTCCAATCTTACCGTGTCATAAGGTTTCCATAGGGGAATATTTTCATGATTGCGATAGGCTACGCAGAAAGTTTCGTTAAGGGTGTCAAAGCCCAATTGCATCATGGCCACTAGCTTTTCCCCTTCCATGACCCGAAGATTTCCGAAGGGAACAATCTTGTGGTCTTGTTCTATAAAACGTTCTTTCCGTTTTGCGGCTACCAATTGTAATTTAAGGTTCTTATCTACATATCCCCTTTTTGCAAGCTGGAGTTGTTTCATGAAACCCAATCGTTTCGCATCGTTTACCTCTTCAGGTGTTACTTTGTCGTATTCCAGAAGGCTGAAATCCCTGAAATCGGGGTCTTTAGCGCTCATCCTATAGTTATTTACGGAATGGTACAGCCTTCTTGCCGAACGCAGTACCTTCTGCCAACGTTTTATGCTATTCTTCTCCATCTTTATTTGGATTTATTTGGATTACATGTTCATATATCTTCTTCTTTAAGGCAAGTGAGGGTCTCGGATCGATCTTTACTTGATTTTTGATGGTCTCGTAATGTAAGTGGTAGCCAGTGGAACTTCCCGAACTTCCCACGGTAGCGATGAGTTCATGCTGTTCGACCTTTTGGCCCTTATGGGCCAAAACTTTATCCAGATGCCCATAAAGGGTCTGAAAACCGAATCGGTGCTTGATTATGATATGGGTTCCATAGCCCTTATCGGAATAGAAAATATCGGTAATGATACCGGAGGCCGATGCGTAGACGGGTTTGCCGTTGGATGCGGCCAAATCGATTCCAAAATGTTTTTTTGTCTTTCCGGAAATCGGATGGCTCCGAATACCGTAATCGCTCGAAAGTATATAATCTCCTTTTTCCAAGGGAACGGCGGAAGGGAGTTGCTCCAATAGTACGTGGCGACATTTCAAGTACGTTTCCAGTGAACCTATATAGGAATAATCGGGAATTTGATAGAGATACGTCACGATGCGTTCCTCGATGGCCATCAGTAGTTGTTCCCGCTCTTTTTGAACGGTCAGTGAATCGCCATAATCGGAATTTATATTCAGTTTTAGGCGTTCTTGATACTGGGCCATGGCAACGGTGGCGTCATGCAGTCTCGTTTCCGACATCTTGTGATCTCCCTGTACAAAATACACAAGGCATACAAGCGTCAATAAAAGAAGATAGGCCAACTCCTTTCTTCCCAATTGTTTCAAGCATTCCCAAATGCCCAAGATGATATTTTTTGTTCGAAATGTTGTGAATTCAAAAAAATTCATATATTTGTATTTATAAGCAAATATATTATTTTAATGCAAATACACAAACATTAATAGGATATGATGAACAAATGGCTTGTGGAAGACTATAGGATTCATCTCCCCAAACTTTTTGAACACTTGGGTTTCCAAAGTATTCGAACGGAAAAGACCCATCGCATTTTCGAAAATGCCGGACTGTATTATATAGTCATATATACAGAAGAGGGCTTTTTGTACTATAAGGCCCAACGTCCGAAGGAAAAACTCTCGGCAACAGATCTGATCACCGAACACGTCTCGAAAATTGAGGGCGTACAAAAAGAAATGCTATGGGACAAGGTAGCGGCCTACCATACAAAGGTATTGGAGACTGACGCTTTGACCATATCAAGGGATTGGAAGGGTGAGTTCAAAAAAGTGCCCAAGGATTTCAATCATTTCGATTCTTATAGACTTCCCATCCAAAATAATGGCGAAGGCCTGTACGGTGATGCTGCCGATTTACCCTCTTTTACCGGCCGTATGTTCCTAAACGAAAAAGGGGAGATTCTTTTCCCCCTGTTCAATATGCAGAATACCGTTTGCGGGTATTTCGTCGACGCGGGCAAAAATGTGGCCCCCTACCGGGAATCAGCTGCGAAGCATGCCTTATGGTATTCCAATATACCCAAGAAAATTGACGGACTCTTTCTTTTCAAGAATCCCAAGGAGGCCTTGGCCTTTCATAAAAAATTCCAATTGAAAAACGTGGTGTATATGGCGTTGGGAGAAATAAATTCACAAACAACCGATATTCTTTTTCAAATACGGCAAACCGTTAAAGTGGACAAGATTATGCTTAGTTTTACCGGAGAAAAGAAAATAGAAGGTTATTTACGGGACCTTCATTTCATAACCTTCATAAAGGATTCCGGATTCAAATTGTCGTTGACGGACAGGGATATGGTACTAAGATTCCCTATTGGCGACAAAAAAGCCTTTTCCAGATTTTATGACCATACGAAAAGGTACAATAAGGAACTGGCCCAAAGCTTTTTAAGATATAACAACATACTCGACCAGCATCGATTGAACCGGTACGGAATCTCGGTTTCCAAAAACGAGGAAAGTATCAAGGTGCGATTGCCCTTGGAGACGAACGCCATTAAACTTTTGGTCTGGTCGTACTATAAAAACTATTTGAACAAGGCGATAGATATTCTAAAACCCAAGTCCGGTAATTGGTATTCGGAATGGGAGACCATGGAACATCGATCCAAAAGCGGAAAGGAGGTGCAGTTGAAAGAATATAGAATCGCACTATAAAAAAAATGGAAAAAGGGCGCTCCCGCCCCTTTTCCGTTCCTTAACTAGCAAATCACTCCTGAAATGCTCGTTACTCAAAAGTACTTAATTAAAAATTCCTTAACAATTAAAAATCACTCAAAAATGGAAAAACAAGTAGAAAAAGTGTTCGTAAAACTCAATCAGGCATGGCAGAAAGGCGATGCGGTCGCCGTCAACGACACAACGTACAAAGTGAAGACGGCCGACAATCTGACCTTTGAAATCGATAAGCAGAGCGAATATCTCGAAATGCAAAAGTCTCCTGCGCAGCGATTTGCGTTGGGCGAGGCCAAAGAACGGCTTGAAGGTGCGTATATCAGTTTTGCCAAGCTCCCCGAGAATGTGCAGGATGCCATCGTAAGAGGGGAAGAATACCTCCATAAATCCGCGTATCCAAAAGATGGTGTCATCAAGGAAAGCGTTAAAATGGTGCAAATGGTATACAGCCCCACTTCTGGTTCCCGATTGGATGTTCAAATCAAGCGCAAGGAGGAGGTAACCTTGGCCCAGGCCAAGGCATACAACCACCAGTTTACACAGGCCGAGTTTGACAAAATGGTCAATGAGGGCCGGTTCGTTTCCTTTGAGGGCCGTTCCTCCAATGGAGAATCGTTCACGAAACTGGCCTATTACGAGCCAAAACTGAACGACATCCGTACAAAATCGGCTTTGTCGTCCAGCACCTATCTCTATGGGCAACAATTGACCCAAGAACAGGCGGATTCCTTAAATCAGGGCAAGGAGACGAAAATAACGATCAAGGCAACCAAGAAGGGGCCCTTGACCTATATGGTCAGCTACAGCCCGAGAGCCGAGCGCTTTATTACTAAATCTTTGGAAAAAGCAAAGGTCAAGGATATGGAAACCAAGGATGCGATAACGGTAAGCGGCGAAAAAAAAAGAAACAGCCTAGCAACGCCATAAGTATGTAATCCAATAATTACCAACTCAATGTAATGGCCGACATGCTTGGTGTGTCGGCCATTTTAAAACCTTTCCATGCAAAGTCCAAACTACGGGGATAACCCGCAACACTATAAAAATTTGATTGCCCAGATCAATGAAGAGGCTAATTTTCCGATGTACCTACATCAGAACGGATACAAGTTGGTACAACAAAGTGCCGGGTCTATGGAGTTTCAAAATGACGAGGACCGCATTGTACTGCAGACGATGCGCAAACCCATGACCTACTTCAACCGGAACGATTCCTGCGACAAGGGCCTGTTCTTTAAATACCTTTTGCAACGTAGTGCCAATTTCTACAAAGCCATAGAAAGCGGTTTGGAAATAACCAATCGAACCTACGATCTAGGGAACACCGTTATCAAAATCACAAAATCGAATGCTTTCTTAAAATCGTTGGAAGAAAAATACAATATAGTCCCGTTACGGAATTCAAACTATTTACGGATCCATCGGGGAATCTGCAAAGCTACCATAAACAGTCCGCTCTTTAGGGGCCGCATTTTCAATGCCTATCACATTAGGGACAACGGCGGTAGAATCGCCAACATCGCCTTTCCCAAATATGATTTGGCGGGCGACCCAAAAAACTATATCCTCTATAACAAGCCCTACCGCAGAAGGGCCGACAATAAAGTAAAAAAGTTCCGTCTTGTATTGAATCAAAAAGATCATTTTCTTTTTCATTCCAAAATCATGGCAAGGCCGACCAGAATTATTTTCGGGGAAAGCGGTATAGACCTTCTTTCCTACCAAGAACTTCATGGCAAAAAGGATGATTTCTACGTTTCCTTCGGTGGGAACGTGCACAGGGAAAAACTACAATTCTTCATGCAATTGATTACGCCAATGCTACAAAATAAAGGCCTCGAACTCAAATCCATCATGGACAATGACATATCTGGCCATGAGTATGACCTAAAGATCTTTACGGCCCTGATCAATCAAAACAATACGGACCTCTATGCGGAAGCCTCGTTCAAAAATGGCAATGTCAGTTTGAGCATCCATTATACTGAAAAAGTGCGAAATCGGATTGCATCCCACAAAAATCTCTTGGAGGAAAAATTGACCTCTGACCTCCGTAGGGATAACCATGTTTTTGGTTTGGTTCGATGTGTGGGGTTCTCCGATAAATTGCTTTTGGAATTCTCTTTACAGGAAGTAATCAATACTACCCATATCATACGGCAACAAAATGTATTCAAGACCTTACTCGACGCCATTAACGGCCTGTATCTCCCTTTTACCGCCAACATCCATAAATCAAACGGAAAGGACTGGAACGACGACCTCATGGTTTCGAAAAAAACAAAATTTATAAAAATGGAAAAAGTCGTACCCAAGGAATTGGGGATTGGCGATCAAATCGAATTGAAATCGCCCAAGGGTCCAGAGGGCGCAACGAACAAAGGAACCATCAAGTCCATAAAGCCAAATGGCGTCGAATGTGATTTCGGGTTGACCTATACGTATGCCATCCCCTATTTGGCCATTGTCTCCCATTTTAAGAACACCGCTTTTCTTTCCAGGGAAAGGGAGGATGAAAGAACAAAGAAAAACGATAACTTACAAAACCATATCGCATGAATATCATGGAACCACTATCGGAAGAACTACAGGACAACCAATATTATGTCGCCCTCTTGGACGAACTCGTCGAAGAGAACGATATCGAACTAAAGCACCGTCTGCAAAAAGCGGATACCTATGCCCAATTCATCAACGATCAGGCCGGTCTATTGATGGATAAGACCATAGACTACATAAAGTCGAATGAAGTATCTTTCGTCCTTGCGTCCAACATAGTGGTAGAGCAATGGAAGGAACGTATGTTCAATTAGTCCTTCAATTTCATTCCAACCCTGAAGTTTTCAACATGAAGGACAAGAATCTGGCTTTTTCGGCAATGCTACTATCCGTGCTGGTATTTACGGTAATAGGTTTTACGGGCTACTATCCCATCCTGCAGGACCGGCAGTTGGATTCCAATCTTTCCGAAATAGTTTATCGGTTCTTGATGCGATTTGGACCCTTACAAAGCCCCCTGAAAAGCAGGGGATTGTTGGTGATGTGCATTTTTGGTGCGGTCTTGTTATACAACCCTAAAAAACAGGAAGGCAAATCGCTCTCCGGTGGCCTTTCGTATTTTGGTATGGGCTGTATGCTTCTTTTAATATCTGCATATTTTAAAACGAACCATATCGGTATGTTGTGGTTGTCCGCAGGTCTCTATTTTTTAGGGTTCCTATTTACCGTGTCCGGTACGGTTCATATTTTCCAAACGATGAATTTCGGCAACATGGTCGATGACGACCCTTTCAATGACCGGAACGAGATGTTTCGGCAAACGGAAAAACGTGTGGACACCGAACATTCGGTAAACATACCTTATGAATATAGGTATAAAGGGAGATTAAGAAAGGGCTGGATAAATTTTGTCAACCTTTTTCGCGCTTTGTTGATTATCGGTACGCCAGGTAGCGGAAAGTCCTTTGCCTTGATCGAGGAAATTATCGAGCAAATGATAGAAAAGGATTTTACCATGCTGCTCTATGATTTTAAATTCGACACCCTGAGCAAAATCGCCTACAACTACCTCAGAAGAAAAAGGGAACGGCCCGAAAATGACAAGGTCCCCCGAACCGTAAAAATTCCGGAATTCTACGTCATAAGTTTTGATAACATCGAAAAGTCGAACCGTTGCAATCCCATCGATCCGTATTTGATGAAGAACCAGTCCGATGCTGCGGATGCGGCCACCGTTATCATGAAAAACCTGAACAAGGATTGGATAAAGCGCAGCGATTTCTTCGCGAAGAGCGCCATAAGTTTCGTTTCGGGACTGATTTGGTACTTGAAGAAGAAATCCGAGGAATTGGGCAAGAACATATGTACGCTTCCCCACGCCATTACCTTATCCATGGTCAACATCGAGTACCTGTTGGAAATCATGATGCAGGACCTGGAGGTACGCACCTTGATGATTCCATTTAAGGATGCCATGGAAAGACAAGCGGGCCAGCAATTGGCAGGGCAGACCGCGAGCGCACAAATTTCACTATCGATGTTGGCCAACAAGGAAATCTACTATATCATGACCGGTAACGATTTTCGCCTGGATATCAACAATCCCAAAAAACCTAAAATCGTGTGTATCCAAAACAATCCTGACCGTTCGGAAGTCTACGCGGCCCCTATCGGCCTCTACATCAATAAGACCTTGCAAGTAGTCAATAAACCCGGGGGAAGACCGTTAGGATTGATTTTCGATGAAGTCCCGACTGTCTTTATTATGGGGCTTCGAAAGATAATCGATACCGGAAGGTCGCACTATATCGCTACCATATTGGGCATCCAGAGCGTCACGCAACTGATCGCGGATTACGGTAGAGAACTTGCGGAGGTTATATTCGACAATTGCTCGAACGTTTTCAGTGGGGCCGCCAAAGGAGAAACCGCAAGACGGATAAGTGAAATATTCGGTAGGATACATCAGGAAAAAAAGAGCAAAACGGTTTCCAATAACGACACTACGGTCAATTATAGTACCATTCTCTCCGAACTGCTGCCGAAGAGTAAGATTACGAGCATGTCCACAGGTCATTTTGGGGGAATCGTTGCCGACACCTTTGAAAATCCCATTGAACAAAAACTATGTTTCGGCCAGATAAGACCTAATATGGCCTCGAAGAAAATTCAAGGTAGATACGATATTCCCGTACATACCCATTTTAAATGCAAGAACCATAAAGAGTTGGTCGAAGGAAAGCTACGACTTATTGGGACCCTTGATTTTTTCGATAATGTCCATGCAATCGATTTCCAGCAATTGGACTATATTGATTTTTACAATGTATATCTAAAGGAGTTTGCCCATAAGCACTATTCCAATACCATAAAACGTATGCAGTTCATAGCATTGGTACGTGAACTGAAACTTTTTGACCACCTGCCCCGTTTGGAAGAGCTTTCAAGAAGGAAAACTTCAAAAGAAGATCTAAAGGCTTTCATTTTTAAGTTAGTGGACCGGATGTACATTGACAAGGAAATCGATAATGTGTTGGATATCAATTTTTTGAAAGTCATTAAGGATATCGATACTTTAGTTCAGGAGGAATATTTGATAAGCACGGGAAAGCAACTCGAATCCACCGTTTTCGATAAAAATAAAATGGGTGATCAGATCGGGGAATCCCTAGAGAAGGAAGAGGCCATCGCAGCGCATTTCATGAAAGAATATCGTAAGAAGCCGAGCAGGGAATTGGCAGATGCGTTCTTAAAGGTCCATCAAATCCCGACATTCGAAAAGGTGTCGGCAAGCCAGGAAGTGAATTTGTTCGCCGCTGCCGAACAAGAGGATCTGGAGGCTTTATATTCGAGTTTTCCGGTCGAAACCAAAGAAGAATAATGAATAGCAACTTAGCATAGCCTCAAATTCACCAATCAAGAATGCCGATAGCTGAAGTGTCATATAAACTAGTAAACTAAATAGTATGGAAGATATAGAAAAAATCATGAAAGGGTCAAAGAAGGACTTTGCTTACATCGGGGAGCGTTTGCGTATGATACGCGAAGAACTGGTCAAGAAGGACACCGACAATCAAATTACGAGTCAATTCTCAATGAAAAAACTTGCGGAGCGTTTTGATATGAATCCCATGACCATCGCGAACGTCGAAAGGGGAACCATTTCCCTTACCACTATAAAGCTGGCACTATATTATTATACGTTGGGCTATAATATGATGTGGATCTTTTCGTACGATAACGAGTTTATCGAAAAGCACAATATCGGCGAGAACGTGGTGTACCAAACGGATGTACAGGAGGAATATAAGGAATTGGAGTCCTCTATAGTGGATGCCTTAATGACCTTCAAGAAGAAAATTTAAAGAGGGGTATCACAATTTGTGATACCCCAAAACCGACCAAATATGACAAAGATCGTATCAGAAACCATTGCCGAAACAATCCATTATTTAAGGGGGCACAAGGTAATCTTGGATTTTTATTTGGCAAGATTATACGAAGTGGAAACAAGATCGTTAAAACAGCAGGTCAAACGGAACCTCGACAGGTTTCCGGAGGATTTCATGTTCGAGCTCAGCGTCCCTGAGATAGATGAACTGGTATCACAGAATGTGATACCCAACAGAAGTATTTTAGGTGGGGCCGTTCCCATGGCCTTTACCGAACAAGGGGTGGCTATGCTTTCCAGTGTACTTAGAAGCCAAAAGGCACTTGATGTCAATATCGCTATAATGAGAACCTTTGTCCAACTCAGAAAGCTTTTTCAATCGAACAAGGAGCTGGAGAAACAAATACTGGCTATGGAACGGAAATACGACCAGCAGTTCAAAGTGGTCTTTGACGCGATCAAAAAGCTTATCGTCAAAGAGACCGGGCCCAGAAAACGTATTGGATATAAGTAACCAGGTTACGATGGGAAATTTAAACTCGTGTACCAATTCAATATTTCAATGACTTTATATTTCAAACCAATAAAATGAAGCGTCCCGCAAAAAAGTTTACCATGGAAGAATTACTTGAGTTCGCCGATTGGTGTAGAAATGGATTGACCAATTCGGAATATAAATCCTTATCAAGTTCAGGACTTCTTTACCCAAATTGGCGTAAAAGTAAGGAAAAAGCCAAAGTTGAGGAAAATTTGAAACAGGCCAGACTATGGTTCAATGCAAGACCTGGGGATATTCTAACAGTAATTTCAAAGGACCCTAGATCAAAAATAGAGCTGGGAGAAAAACTCGTAGTCCAAAAGATATGGCACTCAATACGAGAACTAAACGACGAAAGAGCAAATGTCTATGATGTGAGATTAAAACGGACTAGAAAATCCTCGATAAAAAATATAAAAATCTCGGCATGGAGTGATGGAGTTTTGGTTAACTCCAACTGGCTTTTCGAAAAGTCAAGCTCTTAGGGATAATTAAAGAATTTGGGATATTTAGTTGAAAATAAGAGGCGCAAATAATCAATTTTTATTGCGTCCCCAAAATCATGACATTGGCTTCAACTTCTAAATTAACGACACTAGCCATGTTTTTTGAAACACTTTATTAATAAAATTCTCCGTGATACAAGGAGCTTAAAATAAGCAGGGTATGAATTCTGATGGTCTTTTAAATATTTACGAACAATACTACGAAGCTGAATTGAAATATGGGTTCTTCATCAAGGCGAAATCATGGCAATCCATAGGCCAGGTCATGTTCATAGCCGGAATTGACGAAGGGCAGCCCTTGAGAGGGGAACCACCCTATTTCAACAACCCAAAAGTTATCGTAAGACTATTCTATGCCGACAGTGTTTCGCAGATTACCGAGTCGACCACGTCGCGGGTCGTAGCTTTGGTGGATGGTGGTACTTATAGGTACCAGCCTGTTGTCTGAAAAAGTGTTTCGCCAAAACCAAATCCCGATAAGGTGTCTTTTCCTAGATAAATAAAGATTTATATTTCGAGTAGTCAGTAAACTCGTCCTTAAACCCGTTAAAGACGTCTTCTTCTTTATAATCGCCACCTAGAAGTGAACTGAATGCATAAACACTTTTTCGTAGCAATGAGGCCTGTTCGGCACTAACTTTTCGGTTTGACATCTCGATCAATTTTTCCCGTAAGCCGTTTTCCATATGGTACTCCATCGTTTCAGGATGTAAATTGGGTTGAATACCTTCATAGACCATTATGTAGGCAACCTTTCCGTACCACTGCTTTTCCATTAAATAAGAGACCCATAGGTTTTTAAGCTGCCCTCGTCCCTGCTTTTTTATACTATCCATGGCCGTGCGTTGTTCTTTCAGTACATCATCCAAATTTTTCAGGGAACTGAGATATTCATTAGTGTTTTTACGTAATGGAACACTGACCGGATATTTGGAATAGATGGATGCTACATGGATTTTATCTCCCCGTGCTTCAAAAAAGAAACCTCTGGCATTGAAAAGCCTTATATAATCGGTTGGGGATTTTTCAAATAGGATATTGAATCCTTCCATTGCCTTATGAAAGGCCTTTAAACTCTTTTTCTCGTAACCCGTTCGAAACGTTTTGGTCATGCTCCCATATAATTCCGGCATCAATATCGGCAGGAAAAATGATGTTGGATTTAAATCCATGGCTTTTGTGCTATCGTCCGCTGTTAGCATTTCCAACACCTTTTCATTTTGGTTGATGGACCCGGTGGAAATATAGGCTTCATCGGAATTGGAGGGAATTATTCCTTGCAATGTAAGGGGAATGGAATGTGTGCCAGAATTCAAAAAGGTAACGTTGCCGTGATGATATTTTAGACCTAACCCCCGTAGTAGATAAAATGCGATGTTCGTATCGTTGGTTATGTCAAAAACCGATTTTTCCAGCACCTTTTTAATCAACCCCGTCCTTATTTCCAGTTTTTTGATTTCCCTTTTCGATTCGGTCTTCGCGAATTCGGCTCGAATGTCATCAAACCTATTTTTAAGGGTCTTGGGCAACATTTTTCCGTTATTTGCACCTAGATAGTGGTTCAAAAAAGAATAGTGCTCAGTACGTGCTATAAGTGGCAGCAAGTCCTTAAGATTTCTGTTTACAACAAATTCCGACAATAGCTCCTTGCTTTTATTTGTGCCCAGATACGATTTGTAGAAAGCGTTCTTTATCAGTTTTTTGATTTCAAGGCTAAACTGATTACTCCCAATATCAATGTGGGTCTCGGAGGACTGGTCTCCACTCAATCGGGAATTATTGGGCCAATCGTGTTGCAGGCTTATCTCGGATGCCTTAAAAGTATATCCCGACTTATCATATATAATAAAGTCCGCCAATTGCCTATTCCTTCCATATAGTAGCTGACAATCGATGTTCTGATAAGATTTCAGGACATCGGGCAAATCCTCGGTCTTAATATTATTGAAGAGTTTAAATGTGGTCAGCAGTTGCTTTTCCAAACGTTTTTTGTGCATGGGTAAAAGCTTTGATTTGCTGTATTTTTCAAAGATGGTCCTTAGTTTTGGCCCACTCAGTTCAGGATGGACGACATAGCCGTTTATGAACTGGGTATTGTATTGTTTTTGGTTGTCGATGCCGTAGGCCACCCCTACCCTTCCGCTGGCATGGGTCATCGTCCTTACGACGATATGGTAAGGTTTTGCCAATCGCGCCAGCTCTTCAAAACCCCGAACTTTATATTTCTGCAACAGGCCGTTGATTACATCCTGCATATAGAATTTAGTCCCGTTATTTTCATCGACAGAAAGCTGTAGTTCGGGCAAACGGTACTTCGGAAGGTCCCTTTGAACCTTTGTGCCCGGCGAAGGAGAGAGACCGTATTTTTTCTCCAAAAACCTTTGGGTGGCTACATTTCTATGGTAATCGTTGCGCAAATTGATGAGCGTACCGGATTCGTTCACGGTGGTAGATACAAGGTGTACATGCTCATGGATGGTATCGCTATGGCGTACCACGACGTAGGGCTGTTCCCCGTATCCCATTTCATCCATATAATCCTTGGCAACCTTATAGAACGTTTTGTCGTCAAGATGCTCCCCATGGGGCAGGTTGAGGGTAATATGGGCATATCGACTGGCCGAATCATGGCGTTGGCCCTGAAAATGTAATGTATTCGCGAAAAATTTAGGGGTGGTGCCAAATTCCGATATCGTGTTCTGAAAGCCCAAAATGGTACTTCCGTTCTTTCCAAAAACATAGTTCAATACCCCATGTACGGTCTCGCGATATAGAATACGACCGATCATTTATGGTAATTTTTCACTTAACAGTTCCAAAATTTGCATCAATAAGGTATTCGTTTTTTCGATTTCAGCATCCAACTTTGCGGATGGGCTTCTCAAATTTTTGGCATGTGCAGTTGCTGTAAGCTGGTTTATATTGGTGCCGATCCTATTGATTTGATAAATGAGGTTTGCCGAAGGTCCGGGCAGTTTTTTGGTGTCCTCGGCCTGTTGTTTATCAAGTATCAGCCGCCTTAAAAAAGGGGCCACTACTCCCCTTTTGGTAAAATCGAGGTTGTAGGTTCCCATGGTCTCCTTGACCATTTGCAGTTCCGAATCATTAAAGCGGAGCACTATGCCATGTATCCGCTTTTTATTGCCTAAAGGTTTTCTGCCTGTTTTACGTGCCATTTCTCTGGTTTAACGGTATAACCGCATTTTTCACTTCGTTAGAAGTAGTAGTTTTAAGATACTTAAAACATAACTTGCGAAATTCTCTGAATTTCAATATACGAAATTATTACCGAAAGTAAATGGGATATTTAAGGTATAAATGTACCATCAAATTAATTATGGACATTATAACATCTTGGATAACAGCGAACGATTGTTTTTACCATCTTAAGTAGGGTTGTCAAGACAACCTATTGCCCCCATAACGGATTCATTTTATGATATGCACCATCTCAAATGATAATAAACGATACAGCAAACTTAAATACCGTGCCTGGGCAAAAAAAGTGCATGGGACTTTTTTGTCCCATGGGCTTTTGAGCGGTTCCGAGGATGCCAAGGAGGCCGATAGGCATTTCTTGGCTTCCACAGGAACAAGGGCTACACATTCTTTTGATTTTACCCATCGGTCATACTGTGTTTGAACCCAAAAATGCTCTAGATACAGCCATCCTATTTTTTCAAGATCATTATTTAAAAAATCGGTCCTATTTGCATTATTGGACCTTTATACATTTCAAGAAAATCATCGAAATATCATAAAAATAGATTCGTCCTTAAGCCAAATGAAACCACGTTGTGGATCCATTTAGATTCATTTGGCCTCATATGGTTTTAGCCCAAATTATTTTTCATAAACATCTAGTTATTAACAAATTATAATTATATATTTCTCAATAATTATATAATTAATTAGGGATTTAGGTCATTAAACAATGCCTTGATTATTTCATCATTTAACTAATTATTGAAAGAACTAAATAACGGATTATGGATACAAAGATTATTAGTGTGGTAGGCGAAAAAGGTGGTATCGGAAAAACGACATTGAACATTATTCTAGCTTCAAATCTTTTCTATGCAAAGCAGCAAAAAATTGTGCTTTTGGATGCCGATAATCCTCAATACTCCATCTACAAAAAACGGAATCGGGAAATGGAAATGTTGGATGCCGAAGAAAGGGCAGGTTTGGAACTTTATCCTATTGAACCAGTAACCGTTCAGAATCTACAGGATGCCATCCTGAAGTACTATGGCCAAGTGGATTATATAATTCTCGACCTTCCTGGCAGTTTGAATGTAGAGATGGTCAAAGGGCTAATGTATGTGGAACATGTTTTTGTGCCCTTTGACCATGACGAACTGGAAATAGACAGCACTTCACACTTTTATTTCACGTTGAAAAATAATTTCCTTGATAATGAAGAGCGTGTATTAAAGAGCATCCATCTTTTTTTCAACAAGTACAAGCTGGTCAAAAGAAACAAGTTTGCGGTGCTGCGCCAGCAATTTAAAGAGGCGGGTATTCCCATGATGACCAGTGTAGTCAAGGACAAGACCATCTACAAGGAAAGATATCGGAATACACTGTACCCCATACCTGAGCATAAAGAAAGGGGCGAAAAAGATATCAAACATTTCTTTGAGGAAGTAAGCCAACTAACAAAATAGCGCAATACTATGAAAAGAGGAAAAAAAGTAAATACACTAGGTCTGATCCAAAAAATGGCGGAACAGAACAAAGAAACCGTGAATGTGCTGAAGACCTTGAAAAGTGAGCGTTCGATTGAGGAAACGCCGAGTGGGTCCAAACAACATTTTGAGCCTAAAACCGTTAGGAATACGAAAGAAACCGCAGTCATTGAGAATCATAAAGGGATGACATCCAAAAATTCTTCAATGACCGACGAGTACCCGGTTCGACAATTTAAATTGTTCCTACGCACGGAAAACTTTCGCGATAGAAAGGAATCCTTCGTGCTTTCCTTAAGTAAGGACTGCATGGGAAAATATGAAAAATTGGCACAGGGGGCATCCTATAAATTGGACATAAAAACCCATCGCAATGACTTGATAAGAAAGGTTTTGGAAGATTTTATAGATAAAAAGTATAGAAAACTGATAAACATAATAGAACAAAAATAGAAAACTTTGAGCAGCTACTGGTACATATTGATAGGTTTGGCCCTAATCTATTACGGGTATGTTCTGTGGGTGCTGTTCAAGAAGAAAAAAACGTCAAAGAAAAAAGATTCAAAAAATATTGCTTTTTTGCATTTAAATAATATATTTGCATATAAGTCAGATAATGAACAAACTGATTTGGAAGCTGTACTCGACCAGATGACCGAAGTGGAAAACACCTCGGAACTTCTGGAAGCTTTTAAAGAGGGTTCATTGGAAGATGATGCAAATTCCTTAACTCGCAAAAAGCATGAAAAACTCAAAGTTATCCGCAATGAGGATACGGCCGAGAACAATGGGCCGGATTCCGAAACCTGATCCCATTATCCTATTCCTACTTCTGGTCTGCATTCCCATATGTTTCTACGGCCAGTTTGACCAACTCCTGCAAGAGGCGCAAGATTTCAAGAACGACTCCAAAAGCCTTTCCCGTGAAATCATAGATATTATCAAGATTATAGCGGGCACGGCACTTGGTATTATGGCCTTGGCCTATATCTATATCCGTAACCAACAGACGGATCTTGCGGATAAACTTGGAAAGGCCATTATTGGGATAGCCATCTTTTTTGCCATGATCGCCATTGGCGAGGAAATTGCCAACATCTAAATTTCCTTACGTCATGGAGAATAATTTTATCCCGATCAGGAAAGGGCTGCAAAAGGATGTCCTATATCGAGGCCTCAAGGCAAAGTACATTATGTACTGCCTTTATCTTGGCCTGGCAGCGATTATACTGGGACTGGTCCTATCCACTTTTATTCCGATGGTATTGGCCATGTTAGCGATCGTCATCGCAATCGCCATCATATTCCTCGTCCTTCTGTTCTACTCACGAACCTACGGCGCCAATGGGTTTGTCAAAAAAATGGCAGATGCCGCCAAACCCGATTCCATAAAAATATCCAATACATACGAAAACCTATTGCTATGGAAAAACAAGTAGCACTTTGGGACGCGTTCCCTATTTACGGTTATGAGAGAAGGGCATTGATATCCAAAGAGAAGGGTTGTTTGACCGTTCCCCTAAAACTTGAATTACCCGAAGTATATACATTGGATGCTCTGGAATATGGAATGCTTCAAGAGCTGTTTTCCAACATCATCAATGTCTTGGGCCCGAATAGGCTCCTACACCGGCAGGATTTCTTTCTTCAGGAAAATTATACTCCGAATTCCCAAAGGCTACGAGGCGATATGTTGGAACGCGCCAACGAAAAACATTTTGAGGACCGCCCTTATTTGGTCGGCAGCCATTATCTATATATCAGCGTTGTTCCCAAAAATTACATTACCTATGGTTCCAAACGGGCGAACTCGTTCTTGGGCAAAAGGCGGGAATTCTATTTGTCGCATACCGTTCCCGAAGAATTCATCGATAGCGGAATATTGAAGGAGTTCGAAAATCAAGTGGAGAATGTCGACAATTTGATTAATTCGAGCGGTCTGATAAAGTCCGAACTATTGGATTATGACGATTTGTTTTCCCCGGATGGGCTATACCCCAAATATTTTGGCATTTGTGAAGAAAACGCCAATCTAACCGATGTGGATTTCGCCAACAACTCCATAAATATTGGCAGTAAGAAGGGGCAATTTTTCACGCTGGAAAATTTGGATCAGTTCACCAAAGAGCATGTAGGCACCCATGAGCTATATGGAAAGTTCACTACCCGTCATAATCGTTTCCCTATCGGCAATCTGTTTTCTTTGGGTTTCAAGGTGCCCCATGAACATATCATCAATCAATATATCCACATACCGGATCAGGAAAAAGCACTTTCCAGCCTACGGAAAAAAGCGAAAAGCTTCCAGCGCTTCAGTACCGGAAAGAAAGATGACAGTAACGCGATATACGCGGATCAAATATTCGACTATACCAAAGATATCCTTGAAAACCACAAGGAAACGGTCTTTTACCATCTCAATGTATTCGGGTTCGAGGACGACCGGAGCAGGCAAGGGCAAATGGAAAACTCCATTTCTTCCGCCTTTAAAAAATTGAAGATCAATGCAAAGAGGAACAGTATAGATAGGAAGAATCTGTTTTTTGCCGGTGTCCCTGGTAATGCTATTGGCATCCCGTTCGAGCTATACCTACCCATGCCGAGCGATATGGCCTCCTCCCTACTCTATTTTGAAGGCGGCTATAAAGATTCGTCGAAAGCCGTTGATGGGCTGCGTACGGTGGATAGAATCTCCGGCCGGCCGCTTACTGCCAGCTTGTATCGAATACCTGAAGAAAAAGGTTGGATATTCAATCGGGGGATGTTGGTCGCCTCCGGGTCGGGCGGCGGCAAATCCTATTATGTCAACCATTACATCGCTTCCGAACTGAGGCAAGGCGGGGAGGCCGTTATCATCGAGGACGGCAATTCCTACGATAAACTTACCGAGGTATTTGGTGGCATAATCCTGCAGCATGATGATGACCGGCCATTTACCTTCAATCCTTTTCTTCTGGACAATCACGATGTTGTCGAGAACCGCACTCGGAGCAAGACTTTGGCCGAAAGCAAACTGCTGCACCTTGTAACGCTTCTCAAATTGATTACGGGTAACAGTAAGGATGTCACAGGTTTGGAAGTCGCAAATACCGTTATCGAACTTTTGGTTACGGGTTATTACGAGTTAATGTGGCAAAGCGGTAATACAAATTTCAGGTTTGACACTTTCTATGAGTATTGCAGGAATCATATAATAGCATTTATTGGAACCAAAGAAATTCCGAAGGAAAAATTCGATGCCAATGTGTTCCTCTTCCTGCTGGAAAAGTATTACACAGGCGGGCCGAGAGGCGAACTCTTGAACAAACAGGACGATAGGATTACCAGACTAAGCGATGAAAAAGTGGTGTACTTCAAATTGGGCAAACTGATCGATAACGAGCTGCTGTTTCCCATCACTGCGCTGATGATAATGGAGATCTTTAACAAGAAGATGCATGACCTCGCCAAACTGTCCATAAATAAAATATTGGCCGTAGACGAGGCATGGAAGGCCTTGGTAAGGCCCGAACTGGTACACTATTTCAACAGCCAATCAAGAATGGCGCGAAAACTGGGAGGCCAGCCTATTTTTATTTCCCAAAAAGTAAGTGACTTTATCTCCTCCGAAATCATCAAAAATGCCATTGTGGTCAACTCGCACATCAAGGTCTTCCTGGACATGCGGGACTTTGCCCAATCCTTCGATAAGATACAGACCGTTATGGGTTTAAACGAGAAACAAAAACAGCTTATTCTTTCCATCAATAAGGATTTACCGAAGGACAGAAAGTTCCGTGAGGCCGCGTTCTGTTGGATGGACAAGGTAAAGGTCTACGGCTTGGAAACCTCTTTGGAAGAGAAATGCATTTACGAAACCAATCCGACCGAGAGCGGTAAAATTTTGGAACTGTATAAAAAGAATCATAAAAATTGGGAGTTGACCGCAAAGGCCTACGCCTTTGAAAATGCTCCATAAAACTAAGACTATGAAAAGAACATTTGTATTAATGGGTTTGCTTTTTCCATTGGCGATCATTTCCCAAATTCCGGTTACCGATGCCGCGACCAACGCCAGCGTTGGAATGGTAAACAGTCAACTGATGAATATCAACATACAGCTAAAGGCCGTCAACAAAAATCTTTCCCGCCTTATTAACCTGATGGAGAAAAACAACAATGAAACCTTAAAATCGAGAAAGATCCTTAAAGAAGAGCTGGAGGCCAAGAAACAGGCACCGGCCTATGTGACCAAATCGACGGACGTTAGCAGGACCATCGACTTAAAAACCAAGATTTTGGAGGCGTATCGCACTTCCAAACAGACCGTACAACAATTGGAACACTTGAATCGAAAAGAAAGGCAGGAGTTTTTTGGCTTTGCCGCGAACGCTATCCTTGAAACCAAAAACCTTTTTAAACAATGCAACGATATCCTGAAGACCAAGGCGATAATCCTACCCGAGGAACGCCTAAAGAAAGTGAACGGAATCAACAGTGAACTGGAAAGTATTCTCGATAACCTGATAGTCTATAACAACAAACTTTCACGGACCAATGCCTTCAGAAAGTCCAGAAGCACACTGATAAATATGAACAAAGAATAAAAAGAAACCATGCAGATTACGGACAAAGGAATTCGGGAAACGGTCAACGAGCTTTTTGACCAATATATTATTGACGCTTTTGAGGTGGTCGATCCCATTATAGGTATCGGGCAACAATTCGCCTATATCGGTATCGGGCTTATCGCACTGGGCGTGTTTCTGAACGAAGAAAAAAGAGCGAACATTCTTGCTTACCTCAAATGGGTGCCTTTGGCCATATTGCTTTTGAACTACGAAGTGGTTATCCTGACCATATACGAGTTTTATCAAACGGTCGGAACAACTTTTAAAGCCAACGATATTTCGTGGGACGTACTTCAAACGAAGATTTTTATAGCACAGATGGAGGCCCTTGAGTCCGAGGACGGCACATGGAGCTTATTGGCTTTGGATTCGGAAGGACTTGCATCCATCGCCTTGGGATTTGTTACCTCTACGGCCACGTCGATTGCCTCGTTCATATCGGCCGTTGTATTTGTCGGCATCAAAGCCATGTCGGTAATCTACCTTTTCGTCCTGATCATATTTGGCCCGTTGAATATCGGGCTGTCATTCATTCCTGTCTTTTCGGGGATGTGGAAAGCTTGGCTACAGAAGTTTATGAGCGTATGCCTATGGATACCCATGCTATATCTGATCGACAATTTTATGCTCAAGATTCTCGATAATCTTATACAAACTTTGCTATACGACGGAGAAGCCAATTTGGGCCTGGTGCTGACAAGTGCCCTATTGATGTTAATGAACGTATTCGTATACCTCAAGGCACCGGTCTTGTCCAACTTTATTGTGCAGGGCATGAACGTAAGCGCAAGCCAACTAAAAGACAGGACAAAACATTATGCCAAAAAAGCCGCACAGACAGCGGTCGATGCAAAGACGGGCGGAGCTACAAAAGGCGTAAGAACTTTGATACAATAATCCTTTCAACGATCAAAGAAGAATTTAAACGAACACAGAAGAACAGATGGACGGTAAATACAGGATTTTCAACGATTTAAGTAGGATTCGTAGCAATAGCAACAAGGTACTATATGTATCTTTAATTCTTACGTTCGTCTCGACCATCCTCAATATCTACTATACCTACAGAACGAACGAGAGTGCCAGGAACAGTTTCTATCTGCTCGATAAAGGCCAGAAATTGGCCGTAGTCAGAATCAAGGACTACAAGCGGGCGGTAGATATTTTATGCGAAGGCCATATTGCAAATTTCCATGAACTCTTCTTTGCCTTGGAACCTGATTTGCGCCATATCAAAAGAAATATTGAAGGCAGGGCGCTTTATATGGGCGATCATTCGGTACAGCGATTGTACAATAGGTTGATCGATCAAAGTTATTATGAGGATATAGCCAAAAGTGGCTATTCCATCGAAGTGGAAAAGGATTCGATTTTAGTGGATTACTCACGCTATCCCTTTCCATTTCGGTTTGTCGGAAAACAACGAATCTTAAAAGATGGGAATGCGGAATATCGAACCTTGATCACAACGGGGTTTATCGAGGAGACCAAATCGACACCGAACAATTTGAACGGTTTAAAGATCCTCAGGTTCGATGTTTTGAACAATACGGATCTGTAACCACCAACCTATGAACAGTATGATTGAAAAGTTTAACCATTGGATACGGCAGCATAAGCTGTTCGCTATTTCTGCACCCATAATCGTGTTGCTTACGGTATTTTTTATCACGACCAGTATAAGTTCTGTGCGGAACCATGGGAAAAACGATTTGGATAAGGATGGTTACAACAATTTCCTGCCGGACCAAAAGAAGGAACTTAAGGTCGAGGAACCAAACGATATCTATAAAAATGCTCAACAAGATTCTTTGGACGCCCAGAAGAATAATGGACTTTTCAAAAGCATTCTCCACTCAAAAAAAGAAAACGATTCACTGGAACGCCTCTTGGAAGAACTGAACAATTTTTCATTGGACGAAACGGCTTCGCAAGATATCGATGATGAAAACACCCTCGACCAAAACACTACAACCCCCGAATATGTTACAAAAAAGAGCGTAGCCAAAGAAAAACTGGAATACAGGAAGTTACTGATGGAAGCTCGTGACGAACGTCTCTCGCGAAGTCAGGACTATTCCGCACCTTATATGGAATCACCATCTACAGTTACCGTGGAATCAATAAAATTTGATGCGTCAATATATCGCGATCAGTTCATACTGCCCGGTAATCGTGTAGTGCTTATTTTAAGGGAAGATGTGCACTATAATAACAAGCGATTCCCCAAGAACACCTTTGTGTATGCCAAATCGAACTTGCAAGGATCTCGGGTTCTGTTGGAAGTAACCAATATCGACAACGTAAAGATACCGCTAACGGCTATCGACCAAGAAGATGGAATGGTCGGATTACACAACGAAAGGGCAGGTGAACTGCTGAATGAATTTAACGCAGAGATCCGACAACAAGGAGTCAATGAACTTTCCGAAGCGGCAGGAGAAGTTTCTGAAACACCACTCGGTCGAAACCTTGTCCGCTCCTTCGGCAACTTTTTCCAGAAGAAAAAATACAAACAACAGGATAAAATCTTATTGGTCAATGGAGACCGTGTTTTTTTGGTGCCCAAAACCTAAATGAATGGCTAAGAAAATACTACTCATATCAACATTTATTTTCGCTTCGGCATGTGCCGCACAGCGTTATAGCGACACTTTGGAAGTGGCTAGAAACTACAAGACCATTTTGATATTTCCTGAAAATATTTCTGAAAGTATTATCGGGAACGATTTTGGGTTTATAGCAGACCTGCCAAAAGCTGAGGGAAGTAAATTTCATGGAAGGATCTTAAAGCTATATTACGATGAACTTGCCACGGAGGAAAAAAACTTTACGAACCATACCGTAATTACAGAATCGGGCCAAGTCTATGATTTCATTCTTGAACTGACCGAGCGACCAAAACAGTTCACTTGGTACATCAAGCCCGAAATGGCCATTACCAATATTGATGGAACAACAAGAAATGTGCAAAATAACAATAACGCTTCTGAGGGTACTACATCAGAAAACAAAGAGAATGAGGCGGTAGCCATATCAACGGCTAAACCTGCAAAAACTTCCGACAATTCCATAGACAGGGCAACCAAAGAGCTTTACGAAAAAGATCCAATGGAATACTATCGTCTTCGGTGCTATTATATGCAGTTTGACAGGGCCAGAATCAGTCGCTATTTTGCACGGTTGGATAATGTTTTTCTTTGGCTCAAGGGGGTCTATTACAACGAGGACGAACTCTATTTTCAGTTTCGGATCGAGAATAAGGAAGGGCTTGATCTGGACATCAATTTCATCAAGCACCAAATCGCCACAAATTACAGGAACAGTAGCAGCAACCAGCGAATGGAACTAAAGCCCCTTTTTACCTACAAACAGCCCAAAACGGTGGCCGGAAAGAGCGAGAACCATTTCGTGGTGGTCTTTAAAAAATTCGCATTGGACGAAAAAAAAGAGGTGGTCGTGGAATTGGACGAAGAATCGGGCAACCGAAACCTGTCCCTGAAAATCGGGCATGAAATAATCAACAACCCAATACACTTTTGAACATGAAAAATTTATTATTCATAACCGCAATAATAGCTTGCAGTTCAATTCATTCCCAGGAAGGCAATTATGCTTCATCAATCGGGGTCAGCAGCGGATATGCCGAAGACGGTTTTGGCATTATGGCAACCTATAATTACCACTTGAATCGAAATCGGTATGCCCAGTTGAGCGTATTCGCCGCCATAGCGGAAGACCGAGGTACGTTCACGATTCCCTACAACATATTCACGGTACAACCTGGCTATTTCTTTAAAATTCTGGAACAAAGAAACTTTAAACGTTATGCGCTCAATATCGGGGGTGGTGCCATTATCGGTTACGAGGTCATCAACAATGGCAATAGCCTCTTGGAAACGGGTGCGGTCATCGATGCCAAGAGCCAGTTTATCTACGGAGCCTATGTAGGGCTTGAGGGCGAGCTTACCCTGAGCAATGATTTTTCCCTCTTGGTCAAGGCCAACGAGTATTATCATGTAAATAGCGATGTGGGCAATTTCTATCCCTATGCAGGTATCGGCCTTCGTTATTTTCTGTTTTAAAACCAGTCGAAAATGAAAAAGTTAAAAACTACTACAAAAGTGACAATAGGGGTTTTGACCCTCATTTCTATCCTAGTTATTGCCTGTAGCAAGGATTTTGAGGATGTCATTTTGGAAGATTTCGATTTCAGCTTCTCGGTGGAACATCCCGAGGAAAGCTTTGTATTCGAACGTACGAGAACCTCATTTTCCCTGGTTCCGGAAAAGGAAATCTCTACAGTAGATTATTTTCTAAAATACTCGGCAGCCAATGCAAAAGGCTATTTTTTAAACATGGAGGGGGATACGATACGTGAGAACGACACATTGCGCATAACCGATAAAAATTGGGCCTATAATTACGTGGCTATTGATACCGGTATGCATAAGATCAATTTTTTAGCATGGGATTCCAACATGCGAGAGAAGAGATTGGAGCTGTTTCATCGTGCCAAATATGCCAGTTTCAGTTTCTTGCTCAACAAGGGACTTAATGAATTTATCATCAATTCAAAAAACCCGGTCAATCTTACACTTATTCGTGATAAGGAAACTGAAAGTCCAAGTGCAATAGGGAATTTTGAAATAACGTATCAAATCGAGAACGGCTCGGGCAAATTATATTTGGGCGATAAGGTCTTTGATGCGGGGAATCCATTTTTCCTGCCAAAAGGCATTTCCGAACTATCCTACCTACCCGAGAATTTGGGTGAACATAAACTGATCGTTACTGCCAAAGCCCCTGATGGCGCTACCTTGACCCAAGAACTATTATTGACTGTATTAAATCTTGGTTTTACACTCAATACAACGGCTTCCTCTTCACAGGTGGAGCTCGATACGAATCTGGCCATTGCCATAGACCTTGCAACACAGGATGAAAATTCGAATGTGACCTATGAGATAACCCATTCCTTTTCCAGTTCAAGTGAGGGTGGTGGAACCGTAAGGGACCAGAACGGCGGGGTTATGGAACCGGGGCAATTTAGGGCCATTGACCCTGACACTTATAATTTTTCATTTACGAGTACGAATCTGGGAAAGCGTAAAATATATTTTGACGTACGGGACAGTAATGGTCAGCAAAAACGGGACAGCGTCGAAATCGAGGTCGCCAATATTCCGTTCACATTCTCCGGCAACTCGGAAAGTAATTCGGTGTTCATCAATGAAAGGACCCAATTCAACTTCAATATAAAATCCAATGGAAACACGAACAATATAGAATACAGCATCTCCTATGAAATTCTGGAGGGAAATGGTATTGTACGCAACGTGAACGGTACAGAACTCATAAATTCAACGGATTATCCAGTCGCTTTCGGTAATTTTTCACTGTTCTATATCCCAGAGACGGCTGATACCCATAGAGTTTCCTTTGTGGTAACGGATAATTTTGGACAATCCTCTGAACCGGTTATCATCGATCTGGAAATCAAGCAAAATGAATTCGAGGCGACTTTCACCCCATCAAAAACATCTGAATTTACCAATATTCCCGTTTCTGCTATTGTGAATATCGATGAAGAACCTGAAGGCACCAATGACACCTATGAGGCATTTTTTACCTCTGGAAAAAGTGGTGGGGTAAGTATTAACGGAAATTCTTATGGACCTGGGGAGAAATTTAACTTGACCGCAGACATAAACAACATATTTTATACCGGTTTTGAGCCTGGTGAGCATAATTTGGTCTTTAGTGTCGAGTCGGGATCAGGCGTAACCCATGCGACGGAACCTATAACCATAGCATATCAACAAGTTGATTTTTCTTTCACTGGCGGCATCCAAAAATCGGATATTTCTGTTGGGGAGGTGACCTCGGTAAACTTCAATATTTCAGAAAGCGTAGGGTCTTCGGACTATACCATGCGGTTTGCAATGAACGGCAATGCATTGTTGAAGGATACCAATGGAAACGCCGTAAGCCCAGGCAATAGTTACGATGTTCCCAAGGGGAATTTCAATTGGAGTTTGGAGGGCATCAGCGAGGGAACGGTTACTATAACTTTTTATGCCAAAAATGAGACAGGGCTGGAAAAACCTGTTCCCATTACGGTCAATGTCAGCCCGAAAGACTATGTTCTCACTGTAAATGCTACGGGGCCTGGCGCATTTATTGGAGAGGCCATACCCATTAACTTTAATATTACTGAAATCGGCCTGGGGGGAGATACGTATACCATGTACTATTCTACCGGCAATGCTAATAGTACTTTTGAATTTGACGGAAACTCTTATGGCCCAGGAGAGGCATTCCCAGTGCCCGTTGGTTCATTTTCGGGTAACTACACCGGCCTTTCGGAGGGTTTGCACAACATAGTATTCAACACCATATCTTCTTCCAATGTCACCAAAAACGAAAGTGTGGATATTGATTATGAGCGATATGTTGAGCCATTCGATTTAACCATAAGTCAGGCTCCTGGTGAACGCCTTGAGGGAGAGGCATTCAATATAACTGTCATCACCAATGCCATAGGCACCCATGATAATACGGTTTCCTATACGATGACCTTTTCCTTTGAGGGTAATCGAGCGGGTTATTTTCTTCTTTCAGGATCAAGATATGATGAGGGCGAAACCGTTCCATTGAACTATGGGAGCACCAATCTCACATTCTATCCCGACAGTCAGGATACGTTCACCATTGATTTTGAGGTGGAGAACTCAACGGGGGAAACGCAAACCGGAAGCACATTTGTGGATACCTTGAGAAGGCCTGTAGCTTTTGTAAAAGGAGAAAAGTACAATGTCAGTTGTGGCGGTTTGAATGGATGCGATTATCAGGTAAGGATATACACTTGTTATGATATCGGATGTTCCGAGGCCTATGGGGGTGCCACCTTGGACCGAGTAGAGATCAGGATTTACAACAGAAGGGATAATCGATGGGATACCCGGGTATTCAACTATAATGAGGCTGTGGGGAATGGTGTGGACCGATACTTTTTGTTAGAGGAGGAGGCCAGAGAAAGCAGACTACGTTATTTAGACCAAGACTTTGAGGTCAGGGTCAGGGATACCAATGGACAGTGGAGTGAAGTGGCTTTTGGTAAAGTAATAAGGGTATAAGACAAATATCTCTTCGTTTAAAGATTCCTTTTTGAGGCTGTTAACTACGTCTAAATACATAGGTAACAATCACATTGCGGTCATCTAAAAAGTCCTCTTCTTCAACAACTAGTCGGTTTTGGGTAAATTCTATGATCGTCCAATCGCTACGGGTATCAAATCGGATAATCTCGTTATTTATTAATTCATAGGTATCACTTTCCACGTTTTGAAATGCCGGAACATCACCGCAAGAAAGTCCATTTTCATTGATGGTGAAAACATCCTTTTCCCCAGGTCCCCTATCATTGAAAAACGTCAAATTGTCCTTTAGGCACTGCCGAATTTCGTTTGTATTATAAAAGTCATCATTCACTGTGCCATCCCCATTAATATCGACTGCGATGTTGGAACCAATGGCCTCATACTCCCATTGACCAAGCAAGGCTTCTGCCCTATCTGCTTCAGAAACACCATTGTCGTCATTATTACAAGAGTAAATTAATAGCACCAATAAAACTAAAAAGACTTTAGTGTAGATTTTCATTTCGAAATGTTTAGACGCCTTTATAAAGATAAAATTTTTATCCCTAACCTTTTTAACCCTTCCAGTCGATTAAGAAACTATCAATGAGATTAAAACAAGAAATGGAAGATTAAATTGCGTAATTTGACAAGATAAATGCAGGGAGCGCACTTTTACGCCTCCACGTGTTCAGGTGCGGCTCCGAGGAGGTTGATAAATCTGGAACGGAAAGATCTCGATTGTGTCGCGGCGAATTACGTCTGCTCTGGAAATCTTGATGTAGATGATTTGTTAAAATTCAACAGTGGTTGAGTACATATTAAAATAAGGTATCTGTCAAACTCCTTTTAAGCAAAGAGAAACTTATTTTCATGTCTCTTACCCATAAATAACTGTTTTTCATGAAAAGTAACCATTTTTCATATTATATTTGTACTTATATTTCATGAAATGTAACTATGAGTAATCAATTTGCACGAAAAATAAGCACTTTTCACGATAGGGTCTTGCCAGAGGAAGGAATTTTGGTTGGGTATGGTTGGCTTCTACAATTTATCGAGGATACAAGAAATAGACGATTACCTTTACCAGAGCTACTTGCCATTGTAACAGAGAAACAACAGCGGTACAATACCCCACAATGGCAGGTATTTGCAAAACGGTATATCCCCGAGGATAATGCAAGTGGCCATCTCACTTTTGCACTGAAGTACGAAGGTATTGATTTGCTCATTTTAAAAGAGTTTTTTCTGGCAGTGGGTGATGCGCCGGTAATGAGCATGGTGCAGAACGAGCCCACTGGTCAATATTCCAGAAGGATTTGGTTCCTATATGAATGGCTCTTTGGTAAAAAACTGGATATCCCCGATTTAAAAACCGGTAATTATGTTGAAGTTGTAAACCCCAAGCATCAATATGTAGGACCGGTTGAAAATAGTACCAGGCATCGCGTAAAGAATAATCTACCGGGTACCAGAGAATTCTGTCCCATGATACGCAAGACCAAAAAATTAGAGTCTTACGCCGCAACAAAATTTCCTGAAATCATGGAAAAAGGATTAATGGGAAGAAATAAGGACTTGATACGTAGGACGGCCGCATTCCTTTTGCTGAAAGATTCAAAAGCATCCTTTGCCATCGAGGGGGAATATCCTCCGAACATGAGGGCCAGAAATTGGGGCAAGGCCATTGGCCAGGCAGGTAAAAAACCATTGACGATTGAAGAGATTGAGCGACTTCAGGATATTGTAATAGGCACCAAGAAATTGAAGCACATGGGAATTCGCAAAGGCGAAGGATTTATTGGTGAACATGACCGCGAAAGCTTACTTCCAATGCCTGATCATATCTCGGCCAAGGCAAAAGATTTGGAATCATTGCTACGTGGATTGATTGACACTAACAACCTCTTGAAAAACAGTGGCTATAACCCAGTTTTGGCGGCAGCCAGTATCGCTTTTGGTTTTGTGTTCATCCACCCTCTTTCAGACGGAAACGGCAGGATACATCGATATATCATACATCATATTTTGGTTCGCATGGGCTATACCCAGAGGGATATGATCTTTCCGATTTCGGCAGCTATACTGAATCGGATAGGAGAGTATCAAGATATTCTGGAGCACTTCTCATCGCCCAGACTTAATCTAATCGAATGGAAGCCGACCCTTGACCACAACGTTGAAATCTTGAACGACACCATTGACCTCTATCGCTATTTTGACGCCACATTGCAGACAGAGTTTCTTTATGAATGTGTCGAAGAGACCATTGAAAAGATAATACCCGAAGAGTTGGATTTTCTGGAAAAATATGACCAAATGACCCATCAAATCAATGCGTTGGTTAATTTGCCCGATAACAAAGTAGATCTATTAATCAAGCTTCTCAATCAAAACAAGGGAAAGCTGTCAAAAACTAAAAAGGCAAAAGAATTCGAGGAATTATCCCAAGAGGAAATTGAAAATGTCGAAAAAATGTATGCTTCAATCTTTTAACATCCATCAGGTATAACATTAAAAATGGTTCGTAAGGTTCTTCTAGTAATACCAACACCTAAATAAGGAATTACGTTGTGGTGCTTTACTACCCAAAACTAAAAAATCGGTTTCTTGAAACGTTACTTTTCTAAAACTCCTGGTTCCTGCCTAAAGCATTCTACCAGCATTTTGTAGAGTTCTGGATGTTTTCTCTTAAATAAATCGGGACGTTCAAAAAAGTACTCGGCAGCTACGGCAAAAAACTCCGCTTCGTTGGTACCGCCATAGTTTCTTATATCGGATTTATTGGCATTGATAACTTCCATTTCCGCATGGATCAACTTTAACCACGGGATGGTATATTGATGCTCCAACAACCTTTCCGGAATTCCATCCGTGAAATCGTCCAATTTATCAATAAGATGCACAAACTCGTGTATGCCAGTATTGCTTTTGTCGGTTGTGTTTTTGAACCCGTGATGCAATGCTTTTTTCGATAAAATCATTTGCTTTTCAAAACGTCCATTCCCCACAATTCCGCCGATATTACGCGATTTATCTTTGCTGCTAAATTGCATATCCTCATTGAAGTTATCAGGATACAATAGGATTCCGCTTAAATTGGTATAGTGCCATTCGTCAAAACCAAAAACGGGAATTACAGCACTCGCCGCAATTAAAATCTTGTCGAGCTCTTGCAATTCCAGTTGTACCCCATCAATATAGACTTCACTTAAAAATTGCATCATTCGTTGTTGAAAAACTACCTGTTTTGCTTTGGGAAGGTTGCGGTAGAAGAGCACATTTTCCATCAGTAACGGATGCCAATATTTTGGGAACGGTTTTACTTTTTTGCTTCCTATTTTTGAAACAAAATAAACGGCAAGGACAAGCATCAATCCGAATATAATCGTATAAATCATAGTTGATGTAGCGGATAAGGGAATATCATCTGATTTTAGTTTTTCCAAGAATGACCACCATATAATAAATTATCCGGTTTGATTATTTGGAATAGTCCTTCAACAGAAAATTCCAATGGTATCTTTTTAACAATCCTATGTACAAATAGAGTTTCAACTTTTGGGCATTCAATTTTTCATTGACTTTTATTGATGACGTATTGAAGTAGGAGACAATACTGTAAAGTTCTTCTACGCTATAGTTTTCAAGAAGTTCAAAGCAATGATAACGTAAGTAGGTAGCCAAGTTCTTACCTCTATACGCCTGAAACGTGTAAACATTCAAAAGGTAACCTTCCTTATCTTTTATTTTGAAGGAGCGGCCTTTAAACACAAAATCCTGCAAATCAACGAATAATAGGGCGGCAATCTCTTTCCCTCGCTTGAGACCGATACATATCTGCCCCATACTTAAATTCTGCTCTAATTCCTTGGTTGTAAGCCCCATGATGTTATTCATTATCCCAATCTCGTCCAAACCTATATAACATAATTCATAGTCTTTGAAGCTATCTCGAATCTCAGGTTTTTCGGCTCCATTTTTTATTTCCCTATACCAATAGTAGGGTGCGATGTCCAATCCTATCCGGGTCAGAGCATTCCTAAGGGTGAATAAAAATAATCCATGGCGTATTCGGTGCCACAATAACTTCGTTTTATAGAATTTGCTTTTTTCCGCTACCTTCATTTTCTTTTCATTTGACTTAAGTCAGTACTGACAGAACGATATCTTTTAGATTGGATATAAATTTATTATAGGCGTTTGGTGATTAACGAACATCAACACTTTCCGCGCTAAACCCTATTTTCTGCAAAGTAGCTTTTACATCTTCTTCCGAAGCACCATGACTTTCTATAGTCAAGATTTTATCAGGATTAGCGGTATCCACTTCCCAACTTTCAACGCCTTCTTGTTTGTTTAAAAATGGGGTTACTTTAGAGACACAACCACCACAATTGATATTTGTTTTAAATTTTAAAGTTTTCATCGTATTTGAATTTATAATTAATTATTAAAGTTTTGCTCGTTTAAGTCTTAAGCTATTTGCAACCACAGATACGCTACTGAATGCCATTGCTGCTCCCGCAATCATTGGGTCTAATAAGAACCCATTTATGGGATACAAAACGCCCGCCGCAATCGGTATTCCAATGATATTATATATGAATGCCCAAAACAGGTTCTGACGGATTCCCAAAACGGTTCTTTTTGAAAGTTCCAACGCTTTGGGAATGGATTGCAAATCTGAGGTAATCAAGGTCATCTTTGCCATGTCCATAGCGATGTCAGAACCTTTACCCATGGCAATGCTCACATTGGCTTGCGCCAAGGCGTGTGAATCGTTGATGCCATCGCCAACCATAGCTACGATCTTTCCATCAGCTTGCAGTTTTTCTACAAAAGCTGCTTTGTCCGAGGGCATTACTTCTCCTTGATAATTTGTTATTCCTACTTGTTTTGCGACAGCCGATGCGGTTTTATTATTATCTCCAGTAAGCATAAAGACCTCGATGTCTCTTTCTTGAAGTGTTGCTATGGCCTTTTTTGAAGTTTCCTTAATCTTATCCGCAATGGCGAGTATCGCGAGCATTTGTTTTTCATTACCAAAAAATATGACCGTCTTTGCTTGCTCTTCAAGACTCTCTGCTGTTTGCATCAAGGAAGCGTCGATTTGAATATTATTCTCAAGCATTAGTTTATGGTTTCCAACATAGTATTGTGAACCGTCCTTTATTTCAGCTTGAACGCCTTTTCCTGTAATACTTTCAAAAGAAGCAATTTCAGCTTTTTCAATATTTTCATCTTTTAAGTGGTTGACCACCGCTTCCGCCAAAGGGTGTTCTGATTGTGCTTCAATTGCTAAAAGAATTTGTTTGTATTTTTTCGTGTCTTTATTATTCTCAGACCAATGAATATCCGTCACTAATGGTTTTCCTTTGGTAATGGTACCCGTTTTATCAAGAATGACTGCGTTCACTTTGTGTCCTAGTTCTAAACTTTCGGCATCTTTTATTAGGATATTGTTCTCGGCACCTTTGCCAATCCCCACCATTATAGCCGTAGGTGTAGCCAATCCCAATGCACAGGGACAAGCGATAACCAATACTGCTACAGAGGTCAATAAGGCCTGCGAAAATGCATTATCGTCTCCTACCGACATCCAAACAATAAACGTAATGATAGATATCCCCAAAACGATAGGAACAAATATTCCCGCTATTTTATCGACCAGTTTTTGAACGGGTGCCTTGCTTCCCTGGGCTTCCTGAACCATTTTAATGATTTGGGACAGCAAGGTTTCGCCGCCTACTTTTTCAGCGGTAAATTGAAAACTTCCTTTTTGGTTTACCGTACCCGCAAATACTTTTCCACCATCTGATTTTTCTACGGGAACAGGTTCACCTGTAATCATACTTTCATCAACATACGAGTTGCCTTTTGAAACTTCACCATCCACAGGAATTTTCTCACCAGGCCGTACCAAGATGGTCTGCCCAACTTGGACTTCGGAAATCGGAATCTCCATTTCTTCACCGTCCTCAACAATCTTTAACGTTTTGGGCTGTAATCCCATCAGTTTTTTAATGGCCGAAGAAGTGTTCGACTTTGCTTTTTCCTCCAACAATTTCCCAAGGGAAATGAACGTAATAATGACCGTGGCCGCTTCGTAATAGACGTGAGGTTCTATACCACGGCTCAACCAAAATTCGGGAAAGAGCGTATTGAAAACACTGAACACAAAGGCAATCCCCGTACTGAGCGCGACCAAAGTATCCATATTGGCCTTGGCGTACTTTGCTTGCTTAAAGGCATTGATAAAAAAGCTACGCCCGAACCAAAAAAGCACCGGTATGGTCAAGACCAACGAAATCCATTTTCCAGGTATCCATTCCATAAAGAACATCCCAAGAACGAAAATGGGCAACGTTAAAATTGCCGACCAAATGGTACGGTTTTTTATGTCTCGGTAATGTTGCCGCTGAAGTTCTTGTTGCGCTTCGGCTGGGTCTTCGACATCAATAATGATATCATAGCCCACTTCACGCAGCACGTTTTGCAGTTTTTCTTCGGAAACACTTGCATCATAATCTACCCACACGGAATTGCTGGCAAAATTTACGGTGGCCTTGTTTACACCATCGATATGGGAAAGAATCGACTCCATACTACTGGCACAGGCAGCACAGGTCATACCTGTTACCGGAAAGGATTTTTTGATATCTGATTTCTTGGTTTTATCCTTTTGCTCCAAAACAGTTGTGGTTTCCATAGCTTTACCTGAATTGCTTTATGCAAAGTTCAGAATCGTTACCGCCAACCTTGTTACGAAATTTGCTGAAAGAGTTGTAATATTCTCGGGAAAACAACTAGTCAAAGTTGTTTTTCTAGCTCAGCGACTGTTTTCTTAAACTGTTCTAAATCCTTGAAGATATGTGCCCCTATCTCTATGGCTTTGCGATAATAGGGAAGAATGATTTTGGGAAAGCTCCTTTTCTTGTACTCATTTTCCTCTACATCCATTTTGTCTTTACGGACATCCCCAAATTTCAACAGTAATAGTGTTGCTCGTCGTATTTCCTGCGGGTTATTTCGTTCTTTGATTTTATCCACCAAATTGAAAAACTCTAAGTCATTCTTGGTAATGTTAGCTTTTGTTTCGTATCGTCTTAATTGTTCGTCAATCTCTATATCTTCAATTCTGGCTAAGTTCATATTGATATTATGGCCTGCCCAAAAACCATACTCTTCATCGAACCAAATGCCAGAATCGTGCCATTTACCAAAGAAGTTGACGGCATTTTTAATGCGGAAACCTTTCAGTCCTTCCTCAGAACCCAAAATGGTAACCTCGCAAGGATTGGGAAACATTCCCATTACAACCACATCCTTTTTATAAGAATTAAAATATTGAAAATACAATTTCTTGAAAATGTCAAATAAGTCAATAACATTGTTCAACTTGGGATAGAAAAATTCATCTAAATCGAAGGAATGAATCAAAACGCCATCTAAATTGATAGGGTCTGAATCGTGCATAACATACCGACCTTCGTCTATAGAATAGGCGGAATGAAAGAAACTGTTGCGTATTTCTTTAAAATGGTTCTGTTCATAAAAATCGATTAGGTGCTGCTTTTCCGAATCGGCCAAGAGCTCCATCAAGAAATCTTGTTTTTCGCCAATTCCCAAAAGGCGCTCATATTTTTTCGTTTTCCAAAAAAGATATGATGAACCTTTGTACCCCAATTTAATACGGCACAAATTACCTATTATGTTGTAGAAGTCGCTGTTCTCAAAAAAAGTGGAGTAAATCTGTAAACCCATACGGGTTTTCTCTTTTCCTTCTAATTCATTGTACAACCTTTTATAAAACTCGATTGCATCGAACCATTCATGAAGGTTAGAGTTTAAATTAGATGAACTGATTCCCCTATAATTAATCAGGTTAAGTACAAAATCGAATTCGCTTTTAGCCTTGGCTTCTTCAAAAAGATTTCTCAAATCATTTATCGGAGGTTGTGCATCTTCCATAAATAAAAGTACTTATAAAACGGCAAACCCCCACTGAGAATCCCTCACATACCGCGTTTACCGTCCCAACTAATTCTCCAGATCCTATTGGTCACATCATCGGATATCAACATCGATCCATCGGGTAGTATGGCGGCACCCACGGGTCGGCCATAGACCTCATCTTTTTTGCCGTCAACAATAAAACCCGTTAAAAAATCTTCAGGTTTTCCAGTTTGTTCTCCGTTCTCGAAAGGCACGAAAACCACTTTATAGCCTGATAAAACCTGTCTGTTCCAAGAGCCATGCTGTACGACAAAGGCCCCGTTCCGATACTTTTCGGGGAAGGAATCGCCCGTGTAGAACGTCAATCCCAAAGATGCGGTATGGGGGCCAACGTTCACATCGGGCATCAGTGTATTTCCCACTTGGGCCGAAGGCACCCATTTTACCCTAGGATCTTCATTTTGCCCATAATACAAGTAGGGCCAACCGTAAAATCCGTTTTCGCGGACACTGGTCAAATAATCAGGTACGAGGTTGTTGCCCAATCCGTCGCGTTCGTTGACCGCCGTCCATAAGTCTCCGGTAACGGGATTCCAATCCATACCCACGGGGTTTCTTAGTCCTGATGCGAAAATTCTTAGTCCTGCGCCATCGGGATCAATCTCAAGAATGGCCGCCTTCATGAATTCAGCCTCTGCCCCTTTCTCCCCAACATTCGAGCCACTACCGACCGCTATATATATTTTCGAGCCGTCCTTGTTGGCAATAATATTGCGTGTCCAGTGCCGATTGGCCTTTCCTGCGGGTAAGGTGGTAATTTTTTCCGCTTTTCCCGATATTTGCAATTGACCGGGCTTGTAAGGAAAACGTAGCAATCCGTTGGTATTGGCCACATAGAACCAATCATCTAGCACAAGCATTCCGAATGGTTGATCGAGTTCCTTTTCGAGAAATACGGTACGTTCATCGGGAGACCCGTCCTTGTCTACATCGCGGAGCAAGGTTATCAAGTCCGCACTGTTCTTAAAGCTTTTCGACTTTGATGCCCCGATGAACCATGCCCCGATTTTTTTCCAGAGCGGATAATTCGAATTGCTTTGCGCCACAAGTACATCGCCGTTCGGTGTAACGTACATCCACCTTGGATTCTTGAAACCGTCAGCATATTTTGTAACGGTAAAACCGGGCGGGGCTTTGGGGGTCCTTCCATTTTTCCAGCCAATGACATTGCTATAGTTGGAATAGGATTTGGAGGCCGATATCGGCGGTAGCGAATCGACGGTCTGCGCATTTGTAGTTGCCAATACTAAGAGTGAAATGATTAAACCTGTAAAAAAACGTGTTCCCATGACCATTTAAAATTTTGTCTTACATCTTCTGCCAATTAAAACTTAGCATCTTGGTTATTTGAATTTCTCAATAACTTCCCCTAGGTCATATACTTTTACGTCTTGCAATTCATTTGAAAGTATGCTGCTTCCGATCGCGCTTCTATATCCACTGCCACAATGGACAATAATGGGTTTGTCGTTAGGAATGTCCTGAATTGATTCCCTTAGTTCGTGTAGGGGTTGGTTCAGGGCACCGTCAAAAATTTTCTTTTTTCTTACTTCATCCGTATTTCTGACATCGACAATGGTGTAATTATCCAGATTTTGCACAAAATGCTTGAAATCCAATCGCTCGTTTTCGACAAAGCTTTTCTTCGAAAGGGTAATTATCGCCTTGAGTTGATTTTCATATCCAATCTTCGCCACCCGCCGGGCGATGGTCTTTACACTTTTTGGAGAATCGACAACCAGATGAAATTCCTCATTTGGTTGGATTATAGTACCTAACCATGTTTCAAAAGAGGATGCTTCGCCACCCTGCATAATATTGATACTCTGTGGCCAATGACCTTGTTTAAACTCGTTTTCATCACGACTATCGACAATTAAGATATTATCTTTTGGTGTTTCGGCATTAAGATGAATAGGGATTTTAGCGGTAACCATATCAATCGATTCAACTTTCTTTTTGTTCATAGCTACATCATGTTTGAAATAGGCCGGTATGAACGGTTGGTCTTCAAGGAGTTCTTTGACAAACTCGTCTTCATTCTGATGGCCAAATGCCCAGTTATCCTTTCGCTCCCTACCTAATGTGCTAATGCTATCTGCCGACATGCTTTTGCCGCACAGGGATCCCGCCCCGTGGGCGGGGTAAATAATGGCCTCATTCGGTATTTTTTTGAATTTAGTTCGAATTGTGTTGAACATTTCACGGGCCAGTGCTTGCTTTTTTTGCTCTTTGTCATCTTCATTTCCGCGCAGGTCCGGGCGTCCGACATCCCCGATCAATAAGGTGTCCCCCGTAAAAAGTGCAACCTCATTTTCATCTGTGGCAAGAATGGAAATACTATCGTATGAATGCCCAGGAGTATTTATGGCTTCTAGTTTGGTATTGCCCACGAATATGGCACTGTTCCCATCAAAACTTTCGAAAGGGTATTCAGCTTCCAATTTGCTGCTGTTATAAATCGTGACACCTGTTTCTTTGCTAATTTGCCAATGTGAGCTTACAAAGTCTGCATGGGAGTGGGTCAATAGCACAGCTCTAATCACAGCATTTTCTTTATGCGCAAGATTATAATACTGCATCGGGTCGCGATCGGGATCGATTATCGCCATCTCCCCTTCGCTCAGCAGTGCGTATGAATAGTGGGAAAGTGGTTCATATTCAAATTGCTGTATTTTCATAAAAATTTTATGCGTTTATAATTTAACGTCCGAAATGCCTTCGTTTATTCTCCTGTATTTTCGTTTTTTCCTTTCGAAAGTAAAAACTGTTATTACCTCCTGACATTCACTTTTCCGTATCAGTCAAGGTTTGTTGTTTCTTCGGTAAGCGATCCTTCAAATTTGGGAAGCGAACGCTTTTCCTTTTCTTCTTCTGTTTCTACTATCCCATTTTTCTTGATATCGTTGATTAACCATTGCATTTCCATTATTTCCCGACGCTGCGCTTTGATGATCTCATCGGCAAGTTTTCTTACCCTAATATCTTTTATTTGAGATCGTTCACTAGTTAGGATAGCGATGGAATGATGGGGAATCATACCTTCCATATAGTCAACACCGGAAACCGTAACCTGGCTCCTGACCAGCCATATTCCGCCTGCGATCAGCAAAACACCCAAAGCCAAGATGGCAATATTCTTATTGCGGTCTTTGTACATCTGTAGCATATACAGCAGCATGATAATAACCATGGACCCACCCATGATCAACGTCATAAAGAACCTGGTTTCACTATACCAGAAGTGATCGATAATCTGATAGGAGTGTGTGTACATTAAAAAGAACATCGCGACCATTGAGGTACCGATCATTGCGAAGAACTTTAAGTAATTGTTGACTTTCTTTTCTTTATTTTCCATTGTATATACTTTTAATTGGTTAATATGATTTCATTCTTTTTGGCCATCATCAAGATTACTGGACAACTATAAAGGGATTATTTTAGCCATGTTCCACTCAATTTACAGGTTGTATTTTATATTGATTACCAGCATTTTTTAAGGCCTCTTGCAAATTTTCCAAAGGCACTTCAAATTGCGACTCTACCGTTGCTTCGGCATCCTTCAAATCGACAGATACATCGGCCACTCCTGCGACGTTTAAAAGTGCATTTTCAACATGATTTCTACAGCCGTTACAGGTCATTCCTTCTATTTCGTATCTTCTTTTCATATTATGATCAATTTTTATTCTAACAATTTCACCTTTTGAATCAGAAGTGTTGATTCAAATACGTTATCGAAAAATAACATTTACTAAATCTGGGCGTTGTTTGAAAAAAAACAAACCTTGACCCATTCGATTATTTAGGGCTATTTACATCAATTTAAGTATGCGATTACCTAAAAAGTTTTATTGTAATCGAGCTTTTGCCATTAATGACTAAAAATTCAGTGCAATAGGTTTAAGTTCGCCCATCACTATGCACCAAAAAATCTCTAAACATCTTTATTGAAACCTGAACATAAAGAAGATGATAATGAAATTCAATGCATGGGAATCGACTTCTTATCACAAGCCACGAAGAGAAGGTTAAGCTTATAAATTATATGTTATCCAGCGATTTTCTATTTTGAAGGGCACTTTTCTTAAATTGTGTAGGTGCCATACCATTGATTTTTTTGAACTGGTTGCTTAAATACGCGACACTGCTATAGTCTAACTGATGGGCTATTTCCTTTAAGCTTAGCTCGTCATAGATGAGCAATTCCTTAACCCTTTCAATTTTTTGGCTAATGACATACTGTTCAAAAGTGATAATCTCCACGGAAGAGAAAAGGGAACTTAAGTACTTGTAATCCAGACCTATTTCTGAACCAACATAATCGGTCAATTTGACGTTTAATTCTTGTCTTGAATGAAAAATTTTTTCTATTACAAGATTTTTCATACGCTCGATCAATTGAGACTTGCGATTACCGATCAAAGAAAAACCCAGCTTATTCAATTCGGTTTGTAATTGATTTTCTTGTTTTGCGGTCAGTTCTTCCTTCAATGTGACTTGGCCCAGTTGCACATTGGAATAATCAATACCAATCTTTTTCAGAACATTGTATACCGCCGTAACACATCTTGGGCAGACCATGTTTTTTATGTGCAGCATATGGCTCATGATAAAGTTTTAAAATACATTGCGCTCACATTATCCATTATCACAGATGGGACCGATGTTCCCAAATCGCTCTCAACAAAACCAAGACTACCGTGACTATAAACAAGATGATAATCGCCAATGCAGCATAGAATCTTGTTTTTCGGTTAGATTCTATTTTTGTTTTCTTGCTCTCCTTTCTTTGTTGGCTTCTTCTCTCCCTACGTTTTTGACTCATGATGCCAAAATCTTTTCATTTTTCTTTTACTCACACCATTCAATTTTCTCTATTATAATTTTATCGGCCTTATAATTAATTATTGTATCGTTCCCCTAATTTCCCCACAAGTCATCATTGCTTCTCCGTAGTATGGGTTTCGAATCTCCTTTTCCAGGCTTAGCCAATTGGCTCCCTTATTGCTATCTGCCATCGGGCAATAGCTGTTGTACACTTTTTGATTGACTCCAAAAAGCTGAACACCGCTGATCATGTGGGCCGATAAATGTTTAAAGTGGTCCCTTTGCTCCTTGATCTCAGAAGTGCTGGCCACTGCATTTGACGATGCTTTGAGCTCTTTTTGAATGGTCATCCAATGATCATGGGCCTCTTTGTCTTTTAGCAACTTCATATCGACTTTGGCCAAACTTTCTTCCATTTGTTTTGCTTCTTTTTGTGCGGCCGCCCCATCATCATTTACCAAAGCATCCTTAACATCTATATAGGCTTCGAAAACCTGCTTCAACTGACCTTGAAACTCACTTGATACTTCAATCCTTTTTTTCATCTTAGAATGGTCGGTGCCCGTACTTGTTGAGGGTTCCATTTTATCTCCTTCCTGCATACCCAAATGACCCTCATGCCCGGTCATGGTTTTGCCTCCCTCTGCGTTCATCATCGATTTTTTACCCTGTAACTGTGCGGCCGCATCAACGGTAAATGTTCCGTTGGTCACAATTTGATCCCCCTTTTCAAGCCCGCTAATTATTGTATAGGTATCGCCATTGGTACTTCCAAGGGCAACTTCGCGCATTTCAAAGACAGGCTCATTGGGATTGGTCTTTACATAAACCACCGATCGTTCCCCCGTCCACATTACGGCACTGGCCGGTATGATAACGGTATTCTCCATCTGCATTTCGGCAGCTTTGATCGTACCTTCCACGAACATACCCGGCTTCAAGAGATTATCCTTATTGTTAAGTATTGCCCTTACCATGACCGTTCTTGTAGAAGAATTAAGTAACGGGTCTACAAAGGATATTTTTGCCGTAAATTCTTCATTGGGATAGGCATTCGTCGTTATCTTGACCTCCTGACCCTCCTTCAACGATGCTATCTGATTTTCATAGGCATCGAATACCGCCCAAACGGAATTTAAGTTGGCAATTTTGTACAAAGGCTGCCCTTGTTTTACATAATCTCCTTCTTCAACCATGATATCGGTAATCGTTCCTGAAACTGTGGCATAGACTGGAAAGTTTTCCTGCACTTTGCCCACTTCTTCTATCTTATCTATTTGATTGTCAGAAAGCTTCCATAATTTTAATTTATTGCGAACGGCATTGTATAATGCCGGTTGCGATTCCTTCATGGATGCGGCCGTCAACAGCTCTTGTTGTGCGCTTACCAATTCTGGGGAATAGATGGTTGCCAAAAGTTTGCCCTTGGCAACGTTCTCTCCGGTATAATTCACATTTAGCCGTTCAATGCGACCCGCAAAATATGTAGCTTGGGTAGCATTGGCTTCTTCGTTCTCGCGAATCTTTCCTGAGAGTTTAAGTGAACTCCCATCCGAACCACCTGTACCAACGGTAGAGGTGCGTATATTGGCCAAGGCCAAGGCGTTGTCCGTCATTTTTATTTCATTGGCACTAAGCCCCGTCGCTCCGGTTTCAGCAGGAATGAGATCCATACCGCAGATTGGGCAGTCTCCCGGTTCGGGTTGCATAATCTGTGGGTGCATGGAGCAGGTCCACATCTGATTCTCGGATTCTCCGGAATGGTCATGGCTATCGGACATATCCGAAAGATCTTTTATGGCCGATTGATCGGCCTCAGCGTTTGAGAAAATAAAATATCCCCCCAATAAACCGACCGCTAAGGCGGCTACTACAATGTAAATGATGTTCTTGTTCATGATATTGAAGATTGAAATGTTATTGTTTCTTAAAAATTTATACGGATTCACTAATAGTTTTCAAAACCAGTACAATGAGCGTATGTACTATAAAAAGTATGATAATGCCCGCTAAAATATAGGCGCCTTCCTTTTCAAATGGCACTTTTCTAATCTCGCCGTTCGGGTTCTTTTCTTCCATAAATTACGTCTCCATTCATTAAATTACTTTCTAAATCTGTTTTTTTATCTTTCGAATAGATGGCGATGATATATACCATAGGACAAAGCCGCTCAACACGGTTATTAGTCCCAAAAGCGAAAATGACCTTAACAAAAGGGTGTTGAAATTATCTCTTGTGTCATAGTCCATGGTATGGGTCATCCACAGAAAGTCGAACCAGCGCCAATCTCTATGCCGCACCGTTTGAAACGCCCCATTTTCGACAGCCACATAAGCCTTTAAATTTTGTGGTGTTTCATACGAAATCTCATAAGCCGGTAGGGGACGTCCTCGATATTCGTGGTGGTCTCCGACTTCTTCTATCCTTTTTATTGCGGCTATTTTAAGCTCTGGAAGTATATATCTTTGTGCTACCTCTTGGGCTTCTTCTTTAGTGATACCGTCCTTTTCCTCTCCTGTTTTGGCATTATAAAGCTTTGCTTCGTTTATCCAATAGTAAGGTTCTTCTGCTATTTCCAATAATTCAAGCGTTTGGATGGGCTGCGTACTATCTAATTGGCCTGTACCCAATAAATCTGAAAAAGCCGTCTGTTTTGGCTTCTGGTTTTTGAACTGGTCGCCGTGTATTTCATCGATATCCGTCCAGCTAAAATACATCCCGCTAATCGTCCACATCAGGAACTGAATACCTAGGAAGATGCCCAAGTAGCGGTGGGCTTTTCGAATCCATTTTGCTGTTTTTCTGTTGACCATATTTGTTTTATTCTATATCCGAATTTTAGTTCACTAAAAATTTTACAATAAGTCCCCCAGCGAGCCATATATAACAGATGAAGGCTGCATATTTTAAAACACTTTCCAACAATGGACTCTTGGGTGCCATCTCGCTCATTGAATGTTCTACATCTTTTTTTTTGAAAAAACCCAGATAAACGAGATAGGCCGAAATGATGAGAAAAGCAACGTTCAAGAAAAAGGTATAATCAATCTTAAAATGTTCCTTATCCTGAATCTTGACCTGCGAAGGGTCGGGCAATATTCCCAGCAAATCGAAACCATAATGCAAGGTCAAAGAGGTGCCAATCAATGCCGTGAAAAGTAAGAATAGAATAAAGAGTGACATTTTCCAACCATAATACTTTGCATTGATTCTCAGTACTGGAAAAACCACCAAATCGCTAAAAATAAAGGCCATTACGCCCGCAAAACTTACGCCTTTGCTGAATAGTAATGCTGCCAATGGGATGTTACCCATTGAACCGATAAATGTTAAGAATGCGGCAACTGGACCAACAACAATATGTTCCAGAATTTCGAGAAAAGTGAAATCTGTATTGCCTTGACCACTATTTATAAATAAGGTCTGAAAAAACGAATCTGGCACAAAAGCCGCTGTAATACCCGCAACGGTAAAACCTACGGTTACATCCTTCCAGACCATTTGCCATTCCATCTTGTATTTTTTGGCAACGCGCGCCCAACTGTCTTCGTTCTTGATTTGTTTCTTCCAATCTTTGGAACCGTCCATCTCATCATCATCTTCATTTTCGATATTTTTGCGGGCTTTTTCGATGAGTTTTTTAGGATTGATGAGTCGTATCAGAATCCACGAAATACCAATCAAGAGAATACCACCTACATATTCGCCCACCACGAACTGCCAACCTAAAAAGATGGAAATGATAATCCCCAATTCTATGACGAGATTGGTCGATGCCAACAGAAAAGCAATGGAAGACACAAAACTTGCACCTTTCTTAAAGATGGATTTTGTACCTGCCAAAGCAGAAAAACTGCACGAGCTACTTATAAAGCCGAAAAACGTGCCCAACAGCACACTTTTGCCTTCGTTTTCGCCCATTGTTTTTTGCATCCGTTTTTCGGTCACGAAAATCTGTATCATACTACTGATGATATAACCCAAAATGAATGCCCAAAGCGCCATCCAGAAAAATCCGGTAGTCGTATAGGCGGCTTCGCCCCATTGTTTTAAAAATTCGTTCACGGTTTAAACTGTATTAGTTTTTATTCTTTGATGATACACGTTTTTTTAATTTTTTTATCATCGTACCCTTGTTGACCCTATCTTGTTATTTTACTTTGAATGGAATTACTACTTTAACTTTTTCCCAAGCTAATGTTATCTCACCTTCAGTATCACTAATTTTATCGATATTATATTCTAAGTGTTCCTTTAGGCTATCCGCAATAATCGGTGTCACCTTAAATCGTATTACATCATCTTTTTCGTCATATTCATCCTTACCGTGCTGGTTCCAATTGGAATTTAAAATGATGATCCATTCTTCCTTTGAAGGAATGGTAAAAAATCCATATTTACCTGCTTTTAGTTCCTTACCATCTATTTCTATATCCGTATCCGTCTCTATCCACGTAGCCATATGTGCCCCAGCTTGCCAGACTTCGTCATACGCCAGCAAACCACCAAAAATCATCCTGTCCCTAACCCCTGGCGATGAATAATCAATATGGATGTGCGCATTACCAATGGTCGCCATTGCAGAGGTGTGAGGGCTTAACACTTTTTTTGGCGGTTGGTCTGTGATTGCTTCTTTTGACGGTTCTGGCATTGGCTCCGTTTTCTTCTCTTTACAGCTGGTAATAAGAAGAAGACCAAACACTATACTAATTGAAATATATCTACTCATCGGGTGTTACTTAATATTTCTTGAAGATGAATGGGTTTTTATTATTTTCCATTTTCCATCTATTTTTTTAAGGATTGAGGTTGCTACCCCTTTTTTCTTTATAGTCCGGCTATTTCCCTTGTCGTCTGGATTGAGGACAATGGTATATATGTACGTTTCGGTAGTAAAGGCATAGGGTACATCTACCTTTACATCGATTTCATAATCTGAAAATTCGAATTTTTCAAAATGACCTAATTCCGGTCCTAAATGATGTTCTATATAGTGGCTGTACGTACCCTCGACGCCTCCCGATTCAAAAACCTCGGAATCCTCGGTAAATAATTCGAAAGTACCATCGGTCGTTAGGTTTTGTAGGGCATCCTTATAGCTTTTCATTACTGTAAGCACTGCTTCTTTTTCTGTTTTTGCATCTTGACCACATAGTGGACTTGTCGCTATTATGAGCAACATTGTTACTGTAGTTGATTTTAGTGTTTGCATACTTTTAGTTTTTAAAGGTTATTTATTTACTCGTATTCTATTCACATTTGCGATACCAAAGACCAGGACGAAAAACCGCAGTGCCACTTCAAGCGCCACCAAGGTTTTCGCGGGTAAGGAAATTGGGACTATATCACCATATCCTACTGATGAGAATGTTATCAAACTGAAATAGGATAAATCAAAAAATACCGACAGTCCATCTTTGCCAATACTGTTGTTCATTTTAAAATGAATAGCATCCACAAACTGCAACGCTGTGTAATCTATTGCAAACGAGAAAACTATCAACACAATCAGGTATCCGAACAACACCAGTACGTGGCTCAATAGATGGCTCTGACCAATTATCTTCATCAATTGGTTAAAGGACAAGGCTATAATGAATCCTATCTTTAGTAATGTTAAGGCCAGTAGGATAATCATAGCATAAAACCCTTCCATAGTAGGTAGCGCATACAGTTCGATTACTGAAGCAATAAGCATCACCAATAGAACATACTTTGAGCTATTGAAAAGCTGTCCATAAAATGCCCCTGTGGTTTCTATGTCTTTTTCTTTATCCATTCTTATTTGTTATCTATAAAAATTTCATCATAGCCTTTTGCTTTATTCTCACTGATTCTTCTCTTTATATACATTTTGGTGATACCCCTTCTATTTTCAATTCCCATTGATTTAAGCAGCTCCTTAAAGGCTTCCATAGTGTTTTTATGGTAGTTGGCTACTTTGGTCTTTTTATCTTCTACTACCAATGATGCGACCCTTGAAGGTTCCATTGTGGTGATTCCCGTAGGGCAGGTATCCAGATTGCATTTTAAGGATTGTACGCAGCCCAAGGCAAACATCATCCCTCTGGCACTATAGCAAGCATCGGCACCAAGTGCCAACATTCTATAGATATCAAAAGCTGAAATTATTTTTCCTGCTGCCATTACTTTTATTTCATCGCGCAACCCATACTTTTTAAGAATGCCGTTTGCGAAATGCACGGCTTCAATTATTGGCATTCCAGCCCAATGCAGCGATTCCATATGTGCAGCACCGGAACCACCTTCTGCACCGTCTATGGCTATAAAATCCGGATAGTTTTGCTTTTCGGCGAAAATGCGGACCATTCTTTCGAATTCATCCTGCTGTCCGATGCACATTTTAATCCCTATGGGCTTTCCAGCGGAAAGCTTCCGTAATTCTTGGATAAAAGCTACCATTTCCAAATCAGTACCAAATGCAGCGTGATGTGGTGGCGATAGAATTTCGGTTCCTTTTTCTACGTCCCTGTACTTTGCGATTTCCTCGGTATTTTTTTTGGCAGGAAGAATGGCCCCAAAACCGGGTTTTGCACCCTGTGAGACTTTTATTTCAATCATTTTGACCACTTCATTGGATGCGATTTCCACAAATTTTTTAGGGTCGAAATTCCCTTCTTCTGTCCTACACCCAAAATAGCCTGTACCGAACTGAAAGATAATATCAGCTCCATATTCCTGATGGTAGGGCGTAAATCCACCTTCGCCGGTATTTTGCGCAAAGCCAGCAATTTTTGCACCGCCGTTAAGGGCCAGCGTTGCATTTTTACTGATGGAACCATAGCTCATCCCTGCCAGATTTAGAATGCTCGCTGAATAGGGTTTTGAGCATTTTGAACTCCCTATGGCAACCCTAAAATCATCTTTGATTTCCTTAACAGGATACGTGGAATGGGTAAACCATTCGCGACCAACTTCGTCATACGGAATCTGCGTTCCAAAGGGTTGGTTTTTGACCGCGTCCTCGGCACGTTTATAAACAATTTCTTTCTGTATCCAATTGAAAGGTTTTCCCTCTGTTCTATTCAATAAAACCGTTTCTTGAACGACGTGACGTTGTTTTTCCAGAAGCTTCGTAATCCTGCCCAACAACGGATAGGTTCTTTTGATATTATCGGTTTTTTGAAAATAGTCTCTTAAGCCGAGAAGCATAAAAGGTGTGATCAACAGCGCAAGCCACCAGAAATGAGGCTTCCACATTATGAGCCCTGCAAGTACCACTAAAAGCGTTATCGACGATATTAAAAATATTCTTCTCATGCTTTGTTTTTCAATGCGAATGGCTTTCTTCCCCTGCCCTTTCAGTTTCCAAATACTGGCCCTGTGGTCCAACACCCTGAATATAAACGAGCTGAGCGCCATAATGCCCTGCTTGCGAAACGGAGAACGCCGAAAAGGCCATAATAAAGAGAACGGCAATTTCAAAACCTCGATTCAGTTTTATCCAAAAAAGGCTGATAATTTTTAAAACTGCGGCCAAAGCACTTGACCAAATAGTCCAATCTGCATATTTATCATGGTTGTCCAGGATTTTTTGAGCTACATCCGTAAGGCCATGGGTATGCGGGTGTACAAAAGTTCCCGCTACGTAGGCCCCAATAAAACCCGTACCGATAAGAAACAGGATAACCCAGTCCAAGTTCCTTTTAAGGACGAAGAGCTGAATACCTTGGAGCAATGCCGCAAACAACAGGAGTACGATAGGAAAATGCACTACCAACGGATGTAAATTGTCGAATTCATCCAAACCTACCTCTTCTTTGTTTATGGGCTTTTCGGCGTGGGTTTCGGTATGTTGCTGTGGTTTTTCGGACAATTCAACAGTATTAAAGGTTCCTAAACTATTCGCCGAATACCCTGAACTGTTCTCAATGGACTTAGGTGCACTTGCATGAAGCGACATTAGGCTTAGAAGTAATACTAAAAATGAGACCGTTTTTTTCATAATCAATCGTTTTTATGATGCATTATTCGTTAACTGTACAATAAGCGCACCTAATACAATAGCGCCTATAACGATGTAAATGGTATAGTTGAACCACTTTTTCCAACCTTGTTTCCCTGACTTTTCCGGCCCCCTTTTACAACAATCTTTCATTACAACATTATCTATATTGTGCCTGTCAAGGGAAGGGCGTTAAACACTACATCAACGAAGTTCCCCTTCCCATAACAGGACTTTTTCTTCATTAAAACAATCTGGGCGGTCATGAAATACACTAAATAACTAACCAATCAAAAAACACATTCCCGACCAGCCCAGATTTTACTTTTCCAAATTCCCCTTGTTTATATAGTTTTTACCAATCACAAAAATCAAATAGGGCAATACCGCAAATTGTAATAGCGGCGACAACCCCACATTTACCCATGGCACTATAGGCATAGCCCCTGCATAGTTCCAATCGCCTCTTGAGGTATGCCAAATTTCTCCCAATATGGCACCGATCGTTCCGATTGTAACTAGTACCAAAATCTGTTTTGGAGTTAAATCATCTATCCAAAACACATTGCGATACAACAGGCCAAATCCGAAAAGCAGAATAAGCACCATCAACATATCGGCGATGGATGCCAAGGCACAAAACGAAATATGTTGCCAATCGTATTCAAAACCTTCATAGAGCGGACCTTGTGCCAGCTCCCAAATAAAATTGAACGAAAACGCTATTAATGCAATACCGATGATATAGTTCCTATAATTTTTTTTGTTCCGTACCTGTTTGGCAAAATAGATATACATCAGAATGACCAAAGTCAGCGCAACGGTGGGCACAACAAAAATGTCAAGGCTTAATGTTTCCATCTAGATTTTGCGAATGTTATTTTCTTTTTCTACACGTTATTTTTAAAAACTCCTATAACTATACCGAGACAATCAATTGTTACTACCTGAAAAGGGGAAGCATTTTAAACACTAATCATTAACTATATTCAACCTCCCCAATCAGCTTTACTTTTCGATGATGGCTGTCACTTTTCCACAGCTTAGCATTTTTGCTCCATAATATGGGTTGCGGATGTCCTTAATGGCAGATAACCAATAAGCACCTCCGTTCAAGGCCATGGGGCAGAAATCCTTATAGATTTTTCCCGATGTAACGGTTCCTTTCAACAAGGGTTCCATTTCATTGCTCAAATCGGAAAAAGCCTTTCGCTGTCTCTCTAAATTATCGGTAGCAGCGATTTTTTGCGAGGCCGCCAATGCCGCTTCGGAACCCTCGATTTTTTCTAGCGCTTCGTTCAACATAACCGCTCCCTTTTGGGTATCGCCCGGATTGGAACCGACCAAGTCATTTTTAATGTGCTCGTAATGTTCGTAGGCATTGGCGATGTTCTTGTCGTTAAATTCCAACTCGACCACTTTCATCTCCATCTTGCTATGGTCATGGTTCAGTTCTATTTTGTGCTGTGCGTAGCCCATTGTAGTCCCCAACATGAGCAGGGTTACTACACCATGTTTTAAATTCTTCATTTATTGGATTTTTAGTTTATAAACTGTCCTTTAATTTTGAAACCCAATCGAGAACGGTTTTCCTCTTGTCCTCCGAAAGTTTTGCTTCCCTATGAATTAGTGTATAAGACCAAAGGGGCATTTCTCCATTTTCTATCTGACTTATGATCGATTTTAACTTGCTGTTCTTTCTTCTGTTTGAATAATCGGCCCATTCGTTAAAATTCAATTCTTCCTTGCCATGGGTAACATGATCCTCCAAAAACCAGGCAACGGGTTGCACTTTGTTGTACCAAGGATAATCCGTGTTGTTGCTATGGCAATCGTAGCAAGAGGTCTTGATGATGTTCTCCACTTGTTTCGGTACATCGTTCACAAGCATAAAGTCAGTTTTTGGTATTGTGTCGCTTTGGTTTCGGGAAGTGGGAAAAAACTGTATCCCCACAAACCCGACCAAAAACACTAGTGCTATGATTTTTATACTTTTCTTCACTTAGTTGATTTCCCTTTGTACTTTTCCACAAGTGAGCATCTTATCCCCGAAATATGGATTTTTGATTTCTTCATTCATGCTTAGCCAGGCACCTCCTTTGTTGTTATCATACATTGGGCAATATTGTTCATACAAAGTATTTTCTGTACCAGTAATGGCGACCATATCGACTACATCTTTGCTCAAGGTTTTAAAGTGCTCACGTTGATGCCCGATGTCACTTTTCGCGATATGTTCTGCATGTTCGGTGGCATCTTCAATAATGTCTTTCAGCTCATCCTGCTGTTCATCACTGAATTTGCTCGTATCGAAGTTCTTTAGGCTGCCTTCAAGCTTTTCTCCTGCCTTTGCGGCCCCATCTTTGTCATCGGACACAAGAGCATTCTTTAGCGTCAGATAGTCAGCGATGACTTCAGATGACATCATTGCCATTTCGCCATGATTCATGTTGTCATGGTCCATTTGCGAATGGTCTTCCATAGCGCCATCCATATGGCCGCTGTCCTCCATTTGTTCTGTTTGGTGACCTTCTTGGTTTTCCTGCACTTTTTTCTTGTCTTTGCAAGATGTGGCCGATAGGGTTATGATTGCCATGGCCAAAATTCCAGTTGTTACATTTGATTTTCTCATGATTGTTGAATTTGATGTTAATTATAGTTTTACATTTTGCTGTTCAATAGTGTCGAGCAATTTTTTCAAGATGTTCTTTGTGTTTTTGGCCACCTCTATTATTTCTTTCTTCTTTGCGGAAGACCAAGTCGAATCTGTATCTTCTATCGACACTTCGATAATCGTATTATTTTCCACTTCCTTAATGGTTACATTGCACGGAAAAAGAACGCTCATTTGAATATCATTTGAAATCAGTTTTAATGCAGTTTCTTTTTCACATACCATTAGAATGAGGTGCCGAGGCATCTTTTCCATATCTGAACTGAGATACTCGCGCACGTCAAATTCACCAACAAGGTCAAGACCTAACTTTTTAATGCCATTTTTTACGTTTTGTACGGTTTCCTCAAATGTCAAACTACCGTACCTCCGCGTAATGCAATAAGGGGTACTCTGACTTTCTGAATAATTTTGTTGCGAGACCCATTCGCTTTTACCCTTATTATTTTCCATATTTATCCCTTCTAAAGTTTCTCGATCACATTTTCCAATTTGGCGGTAATATCATTTGCGATTTCAGCCAATATTTCATTGTCGACTGCTTGCATTGAAGCCATTGGATTTACCGCCGCCACTTCTACATTCCCTTTCGATACGTCCTGCACGATTACATTGCAAGGCAACATGGTACCTATCTTATCTTCGGCTTCCAGTGCCTTATGGGCATAGGGCGGATTACAGGCACCGAGGATCTTGTACTTTTTAAAATCAACATCCAGTTTCTTTTTCAGGGTTTCCTTGACATCGATTTCGGTCAAGATGCCAAAACCCTCTTTTTTCAGTTCTTCCGTTACTCTCTCGATTACCTTATCAAAGTCTTCGTTAAGGGTCTTGTTGAAATAATATTCCATCGTTTTAATTTTTAGAGTTAATAGTTCGTTTTTGTTCTTCGTATTCTTCTTTGGATAGTTCGCCTTTGGCGAATCGATTGTCTAGAATTTCCATAGGATTTTCCTTGGTCCTGGAACCTCTGCTATTTCGTCCGTTATACATAAAAAAGGCCAACACCAAAATGACCGGTATCAATACCCACCACCACATCATCATAATTGTAGAATTTCAATAGTTATTTTCTGTTTTCAATCCACCTCGGTATTCAAAGGCTTACGCTCCTTTATTTTTCATTTTTTCTTTCATCTTTTTCATCATCTCTGGATTTTTTTCCATCATTTTCTGCATCATTTCTTCCATCATATCAGGATTCTCATCCATCATATTTTTCATTCTTTCCTTCATCTGTTTTTTCATCATTTCGTTTTTGTGCATTTTTTCCATCAACATCTTACGGCCCTTTTCACTCTCCATCATCTTATCGAGCATTTTGGACTGCATCTTTTCCTTCATTTCAGGATTCTTCTCCATCATCTTCTGCATATGGGCCTGCATTTTTTCTTTCATTTCGGGATTTTTGTCCATCATCATTTTCATATCCCCAGATTCCATCTGCTCCATATGGGCTTTCATCAATAATTTTTTGGCCTCTTCATTCTTTCTTGCCTCACTGATAAAATTGGCAAACTGCACCGGATTTGAGATAATCTCTTGATAGATGGCATTTCTATTTTCATCTACCTGCATGGTCTCGGAGGCATTGAAAGTTGATTTACAGCCAACCATCGTTGCTATTAATCCGATTGTCATTAAAATTCCTTTTGTTTTCATTTTTCTAATTTTTATAGATTCATACATCATTTTTAAAATCTTCTTTTTCATCACTATCATTTCTTTTCAAAAACCATTTTTCTCCGAAAAAAATCAAGACCATTAGTAGGACCGCCACTAGTACGACCAATACATCACTGCTTACCTTTATCCAAAGAAAAGCCCCAAGAACCACTACGTCTAGAATAATAGCAGTAATCAAAACGGCAGGATTGGCCTTAACATCCTTACGAAGATTTTTAAACACTCCCCAATGGATTCCTATATCCATAATCAAATAAAATATAGCACCCAATGAAGCGATTCTCGTAAGATCAAATAGAACCGTTAAGGTTATGGCCAGAATTACTGTATACACCAGCATATGTTTTTGAAGCCTGCCCGGCATACCAAAATGCTCATGGGGAATCAATTCCTTTTCGGTCAGCATTGCTGTCATTCTGGATACTGCAAAAATGCTTGCTATCACACCAGAAATTGTCGATATGATGGCGATACCCACTGTGAACCAAAGCCCATACTTGCCAAAAGCGGGGCGGGAAGCTTCTGCCAATGAATAGTCTTTCGCTGCTATGATTTCGTTTATCGAAAGATTGGAAGAGACCGCAAAAGCGACCAATAAATAGACCACCGTACAGATGAGCAAAGAAATGACAATTGAACGCCCAACATTTTTATTGGGTTTGACTATTTCATCGCCACTATTGGTAATTGTAGTGAAACCTTTGTAAGCCAAAATAGATAGAGCTAATGCTCCCAAATAATTAGTGATTGGATATTCCGTCAGACTTTCGGACGGAACTACTTCGGAGAATGAAAAACCTGCGGCCCATAGACCGCCTATGGCAAAAATGGCTATCCCACCTATTTTTAGAATGGCCATGACCAAAGAGGCCTTTCCGATAACTTTGTTGCCCGAAATATTGATAAGAAAGGCGACAATCAGCAGGAATACCCCCAAAATGGGCACCCAAACACTGTTATCATCTACATCGAACAATTGTAGAGTGTACGAGCCGAAGGTACGTGCAACCAAACTCTCGTTGATGACCATTGACAAGGCCATCAACAACGCTCCGGAAGCTGTCAATGCACTTTTACCATATATCTTCTTGAGATACATGGCGATACCGCCCGCAGAGGGATAGGCATTGGACATCTTAACATACGAATAGGCACTAAAACCCGAGATAATGGCCCCCAGCAAAAACGCATAGGGAAACCACTGACCAGACAATTCTGCTACCTGCCCTAACAGCGCGAAGATACCTGCGCCAATCATTACCCCCGTTCCTAGAGATACGGCACCGGTCAAACTCAGGCTATTTTTTTTGTATTGTCCCATGTGTTAAAATCGCATTGAAAGTCCGCCTCCCCAACCGAAACGGTTGTCGTAACTGCCCATTAAGGAAAAATCTCTGCTCAGGACATATTCCAATCCTACTTGCCAGGTCTGCTCTTGTTCAAAATCGGTTCCCGGTTCAAAATCATTGACCCAGCCAAAATCCATTTGATATTCGTATTCGCCAAAAAGGGCGAGTCTCTGAAAGATCATCGTAGCCGTCGAAAATGAAATCGTCGGCCGTAGTTTATTATCGATGCGTAGATCAGAATCTATCAACAATGGCAAGAAGTACCGGATACCCACTACTCCCGTGGTGCCTATTTCATCCATACTATCTTCCATTTCGTTTTCGACATTTACCCCACCGAAAACACGGAAATAACTGTTCAGCCATCGTTCATAGGTAAATTCGGCTTCCAAGTTCTCGTTCCATCCATATTCCGCTCGCAATATGAACTGGTTTCGGATGTTCGTAGTGGTCAGAAAAAACTCGCCCATGTGGCTGGCACCCGTAACCTCACCCCATGTCCACATATGGTCGGCCTCGGTGGTCAGGTTGGATAAGGGATACCCTTTCAATCGTTCATCCCTTGGGGTGTCATAGCTGAATACCCTTGCCATACCACTGTTGATATGGTACAGTACGTGGCAATGAAAGAACCAGTCGCCATATTCATTGGCATCGAATTCGATGACCACTTTTTGCATCGGGGCCACGTTGACCGTATGTTTTAAGGGCGAATATTCGCCGTGTTCGTTCAGTACCCTGAAAAAGTGTCCGTGTAGGTGCATCGGGTGGTGCATCATGGTCAGGTTGTTCAAAGTAATGCGCACTACTTCGCCTTGTTCAATTTTTATTTTATCGGTTTCTGAAAGCGGAACCCCGTTGATGCTCCATACGTAACGGTTCATGTTTCCCGTAAGGTTGAACAGCATTTCCCTAACAGGTTTGTTGTCTTCGTATACCGTTTTTCCGGGTGCTTTGAGATAGTTGTAGTTAAATTCCGGATTGCCCCCGGTTTTCATGGCATCGCCAATGACCTTGTCGGCGGGCAGCACATAGCCCATTTTCATATCCATTTTATCGTCTTTCATCTCCATTTTGGCATGATCCGTCTTATCCTTTGGCATTTTCATCTTACCCCCTTCATCTTCCATCTTTTGGTCATTCTTCTGCATTTGATCTTCTTTTTGCATATCCATTTTGGAATGGTCCATTTTCATACCGCCCATATCCATCGCATATTTTTTCATCACTTTGATGGAATCGTTTTTGGAGGGATTGAATTTGGCCGCGGGTGCACCCATCTTCATGTCCATCGACATCATGTTTTCCATTAGTTTGATAAGGTCGGGTATAGGTACCGTGGGGGCTTCCAAAACATCGCCCGTCCCTAGATAGGCGGAAGCCTGACCAGATCCGTCCTGAGAAGTGGCACGTATTTCAAGTTTTCCGCTTTGTGGTATGGTCACTATAAAATCATAGGTCTCGGCCACACCGATAAGGGTCTTGTTCTGTTTTACCGGCACTACATCAAGGCCGTCGGCAGAGACCAACATAGGGTCATTACCACCAAATGTCAGCCAGAAATAGGAAGCTGCGGCCGCATTTACGAAGCGCAATCGTACCCGTTCGCCGGGATTGAAATCAGGGTATTCATTAGAAGATTTTCCATTTATAAAAAACAGGTCGTAATAATTGTCCAATATGGCCATATCGGGCATACGCTGCCACATCATTTTTAGTTTCGCACCTACCGCACCTTTTGAGATTACCTTGTCCCAACTTTGAACCTGGTCCTTTTTGATTAGGTACCACTCATTGCCTCGTTTAAGGTTTCTCAGTTGTGTCTTGGGATTTTCATCCATCCAATCCGAAAGTATCAGTACCAAATCTTTGTCATACTCAAGATTTGTTTCTTTGGGATTGATCTGGATGGAGCCATAAACACCACGTTGTTCCTGTAAACCCGTATGGGAATGGTACCAATACGTGCCCGACTGTTTCAGCGCAAATTTGTATTGTTGGGTCTCGCCGGGTTCAATTGGTGGCGTTGTAAGGTAAGGTACGCCGTCGTAGAAGTTGGGCAGTATCAACCCATGCCAGTGTACCGAGGTTTCGACATCCATCGTATTGGTTACGTTGATAATGGCAAACTCGCCCTCGTTGAATTCGAGATTGGGTCCAGGAATACCACCATTGATCGTCATGGCCTTCACATCTTTTCCGGTATAGTTGACCGTTTCGTAACCAATGGTCAAATCATAGACCCGTTCAGGCCAATTATCCACATTTTCTTCGCTTTCATTGGATACTAATTGTGCGGCAATGTTGCACGAAATGAGAAGTACCAACAACACTGTAATTTTTCTGATCATGATTCTCATTTTTGTGGTTTATAATATTTTATTTTATTCAGTCGAGATACCTTACTCCTATCGATACGGACATTAACTCCTTAGATAATTGATAATGGCCGACTGCACAAAGTAGCCCTTGATGGATTCAATTCGATTGATTTGAAACCTAAGCTGAAGCTCTTGAATATCGAGCACATCGTTAAAATCGATGGTTCCGGTCTCGTAGCTTTTGATAAGGATTTCCTCCCCGTCCTTGGCCTGTCCGATATTTTTTGTTTGGGTCCTAAAACGAATCCTGGCAGCCATTCTGTTGTTAATGGCCTCGCTCAAAAGTGTTTCGAGCTTGTTTCTTCGTTCTTGCTTTTGGGCGGTTATTTCCTCTTGCCTTAATTTGTTCTGTTGGGAAATGGATTTGTATTTATTGTTGAATATCGGGATGGACACCGATACCATCGGCATCAAGATGTCCTTTCCGTTATCATCGAAAGACATATCAGGCCTTTCGGCAACGGGTACGTAATCCAATCCGAAACCAAGATTCGGTAAGGCTTCTTTTTGGTTCAAGATTTCAGATTGTTCGACCGACTCGTACAACTTGTCATACTTTAAAAGTTCAGGATGCAGGTCAAGGCTTCCTTCTTCCGTTATCGGGTCTTGTTCGGGTACCGTAAGCCCTTCGTAAACTTCGACTTGTGTTTGTTCGTCCCTATTCAATAGATTGTTGAACAGCGTTTGTTCGGCCAAATACTCCTGTTCCAAAACTTCTTTTTGCTGAAGCAGTTCGTTCTGCCGAATCTGCAAGCGCAACACATCTACTGCGGAGGCATTACCAACTTCTACCGAGGTCAAGGCCAATCGTTCATAGGTTTCCAGCAATTCTATATTTTCGTCCAAAACGCTTTGCTTCGCCCTTATCGAGAATAATCGGTAATAGGACTGAGATACCGACAACGCCAATTTTCTTTTGACGATGACCAGCTCTTCGTATTGGGCATCGGCCAATGAACTTGCATAATTTTCACGGGCGGTAATGGTACCGAACCACGGGATCATCTGTTTTGCCGAGAACCGTGCTTTCTGTGCTCCGGTCCGTGTTTCGGGCTCGCTTACGAAAAGTCCGGCACTTACCTCCGTATTGGGCAAAGTATTGACCTCGTTCACTCTTTCGGAGGCAATATTGTACCGCAGCTCAAAAGCCTGGATTTCCGGATTGTTGAGTTCGGCCTGTTGGATAAGGCTTTCCAGTTCCTGTCCGTTCACAGAAGCGATGGATACTATTCCGATCAATATGTATAGGTATTTCTTCATTTGGACATTCTTTTTAATTGAAACTCGGCCTTCCAACTGTACAACACTGGAACAACAAATAGGGTAATCAAGGCGATAAGCATCCCCCCGAAAGAAGGGATCGCCATCGGAATCATAATATCGCTACCACGGCCGGTGGATGTCAATACCGGAAGCAGTGCCAGAATAGTGGTTGCGGTCGTCATCAAACACGGACGGATACGTTTTTCACCAGCTTCGACAACCGAATCCCTAACGGATACAAGGGAATCGGGCTTGTTTCTATCAAAAGTTTGGGTCAGGTAGGTGGCCATGACCACACCATCATCGGTTGCAATACCAAAGAGCGCAATAAACCCAACCCATACGGCAACACTCAGGTTAATGGTATGCATCTGGAAGAGGTCTCGTAGGTTTTCCCCGAAAAAGTTGAAGTTCAGGAACCAATCCTGACCATAGAACCAAATCATCAGAAAACCTCCGGCAAAGGCAACAGCAATCCCGGTAAACACCATCAATGAGGTACCTACTGAACGGAATTGGAAATAAAGAATCAAGAATATGATGGCCAATGCCAGCGGTACTACGACCGATAGCGTCTTTTCGGCACGTAGTTGGTTTTCATAGGTACCGGTAAACAAATAATTGATGCCCTTGGGAACCACCAATTCTCCATTATCTATTTTTTCTTGTATAAGGGCCTGTGCATTCTCGACCACCTCGACTTCGGCAAAACCGTCCAACTTATCGAACAGTACATAACCCACCAAAAAGGTGTCTTCGCTCTTGATGACCTGTGGTCCCTTTTCATATCGAATGGTAACCAACTCGCTCAAAGGAACCGGGCTTCCCTTGGCAACGGGAACATAAATATTCTCTAAGTCCGCTGGATTCTCTCGCAATTCCCTTGGATACCGTACTCGAACTCCATAACGCTCACGGCCTTCAACAGTTTGGGTAAGCACCATGCCGCCAACCGCTACTTGCAACACGCTTTGCACATCTTCAATGGTAATGCCGTATCGTGCCAAACGCTCCCTGTTGATATCTATAAGCAAATAAGGCTTTCCGACAATTCGATCGGCAAACACGGCTTCATCCTTGACCCCCTCGGCCTCCTTTAAAATGTCCTCCAGCTTGAGGCCAAAGGCTTCTATTTCCTTTAAATCTTGCCCTTTTACCTTGATACCCATGGGCGCACGCATGCCGGTCTGCAACATGACCAAGCGGGTTTCAATAGGTTGCAGTTTGGGCGCGGATGTAACGCCTGGAAGTTTCGTTACACGTACAATCTCGTTCCAAATATCATCGGGGGATTCAATTTCAGGCCGCCAGTTTCTAAAATATTCCCCATCATCGTCGGGAATCAAATCCTTTTGTTTAACAGAGAATGCAGAAACTATGGCAGATTCATCGTAATTTCCTTCATCATCTACAACCATGTTCGGATTGGTCACAAAGGTGCCGTCCCTGAGTTCGAAGAGGCCATCTTCATTGACCTTGAACCGTTGGCGCTCCCTGTTCTCGTTCAACATGTATTCTGGCTTGTACTGGATGACGTTCTCATACATCGACAAGGGCGCCGGATCCAATGCGGATTCGGTTCTACCGGATTTGCCGACTATCGTTGCTATTTCAGGAATACTGGCTACAGCCATATCCAGTTGCTGCAATACCCGTTTGTTCTCTTCGACACCGGCGTGCGGAAGGGAGGTAGGCATCAACAAAAACGAACCTTCGTTCAATGAAGGCATAAACTCCTTGCCCGTATTGCGCATAATCATTACTCCGAATACCACAATGGCGGTGGGTATGGAAAGAAATATCAGCTTATTCCGTAATGCCCAGCGAAGTATCCTTGTATAATAGTTCCGGAATATGGTAAAGAAGCCCAGTAGTCCGAAACATATAAGCGAAACAAAAATCAGGTTCCAAAAAATACTCTTATCAAGACCGAGAGGTCTCCAGTATTCCGCCAAAACAAAAACAATTGCAAAGGCCGAAATAATGATATTGATAAGATTGGCTCGTTCTTCGGAAAGCGAAAATCCAGTGGAAATACGTGATGCCAATTCCGGATTTTTTAGCAAGCCTACGATACCGAAGGCAATCAATATAAATCCTAATAAAAAGCCATAAGCAAGGGCTATAATCCCTAGAAGTATCAATATTCCATTAACGGCGTATCCAGTAGTTTTCTTTATGCTTTTTTTTCTAAATAGAAAGGCCGCAAATGGTGGTATCAAAAATAAGGCTACGATAATGGATGCGGTAAGCGCAAAGGTTTTTGTAAAGGCCAAGGGTCTGAAGAGTTTTCCTTCGGCCCCGATCATCGTAAATACCGGAATAAAACTGATGATGGTGGTCATCACGGCGGTCAATATGGCCCCCGACACCTCTGCGGTGGCATTGTAGACAACGGTATTAATGGGTAGGCCCTCTTCATTTTCGTCCAAATGCCGTATGACGTTTTCCGAGAGTATGACCCCTACATCCACCATGGTTCCAATGGCAATGGCTATACCCGAAAGTGCCACGATGTTTGCATCCACATTGAATAGCTTCATCGCAATAAACACCATAAGCACTGCAACCGGTAACAGTCCCGATATCAGGATGGATGCCCTTAAATTGAAGACCATGATAATGATGACCAAAATGGTAATGAATATTTCCAAGGTCAGGGCCTCGTTGAGGGTTCCGAGCGTTTCTTGAATAAGTTCGGTCCTATCATAAAAAGGAACAATGGTAAGTTGGGATGTTCTGCCATCCTCAAGTACTTTTGAGGGCAGTCCGGCACTTAAATCATTGATTTGGTCTTTGACATTATTGATGACTTCCATGGGATTGGCACCATACCGTGCGACCACTACCCCCCCGACAACTTCTGCTCCTTCCTTATCCAATATGCCGCGCCGTGTGGCCGGTCCGTAGGAAACATTTGCAATGTCCTTTAAGCGAATGGACGTGTAATCCTCAGAGGTAACGACTGCATTCTGTAGATCCTCGATGGACTTCACATACCCAAGCCCGCGAATGAGATATTCGGCCTGGTTGATTTCCAAGGTCTGTGCCCCAATATCACGATTACTTTGTTTTACAGCTTTTACCACCTGCTGTAGCCCAATACCATATTGCTTCATCAGTTCGGGATTCACATCTACCTGATATTCGAGTACATAACCCCCTATAGAGGCCACCTCTGAAACACCGCTTGCCGATGATAGGGCATATTTGACATAAAAATCCTGAATACTTCTAAGCTCCTGTAAATCCCAGCCGCCTGTGACATTTCCTTTCTCATCGCGTCCCTCCAAAGTGTACCAGTAGATTTGTCCAAGTCCTGTGGCATCCGGCCCCAATGCAGGGTTGACCCCGTCGGGCAGTAAACCGCTCGGTAAGGAGTTCAATTTTTCAAGGATTCGACTGCGGCTCCAATAGAACTCGATATCCTCTTCAAATATGATATAGATACTTGAAAATCCGAACATGGAGGAGCTACGGATGGTCCTAACCCCTGGTATTCCCAAGAGTGAGGTTGTCAATGGATAGGTAATTTGATCCTCGATATCTTGTGGGGAACGACCGTCCCATTTGGTAAAAACAATCTGCTGGTTTTCCCCGATGTCAGGTATGGCATCTACGGCAACAGGGTTTCTTGGTAATGAGCCAGTGCTCCACTCGAAAGGGGCGTTTACGGTTCCCCAGCCTACAAAAAGGACTAGGAGCAAAACGGCTACCAATTTATTTTCGATAAGGAATTTGATGCTTTTATTCAGCATGGTATTGATGATTAAGTAATTAGAAGTGCTGGCCGGAAACCAACGAAAACAGGATAAGCCCTAAACTGCTATCAGTCGGGCTGTAAAATGCTATTACTTAAAAATCAAATGAGAAAAATCTGATCTAGGATCTGTATATCCTTGACCAAAAGTGGAGGGGGGTAATCACTAAACGGGACTATGTTTTCAGGTAGTCCTTCGTAAAGATTAAGATAGGTGTAGATGAAGCTGGCAACAAACTGTTGTTGTTCAAAGCTTAATTTTTCAAACGATACTTTTAAGTCGTTCTGGCCATCAACGGTAAGGACTTCATCGCTACAGCAATCGGCTTTGACCAAATTGCACTCTGGTAACTCTGCTGTCTCCTGAACTTCCATGCCGCAAGATTCTGCATGGCCCAAGAAAGAGTAATCAACCAGAACATCACCACAATAGTGTTGTGCAACCGAAAAAGAGAAGGTTGATAACAGCACTAATAGTGCCATTGTAAACGATGTTATTTTATGGAAAACACTTTTCATCCGTTCTGCAAAACTACAAAAATTTTAACACTCTTTTTTTGTTTAACAAAATTTTGGAAATCTAATCCCTTGATTTTTCTTTCAAGTCACGTATGAACAAAATCAATTATCGGCGATATGATAAATATCATTTATTTGTTTAAGCCTTTAGTTTACATTTGGTATTAAGGCTATATGTATCACCGAATATATATTTGATTTTCAGATAATTAAGTGAGATTATCAAAAAAATCGATTATTTTTGGGGGTAAACAAAATTTTGTAATTTTAGAATGTGAAGCAGTTTTTTAGCAAAATATTATCCATCTTTTTGACGTTGGCGGTACTCTTTTCGACTACCTCGTTTACGGCGGATATGCATTTTTGCTGTGAAAAACTGGTAGATATTGCCGTGTTCGGTAAAGCAACGCCCTGTGATCAAAAAATCCAAAAGACGGAAAACACTTCAAAAAAATGTTCAATTGGAGTTGGAGACTGTTGTAGTGATGATTCATTTATACAGCAAGGTAATGATAATCTCCAAAAGGTTTCCTTTGAGATTGATTCTCAAAATTTTGTCTTCTTAAAGGCCTTTGTCCACACTTATATAAACCTTTTTGAAGGACTTGAGGAAAATGTAGTTCCCTTCAAAAACTATAAACCTCCGTTGATTCAGAAGGATTTACTAGTTCTTCACGAGACTTTCTTAATTTGATTTATATTTAAGCGGATTGTTTATGCAATAGTCCGCTCTTCGCATTGGCCATACCTCTTAAGTGGCCCCTTTTTGTCGTACCCCATGCCCACGACAGAACATTCAGATTGATTGCCAAACAGGGTTTTACCTGTTGAGATTTATTGTAAACCATAATACGTGCACCATGGATTCCATAAGGGAATATTGGATAAAGAATATGGTTTGTAGGCGTTGCCTAAAGGTCATAAAGCAAGAATTGTATGATTTGGGCATTACCATACTATCCCTTGAACTTGGGAAACTTACGGTAAAGGCTCCAGAAATAGCTATTGTCGAAGCAGACCAAAAAGTGGTGGGCGTCCTCCATTCCAACGGTTTTGAAATAGCCAAAAGCGAAGAGGAGATGATAGTCGAGAAAATCAAGATCGCCTTGATTTCATTGGTCGCAGATATCCCTATCAACATTCGGGGAAAAACCTCGGACTATCTGGCTAACATAGTACATCGAGAGTACAAGGTACTGAGCAAGATTTTTTCAAAAAATGAAAATATCACTATTGAAAAATACTTCATAAAGCTGAAGATAGAAAAGGTAAAAGAGCTCATTCAGTTGCGGCAACATACCTTTTCTGATATCGCTTATTTGCTCGATTACAGCAGTGTCAACCACTTATCCAGGCAGTTTAAGGAAATCATGGGCATGAGCATGACCGACTATAAAAATGATCAAGCCTGGGAACGAAATTTCTTTGACGAAATTATATAAATAATAAAGAGAATTATGCAGACAAAGGCTTTTGGCAATACATAGATTTAACCTTGGAGATTACCAGAAAAACAAGCAAATGTTTAGAATTAAAAAAAGAATTGAAAATGCTACTAAAACAAGACAATTAGAGATAAATACAAAACGAATAACCGAAATAATATTAATTAAAAATCAAATATGATGAGAACGGCAGCAATTATTTTACTGGCAATTGGCTTAGTAAGTCTATCCGGTTGCAACCAGAAAACAAATCCTAACGCAATGCTCGAAAATTCGAAAACGAGAACGGAACTCTTTGAGGCAATTGCCAGTAACCACAGTTACATGACTGAATTCATGGACAACATGCAAGGCAACGACCATGCCATGCAGATGATGCAGGGCAATCAAAAGATGATGGGTACTATGATACAGGGCCAGGGAATACAGATGATGATGAAAGATAGTATGATGATGAAAAACATGATGCAATCCATGATGCAAGATGGAAAAATGATAGGCAATATGATGCAAATGATGCACGAAAAGGGCATGATGAGCGAAGATTGTATGGAGTCTTGTAAGAAGATGATGGGCGACAAGGGAATGGATATGAAAGGAATGGGCATGATGGACGGTTCAAATAAAATGGAACCATCTGAGCAAGACCATTCTGAACACCATTAAGGATTAACTTTTAAATTTTCGATTATGAAAAATCATTGGATATGGATGATACTAGGTTGCGGACTTCCGCTTCTTTTCATCTTTTTTGCACCAGCATTCGGCATTAAAGGCAACCTCACACTGTTTACGTTCATAGTAATCATGTTCGCGGTGCATCTCTTGATGCCTATGAGACATGGTGGCCATACCCATGGGCTAACGGAGGATAACCTTAAAAGAAAAAAGGAAGAAAAGGAAAAGCACGACCAAAAACAGCATCAACACTGAAATCCGCAAAAAAAATGAAAAGAAAATATCAAATAGACGGAATCAGTTGTGGCGGTTGCATAACAAAGGTCAAAAAAGTATTGGAGTCTCATGAAGACATTGAGGAGGCAAAGATTTTTTTAAGTCCGAAAGGAGTCGCCAAGATCAGTATGAAATCGAACCTTTCGGTCGATGATCTGCAGAAACAGTTGAATCGACTTGAAGGTTATACAATTTCAGAATTGAATTAATTACTAACATTTAAAACTTTTAGCTATGCACTATTTCGAAGGACATTGGGGCGGCATGCACATTATATGGTGGATTATCTGGCTCGTACTACTGGTGTGGATTTTCTTTATCCCGTATGACGTACCCTACCAAAAATCGAGCAATGAAGATCCCATGCAAATTCTAAAAAAACGATTTGCAAAAGGAGAAATTACCAAGGAAGAATATGAAGATTCAAAAAAAACCTTGGAAACGGACAAATAACTAAAAACAGAAATCATGAACCGTATAAACATTAAAAAATTCGGATTTGCATTCGGTCTCACTGCCGCCATCCTCTACATTGGCTGTATGGTCGTCATGTTTACGGCCGGCAGGGAAGGTACCATAGATTTTTTCAACAGCCTGCTCCATGGGCTTGACACAACCAGTATTATTCGCATGGATGTTCCTTTTTGGGAAGCTATAATTGGGATGATCCAAACATTCATTATCGGATGGCTGACAGGAGCGCTGATCGCAGCTTTTTACAATGCACAGCTAAAACGATAAATGCAGTACGTCTGGTTCATATGGTCCCTTATTATTCTAGCCCTCTGGGGCGTGGTCTATCTAATGAAGAAAGATTCTCGAAGAGAAATGCTGAAGATGAGTTGGATAACCATGCCCTTTGGGCTTACCGAACCCCTTTTTGTTCCCCAATATTGGCATCCGCCATCGCTTTTCGATTTGGCAATAAAGACAGGGTTCGATATTGAAAGCCTAATCTTCTCTTTTGCCATAGGGGGCATAGGCACGGTAATCTACAATCTTATTTTTAAGCGAAAGTATGTTGAAATACCGCATACCGAACGGAAACATGAAAGGCACCGGTTGCACCTATATATCCTTTTCGTACCGGCAGTAGTGTTTTTGGTATTGGCCCTGTTCACGCCTTTGAATCATATCTACTGTGGAATATTGGCCATGTTTTTGGGTGGAATGGCCACGCTATACTGCCGTCCGGATTTAAAGACCAAAATCTGGATAAGTGGATTTCTGTTCACGGCATTGTACTTTGTTTATTTTGGAAGTATACTCCCGTTCTATCCCAACTATGTAGAACTTTTCTGGAATCTGGAAAACCTTAGTGATATTCTAGTGGCCGGCATTCCAATTGAAGAGCTTTTGTTCGCTTTTACTTTCGGAATGTACTGGTCAGGGCTATACGAGCATTTGTATTGGAAAAAATTGATGAAACCCTTGGCCATAAGTTGATTTGGCAATATGGGAATTAACATAATTAATCATGAACAAATAAATCTACAAAGATGAAAATACTATTGGCAATAGATGGTTCTGACTTTAGTAAAGTCGCCATAGATGAACTTGCGACGCTGCCGTTCCCTGCGGGTACCGAAGTATGTATTTTGAATGTGTTCGAAAATCCCATGTTGGCCGCTCCTGGTGCCCTACCCTTGGGCGGCACGCTTGGAAATTATTATGAAGAAACCGTCTCCAGTGCGAAAAAATCGGCAGAAGATCTTGTTAATGAAGCTTCAAAATCATTAAGGGACAAGAATGACGTATTGTCGATAACAACAGCCGTGGTAGAGGGGCTTCCCAAAAGTGCAATTTTAGAAAAGACCGAAGCCTTTGATACCGATTTGATCATAGTCGGGTCGCAGGGCCATGGCGCATTCTCTAGATTTTTGCTCGGCTCGGTTTCCCAGTCCTTGGCAACACATGCCGACTGTTCCGTCATGATAGTCCGAAAACGCGGTTCAAAAGAGAAAAACAACTATTGAAAAGTTAACAGGCAAGAACCAAATGTTAGACGATAGCAAAAACAATACACGCAAAGTGACGGATGCAATCTGCTTGCCGCATTCCAGGTTCCCAAGAATAGTCATTGTAGGTGGTGGCTTTGCGGGTCTGGCATTGGTGGAAGGGTTGAAAAATAAAGATGTTCAGGTGGTACTTATTGACCGCCATAACTTTCATCAGTTTCAGCCCTTATTTTATCAGGTAGCCACCAGTGGGCTTGAACCCGATAGCATTGTATTCCCTTTTAGAAAACAATTCAAGGGATATAAGAATGTGAGCTTCAGGCTGGCCGAGGTAAAGGAAATTCAAAACTCCATCAATACCGTCATAACGGACAAAGGAAAACTTACCTATGATTATCTGGTCTTGGCAACGGGAACAAAGACCAACTTCTTCGGTATGGAAGAAGTGGAAAGAAATAGTTTGGGGATGAAGGATATCCGGGATTCTCTAAATATCCGCCACATGATGCTGCAAAATTTGGAACAGGCCGCGATCACGTGCGATGATGAGGAACGCGATGCCCTCACGAATTTTGTGATCGTGGGTGGCGGTCCCGCCGGAGTAGAAATGGCAGGTGCTTTGGCGGAGTTTTGCAAGTACATCCTTCCTAAAGACTATCCCGAGTATCCTTCCTCCATCATGAACATCTATTTGGTGGAAGCTATGGACGAAGTGCTCTCTGCCATGTCGGACAAAGCTTCTTCAAAAACGCTGACCTATTTAGAGAATCTGAACGTTAAGGTGATGTTGAAAGAATCCGTTAGTAACTATGATGGCAGGGTGGTCAAAACCAAAAGCGGCAAGACCATTTTAGCCAAGAACTTGATTTGGACAGCAGGGGTAACTGGAGATTTTCCAAAAGGATTCGATGAGACGTCTATTGTCAAGGGCAATCGTCTTAAAACGGACCACCACCTAAAAGTTTATGGAATGGACAATGTCTTTGCCATTGGGGATATCGCCGGGGTAATCACAGATGAGACCCCGAAAGGGTATCCCCAAGTAGCCCAAACCGCCATACAACAAGGCAGACATTTGGCCAAAGTACTGCTCAACACCTTGCTTTCAAAGCCTTCAAAACCCTTTACATATAAAGATAAAGGTTCATTGGCCACTGTCGGCAAGAGAAAAGCGGTCGCTGATTTGGGGAAGTTTCATTTCGGTGGCTATGCCGCTTGGCTTTTATGGTCTGTTGTTCACTTGGTCTCCATCAGTGGGTTTAGGAACAAACTATTGGTGGGCTTCAATTGGGCCATCAGCTATTTTACTTACGAAAAAAGTAATAGGGTAATCATAAGAAGTTTCAAAAGAACAAAGAAAGTTGATGCGCAATACACATCAACCCAAGAATAAATATTGAATCACTAAAAACAATTGAAAATGAAAAATATTGCAGTAGTAGGATACGGGGTCATCGGCAAAAGAGTTGCCGATGCCATAAAGGTACAGGATGACATGAAACTAGTCGGGGTTTGCGACATTATCAGCGATTGGCGCATACAGAACGCTGTAAGAAAGGATTATGATATCTATGCGACAACCACCGAAGCGGAAAAACAAATGAAGGCTTCGGGCATTTCGGTAATGGGCAATATGCAGGACTTATTGGATAAAGTGGAACTTGTGGTGGATTGCACCCCAAAAATGATTGCGGCGAAAAACGTGGAAACCTATAAAACACACAATATCAAATTCATTCTGCACGGTGGGGAAAAGCACGAGACAACAGGCCACTCCTTTAGTGCTGAAAACAATTATAACACGGCGTTGAATATCAATGCAACCCGAGTGGTTTCCTGTAATACCACATCAATCCTGAGAACATTGACCGCTTTAAAAAGGGCCGATTTACTGGATTATGCACGTGGCACACTTTTAAGAAGGGCGACCGACCCTTGGGAAAGTCATTTAGGAGGGATTATGAACACCATGGTACCGGAAAAAGAAATCCCGAGCCACCAAGGTCCCGACGCACAGAGCGTGGATCCTGATTTGGATGTCATTACTTCAGCGGTCAAAGTTCCCCAAACCTTGAGCCATATGCATTACTGGAACGTGAAACTAAAGAAAGAAACATCAAAGGAAGAGGTGTTGAACGCCCTCAAAACCTCAAGTAGAATCAAGTTTATTCACTATGATCAAGGCTTGGTCTCCAACAACACCATCAAGGAAATGTTTTTGGATATGGGCAGGCCTTGGGGCGACATGTACGAGGTAGCCCTATGGGAAGATATGCTAAAAGTGGTGGGCGATGAACTCTTTTATGCCTACGTGGTGGACAATCAAGCGATTGTAATTCCCGAGACCATCGACGCCATTCGGGCACTTACCGGAATCGAGATGGATGGTAATAAATCCATCGCTAAGACCAATAAAAGTCTAGGTATTAATCAATAGTTAAAACAATGAACTCTCACGAAAAAATAATAGAGCAGTTGGGGGACAAAGCGTCCTTCTATTTAGATCATGTTAGCGAAAAGATTACCAAGGATGAACTGCAATTGCCCGATAAAAATTTTGTCTCTAAAGTTTTTGTCAACAGCAATCGTAATCCACAAACGCTTCGAAGTCTTGCCCAATTATACGGGCATGGCAACCTGAAGGATACAGGGTATTTAAGCATACTTCCCGTAGATCAGGGAATCGAACATAGTGCCGCTTTTTCCTTCTATAAAAACCCCGATTATTTTGACCCTGAGAATATTATAAAACTTGCCATTGGCGCAGGTTGTAACGGGGTGGCCTCGACTTTTGGTGTATTAGGTCTGTACGCTCGGAAATACGCGCATAAAATACCGTTCATCGTGAAGATAAACCACAATGAACTACTGTCATATCCCAATGCCTACGACCAAACCTTGTTCGGAAAGGTCAAGGACGCTTGGGATATGGGCGCAGTTGCTATTGGGGCGACCATATATTTTGGATCTAAGGAAAGTAATCGACAGATAGTGGAGATTGCGGAAGCCTTCGCCGAGGCCCATAATCTGGGCATGGCCACGATTTTGTGGTGTTACACCCGTAACGATGCTTTCAAAACGGATAAAGAGGACTATCACACCGCTGCAGATTTAACGGGACAAGCCAACCACCTTGGGGTAACAATACAGGGGGATATCATCAAACAAAAATTACCCACTACAAATTACGGTTTTAAAGACCTTCAATTTGGGAAATATGACGATGCCATGTATGAAACCCTGACCACCGAACACCCCATCGATTTGTGTCGTTTACAGGTTGCCAATTGCTATATGGGCAAAGTAGGACTGATCAGTTCCGGTGGGGGTTCCAGAGGAGCATCCGATTTGACCGAGGCCATTACAACCGCAATCATAAACAAACGGGCAGGAGGCTCGGGTCTGATACTTGGAAGAAAAGCTTTTCAACGACCCATTAAGGAAGGGGTAGAATTATTGCATGCAGTCCAAAGTGTTTATTTGGAGGAGAAAATAACGATAGCCTAAGTGATAAAATACCATGTTCGAAACTGAAATAAAATCTTTAAAATCACTCAACCATTACTTGCAGAGACTGGTAGAGAGCAGGCTATGGCTAAAAGTGATTATCGCTTTGTTTTTGGGTGTAGGTTTCGGGTTGTTATTAAGTCCTCAAAACGGTTGGGTCAGTAAGGCGACTGCCGATATGTTGGGAAATTGGTTGGCCCTACCGGGAATGCTCTTCCTTAAATTGGTGCAGATGATAATGATTCCCTTGATTGTGGCTTCCATCATTACGGGCATAGCCAGTAACGACAAGGAAAATCTAAAAAAGTTGGGGGGTGGTGTGCTCTTATATTTTATATCAACAACAATTATATCAGTAACCATAGGAACGTTGCTAGCCGCACTGTTCAGACCTGGAAAGTATCTGCACCAACAGGCGGAAATGGATCATGCAAATGCATTGGCCGATACTGCCGAAAGTTCGGAACTATCCTTTGGAATAAATGATATTCCGAATGCCATAACGGATCTACTGCCCGAAAACCCATTGGCCTCCATGGTAAGTGGCGAAATGTTGAGCATTGTCATTTTTACCATTATAATAGGGGTAGCCGTTCTGTCGTTACCCAATGATTTGCTCAAACCAGTAAAATTACTTTTGAGTGCCGTACAGGAAATCTGTATGACCGTAGTAAAATGGGCCATGTTGTTGGTGCCGGTGGCAGTATTCGGATTGATGGCCCAGCTTACATCCAGTGTCGGGTTAAGCTCCCTTTCAGGATTGGGTTTTTATGTGCTCGTTGTACTGTTGGGCCTATTTATGTTGATTGTTATCTACCTCTTATTGGTAAGCACACTTGGCCGGACTAATCCTCTTAAATTTTTGAGAAAGATTACGGATGTCCAACTTTTAGCATTCTCGACTACAAGTTCTGCCGCGGTCATGCCCTTATCGCTGAAAACAGCAGAGGAAGAACTGAAAGTAGATAGCTCTATCAGTAATTTCATAATTCCGATCGGGGCTACTGTAAATATGGATGGGACGGCCCTCTATCAGACCATAACCACTTTATTCATAGCACAGGCTTACGGATTAGAAATGGACCTTTTAAATATTATTGTCGTCGTCGTTACGATAGTTGCGGCCTCAATCGGAACCCCGGCCATACCTGGAGGTGGCGTTGTCATACTGGCTTCGGTACTATCGGGGGCCGGAATACCTTCTGAGGGAATTATCATAATAATCGGGGTGGAGCGCTTGCTCGGCATGTTCCGAACTGCAGTGAATGTTACCGGAGACTTAACGGCTTGTATGGTTTTCAATCGGTTTTACGGAAAAATACCCGATCTGATTACCGCTAATCTTAAAACCACTAAATCATGAACACGAATATGAAACATATTGGGGTATTTACCTCGGGAGGGGATTCCCCAGGCATGAATGCAGCTTTATTTGCCATTGCAAAAACTGCCGAAGTGAACAGCATAAAATTAAGTGGTTTTCGTAAAGGTTATGAAGGCCTAATCGATGGGGATTTAGTCGAATTGGATACCCAGGAACTTCAAAAATTAGTGCATCGGGGCGGTACTTTTCTTAAGACCGCACGAAGCGCAAGATTCCTAACTAAAGAGGGAAGACAGCAGGCCCTGGAGAACCTTCGGAAAAATAACATCGATGCACTTATCGCCGTGGGCGGGGATGGTACTTTTAAAGGGCTGCTCGCCTTTTCGGAGATTTGCGAACTACCATTTATCGGTATTCCAGGTACCATAGACAATGACATGGCCGGAACCGACTTCACCTTGGGCTTTGATTCCGCAGTGAATACGGCAATCGAAAACATTGATAAGATCAGGGACACAGCAGAATCACATAACCGAATATTTCTAATTGAGGTAATGGGAAGGGACTGCGGATATATAGCAATGCATTCTGGGTTGGGCGTAGGTGCCGATGCCATTTTAGTGCCGGAAAGTGGACAAGATTTTGTCCGTTTGCTCGAAAAGGCAAGTGTTTATGATAGCGAAGAAGCCTTCATAGCCGTTGTTGCCGAAGGCGATGAACTTGGTGCCGAAATAGCGGCATCAAAGATTAAAGAATTAAATCCGAAGCTAGACCTCCGTATCACAAAACTGGGGCATGTGCAACGCGGTGGAAACCCTTCCGCTGCCGATCGTATGTTGGGGATAAGACTTGGGGCAGCTTCGGTAAAGGCCCTTTTACAAGAAAAAAAGAGCGTTATGGTCGGTATTCTCAACAACGAACTTAGCCTCACGCCTTTTGACCAAGTGGTAAAACAACACCAGGTACAAGACGAGTTGTACGAACTCGTAAAGATTTTTGGTAAATAAAATTAAAACGCAAATGAAAACAACGGTATTCAGCACCCATAAGTTTGAAGAATCCTATTTAACATCCGCCAATGACGGCAAACATGAATTGAGGCTACTAGAGGAACGATTATCCGAGCATACCGTTCCCTTGGCAAAAGGCTCGGAGGCCATCAGTCTATTTACAGGGGATGATGCATCCGCCAACGTACTGGAAAAATTAGGTGCGTTCGGAGTCAAATACATAGCTCTTCGTTCGGCAGGCTACAATCATGTGGATATGGAAAAGGCGGATGAAATGAACATCAAGGTGGCTCGTGTTCCCGCATATTCGCCTTACGCCATCGCAGAACACACGGTCGCACTCATATTGGCTTTGAACAGAAAACTAATTAGGGCCAATAATAGAGTGCGTGAACAAAACTTTTCCTTAAACGGACTCACTGGTTTTGACTTGAACGGCAAAACGGTTGGGGTATTGGGCACCGGAAAGATTGGCGCAGTCTTGGTCAAAATCCTTCATGGGTTTGGCTGTAAAATTCTAGCCTATGATGTCAACAAGGATGAAGACCTAGTAGAAAAATTTGGTGCCCGCTATACCGATTGTAGAACATTATGTGCCGAATCGGATATTATCAGTCTTCACGTGCCTTTGGCTACCGACACGAAACATTTAATAGATGCCGAGCAAATTGGGGTCATGAAAAAAGGTGTTATGCTCATCAATACGAGCAGGGGCGGTCTGGTAGATACCAAAGCGGTCATCGATGGACTAAAAACCGGAAAGGTCGGGTTCTTTGGTATGGATGTCTATGAAGAAGAGGAAGGACTGTTTTTCGAAGACCATTCTGACGAGATTTTACAGGACGATGTAATCGCTCGTTTGATGACCTTCAATAATGTTCTGATAACGAGCCATCAGGCCTTCTTGACCGATACGGCACTGACGAATATTGCCGAAACCACCATACATAATCTGGATTGTTTTGAAAAACAAATCGACTCGGGAAACGAAGTAGCCAGCAAATAAAACGACAAGCTTCCATAGGAAGTACTTAAATCTATATAAACCTAAAAACAATAGCACTATGAAAAATATACTCGTACCCACGGATTTCTCAGAAAACTGCAACAAAGCCGCCGATTTGGGCATTGAAATGGCCAAACTTTATAATGCGGAAATTCATTTTTTCCATTTGTTAAAGACTCCTGTCGATTGGGTCAAATTGGATAAGCAAAAGGAAAAACGGTATCCAGAAACCCTCAAAAAAATTGGAAAAGCGAAAGCCTCGTTACGTGAACTGGAAAAAAAGGCCGAAAAAGAACATCTAAAATGCCAAACCTTTTTACAATTTCATGTAGATCAAGACAACATTCTGAAACATTCGGGTCATTATGACCATGATTTCATCGTTACAGGAAGCAGTGGCACCAAAGGCATAGTTCGTGAACTTCTTGGTAGCAACGTAGAGCGTTTGGTAAGAAAATCCGATGTGCCGGTCGTTGTGGTAAAAGAAGATGATGTAAGGTTTCCTTTCAAGGATATCGTTTTCGTTTCAGATTTTATGGAAGATGTGGGCAGTGCTTTTAGGGCAGTACTCTCCATCGCAGAAAAATGTAATGCGAAAATTCATCTATTACGCATCAACACGGCATCGGACCATAATAGTATCGCCCTTGGCCTAGATCCCATACGAAAGTTTTTGGAGGGTTTTCCAGAACTCAAGAATTTCTCCATGAACGTGTATAACGAAAACCAAGTTGAAACGGGCATCAATACATATTTGAAACACAACAAAGCGGACCTGATCGCCATGTGTACACATGGGAATACAGGATTTTTAAGTTTGTTCTCAAAAAGCATTACAGAAGGGGTCGCCAACCATTCTTCGCTACCAGTGATGACCATTAAAATATAGAGAATGACCCAGCAGGTACAGATAAGAAAATATTCCGGTGAACTTGAGGAATTCGATATCAAAAAGCTCATCAAATCATTGCGCCGTTCAAAGGCTGACGAAACGCTTGTTCAAGAAATTGCCAATGAAATTAGGGACAGGGTATCCCATGGCATGACCACCAAAGAAATATACCGAAGTGCCTTTAGGATGCTAAAGAGCAAGGCCCGTGTGAGCGCTTCGCGGTATAAACTAAAAAAAGCCCTTATGGAACTCGGGCCTTCGGGTTATCCCTTTGAAAAATTTGTTGGGGCCCTATTGAGTCAAGAAGGTTTTGATACAAAAGTCGGGGTAATCGTTCAAGGCAATTGTGTACAGCATGAAGTGGATGTGATAGCTGAAAAAGACAACAAGCATTATATGATTGAATGTAAATACCATAGTGATCAGGGCCGGTTTTGCAATGTGAAAATCCCGCTCTATATCCATTCAAGATTTTTGGATGTGGAAAAACAATGGGAAAAACAGCAAGGCCATAAAACCAAGTTTCATCAAGGGGGTGTTTATACCAATACCCGCTTTACCACCGATGCCATACAATATGGTACCTGTGTTGGGCTGATGCTTACAAGTTGGGATTATCCGAAAGGGAACGGTCTGAAAGAACGCATAGACAGATCCGGCCTACATCCCTTAACCTCTTTAACAACATTGACAAAGGCCGAGAAATCCAAATTATTGGATAAGGGCATTGTGCTCTGCAAGGACATTAGCGAAAACCCATCATTTTTGGGGCAAATAGGTATCGCCAAGCAACGACAAAAAAAAATTCTCGAAGATTCAGAAGAATTATGCACAGCACATTAAACCAATAAACATTGATCAATCCTAAAAAGAAAACAGATGAGAACAGAAACATTACAAAAACAGAACAGTATAGACCTAGAGCCATTTTACCAAGCAATGGAAGATGATCCAAGCTTACTTGAAGAGGCCTTCGAAACATTACTGGAGATGGTAAACTCCGAACCCAAATCCACCAAGAAACTAGCCCTTCTCATCAAAGAGGATTTTCATGATCTCTACAAAGAAATAGCGGAGTTATGCCAACCGGACCAAGATAAAGGGAACACACCTTCCTGCTGTGGGGGACACTAAACGGGTACTATAAATGAAAAACAACAAAATAAACATTCACTTTTTAGGAGCTGCTGGAACCGTTACCGGTTCAAAATATCTCTTGGATACCGGCGAACGCAAAATCTTGATTGATTGTGGTCTTTTTCAAGGGCTAAAAGAACTACGTCTAAAAAACTGGGAGTATCCACCCGTTGAAGTCTCGGAAATTGATGCGGTCTTGCTTACGCATGGGCACATGGACCATACAGGCTATCTGCCCAGATTGGTCAAACAGGGTTTTAAGGGGCCCATTTATGGAACGTACCCCACCCTGGACATTGCCAAAATCATATTGAACGATAGTGCCAAGATTCAAGAACAGGAAGCCGAACGGGCCAATAAGGAAGGTTATTCCAAACACAGCCCCGCCGAACCACTTTATGACTTAAAGGATGTTGAAAAAACCGTTCCCTTTTTTAAGGGAGTACCCCCCGGCCAATGGCTGCCCTTAATGAAAAACATAAAGGCTAGATTTCAGTACAACGGCCATATCCTAGGTGCTACCTACATTGAATTGGATGTTCTCGGAAAACGTTTTGTTTTTTCAGGGGATATCGGCAGAACCAACGATTTATTGCTATATCCACCGCTAAAACCAAAAAAGGCGGATGTTCTTTTTATAGAATCGACCTATGGCGGCAGGTTTCATCCCGAAGAGGCGGAGGCACTTCCCGAAATTGAAAAATTGGTCAACAAAACCATTGAAAGGGGCGGAAGCCTTTTCATACCAAGTTTTTCCGTAGAGCGTGCCCAATTGATGATGCTGATATTTTGGAGGTTGTTAAAACAAAATAAAATTCCCAAAGTACAGATGATTATGGACAGCCCGATGGGGGCCAACGTACTGGAACTGTTCCATCGAACTAGAGACTGGCATAGGTTGGAAGATGCTGAGTGTGACGAAATATGTTCGCACTTTACGGTCGTAAGCAGTTATCGGGAAACAATGGAATTGAGAAGCGATGATACACCTAAAATCGTCATCGCTGGAAGCGGAATGCTCACGGGAGGTAGAATGCTTAATTACTTGGAAACCCAGGCGCAAAAACCAAAAAACACCTTGCTTTTTGTTGGGTATCAAGCAGAAGGTACTCGGGGACGGAAATTGTTGGACGGCGACAGGGAATTGAGAGTGTACGGAAAAACAGTATCCTTTCAAATGGAGGTGGCAGAAATAGAAGGGCTTTCGGCGCATGCCGACCATGCCGAACTATTGGATTGGCTAAGCAAGGTCGAACAGAAACCGGAAAGGATATTTATTGTTCACGGAGAGAAGGAAGGTGCGGAGGCATTGCAAAAAGGCATTAAGGAAACTTATGATTGGGATTCTGAAATTCCCAAATTATATAGCATTGAATCCGTAGAAACTTTTCAAAACAGTTAATGGACTAGATTATAGGAATACTATTGGTGGCATCACCAACACTATTAAAAATAAAATAACGAAAAGGTTATGGAAGAAAAATCGAGTACTTTAAAATATAAACACTTGGGCATTTATACACAGAACGAACATGTGGTTTATATGCGGGAAGATTGCCATGTCTGTGTTTCCGAAGGTTTTGAAGCATTAACCAGAATCCGGGTATCCAATTTCAATACTTCCATCGTTGCCAGTCTTAATGTAATAACGTCGGATGTGCTGCTAGCCGGAGAGATAGGCTTATCGGAAGCGGCGGCGAAAAAATTAAAAGTGTCCGGAAATGAAACACTAAGGGTGTCGCACTTGGAACCTATAGATTCGTTAAGCCATGTAAGGGCCAAAATCTACAATCAAAAACTAGCTTATACGGCCTTCGAAGAAATCATTACAGATATTGTTGAAGGAGATTACTCCAACATTCATCTTTCGGCTTTTATTACGGCCTGTGCCGGAAATAGATTGGATGTCAATGAAATCTCGAATCTCACACAAGCCATGATAGCTTCTGGAAAACAATTGGATTGGAACAAAAAAATCGTAGTCGATAAACATTGTATCGGTGGCTTGCCAGGAAACCGAACAACACCCATCGTTGTAGCCATTGTTGCAGCCTACGGGCTTACCATGCCCAAAACATCATCGAGAGCCATTACTTCCCCGGCAGGAACAGCCGATACCATGGAGGTATTGACCAATGTTACCCTTTCTTTGGAAGAAATCAAAGCAGTTGTTGAAAAAGAAGGCGGATGTTTTGTTTGGGGGGGTACCGCCCAATTAAGTCCGGCAGATGATATGCTCATCAAAATTGAAAAAGCCTTGGATATTGATAGCGAAGGGCAGTTGATTGCATCGGTTCTTTCCAAAAAAGCGGCAGCAGGTTCTACCCATGTGGTCATTGATATTCCTGTCGGCGAAACGGCCAAGGTTCGTACCAATGACGCTGCCATGAAGCTTAAGGAACATCTCGAAGTCGTGGGCAAAGCTGTTGGCCTTACTACAAGAGTAGTTATTACAGATGGCACACAGCCTGTCGGCAGAGGTATTGGTCCAGCCCTTGAAGCAATGGACATCCTTAGTGTACTCAAGAATGAAGTTGATGCACCGAAAGACCTAAGAGAAAGGGCAGTTCTGTTGGCGGGCGAGCTGTTAGAGCTTTCTGGCGAAATCGAATCGGGAAAAGGAAAGCAAACCGCCAGAGGGCTATTGGAATCAGGTAAGGCATATAACAAATTTCTCGCTATCTGTAAAGCCCAAGGTAATTTTAAACAACCTCTCCTAAAACCTTATAAATTCGAAATAAAAGCCAAAAAAACAGGTGTTTTACGGCGTATTGACAATAGAAAGATTGCAAAACTCGCCAAACTTTCAGGTGCGCCCCAATCAAAATCTGCCGGTATTTTACTGAACGTTCATTTGAACGATGAAATAGAAAAAGGCCAGTTGCTGTATACGCTCTTTGCAGAATCGCAAGGTGAGTTGAATTATGCCTTGGAATATTATGAGAACCATGACGATATTATAACAATAGAATAAAAAAAGGACAAATGAAAACTATATTATTCAGTCTTCTGGGAAACCAAGAACTCACGGAATTATTGGCAGAGAAAATGAAAGCGGAAATCGGGGAATGTACCATACGCAAATTTCCGGATGGGGAATCCTACACGCGTATCCTTTCCGATGTAAAAGACAAATGTGTAATCATGGTCTGCACCTTGCACGAACCCGATGAAAAACTATTGCCATTGTATTTTTTAAGCCACACCGCAAAATCTTTGGGCGCGATGTGCACATGCTTGGTGGCTCCCTATTTGGCCTATATGCGGCAAGACAAGGTTTTTCATAAGGGCGAAGGGGTTACTTCTGGGTTTTTCGGAAAATTGATTTCTGGTTTTGCAGATAGCATCACGACCATTGACCCGCATCTACATAGAATACATTCGTTGGGCGAGGTATACAACATTCCGAACAGGGTCATTCATGCAGCGGACGAAATCTCCAAATACATCAAGGAGAACATTCATAATCCGGTACTTATCGGGCCCGATTCCGAAAGTGAGCAATGGGTTTCCGATGTGGCAAAAAAAGCGGGAGTACCCTTCACGGTGTTACAAAAGGTCCGCCATGGCGACCGTGATGTTGAAGTTTCCGTTCCCGATGTAGATAAATATAAGGAAGCGACGCCAGTTTTAGTAGACGACATCATTTCTACGGCCCGGACCATGATAGAAACTACGGAGCATTTGAAAAGTGCGGGAATGAAACCTGCAATATGCATTGGCATTCATGCCGTATTTTCAGGAAATGCCTATCAAGATTTGTGGGACGCTTATGTGGAGGACATCATTACCTGCAACACGATTCCACACCAGTCAAATAAAATTGATTTGAGCGATGTGATCGCCAAGGAAGTAAAAGAGTTGATGCACCACATATGAAAATAGGATTGCACTTAATAGTATACGTTTTTATGATTTTTTCCGCATACCCACAAGATAAAATGTTGATTGGACAATTGTCCGATAGATTGGTGGTACGGGAAAATTTTGATAAAAATGGAGACTTTCTGAACAAGCAAACTTTTAAAGCCGGAAAGCTAAAAGAAGCCAATGGTTACTATGAAATTGTTGTCACAACCGAGCTTTTTGATGAAAAAGGCACCCCGACCGATAAATATACCACCACTTACCGATGCAAACCGGATGAATCCAGTATTATAGTAATGGCCTTCCCTTTTTCAAAGCCAAAATCCAAGGAAACCGAAATCAATACAGTGTCCAAAAATTTCAAGGAACTCTATGACCTTGGGAACTTAGAGAATGTTGAACTCGAAATGAGCTTTGATTCGGGATTGTTGAACTTCTTTGGTTCCAACAGTAAGATTAAAATTTATGACCGCGTGTTGGAATCTAACGGAAATGGGAAAACAATCAAATCCAAAATCAATATTAAGGCCTATGCCATTGGTATACGAATTAAACAATTGGACTATGTTGCAAGTGAAAAACTTACAAGTGAGAACTTGTTATCATTCCAGAAATTTACCGAGAAAGACGGCAGCTATTTTACGATGACATACAAACAATAAATTATGAGAAACTATGACACCCTATCAGAAGCAATTAATGACTTACAGATCAGGGGATATACCTATGATTTCAATTTGGCCCCCGACTGTATAAAATGTGCTTCATTGGAATTGGAAATCCATCCCGAAGAATTTGATGTGGATGAAACCCATCGTTTTGAAGGTATGAGCAGTACGGACGATAACAGTGTTCTTTATGCCATTTCATCAAAAGATGGTATAAAGGGGCTTTTGGTAGATGCCTATGGGGTCTATGCTGAAAATATCTCGGAAGCAATGCGAAAAAAATTACGATAACCCTTAAATAGAATACTATGGACAATCACGAAGAGCAAAAGAACAAAAAAATGGACCATTCTAAAATGAATCACGACAAAGATGACCATTCAAAAATGGATCACTCGAAAATGGAAGACCCAAAATCGGACGACCATAGCAAGATGGATCATAGTAAAATGGATCACGGTTCTGGCGACCATTCAGGTCATAATCCAGGTCACGGTCAAATGGGTCACGACCATCACAAAATGATGATTGCCGATTTTCGAAAACGGTTTTGGGTAACGCTCGTGCTAACCATTCCCATATTGTTCTTCTCGCCAATGATACAGGAGTTTTTCGGATATGAATTTCTCTTACCAGGAAACCCATATATCCTATTTGCACTATCTACCATCGTCTATTTCTATGGAGGTTGGCCTTTCTTAAAAGGTTTTTGGTCAGAGGTCAAAAAGGGTGCACCTGGAATGATGACCCTAATTTCCATGGCCATAAGCGTTGCCTACTTTTATAGTACTGCCACAGTATTCGGACTAAGAGGTGAAGATTTTTTCTGGGAACTTTCAACACTGATCGCAATTATGCTTTTAGGCCATTGGATAGAAATGAAAAGTGTGCTAGGTGCATCAAAAGCCTTACAGCTATTAGTAAGTATGATGCCCGCCGAAGCCCACAGGGTAAAGGGTGATACTATAGAAGATATTCCCTTGGAAGATTTGTTAAAAGACGATGTGATTTTAGTAAAGCCAGGTGAAAAAGTTCCTGCTGATGGGATTATAGTAGATGGTTCGAGTTACTTAAATGAATCAATGCTTACAGGGGAATCCAAGCCAGTGAAAAAAGATGAGAACGACAAAGTAATTGGAGGCTCAGTAAACGGCAATAGCACCTTAAAGGTTAAGGTAGAACATACCGGAAAGGACAGTTATCTCAACAAAGTAATCACAATGGTTGAGGAAGCGCAAAAGACCAAATCTAAAATGCAGAACCTTTCCGATAGGGCGGCAAAATGGTTGACATACATAGCCCTGGCAATTGGTTTTGGCACATTGGCAGTTTGGTTGATTTTAGGCTTCCCTTTTGTATATGCCTTGGAGAGAATGGTAACGGTTATGGTTATCGCTTGCCCACACGCATTAGGACTTGCCATTCCGTTAGTTGTCGCTATATCTACCGCAGTATCCGCCCAAAATGGCTTACTGATAAGAAATCGAACGGCTTTTGAAGAATCCCGAAAAATATCAGCTTTGTTGTTTGATAAAACCGGAACATTGACCAAAGGTGATTTTGGTGTCACAAGAGTTGAATCGGTTAAACAAGAATATTCAACAGAAGAAATCTTAAGGCTTTCAAGTGCCTTGGAACAGAGCTCGGAACATCCTATTGCAGTTGGAATCATAAAAAAGGTCAAAGAAGATAATATTACAATCCCGAAACCAAAAAACTTTAATGCCATTACTGGTAAAGGTGTAGAGGCCAATGTGGAAGGTAAGCAAGTGAAAGTAGTAAGTCCGGGTTATTTAAGGGATGAAAAAATTGCAATTCCTGAAGATGCCTATAGCGATGCCGCTGAAACGGTGGTTTTTGTTCTAATCGATGGAAAATTGGTCGGTTATATTGCCTTAGCGGATGAGATTAGACCGGAATCCGCTGAAGCCATCAAAATTTTCAAAAAGAACAACATCAAAGTCTTGATGGCCACCGGGGACAATGAAAAAACCGCCAAGGCTGTTAGCGATAAATTAGGGTTGGATGGCTATTATGCCGAGGTACTACCCCATCAAAAAGTGGAAATCGTAAAAGAGTTGGAAAGCAAAGGAGAGTTTGTGGCCATGACGGGCGATGGGGTCAATGACGCACCTGCATTGGCACAAGCCAACGTTGGAATAGCTGTGGGCTCCGGCACCGATGTCGCTGCGGAGACTGCCGACATTATTCTAGTAAACAGTAACCCACAGGATATTGCCAATTTGATTTTGTTCGGCAAGGCCACCTACAACAAGATGATCCAGAACTTGATATGGGCCACCGGCTATAACGTGGTCGCCATCCCATTGGCAGCAGGTGTTTTGTACTCATCAGGCTTTGTACTGGGTCCCGCAGTTGGTGCCGTGTTTATGAGTTTGAGCACCATTATTGTAGCCATTAACGCCCAATTGTTGAAAAGAAAAATTGGGAAAAAGTAATGAATAGAAAGGACAAACTTAACAGGATATTTTTAGTGCTGTTAAGTTTATTTGTGGTAATGCTCGGGTACGGTATTTTATTGCCTACCCTGCCCTATTACACGGAAAGACTGGCTCTAAAAGACAATCTGGATACGGACCTTATCAACTTCCATATCGGAATGTTAACCAGTATTTATCCATTGTTCCAGCTCTTGTTCGTTATCGTCTGGGGCAAGCTTTCCGATAAATACGGCCGTAAACCTATAATACTATTGGGGCTTGTAGGTTTTGTCGTGATGAACTTGCTAACGGGTCTTGCCACTTCCCTGTCGATGCTATATATAGCCCGTATCATAGGGGGCATCTTTACGTCTGCGGTTATTCCTGTCAGTAATGCTTATTTAAGTGATATCACTTCAGAAAAGCGAAGGACCAAAATAATGGCCTGGTCTGGGGTCGCTATCAGTTCCGGTGTGATATTTGGCCCTGTTCTGGGGGGATTTCTGTCGCAAACGAACCTACACTATACATACTCTTTTGGAGTGTTCCACTTAGACCGTTTTTCGGTTCCCTTTATTTTGGCAGCTCTTTTGGGCTTTGTGGTATTGCTGATAATCATAAAATGGCTGAAGAATACCGAAATAAAAAATCGTATTGCTTCTGAGGCAGTCAAATTCAGTTTTTCCCTGAGTAACTATTTTATCATTTTGTTGCTCTTGTCCTTTGTGATGCAGTTCGTGGTTACCTTGTTTGAGACCGTGTTTTCAATTTATGGGAAGGATGAGTTGGCCTTTACAACCAATCAGGTGGGTATTGGTTTTATGCTTTGTGGTTCCGTTATGGCAGTTTTACAGCCTGTATTTGCGACCTATGGAGAAAAAATGCTGACCTCGAAACAGCAAATAACATTGGGGTTATTGATTTCCGGTGTTTCGCTAGTTGTCTTCCCTTTTGTGAGCGGTGAACTATACATTTATGTTACTATAATAATTTTCGCAGCAGGGGGAGCCATGGTAACACCAAACCTGCTTTCGGCAGTTTCTTTGATTTCCAAGGAAAACACGGGAAGGAATATATCCATTCAAAGTTCCACGAATAGTATCGGTCAAATTTTGGGTCCGGTATTGGGGACTTGGCTAATAGCGGGAGGGTTTTATTATCCTTTTATTATTGCCGGTACAACCATTTTGGGTGCTATGGGACTGGTTTATTTTTTGAATCGACCAAATAAAGGGATTGACAGGCCATTATTGGCCGACCAGCATAAAAAAGGGTAGCGATGGACCATCGATATGCACTTAGAAAACGTAGTAAAACAGCACTTCAAAATGCTGTTGACAATTCGAAATATGTTGAATTGGTCCGTTCGGGAGAAGACTATTTTTTAAGGCTGGAAATGTTAATCGATAGGGCAGAAAAAGAAATCCATTTACAGACCTACATTTTTGAAAACGATGACACGGGAAACCGTATAGCCTCCTGTTTAAAGAAAGCCGCTCAACGAAAAGTAAAGGTATATGTCTTATTGGATGCCTATGGTAGCGCTGCATTACCCGATAGTTTTGCCCAGGATTTGGTACAGCATGGTATTTTACTTCGTTTTTTTTCGCCTTTATTCTCCTTGAACAATTTTTATATCGGCAGGCGGATGCATCATAAAATTGCGGTCGCCGATGAAAAAATAGCGTTGATAGGCGGAATCAATATTGCCAATAAATACCACGGAACCACAGGTTCGGAACCTTGGTTGGACTATGCCGTTCAGTTGAATTGCCCGGCAGCTGAAAATCTTCAAAAACTGTGTAGCGACTATTTTTTCAAAAAAGGAAGCTCAAAAAAAATACCACCCGTGTTACATTCGGCAGGTAGGGCACTCGTGGGAATTTTACAGAACGACTGGCTACAGCAAAAAACGGAAGTCTGTGATGCCTACACGAACGCCTTCATTCATGCCGAAAAGGAAATAGTTATCATAGGCTCGTATTTTTTGCCTGGAAGCAGAATAGCAAAGGCATTGAAAAAGGCCTGTAAAAGAGGAATAAAAACAACGGTGATCTTAGCGGGCATTAGCGATGTGCCTTTGGTACGTAGGGCTACCGAACATTTGTACTCCTCTTTTCTAGACCACCATATGAGAATCTATGAGTGGAACAAATCCGTGGTACACGGTAAAGCTGCGGTAGTAGATAATAAATGGTCTACCATAGGCTCATTTAACTTGAACAGTCTTAGTTGTTATGGCAGTATTGAAATGAACGTAGAAGTTCACTCGGTCAATTTTGCCAAAATTCTTCGGGCCGACTTTGAAATGGTTATAAGCCAGTGTAGCGAAATTACAAAGGGGAGTCTAAGACAAAGAGCCGGTATATTCAATAAGTTGGGTAATTGGATTTCTTACCAAATGGTACGCACAGCCATGCTTTTTCTAACCTTTCTTCCGCATTTAAGGTTTTTGAAAAATTATAGGTTATAATATGTTGGCAAGTGGTTAAATGGTTTCGCCTCTTTATCTGTCTGTACGGACAAGGCGATAAATCATGAGGCACAACAACTTAAAAAAGGAAATATATAATCGATGATGGAATACAAGTGGAAACTACACTTTGAAAAACACATAAGCAATCAGTAATATTCAAAAACAATAGCAATGACAGATTTAACAACTAGTGCGATTGAGCGCGTCCTCAGAAACAATTACCTCGGCCACTTGGCCTATCTATGGCAAGGGAAGCCTTATTTGATTCCCATCACCTATTATTTTGATCCTGCCGACAATACGATCATTAGCTATACCTCGGATGGCCATAAAATCAATGCGATGCGAAATAACAACTCGGTTACCGTACAGGTAGAAGAAATACAATCGATGTTCAATTGGGAATCGGCCATGGTGCACGGCACATTCGAAGAACTTGAGGGCAATATTGCCAAACAAAAGTTACACCTTTTTACCGAAGGCGTGAAGAGCATTATCCGTAGAAAAGAACGGAGAGAGGTTGAGTTTATCAATGAATTTTCGAGCAAATTATACGAAAGGGGAAATCCGATTGTCTATCAGGTCAAAATACTTGAGATTTCAGGAAAACGACGGGAAACGTAAAGGCAACATCGCTAATTGGATAGACTTTTTTGGCCTTGACAACCCAATAGGTCTAAATTCCAATGCGAGAATCTTATTTGTATTTTGAAATTATATAGTGAATGGCCATTTAAAACAACTTGGAACCTATCTAACTATAGTTCTGTAAAATAGATGTACTAAATGTTAGGATAAGATGTAACTTTATATCAATCAAGTAATGCCAAAACAAACAATTTACATAGTGTCACTTTCCTTGTTGGTTATGTGGTCTTGCAAAAAAGACGACCAAAGTTCACAACAAGTCAACCTTTTGTTTACCGAAAATAATTTAGCAGGAGATTGGAAAAGGATTGCAGAATTTAGAGGGCAACCAAATGATTCATTGGGCATATTGGAGCCCTTGGAAGATTTGTTTGCCCAATTCGAAAATTGCCGAAAAGATGATATTCTCAGATATGTTAAGGGTAACGAGCAAGAAGATAACCGCTATTTCTGGGGAATCGGGGCAATTGCCTGTCATAGCCAGATATCAAAAACTTTCACTGAAATTGGCACTTGGTCTCTCGAAGAATCAGGAAAACTGAGCCATGTTAATTCTAATACAAGTGAATACCATATTGTAATTCAATTAAATGCCCAACAATTACTTGTCAGAAGTGAATCGGATAAAAACGAAAATGGCGAGACTACGTTCGAATTTACGGAGTATGAACGCATAAGATAGCTTTTATAAAAATATCCAATTGATATTACCTGCCATAAAGGGATATAGAATTGTCCTTGAAATTGGCGATGAAAAGCCTTCCCTTGTCAAAGTGAATATCTGTTGGATAGAAAATGCCTTCCTTTAATATTTGCAGCAACTTTCCTTGATAATCAAAAATTAATATCCGGTTATTTTCTTGGTCGGTGATAGCTAATTCATTAGTGCTCAAAGTAATGCCAGAGGCCACGTTTATTTTTTCATTTTGGCCGATCGTAACAATATGATTGCCTTCAAAATCAAAGACCTGAACCCGATGGTTGTACGCATCGGCCACGAATACCTTACCATCCTTTAGTTTTACATCTATTGGATAATACAATTGGCCCTCATTATGGCCTTGCTTTCCAATAGTATAGCTATAATTTGGTGTCTGAACGATGATACGATGGTTATAGAAATCGGCTACCAGAATGGTATCCCCATATACAGAAACACCCGCCGGGGCCTGTGGCCGTTTGTTGATTTTCAACGGACTGGTTTTACCTTTTTTATATTGCCAGATGGTGTCGGTCAAGAATTCGGGTATGTAAAGTGTTTCCTTATCCATATGGATGTTCATCGGCCGTTGTATCCTCGTGATGGAATCCAACACCTTTCCATTCAGGTCGATTTTATACAAGCGGAAATAATCCGGATCTGAAAACCAAATGGCCTCCTCGTCCTTGGCCAAAGCCAAGGGGCGGGCTTCTTTGGGAAGTATAATTTTCCGTTCGAACTGCCATTGTTCTTTCGTTCTTTCACAACCGGATGTGAGAAGAACCAAAGCAAAAACCGAAAAAATGAATAACTTTCTAAAGTTCATACCAGTAGTTTAAAATCATAAGAGCAAGAATCAGCAAGGTAAATGTCCACATAAACCAAGTATTGATGGTACGTTTACTTTTGTCGTTTTGGCAGGATTCCCCTCCACTACATTTTTTTGAACTTTTAAAATTCTTAAAATGGGCAAACCCAAGGGCTCCGACCGAAAATGTGGTCAGAAAGGGTTGGGCAGGATGTACCCATTCAAAACTTCCGCCCAAGAAACCCAATCCCGCGCCGACCGATAGCAGAGCAGGCAAAAAACAGCACATCAAGGGAAGAAGGGCGGCAACCAAGCTGCTTCCCAATACCATTTTGGAAATAGTCTTCATAAAATCTATTCGATTTTGGTTAGTACGATGGACCATTGGCCAGAGAGGTTATCATCTTCCTCATCCTGCACCGTTCCGCTTATGCTTGCTGTTCCAACGGTTAATTTTTGTAACAACGCCGTAGGCGTATCCTGCGATACCGAAAATCGTTCATTAGCGGTCTCAATGTACCATTGGCCATCTTCTTTCGTTGCGTTTCCAATTAGGGTCACTTCAGCTTTTTTTGCCGAAAAACCGTTCTTTTTTACCTCTTCCTGAATGCTACGTAATTTAAGTCCGTTCTCGGCAGCCAATCCCATATATGCCTTTCCGTCATTGAGGCTGACACGCACTTCCTGAAGCCCATCCATCTTTTTCAGTCCCCGCTCTAGGCCATAGGCGCAAGGGGCGCAATCCATTCCATAAACTTCTTGGTCAACTTTGGTAATTTGCCCCGATGCTGTGCCAATTCCGAATAGACCTATCATCATAATTCTAAATATATTTCTCATTTTATACATTTTTAAAATTCTTGCTTTATAACCAATAGCTTAAGTTTATGGCCAATCGATACCTTTCTTTCACTGCCCCAAGTGTCAAGTCCTGTACGACCGGAAACATCGCACCGAACGATATTCCCCAAGCGCCATATAGTCCAAGAAAAGAGGGCCCGACCAGTATTTTTGTACTGCGCGAATCTGTAAAGTCCATTTGCCCCTCAAATTTATTGTCGCCAGGGAATTCGGCCAATGATTCTATGAAAATGCGCCAATCGGGCTTTGGGTAATCGCCCATAAATATATTGGGGCGATACCCCACTACCGCACTGGCGTAGGGCAGGTCGCCCAATTGTTCGCCACCTTTCTCAAAATAATATTGGTATCCGCCACCGATCCATCCATACCAAGTGCGCGAGGCATAGCCCGTTGAAATGGCCGCGTGTACCGAGTTGCCCACATTGGCCTGTCCCCTGACATCATCCGTCGGCGCAGAAACGCCCACGATGGCGGTGGACTCAAAGCGTTTTCCAACCCCAAAGGCGTTCGAGAAAAACCGGTACCAAAGGGAAGCCTCAATATCCCCGTTGGCGGGCATATTGCTGTTGCCCCGTGTCCTCGGTGCATCACCCAACCTTTCTATCATCGTGGGGGTGGTCAGGTTTATCTGCAGGTCTTCCGTAATGCCATAGGAAAACAGATAGCGGAGCATATAGGACGTTTCGGTCTCCGTACTTAGGCTCATTCCCGCCACGTTCAAATCGACCCCACCTTTGGCAAGGGTCGGTGTCTGAAGCCCATAGAGTGGGCCGTGGCCTTGGGCCATCGCCGATCCTGATATGGCCAATAACAATATCAATTTGAGATAGGGAATGTTCAATGATATTTTAGGGAATACTTTGTTAATCATACTCAAACACATTATAATTAGGATTGTCCGATTCCCGCTTCTACCAATTTCACTTCGGTGATAGCCGAATCCTTACAGCATTCCAAGAGCTCACCGTTCACTACCACAGCGGGAACTTTCTTTATGCCATATTCATCCATCTTATCAAGACAGGTCTTGTCTTCACATTGCTTGACCAAATCATATGTGGTTACCTCACATTTATCGCAGGCCATTTCCTTTATCATTTTGACCACTGGGTCACAGACCGGACAATTGGCCGTAAAAACTTCTACTTGACGTTTCATATTTCTGTTTTTTAACTATTTAAAATTTCTTTACGCGTCATTGAATTCAAACAACGAATCAAAGGTAGATTGGTGGGTAGGGTGGTCTCCAAATAAAATTTCAAAAAAATGGCCCGCGTCGTGCAGGCCATCAAATCGGTTGTGATTGCGGGGGTCAAGCATTTTTGTGGTTTTCGAGCTTGGCCTTTAGTGCATCTATCTCCCTCATCTTTTCCGTTAGGCTGTCCAATTCCAAATCTGGAAACTGTTTTCTTATAAATTCGATACGGCCTTCATTGCCACAGTTTCCAGGGCAGGCTTCGACAGTTTCAGATATTTTTATGGCCAAAGCTTTTCGATAAACTTCGTCCAGTAACAGAAAATGAGCTTTATCCAATCCTTTCTGTGCTGCCTTGAACTGTATTAAAATCTTCTCTGGGTCTGTATCTTCATCGAGCATTTTAATGAGGCCACCAATTTGCCCATTGATACTTTGCAACCTCTTTTTTATGTCCTTGCTTAAATCTCGTGGTATCATCGATTTTAAAATTTTGGCAATATATAATTGTACTGGGGGTGCTCTACAAATTTATCCCGAAATTATTCAACAACAACCAGAGCCTTCTTGTATTGGTGGGCAGACTACCGTCCCATAAGAGCAAAAGACACAGCAATCGCCTTCCTTTGGTCTTAATATTTGATTGCAGTTTTCGCATTCATAGAAAAACTGACAGGCCGTTGTTGGCATTTCCTCCTCTTTCGTATGTCCACATTCGGGACAGGTAATGGTTGAATTTAAAAGGATTCTCTCGTAGTCCATATTATTTTTTCTGAAACAGGTTATAAATAAAATTTTGCTCTGTTTTAAAAGGGGTTTTATGAATTTTTTCAAAGGATTCCAATAGGGTGAAATCTACTTTAAACAATTCCTTTAGTTTTTCAGGAGAATATTGGGCAATCTCCAATCCACTACATCTTTTTGGGCCGGTGGTCGAAAAAGTTGCCAGTATAAAATACGCTCCCGTCTTAAGGGAACGACCTAGTATGTCAATATACTTTAAGATATCTTCTTCCCGTGTGAAGAAATGAAAAGTAGCCCGGTCGTGCCATAACTCAAAGTCTTGGGTCGGTTCAAAATTCAATATGTCCGAATTTATCCACTGCACCTTTGTGGCTGACTTGCCTAATTTTGATTTGGTACGCTGAAGTGCATTTTCTGAAATATCAAGAATGGACAGGTTGTTATAGCCATTTTTCAACAAATGACTGATAAGGTTTGAGTTCCCCCCGCCAATATCAATAATTGAACTATCTTTGGGTAAGTCAAGGGAAGCTATAATATCCAATGAAGTCGAGGGTTTCCCTTCAAACCAACTTACTTCTTCATCACTTTTTCCGGTATAAACCTCTTCCCAGTGCTTTTTAGTGTATTCATCACTTTTCATAAATTTTGATATTTTGTTAAAGCATATAGGGAATATCCGAGGATAATGTTGGATAAGAAAAAATCATAGTCCTTAAATCGTTGATCCTCATCTTGGTCTTTATCGCTATTGCGAACAAATTGATGGTTTCCTCGGCGTTGGGACCAATTAAATGTGCTCCCAGTATCGTATGATCTTCTTTATCGACAATAGTCTTAAAGGCATATTCCTTAACATTCAACCGCTCTGCGTTGAACCAATTGCCCACCTCGTTATAATTGACCTGATATTCGATTTTTTGTGATTTGGCCTCTGCCTCGGTCAGACCTACGGCTGCTAATGTTGGCAAAGTGAAAACTACGGAGGGCATAGGTGGATAGCTCACTTTTTTCGTGTTCCCCTTGATGATATTCGAAGCTACAATATGTCCTTCCATAACGGCAACAGGTGTCAGGGGCAGTCCTTTTGAATCTGCCGCATCTCCGGCCGCATAAACATTTGGGTTCGATGCGCTTTGAAGATATTCGTTGACGGCAACCCCTTCTTTTGAAAAGGATATTCCGGACTTGTCCAGCTCCAAATCAAAAATTGCAGGCGGGCGACCGGCCGAATTGAAAACGGTTTCCGTTCTAAATGTCATTTCTTTACCGTCGGTAGTTCCTTTAACTGTATAGTGGTTATCTCTCTTTTCGATTTTAGAAACCTCGGTCGCTAGAACCAGTTTTATTCCCAATTCCTTCGTGGCATTTATCAAGTGTACTACAATATCCTGTTCAAAGTTTTCCAAAGGTCGTTTGCCCCTATGTACAATAGTTACATCGGCACCACAACGGGCGGCGATATGTGCAAATTCAAAGGCGATGTAACCTCCGCCAATAAAGAGCAGGGATTTGGGTAGCTCCTTTAAATTGAGGAAATCGGTACTCGAAAGTGCCAAGTACCCACCTTCAAAATCCAGTACCCTTGGTTTTGCGCCCGTTGCAATCACAATCTTGTCGGCTTCGATAGTATCTGTTCCCAACTGTAGGGTATTTTTGGACAGAAATTTTGCCGAAGAATGATAGGTGTCTATATCATTATGCCTGTATCCTTTTTCTATTTTGGGCGGCATTGCATCCACAAAGGATTGTTTGAAGGCCATAATATCCCGCCAATTGACATTGGGAACCGTATCGATACCCTTATCCTTTAAGCGTATTGCAAAATCCCTTACTTCTGTCGCACCGATGATTACCTTTTTGGGGTCGCAACCTCTTAGCGCGCAGGTTCCACCGTAGGGCAGTTCGTCAGTAATGCCTACCTTAAGGCCTTTGGAAGCACATTTATTGGCAATGGTCATCCCTGCCATCCCGGAACCGATAACAAAAACATCGTACTTTTTCATCTACTCGTTTTCTTTGTTTTCACCATCGATTACTTTATAACCTGTGCTGTTTATCGCTTTTTGGATTGCGGCCAAATCGGTTTTGGTCTTATCATATTCCACTAGGGTATTCGCACCTTCGTAACTGGCCTTGACGGATAATATGCCATCCAATTTGTTGACCTCGCTCTCTACGTGGGCTTCACACCCTGCGCAGGTCATTCCCTCAACATTAAACGTGTGCTTTACAATATTGGATTGCGAGACATAGACAATGTCCTTACTCGGCTGTGCATAAAACATATTGGAGTAATATGGAAACGCCAGCATCAATCCCGCGAAAACCGTAACTATTAAAAGAAAGCTTTTGGATTGCCAAAAGGAGGGTTTTGTATCATCCTCACAGGTACAGTCAATTTCCTCCTGTGTTTTTGGTCGTAGTTTCTGGTACCAGGCAAAGACCAATACGAGTATAGTGCTGCTGATAAGATAAGGCCGAAATGGTTCCACCCAAGAAAACGTGGATGCGATTCCACTGGTTCCTGCAATCAAAGCCAAAACCGGGGTTATACAACATATTGATGCCGCCATGGCCGTCAATATTCCTGCGTAGGCTACCTTGTTCGAGGTTTTTCCTGTTTCCATTTTATGCTACCTTTTTATTTTTCTGAATTTTAATAAACACATTTTCCAATATTTCGTTATGATTCTGGACCAATGAATAATACAGGGTTTGCCCTTCACGTCTCGAAACAATCAGTCCCACATCCTTCATTTTACGTATGTGCTGTGAAATTGCGGGCACGCTCATTTCAAGTATATCGGCAAAATCACAGGGACAAAGCTCACCTTCCTCATATAACAGGAATAATATCTTTAACCGTGTTTCGTTACCGGCCAGCGCGAGTATTTTGCTGATTTCGGAAATTGCCTCTGAGTTTGTTCCTAAGGTTTCGCGACAACGCATTAGTTGCTTTTGGTCGGCCTCGGCGCGTGTACAACTTAATTCAAGTGCCATAGTACTGTTTTTGACAAAGATATATTAATATAATTATTTAAGCAAATACTTAAATAATACTATCCATCGATGCTCTTTTAAAATCACACCTTACTTAAGTACATTCTACCCGGTATGAAATCAAAGCAGCTTTGTAGAATATTTTATTAAAAATAGGTGCTGAATCCAAAATACCATGTAGCGGTTCTTGAGGATGGATTGTTGAGAATATCATGTTGCCACTGGTATCTGTAGTTAATCCTTAGAACGGTCTGTGGTGCGGGCCTAAAGCTTATTGCAGGTGTAATTGCGAATAAATCATCCCCAATATTCGTATTGGTCTGGGCAAACCTGCCAATGTTGTAATCCACATAATCCGTTCTGAGCGATAGATTGAGTATGGCATCTTCCCAGTCCAATACTGCGGTACTTAGTATCGGTTGAACAATGTCCACAAAAAAACCAACTTGCCGATCACCAAATTGCTGCGTAAAAGTGTCCGGAACATCGACCCATATGTAGGCCATCTCACCGATAAACCTTGTCCCCGTTTTTTTAATGGCAGTATTTAAATCCAGGGCAAGAACATCTACCCTTCTTGATTTTGTATCAACCTGAAGCCCATCAACTTCTTTCCTGTTGTATGCCCCGCCCATATAGGAAATGCCCAATTCTCCTAATTTTCTGTGCTTGATGGCGAACTTTCCATTGAGGAGCGCATTGCCGCTAAAATTCTCCTCGAAACGCGAGGAATTCTCCTTGACTGCGGCCAAAAATGTCCTTTCTTCCTCATTATCTATAATGCTTGTATCAAAGCCATTGGTGAGGTATGCTTCATAGCCCAAGGTCCAAGCTCCCTTATATGCCTTTCCATATATACCAAATCCGGCATTGGAGAAAGTGGCGGGCAACAAATTGGTGCTGACATCTGGCCGCTCGACAAACTCCCATTTTGGTCCGTCGTGATTTTGATTAAAGGATCCTATTGGATTCAGTACGATGCCTCCCCTAAGGTTCAACAAGGGGTGCAAGGCAATGTCCATTGAGGCGAATTCAATGGCAATTTCCTCTGTCCCGTTTTCAAATTCCAGTTCGGTCAAGAACTTAATGCGCTTTGAAATGGACGCCGAAACGAAAAGGGTCAATCTTCGGGCCTGAAAAGAAAGCCCCTCCGACAATCCGTCCTCAATACTGTAGATTGAGTTCGCCTCAAGATAACCACCAAGATTGACTGGAAATTTATCGAAAGTCAAAAACGGACGGTCATAAACCGCATCCATATTCATGGATTCCCGAATACTGTCCCTATCGATGGTTTGCGAGCTAAGGGTTAAAACGCAGACGTTCATTAAGACAAAGGCCACATATATTTTACCGGACATGCACATAGATATTCTCATAATCGGTGGTTATTTCAAATGATTCTAGGTTTTCTTCGGCCGGCCCTTCTAAAACCCTGCCTGAACGGTCGAACTCACTGCCATGACATGGACAGTTGAATATGCCGCCGCCAATGTTGAGTTCACAGCCCCTATGGGTACATTGCATCAAACTGGCCAGATAATTACTGTTTTGTGTTTTGAATATTCCGATCGGATATCGCATGGAATCGCTCTGGATGACTACGAAATCACGTTCAATCTGCTTTCCCCCTTTCACCTGTTGAAACTCACCCTTTGAAATTCGTAGCACTCTCCCTTCTTCAACAAAGGAAGCATAATACAGGCCTGCGCAACTACTGAGCAAAGCGGAAGAAGCTGGCAGGACTGCAATCAGATATCCAAATTGTTTAATAAAATCTTTTCTATGCACCTATAGGGAATTAATGAATTTTATCAGTTGTGATTTTTCTTTTGGGGTCAGGGACAAATACCGGGCTTTTGAATTATCGGCCTCACCGCCGTGCAATTCAATTGCCTCTTCAATGCTCGAAGCCCTTCCATCATGTAACAGGAACATTTGCCCGCCTTGGGAATTGGCCGATAAACCGATTCCCCACAGCGGTGGGGTTCTCCATTCAGAAGTCCCGACATTTCCTTCGGTGAATCCATCATCCAATTCAGGCCCCATGTCATGTAACAACAAATCCGTGTAGGGATGAAATTCCTTAAGGGATAACGATTCAATTGGGGAAAATCCTGTGGTCAACGTGGGTGTGTGACAGACAGCACATTGTACAGATTCAAAGAGTTCTTTCCCAGCAATTACATCGGGGTCTGTTTGATTTCTGGGAATTGGTGCTTTTAAGGTTTTAAGGTAGAAAACGACATCGTTCAAGGTCTGGGTGCTTATTTCAGGATCCTCTTCAAGTCCACTGAACGGGTCTATAGGGTCATAAAGGGATGTAATTCCTATGTCCTGGTTATATGCGCTGACGCTTTGGTGCAACAAATCATAACTACCCGCTTTCTTTCCAAACCTGAAGATATAATTGTTTCCCTGGGGAACACTATTATTCCGAATCTTGGTGAATTCAGGAGGAATATTGTAGTGAGGCCTTCCACTAATGCCGTCCTGATTTTCATCAGAAGGGTCTGCGTGAGCCAAAATATCCGCATCAGAGACAGCATCCAACAAACCCAATCCCGTCACCGCCGGAGCGACCAAAATGGAAAATGGGAAGCCTTCCGGCACGGTCTCCGGTTCAAAACCCGGTATGGCTTTATTTTGAATCTGGTTCCTGCCATCACCAAAGGATAACATCGAGGGTATGGTCAAATCATTGTTACCAAACCTAATAAGTTGATTAAATGGGTGACCTTTTCCATCCCCTGAATGGCAACTTGCACAGCTGGTGCCAACAAACAAGGGACCAAGGCCTTTTTCAACGGTAAAAACATCATCGTTAAAGGCAATATCCCCGGCTAAAAAACGCTGTTGCTCACTAACGGACAATCCATCCAACGGCCCATCCAATAACTCAAACTCCATAGGTTCTTCGGGGCCGAAATTTTCACAGCCAAGTAGAGCGATTAAGGACAGACCAATGTAAAATTGAATAATTTTAGGCATTGCTATATTTATATTTTTGTAAATATAAATATATTTTTAGTTTAGTCTAAATTTATTTATAGTAATTTATCAAGAAAGAAGTGTTTACATCTTAAAAGGGTTGTTGATTTAATTATGCAAATCCCGTACTGTGGGAAATTGTGCGTTGGTCAGAATGAAAATTTATATTTCGATACTTACTATTCCTAAGTCCACTTCATCTTCTGCAATCGAACCGCATTGAATATTGCCAATAACGCTACTCCCACATCGGCAAATACGGCCTCCCACATTGTGGCAAGTCCACTAGCTTCCAGAATGAGCACGATAATTTCGCGTAGTAAGCGAAAACTAATATTTACTAGAGCACATAAGTAGAAGGGCTACTTAACTATCAGCAATGGGGCCTTGGAGGCATACAGCATTTTTTTTCTTAGCCCCTTTTTGAAAACTGCCTCAAAAAATCCGTGTTCCCTGTAAAGCAAAACCAATAGGTCTATTGGGGTTTCAGTCAAAAATTCATCGATACCCTCTTCGGGTTTGCCTTCCTCGATAACTGTAAAAGACCATTGATTAGGTACAAGAAGTTTGCCAAATCTTTCACGAATAAATGCTTTCTCCGGCACCCTTTCCTGTTTGTCCGCTATATGTACAAAGTGCAATTGTGCATTATAGTTTTCCAATAATTTGGACAACATTTCAAAATCTATTCTATTATCCATACTATCCGTATCCACTGCGACCCCGATACGCTTATATGCAGTATAGCTGGCATCTTCAGGTACGGCCAGTACTGGACAAGGTGCCTTTTGTGTCACCTTTTCGGTAACGGTTCCAATAAAAATTTCATCAAATCCCGAAGCCGTACCCTTGGTACCCATAACGACAAGACTGGTATTTATTTCCTTAGCTAGGCCAGAAATCACATCGACCGTTGCCCCGAAACCGATCATTGCTTGAAATTCCAACTTGTCCAGTTCAGGAAAGCCTCTTAGAAACTTATCCAATTTTTCTTTATTGATTTTTTCTTGTGATGCTGTGGTATCTGTTACATTGTGTGCCATAGTTGCCATCCCGATGGGCGTACCGGATGGATATGCCACTGAATAGGCGTGGACAAAAACCAGTTTTGATTTCAATTTTTGTGCTAGCCCAATAGCATAGCTCACCGCATTTTCTGAAACCTCTGTGAAATCTACAGGTATTAAAATTCCGTCATCTTTCATATCATTTTGTTTTTATTGATTTGACTTCATTAATCTTTCTTTTTAGGTTTAATTATTCAATTGAAAAGCAGGTAAAAACCATATAGAATTGCATCTAGAAAGGCAATTGTCAGCACCGCAAGGAACATTGCCACAAAAACCAACAGGCAATACGCTTTCTCCTTTCTGGTTCTCACTTTTTTGTTTATTGAATTACCCTTTTTTTCCTCTAGTCTCCGCTTTCTCCTTTCCCGTGACATAATGTACTGTGCTTTACTTAAATTAACGCACCAATGCTATCCCCTAAGGTCATAAAACCATTCTTCTGCACGTTTGATTCCCTCCGTAATGGCCTTCTCACGAGAATACCCATTCTCCTTTACCAATTCTTGCGCAATTTTGAGGGCCTTCTTCCGAACTGACGGCTGTAGGCCATCAAGCTTTGTTTTGAAATCTTCAAATGTCCAGTCCATATTCTATACTTTTTTTAGAGCTTTCGCCCTTCCATCTCTGCTTTTACAATACCGCGTTCAAGGGCTTCCTCCTTGGAGCATTGGTTTGTTATATAGTATTCTTCAGCATACTTTACGGCCAATTTGTGGATGTTTTCATCCAGCATATTGAGCCTCATCGAGCAATCTTTAAAAAGTTCCTTTTTCATCTATCAAAAAGTTTCAACACGAAAAAAACCATGACCAGTAAATAGGCGACATAGGCAGCATCAAACACAAAAATTTGCCAACGAGAGAAACCGTGCAGTTCCTTGCTTTGATGCACAAATAGTGTGTAAAGCAGCGGCATAAGCCCGACAAAGGCCAGGTTGACCCAGAACAGTTCAAAATCCTCAATGGGGGTGGTTACCAACGCCAGCGGAAAAAATGCCACCGTCATCGTTACGGCATTGTCCGCTATAACACTGGTGGTACCCGCAGTCACCTCTCCCCCTTTTACCACGCTCCAGGTCTTGAATATTTCCGGTGCGGTGGTCATTATGCCCGTGATGAAAAGGCCTCCCACGATTTCAGAAATATTTAGGGCAGAAACAATATTTTCGGTCGCCTTCACTATGAAAAATGCTCCGACTGCTATGGCCAAGGCCCCGGCAATCGATAACCAGACCTGTTTTTTGTTCCATTCTACTTTTTTGCCCTTTTCCTTGCCTTTTATGATTGCGTGAGTCAAAAAGGCAGCATAAGCGACCAGCATAATCCACCCGTCTATTGGTTGTAGCCCGCGCCAGGGCTTTGGCAAGGTCAAAATGGCCACAAGGGCGATAATGCCCAAGTATGGAAGGGACAGTACGGAAACCGAACGTTTGTTCAATGCCAGAACGTTTTTATCAAGATGCTCTTGATGTTCCTTGTTGTTCTTGAACTGTTTCCGGGAAGCAAAATAAGCTATGGTCACCATTAAGGGAATGGAAATAATATTGGAACCCAACAAATTTCCCAGGCCAATATTGGAGACTCCCCGAGCTGCACTGGTAATATTTATGGCAACTTCAGGGCTTGCCGTTACAAAGGCAAGAAAAGCGGCTCCAGCGGAAGCGGTAAGGCCCCATTGCTTGCGGAGCAACTTTAAAGGGGTCAACAATCGATCCGCACCCCAGTGTGCTGCCCAGGCCGCTAGGCCCAAAACGAGTACCCATAGCCAACTGTTCATAATTCTGTCATTTTAACATTTCTCTCTTTGCTAGGTTCGATATGGATGTGCACGTCAAGTATCTCGGAATATGACCTGAACAATCTCTCCTTTACTTTGTGTGCAATATCATGGCCCTCGGTCACAGTTAATTCCCCATCGATCCAAATATGCATATCGATATGAAAGGCCGTTCCCATCTTTCGGGAATGGCAGCGCTCTACCCTTACCACTTCAGGAACGGCTTCGGCCTGTCGGATAACCTCATTTCGAAATTCGGGCTCAACAGCTTCGTCCAGCAACTCCCTTACCGATGACCTAGCTATTTTATAGGCATTGAACAGAATAATGCCCGCTGCAATGAGTGCCGCGAAATCATCCGCTATCTCAAACCCTTCGCCACCGATCAATGCTATGGAAATACCTATAAAAGCGGCTATCGACGTAATGGCATCACTCCTATGGTGAAATGCATCGGCCTTGACGGCCGAACTATTGATTTCATCACCTGTTTTCATGACATAACGATACAACGCCTCTTTCGTGAGGACAACAAATACCAGTATGAAGAGTGTGAAGGGTGCAGGAGTTTTGTGGGGTACCAGAATATGGTCGATGCTGTCCCTTATGATTATACCACCTGCAATGGTTAGGGCTATAGCAATACCCACCGCCACCAGGGCCTCTATCTTACCGTGTCCGTAGGGATGGTTTTCATCCGGTGGCCTTGACGACCATTTCAACCCGGCCCATAATAGTGCGGATGTCAGCACATCCGCCCCGGATTCGATCGCATCGGCAATAAGGGCATAAGAATGCCCGAACACCCCGCCCAAACCTTTGATCAATGCCAATAATGCACTGATCAAAATACCTACGAGGGTAGTTTTGAGTCCTATTCGGGATATGGCATTTGGATTCCTTTCCAAAATCTTTCTTTTGCTATTTCTTTTCTTCCCAATACGTTATTTGGACAATTTTAAAATTCTAATGGCTCCTCGCATCACAAAGGCAAATACAATACCGCCTATGACCAAATCGGGCCATTTACTGTCTAAAAAATAAACCAGCACCCCTGCCAGTATTACCCCGCCGTTCACAATAATGTCGTTTGAGGTAAAGATGGCACTTGCCTGCATATGCGCTTCCTTGCTTTTGGCCTTGTTTATCAGCCATAGGGAAACGAGGTTGCCGATAAGGGCGAAAATGGAAACGATTATCATCCATTGGAACAAAGGGGTTTCACTACTGCTCAAAAACCTTCTCAGGACTTCCGAAAATCCCAGCAGGGCCAAGGCCATTTGAAAATAGCCACTGAACTTCGCCACTTTCTTTTTTCTGGAAATAGCGCCGCCTACGGCAAAAAGGCTCAACGCGTACACAATGGAATCGGCTAGCATATCTAGTGAATCCGCAATAAGGCCCATCGAGGAAGAAATCCAACCCGTGGTCATTTCGATAACGAAAAACCCAAAATTGATGTACAAGACCCACCAGAGTATCTTCTTTTGTTTGGTCTCGTCTTCGGCAATAGGTGTTTCCGCCTTTTCTGTTCCCAAAAGTTTTTCCCCCAGCTTTAATGCACCCAATTCCACGTTTATTTCTTGGGCATTCCCCTGATGGTACACATCCAACTTTCTATTCGGAATGTCAAAGTCCAGATATTTGATTTGAGGGTTTGACTCCAGTTTCATCCTTATCATCTGTTCTTCTGAAGGGCAATCCATTTGACTTACCTTAAAAGTGGTTTTGTTTATGGTGGACATTTAAATAATCTGTATTAAATTCTACGTTTGGTCTTTTCACTCTTTACTTATTATGGGATTCCATATATTTTTCCAAAATCGATTTTAAGCTCTCCAAATAATCAGCGAACGATTTAATGGTCGGTTTTGCTTCATCATCTACGGGAATCGTTATGGGGTTCTCATCCAAATACCGATAGAGTTCGGGATATTCGTGTTCAATCCTTACTGTCAATTCGTTGATTTCCTGGGTTAGCTTTTGAATTTTCTTCATCATCTTATATTTTATATGGTATTACTTGCCCCAATATTTATATATGCAATGCCCTATCTTCGGTAGCGGCCAGAAAGGCTTCCTTAAAGGTTTCTGAAAATGTGGGATGCCAATGGGGCATCCGTGCGATATCCTCTGCCGCTGCCCTGAATTCCATTATCGCCAAAACACAAACCAATAATTGTTATATCATATTTTTCTATAGTTGTATTTTTTTGGTTAAATAAGGTGGAAGAACCTTGAACTTGACTCTTGGGCGCAAGGGTTCAAAGTTCTGGAACTCCCACCTGTTATTTTTTCTTACATTTCACGCATATTCCTTTTAATACCAGGTTGACATCGTTTATTTTATAATCAGCTGGTAAACTTTCTTCCGGTATTTTATTTGGCAAACAGATTGTTTTCTTACATTCGGTACAATGAAAGTGCAGATGTAAATCTGAACCGTATTCACCTTTTGCATTTTCACCGGAAATCGCAAATTTTGCCACTCCGGTTCCATCATTTATCTGATGAATAAGTCCTTTATCCTCAAAAATCTTAAGGTTGCGATAAAAGGTCGTTCTGTTTGCTGTCTTATTGGTTTCGCTCTTTTCAGCAAAGACCTTTTTCAAGTCGGAAAAGGACACGGCACTTTGCTTCCTTCTCAGATACCTGTATATCTTGGACCTCATTTGAGTAGGGCGAATACCGTAATTCGACAATATTTTTTCCGTTTTGTTCATTTTTAACCTTGATTCAAAGGCAATCTCCTTTATTGAATTTATTTTTTGTAGGCGAGCAAACGCAATGCATTGACCACCACTACCAACGTAGAGCCCTCGTGAATGGCCACGGCTATCCCTATACTTGCCCAACTCATAATTGTCGCAGGAATTAAAAGGGCAACAACCCCCAAGCTAACCCATAAGTTTTGCTTGATTATCGCCTTCGCTTTTCTGCTTAAACCGATGGCAAAAGGCAAGGTTTCCAGTTTGTCTGCCATTAGTGCTATATCTGCGGTTTCTAAAGCCACGTCGCTTCCCGCCGCACCCATTGCAATACCAACGGTACTGTTTGCCATAGCAGGGGCATCATTGACCCCATCACCTATCATTGCCAGTTTATTTTCCTGTTCCGCAAGTTTTTTGATGGCCTCCACTTTTTCTTCGGGAAGCAGACTTCCGCGAGCTTCGGTCAACCCAATTTCCTCGGCTACGGCATCTGCCACTTTCTGGTTGTCGCCCGTAAGCATTATCATTTTCTTGATGCCTATTTCCTTTAGTTGGGCAAGGGTTTCCTTGGCTTTTTCCCGTGGGGTGTCCATCAGCCCCAGCATCCCTATAAATTCATTGCCCCTTTTTATTAGCATCGTGGTCTTTCCTTCCCCTTCAAGCGCTCTTACCTTTTCTGATACATCGTCGGGTACGCCCTTATCAATATCCTCGAAGAGTTCCAGGTTACCAATGTAAATGGAATTCCCTTGATAGTTTGCCTTTATGCCCTTGCCCTGTACGGCCTCCAAATCATCGGCATCCGGAATCTTTGTGTCCTTCCCGAGCCGTTCCATTCCGTCCCGTACAACTGCCTTTGCCAGGGGGTGGTCGCTCAGTTCCTCAACCGCAATCGCGATTTCCAACAGTTCCTTTTTATCTATACTGCCAAAACTTTCGACGTCGGTAAGCTTTGGTTTTCCTTCGGTAAGCGTTCCTGTCTTGTCAAAGGCCAATGCGGTAAGCACCCCTAAATCTTCCAATGGGCGACCGCCTTTTATCAAGACCCCGCCACGCGCAGCCCTTGCCACACCACTCAATACAGCAGATGGCGTCGAAATGGCGAGCGCGCACGGACTTGCAGCTACCAATACCGCCAAGGAACGGTATAGGCTTTCGCTCCACGGTTCATCGATGACCAAAAAAGCAAAATTCAGTGCAACGACCAGTATAATGACCGCTGGCACATAGTACCGCTCAAACTTGTCGGTCAACAACTGGGTGGGCGATTTCTGGTCTTGAGCCTCCTGAACCATAGTGACCAAGCGGTTGAGGGTAGAATCTTTTGCCTCTTTGATTACCTTTATTTCAAGGGTATTGTTGCCATTGATGGTTCCTGAAAATACACGGTTCTCATTGGGAATATTGCTTTTTGAGGTATACTCTTTGTCCGGATTTTCTATTGGTGTTTTGTCCACCGGAACGCTTTCCCCGGTAATGGGTGCCTGGTCAACACTACTGTTACCTTTTACAATTACACCATCGGCGGATATCTTGCTGTTGGGGCGCACCACGATGATGTCGCCCACCTGTAGTTCTTCAATACCCACTTCAACGGTATCGTCATCTTTCTTGAGAAGGGCTGTTTTTGGGGCGAGGTCGGTCAGTGCCGCAATGGACTTTTTTGCCTTGCCCATTGCATAGTTTTCCAATGCGTGACCCAGACTAAAAAGGAAAAGCAACAAGGCACCTTCTGCCCATTCGCCCAGATAGGCCGCCCCCGCAGCCGCGACCAGCATCAGGAAATCGATTTCAAATTCGCCCTTGGCCACTTTGCTAATAGCTTCCTTCAGGGTAAAATAACCTCCAAAAAAGTAGGCCGCAATATAGAGTCCAAAAGGAATGTTTTCTGAAACCCCTGTAAATTTCTCCAATAGGAAACCTGTTATTAGTGTGACCCCACTTAATATAGCAAAATAGAGTTCGGTGTTTTTGCCGAAGATGCCACCGTGGTCGTGATTGTGGCCATCGTCATTACTATGTTTTTCCTTGTCATTCATATTATTAATCGTTTTGTTATCGTTAATTAAGATTTAATCCACTTTTGGGCTTGTGATTTCTCGGAAATATCGAAATACTTAACTTCCGAGCTAGTGAAAAAATCAGTTGCCTTAGCCACCCACTCCTGCCATTTTTTGTTACCCACAAAGGCTATCTTGCCGTAATCTCCCAAGTGTGCCGAATCAATTTTTAGGTCTTCCCAAAAGCCTTTAAGGGTATAGCCTTCAAAATCTTCCATTTCAATATAGAAATCCACTTTATGGCCTTTTTCTATGATGTTGTGGATGAGCGGATGCATCTTTTCCATATCCTTTTCCGTAAGTTTCCCGCTGATTTTAGCGGCAATAAGATGTTCCTGTTCTAAGTTTATTATCTGTACCATTTTTGTATATTTTTTAATCAATCTAATTAAAACAAACGTGCAACGGAAGTGCCAATAACCCTTCCTGCATGGCCCAATAACCTCCTGTTTCTAGTTGCACTGTGCCTTTTCCTTACCTATATACACCAGGGCTTCGGGCAAATCTAGTTCGCGCGTGGCATTGCCCGTGCGTATATAAAACCGTGACCGTCCCTCAAGGTTCACATATACCGGCATTTGGGCTGGTAAAATCTCGATACAGCACACTTGCTTTTGACCAAACCCAAAAAATGCTACGTTCACTAGCGTACAAAGATGGGTTCCCAGTTTTTGAGCGATCAATTGCATCAAATACTGCTCAAAGCCATCGCTGTCCGGCTTTTTAAGCGTATCGAAATCCTGTTGCAGGCCCAGAATGGTTCCCCCGTCATCGACACCCATGAGCAACTTGCCCCCCTCGGTGTTCATAAACCCGGCAATGGTCTTTGCAATGATAAGCTCAAGTTGTTTGTTTACCTTGCCCTGCCGTACATCCCATCGCAAGCTTGACTTGAATTCCACCCGGCTGCTCTCTCCCTTGTTTATGAGTTCGAGAACGGTTTGCCTGTCCATCCGTTGCCTGTTCAGTTGAAAAATCTTTTTTCTGAAAAAGACCATCAGGGCAAGGCTGCTTCCCATTGTCCCGAACAACAGGTTTCTAAGAATTTGGTCAACATCGACAACGTTCCATACGGTTTTGAAGGCTTCAAGAAAAAAGCTTGACCAGTGACCGGAATCGCCCGACCGGTCAAAGAGAAAAAGGGATAGGCCCAAGGGTTGCAGTATAAATACCCCAAAGGCAAAGCCTGCCAAAAGCCATATCCCTATTTTTCTTCTTTGCATAGATAACGGTGTTATGGTCGTTCGGTCAAAAGCAAAACACTGTTATTTTTTGTTCTTTAACAGGAACGTCTTTCGTTTTTCAAATTCCTCTTCGTCGATTTCGCCCCGGGCGTACCGCTCTCTCAGGGCTTCCATTGCGGTGTCCCTTTTTCTTTTCTGTCCCGGTGTGGGGTAGGGAATTAAAAATATCCAGAAGATGAGGATTATCCATAACCCCCACCATATCCAGTGCATTCCCCCAAAATACCAATCGTCCATCATAATTTTCTAGATTTAAAGATTCATGTTTCAGTTACTATTGAAATTGCTTGTTTGTTCGAGCCAGTTGTTGGCCATGTTTCCATCTTCAGGTCCGAAATATTTTATGTGGGCTTCGCTAAACGGCAATAGCGATTCGGTAAACCGTTCTTGCCAAGTTTTTTCGCCCACCAAGGCTATTTTCTTAAGCCGTGTTTCTTCGGGAAAGGAAAAATCCAACCTCTCACCGCTGCTTTTCTTCACTCCTTTTTTGCGAGGCTCCATTTCCATATACCAAGCGGCTTGTTCATTGCTTTTCAAATGTTCATTCAGGGCCTTGACCAAGGTCGCCCCATCATCGGCATCCATTTCTTGATCTGCGATGGTATATATGATTTGGTCTTTTTTATAGATTGCTATCATCGTCGTATTCTTTTGATGTTATTGGCCTTTAAGGCTACTCCAAATTGCCACTGCATTTATTGCATACTCCCGTTACGACCAGATTGATATCGTCTGCCATATATCCTTGAGGCAGGTTTACCTGTGGGATTTTACGATCGGTCAAACAAACGGTCTCGTTACACTGGGTGCAGTGAAAATGTAGGTGCAGGTCGCTGCCCACCTCACATCCACAGTTTTCCTCACAGAGTGCATATTTCATAATCCCTGTACCGTCCGCTATCTGATGTACAATATTTTTTTCCTCAAATGTTTTCATCGTCCGGAAAAGGGTGCTCCTTTCCGATTTCTCGAAAAAATTCTCTAGCTCTCCCAAACTGATGGCTACCTCGCTTTGCAGTAACTTTTTATAGGTCAACAGTCGCATCGGTGTGGGCCGTATTCCCTTGCTTTCCAGTTTTTTGACAATTCTTTCCATTTTAAAAGGGGTTAAAGATCGTAGCGTTTAAGGGATTTTCCTGTTTTGATCTGAAAGGCATCCTCAATATAGGATAGATAAATGATTCCATCCCCAGGTTCGGGCGTTTTACCATTTTCTAATATGATATCTATGGCTGATTGCGCCTCCTCATTTTGACATACCAACTCCACTTTTACCACCGGGCTATCGGTTATATTAAAATCAAGGGAGGGTCTTGCTCCTTTTGCTTTGAACGCCCCGGTACCCTCCGCCTGTGAAAGCGTCATACTTTTAAAACCGTTATCGCTAAGGGCTTCGATGACCCTTTGTATCCTGTTCGGTTTAACAAATGCTTTTATTTCTTTCATTTTTAAAATGTTTAAATTTTTAATCGATTTTGAACCGGGCATGTTTTCTAATTTTTAACTAACTAATTAAGATGATAAACAAACCCGGAATCAAAATCCTTGATTTTTTAGAGAATTAATGTCCGTGCTCCAATTCGCCTTTCACCATTTCTGAAGAAAGGGTATAGGCCCCATTGATAACCACTTTTGAACCATATTGAAGGGGTTCCATGGGATTTATGGAAACAAAGCCCAAATCGATAACCCCTACCGATACCTGCACCATTTTAAATTTGAGCTTGCCTTCTTCCTGGGCATCGCCATCGTCAAGTACAAAAATGAACGACTTTTCACCCTCTTTGATGACCGCTTCCTCGGGTACTGCCAGAGTGTTTTTTTCATCCTGTACAATCCTGCCCTCTACATACATACCAGGCAATAAATCCCTTTCGGGATTTTCTATATGGGCGTGGATATGCACGGCCTTGGGATCTTCCTCGAAGGTCTTGCCTATGGAATGTACCTCAGCGGTAAGCAGCTCGTCTGGTCTCGAGGCAACACTGAAAAAAATCTTTTGCCCTTCTTTGACCCTCGGGATGTCCTTTTCATATACCTTTAGATCCACGTGTATCTTAGAATTGTCGCTTACGGCAAACATCTTGGATTGTGGTGCCACATAATCGCCAAGGCTTATCAACACCTCATCGACAAAACCGCTAATGGGACTTATAACGGGTACACCCTGATATATTTTACCATTGGCGATTTCGTCAACATTAAAGCCCAATAGCCGTAGTTTTGCCCGCATTGCATTGACCGAAGAGGTCGTGGAACGATATTTGGATTGTGCCATCTGAAATTCCTTGCCGGATGAGACCCCTTTGTCATAGAGGGTTTTTTTTCGTTCGTAGTCCTGATCCAAAAAGACCAGTTCGTCATTTTTCTCCTGAAATTCCTGTTGCATCGTTATGATATCGGGGTGTTCCAAATAGGCGAGAACCTGTCCCTTGCGCACCTTATCACCCTCTATAACAAGTACCGAGCTTATATTGCCGCCCACAAAGGGGCTTATATTGGCCCTGTCCTGTGGGAAAAGTTCGAGTCTGCCCGTTACCTTGATGTTGTTGCCCAGGCTACGTTCTTCCAAAGGTTTCATTTCGAGGCCGATGGTTTCCGCCTGCTGTTGGGTAATTTCAACGGAACCTTCTTCTTCCTCATGGCCGCCCTCTTCTGCATGGGCCTCATTACCATGCCCTTCTTCCCCTTCCTGTAACGTCTCTTTAGTGGTCGCTTTGCCCTCATCATGGCCTAATTCTCCCTTTTGCCTACCGTTGCAGGAAACAAGGAACGCTGTCAAGGCCAGGATTGATGTCAATGTAATTGCTATATTTTTCATTTCTTTTTCTTTTAAATTATAGGTTGCCCAGTTGATATTGAATTTCAATGGCCTGCTGGTTATACTGATTTATAAATTGTAAGTGGTTCTGTTTTATGCGTATGGCACTATTAAGGATAGTGATATAGTTTACATAGTCTATCTCGCCTTCCCGGGATGCCAGTTCTGCCGTGGCAATTTGTTCATCGGCCAACCGCAGTGCCCCTTTTTCGTAATACTCAAGACTTTTTTGGGTTTTTTCCAGAGCCTTAACCAATTGGGCCAACGTGCTTTCGGTCATCGCCTTCTGTTCAAGGTATTGGCTCTCGGCCAAAATCGCATCGGCCTTTGCCGCTTTCACCCTGTTCTTTTGCGGTAAGAACCACAGGGGAATACTTATTCCCACTTGATAGGTGTTAAAGCCTGAAACGTCGTCAACTGTTTGCCTTCCATAGGTTAGGTTGAACTTGGGCAGGAACTGTGATCTCTCTACCTCTACATTGGCTTCGCTTACGGCCACATTCTGTTCGGCAAACTGTAACAAAGGGTTCTTATTTATATTCTCCGAGGGTGAATCCAGAAACCTTTCCGCCCAAGCGGTAAAAGGTTCGTCAGCTATGTCGATGGGGTCATTAATGCCCAGATATTGCTTCAGCTGCCTTTTGGCAATCTCGATATCATCGTAGGCCTGTTGCCTGAGTACCTGTATCTGCTGGTATTCCGAAGAGGCCGCAATGTATTCCAATTTTCCCGTCTCACCGGTATCGTACCGCAGCTTTGCGGCCGATTCAAAGTCTGTATAGACGCTGTCAAGGCGCTCGGCAAAGCGCAGCTGGGCGGTATTGTACTGTATCTGGTTGTAGGCCAGCATCACATTGCGTACCAATTGCTGTTCGCTGAGCTCATACAGTTTTTCTCCCAAGGCTACCCTTTCCTTGAAAAACTTGGATTTGGAAAAGCCCGACAGTAGATCGATATTTCCCTGTTGAACACCAATCACGGTCTGAACGCCGGGCACACCGCTGCCCGTTTCTTCCTTACCGGTAAATACTTGGGTGTTCCCCAAATCGAAGCTTGTGCCCCTTAAGGCCTTCTCCCGTGCAATGAAGGCCTCGCCCTGTTTTAAGGTTGGGTAATACTCCCTGGCTTTGTCAACGGCCTGTTGCAGGGTAAGGGTCTGGACAGGATCAGGTTCTTGGGCAACCACCGTACCCGATGACAAAAAACCACTTACGGCAAGTAGAATCCCGAGCATAGGCAGACTGTTCTTTACATATCCGGTATCTCCGTTGTCGGATTGTTTGCGCTGCTTTCTGCTCTCGAGCCAGTTGTAGAGGACGGGCACCACCACAAGTGTCAACAAGGTGGCCGTAATCAAACCGCCAATTACCACAGTGGCCAACGGTCTTTGTACTTCAGCACCCCCCGACGTGGAGACCGCCATTGGCACAAAACCCATAATGGCTGCCGTAGCCGTAAGCAATATTGGCCTCAATCTCTCGTGGGTGGCCTCTTCGATGCGTTTTTTGATATTTGTCATTCCTTCTTCTTTTAAATCGTTGAATTTGTTGATGAGCACTAGTCCATTGAGGACGGCCACGCCAAAGAGTACGATGAATCCCACTCCGGCCGAGATACTGAAGGGCATACCACGTAACCAAAGGGCAAAGACCCCACCAATAGCTGCCAACGGTACTGCCATATATATCATCACCGATTGTGAAAATGATTTCAAGGCAAAGTACAGTAGGATAAAAATCAATACCAGGGCAATGGGTACCACCACCATAAGACGGTCTGTTGCACGCTGTAAATTCTCAAATGAACCACCATAGGTAATATAGTACCCAGGAGGCAGTTCCAGTTGTTCATCAAGTTTTGCCTGTATTTCCTCGACCATTGACTTAACGTCCCTGCCCCTAACGTTTACACCAACATAAATCCTTCTATAGGTATTATCACGCGATATCTGCATCGGCCCCGGTTTATAACTAATATCCGCAACCTCTTTTAATGGAACTTGGTTGCCATTGGGTAAATCGATGTACAGGTTTTTAAGATTGTCAATGTTCTTACGATAGGCTTCCGCCAATCGTATTACCACTTCAAACCGTTTTTCCCCTTCAAAGATGACACTGGCCGCTTCACCGGCAAAGGCCGCGCTCACGTAATCATTGAGCTTTTCAATTGTAACTCCGTACTGTGCCATTTTCGCACGATTATAGACAACGGTCATTTGAGGCAAACCGCTAGTGGCCTCTGCCCTTACATCACCGGCACCCGGCACGGTCTGAATTATGGATGCCATTTCGTTGGCTTTTTCAGCCAGAATGTCCAAATCTTCTCCATAGAGTTTTATGGCTACATCTTCCCTTACTCCGGTTAGCAACTCGTTGAACCGCAGCTCGACCGGTTGGGTGAACACGAAGTTCACCCCCGGGATGACCGATATTTTCTCCTTTATCTTTTCTATCAATTCTTCTTTACTATCGGCACTCGTCCATTTACTTTTATCCTTTTCTAGGATAACATAGCTATCGGCGATATCCATTGGCATCGGATCCGTAGGGATTTCGGCAACTCCAATCCTTGAAATCATTGTCTTGACCTCTGGAAATTCATTTACCAGGTTTTGTAGTTTTTTGGAAGCTTCAATGGATTCCGTTAGGCTGCTTCCAGGTTTTATAAGGGCCTGCATCGCTATATCGCCCTCATCGAGTTTAGGAATAAACTCACCCCCCATACCACTGAATATAAATACCGCAATGGCAAATAGGGCGACGGCGCCCAACACTACACCAGCCTTGAACCGTAGAGCAAAATTCAACAGCGGTTGATACCCCTTGTGCAAGGTTGCCATAATTTTATCGCTGAAACCTTCAATCTTATGTTCAAACTTGGCGAACCAGTGGTCTGGGTTTTTGGCGGGACGTAGGAACAGGGCGGAAATCATCGGCACGTAGGTGAGGCACAATATAATTGCCCCCAAAACGGCAAAACCGAAGGTGAAGGCCATTGGACGGAACATTTTGCCTTCTATTCCAGTAAGGAAGAGGATAGGGGTAAAAACAATCAGGATAATCAATTGACCGAAAAAGGCCGAGTTCATCATTGTACTGCCCGATTCATAGGCCAGTTCGTCCATCTCTACTTGCGTAAATACGGCCTTGGATTTTTTCAGCCGCATCTGTATATGGTGCACCATACCTTCCACAATGATGACGGCCCCGTCTACAATGATACCGAAGTCGATGGCACCAAGGCTCATCAGATTTGCCCAAACGCCGAACTGCCTCATCAATATGAATGCAAACAACAATGAAAGCGGGATGACCGATGCCGTAATAAGGCCCCCACGAAAACTACCCAATAGCAGGACAAGTACAAAAATCACGATCAACGCGCCTTCCACGAGGTTCTTCTTTACGGTACTGGTAGTTCGCGCTATAAGTTCACTTCGTGAAAGAAAAGGTTCTATAGTAACGCCTTCGGGAAGTGATTTTTGTATTTCAGCGATTCGCCCTTCCACATTTTCGATGACATTGCTCGGGCTCTCGCCCTTGAGCATCAAAATCTGCCCGCCCACGCTTTCGTGCCCGTCCTGTGTAAAGGCGCCATAGCGCACCTGGTTGCCATAGCCTACTTTTTCTGCAACATCGCTTACCAGTATGGGGGTCCCGTTTTGAGTCGTGACCACGGTATTTTTTAGGTCTTCAAGACTTCTTGCGAGTCCTTCGCCCCGAATAAAATTGGCTTGATGATTTTTTTCAATATAGGCACCTCCGGTATTTGCATTATTTTTTTGAAGTGCCTCGAATACCTGGCCCATCGTGATGCCAAAGCTCTTTAGCTTATCGGGATTTAGGGCAACTTCATACTGTTTGACATACCCACCAAACGCGTTTACTTCCACTACGCCGGGCACTAGGGCCATTTGCCTTTTTACCAGCCAGTCCTGAATGGTACGAAGCTCCATAGCATCGTATTTGTCTTCGTAGCCCTCCTCGACTTTTAAGGTATATTGAAAGATTTCTCCCAAACCTGTAGTTATGGGTGCCATAAATGGTGTACCAAAACCTTCGGGAATTTCTTCAGCAACTTCAGCTAATTTCTCCTGCACCAATTGCCGGGGCAGATAGGTACCTGCTTCATCCTTAAAGACAATGGTAACAACTGACAATCCAAAACGGGATACCGAACGCAGCTCGATAACGTCAGGAAGGTTTGCCATTGCCAATTCTACGGGATAGGTCACGAATTGCTCAATATCTTCAGTACCTAAATTTGGGGCAACGGTAATAACCTGTACTTGGTTGTTGGTAATATCAGGTACAGAACCCAGATTTATAGTGGCCATAGACCATATTCCGGTGCCTATTAGGGCAACCATAAACAAACCGATTATAAATTTGTTGTTTATGGAAAATGAAATGATTTTGTTAATCATAGAAAAAGTATTAATTCAGTTTAAACATCGCAATGCAATGAGATGCAATGCATTTAGAATGTGATGCTTACGTTGAAAGCATCACGATAGGATAGAGCTATCCTTAAAAAAACTGAATTATACTTGAGGGGGTTGGTAAAGGGAAAGGGCAAAATCTTTGCCAAGGCTATCAAAATGGGCAAAGTTTTCTTGAGAAATCACGGATTGAAGCGGTTGAAATTCGGCTATATCAAAATCAATTGTATGCACGTGGCAACAATGGCACTGGCAGAATGGTGAACACAGCTCACAATCTTGGTCGTGATTGCCATCATAGTCCATTACCGAAACGACCTGGGCGTCATCTTTAGCTTTGCCCGAATCGCCACAGGGCACTACATTGAGCGCCAAAAAGTAAAAGGACAATATGATTGTTAAAAATTTCACGGTACAAAAATATAAAAAAATCGATGCAACGCCTATGCAAAAACTGGAAAGACTGAAGAATTGGTAGTCTACGCTTTTGCGTCAAAACTTAAGAAATAACCTTTTTACCAATTCCAACTACCATACGGATTCATCATTTTTCAATTCAGGATAAAGGGTATTGAGCAATGGTCTTCTCAATTGGAAAAGTCCAATCCTTTTCCCATATCCTTATTATTCTTGTTTGATTGAACACTGGCAATATTTTGTGGTTTTACATTTGATTCCTGATGTTGGACATTTCCTTTATGTAGATTTTTATTTAGTTCGTTACTGTATTGCATCATTCCTGCTTGCACAGCATTCATGTGATCGTCGGTCGGCACGACACTTTTGAACATCGGAGTTTTTAGATTCAACTCTTTCGCCAATTCATATCCAAGATTGAATGCCTTTTTATACTCCTCATCAATTTTTATATTTTCTTCCATGGCTAAAAAGTTTCACGAACGTGTGCCTCGATATATTCATTAATAGAATCCCGATCGTACAGAATTACTTTCTTTTGAGGTTGGGAAAACCTGATTTTACCCTCGTCCCGCAGTTTTTGCAAAGTGGTGGTGGATTTTATTTTGAGATGAAACATTGCTTCCTCGCCGTCAATCCATTTTTCTGGCTTATCAGCTCTTTTTTGCTCTAAATATTCCACTACCTTGTCAAACAAGGCATAGAAAGCTTCTTCTTGTAGGCAAACTACTTGCATCGAATACAATTATAGAAAAGTACAAGGTACCCTAATAATCCAATTGTATTCAAATCTTTCGACAAAATACCCGAACTACTGGATGTTCTTAAAAGTTTACTACCTTTTCTAAGGCATCATCGGTTTCTTTGTGCATGAAATTCGATTGATAGTTAACCGTTGTTGTAATCGAAGAATGACGATACAGTTTTTGAAGCATTTGAATAGGTATTTTATCGCCAGAAATGTTTCCAAAGCTATGACGGGCTATATGCATAGATAGTTTTTTCTCAATACCCAGTTTTTCTCCAACGATTTGCAATCGCCGGTTTAAATTTCGGGTTACGGTTTTAACCCTAGTTGCTACTCTTTTGTCATCTTTCAAATTGGTGCCTTTTAAAAAAGGAAAAACCAAATCATCCTTCCCCCTCTTTTGAGCCTCAAAATACTTAAGAATTTCTTTGGTCTTATCGGGAACGACCAATGAGACAAGTTTCCTGTTCTTCCCCATACGATAATATAAGCGATTATCTTTAAAGTCGGACCATTTTAGTTTTATGACATCAGCAACCCGAACACCCGCAAAGTAAAAGCTCGTTAGCCATACGTACACCGCATGAAGCTGTGCTTTTGTCAAATTGTCTGCGGTTTCAAGTAATTGAACCTCTTCCTTGTTCAATCCGATTTTTTCGCTTTCAGGAAACTTAATCTGTATTTTACCTTTTCCAAATGGGTAGTTCCTATCATCAACATGATATTCCTTTCGGGCAAAATTATAAATGGTGCGGATAAGCATTAAATAGTTTATCGCCGTTCTTGGAGCGACTTTTCGTTCATAAAGAAGATATGCCTCGAACCTTTTCAATAAGGTGACGTCCAAATCGGTAAAGGAAAGCTCTTTTCGCCCTAAATAAGTTTTAAAAATCTCCAACCTCTTTTCTTGATTGTATTGTTGATTGAACTTTTTTCTTTTTAGGAGATTCGCCAAAAAAACCTCACTTACTTTGAAAAAATCATATTTATCCTCTCCCACAATCTTTTTAGTGATTGTAGCTACAGATTGCTTTTTTTCGCTTGATTCAATTTCCAAAGCCATGTCATGCGCTTCAGTAATCTTTTTCAAAAGCATGTTATTAAGGCGTGAAGAATTAGGATGACTTTTTTTAGCCAACCCCTTTGTTTGGTCCCAATCCTTTTCAAGAATGTACTCACCTGTAAAAAGGAACTTGGACTTTCTATCTTTTGTTATTCGTAGGGCAATTGGGAAAGTCCCGTCCTTCTTCTGATAATTCTTGCGTAATACTATCTTTACAGTCGCCATAGTGTTATTTTTTGCCTTATAAAGATACGAAATCTATGTACAACATATGTACAACAAATCATGTTTTAATATGAATTTTTATGGCTTTGAATAAAAATTGAACATCCTTAAATATCTTATAAACAATTGATTATCAAATCAAATAAGCCCAAATGGATTCAAAAGACTCAGGATTCATAACCCGGAGGCCGGGGGTTCAAGTCCCCCTCTCGCTACTAAATTAGAAGCCATTCAATTGAATATCAGTCGAATGGCTTTTTTTATGCCCGATATTTTCCCGACAAATCTAACGACCCTATAATCTTTATCATTTATAATAAGGTTTTCGTTTGCCCTATATGAGAATCAAAAGCTGTGAGAAAGACGGGGGGTACACCAAAAATCAGTCTTTTGATGGGGTTTTTTAACATGGGTACCTTTAATACTTTTGAAAGACATAAAATATCTTAAAAAAACAATAGATAATTCATACCTAAGAAAAAACGTATGAAACTTCAGTCATATCATACTTTTTCTTTAATAAGAGGTATCTCACATTTAATTTAGAAATCCTTTTCTTCTTTACAAGAATTGTTATTTTTAGGCTCCCCCCAAAAATATATCAAATCTACAACCATATAAATTAACACATCAAACTTGCGTTTAGAACGTCCAACTACGGTTAAATGCATTCAAATTTTGGGTTGAAATTAAGTTGTGAGTCAGTTTAAATAACCTGTATTAAAATGAATTATAAAATTTTTTCAGAACCATTTAGAAATTTAATTACCGCACAAGTAAGAAAAATAATTGCCGAAATTGATTCACAACCAGATGAATATTTTGACAGTGTTCCAATAGAAGAATTTTCAAAATATCTTAAATCCAAATATACCCTTGACGAATTTCCGACTTTAATATGGGAAGAGATTGAAATGAAAATTGGAGAAACAGAAATTTATGGCAGAGATTTCCCATCGACATTTGATGTATCTAATCCGAGCGAAAAATTCAAAAGAAAACTTGTTGTATATCATATTCCTATCTATGGGAATGTAGGACTTTTGAGGTTTTCTCCAACCAATGGATATTCAACCAGTGGAATTTATGGAAAACTAGCAATAAGAAATGATACGCTAGATGTTAGCTTTATTGATATCTATAACCAACCCGAAAAAGTTGATTCGGATTTTGATAGGACAAAAAATGCAATTGCAGGAAAACTAAATGTTGTCAGAGGTGAATATGAATATTACCATAAAGAATTACCCAAATTCATTGATGGTGAAATCAAGAAAAGAATTCAAAAGATTAACCACACAAATGATTATAAGTCTAAATTCAAATATCCAATAAGGAAAAAAGAAGTTCCTACCGCATTCGAATCGCCCAGAATAGTAAAAAAAAAGAAAATTTCACCAAAACCAGTTGGTGCTTCCAATACTGTAACGAACCAAAGATTTATTACAGATGAAGATTATATGCATATTCTAGGGTTATTACAGGACTGCGGGAATAACTGGGAACATCATCCCGAATTATACAAAGGGAAGGGTGAAGAAACATTAAGAGACCAACTGATTTTCGTTTTAGCACCAAATATAGAAGGTGTTGTTGCTGGTGAAGCATACAACAAAAAAGGGAAAACAGACATTTCTATAAAACACGAAAGCACTAATCTTTTTATTGGCGAATGTAAAATTTGGAAAGGGCCAAAAGGATTTCTAGAAACAATTGACCAAATATTAGGTTATCTTACTTGGAGAGACTCTAAAGCGGCGATAATGATGTTTGTTCCTAACCAGATAATTTCTGGAGTTAGAAAAGCAACGGAAGAAAGCGCCAAAGGTCATCCTAATTTTGTTAGAGTATTAGATGTGATAAATGAAGGTTGGACAAATTATAGATTTCATATAGAAAGTGACCCTAGAACATATGTAACATTAGCAGTACAATTATATCATTTACCTGAACTTTAAAACCAAATGTCCGATAAATTTTACATAAACAAATTTGGAGTTAAAATCTTAAAAGAAGGCACCAAAGCTTTCCGAATATTCTCAATTGAAACTATCAATTTAGAGTTTCTATTAATTTATATTCTATTCTCAGAATCAAGCAAAGAGGATTTAAATGACAAAAAAGGATTCTTAAAAGTTCTTTATGAGAATAACGGAGATGATACTCTTATTGAATTTCTTGAATCCGAAAAAAGTGATATGATATTTTCAGCAAAATCATATGAAAAATATTTTGGACAAATGGCCTATACCAGAATTACAGACAACGTCTTAAGCTATTTTAAAGATATTCTTGTAGAAGTAATACAAGCCAAACCTCAGATACTTAAATCAAAAGAAAAAGTAGCATTGGATTATATTTTTTCTTTTAACAATATGGAGGATTTAATTGATGATATTACAGAAAAGAATATAGAAAAACTCTTTTATGGAAGTATAAATGACATAAAAAAATTCTTTTCGGACAGACTGGGAATCCAACTGTTTGAAAATGAAATTGCGGAAAAAAATTTTGAACAGTTTATCAAACAAAGAAACCTGATTGTCCACAATCGAGGAATAATATCAAAAGAATTTGCAAAGGATTTTTCTAATGAATACGTGACTTATAACCCTGGAAATATACTTGTTTTTAGTTATGAGAATTTATCAGATATTAACGGAGCTATGACCAATCTGATTGTAGATTTAGATTTGAAAATAAGTGAAAAATTTAAATTAGAAACCATAAAACTAGATTAGGCATAACAAGTTAGCCACACGTAATTCGAGTTAAAGTGCTAATTTAAAATGCGTACACCAAAAAAATGGGCAGTTAAGCGGCTTGGAAATACACATCTCCGTGACCTTTATTTAGCATTTGAAAGAAATATTAAATGGCAAAATACAATGAACAAACTTTAACAAATTGGACTAAACCACCAAGTGATACTGAACAAAGTAAACTTGAGCGGTCTGAAAGAATGGTTAGAGAAGCAATAAGTTCGGATGAAACCCTTAAATCCAAATTTACAGAAACTTTTGGTCAAGGTTCTTATGCAAATAACACAAATGTTAGACTAAATAGCGACATTGACATAAATGTTAGATATACAGGTGGATTTTATTTCAATTTGCCAGCGGAAACTGAAGAAAAAGATGTTGGAATTGATTCTTTACCACCTACTGGGTATACTTACTCTGAGTTTAAAAATGATGTGGAAAATGCACTTGTAGCAAAATTTGGACGAAGCGATGTAATTCGAAAAGATAAGTGCATAACTATAATTGGTAATACGAGTAGAATCGAGACGGATGTTGTTCCTACTTGGAATTACCGCAGATATTCTAAAGATGGAAGTTATGTGCTTGGTGCTAAGTTTTGGTCAGACTCTTCAAAAGCCGTTATTAACTACCCAAAGCAACATATTGAAAACGGAATCGTCAAAAACAGTAACACTTATCGAAGATTCAAAAGGTTAACACGTTTGCATAGAAAACTTCGATATAATATGCTCGAAGATGGAGAAAAGGTAAGTGACAATATCACCTCATTTTTATTAGAATGTTTAGTTTGGAATGTACCAAATAGAATAATGAATAATTATGATACTTGGACTGAAAGATTAAAGCAATCAATTATCTATCTATACGAGAACACAAAAGAAGATGATAGTTGTAATGAATGGGGAGAAGTTTCGGAATTGCTTTATCTGATTCGACCAAGTAGAAAATGGTCAAGAAAGGATATTAATGAATATATGGTTCAACTTTGGAATTATTTAGAGTTTTAATATGGTAAAACACAACATAAGAATATATGCATTTGCGATAATTGGATTAGCTTTCTTCGTTTACGCCATAATTTTTCTTATCACCCAAAACTTGGATAGTATTGATTTTCAAAAAGCACTGACACATATTTCCACTACAATATCTATAAATATAATTCTTTGGATGATATTTATTTTTTGGGCTTGGAAATGGAAAGTATTTTATCCTTGGTTAGTGCAAACACCAGATTTGTCAGGAAAATGGAAAGGAAAAATTATATCAAATTTTGACAAAGATAACTCTAAACCAATCTCAACTGAAATTGATATTAAACAAGACTTTTTCAACATCATCTTGAAAATCAAAACTGATGAAAGTTTGGATAAGCCGGGTAAACTGACCCACCTTCGCCGGATGAAACTGACCAGGGTAAACGAACTGCCTAGATTTGATCTATCCTTGGGTTAAACTTAGTTTTTATTTTTCAATTTTCTTCTCATTGATTCTCCTTTTATGTCGATTCTGTGTGCCGTGTGCACCAAACGGTCGAGGATGGCATCGGCCAGTGTTTTTTCACCTATGATGTCATGCCATACTTCGACTGGTAGTTGTGATGCTATAATAGTGGACCTTTTGCCGTGACGGTCCTCGATGATCTCCATAAGCGCATGCCTGTTGATGTTGTCCAATGGTTTAAGGCCGAAGTCGTCCAAGATGAGCAAGTCCTGTTTTTCAAGTTTGTTTATCTGTTTTGGATAGGAACCGTCGGCCTTTGATGTCTTGAGCAGGGTAAAGAGCTTGGCGGTGTTGAAGTACATGACCTTTCGCCCCAAGGAGCAGGCCTGGTGGCCAATGGCCGAGGCCAGATAACTTTTTCCCACACCGGTACTACCTGTAATAAGTATGTTCTCCCTTTTTGGGATGAAGTCGCAAGAGCCTAGTCGCCGGACCAGGTTCTTGTCCAGTTGGCGTGACGGTCGGTAGTCGATAGCTTCCATGACGGCCATATACCTGAACCTTGCGGACTTGGTCAATCGCTCTATCCTACGGTTGTGGCGGTCGTCCCATTCGCTCTGGATGAGATAGGCAATGAGTTCGTCATTGGTATAGTCGGTATCGGCACCTCCGGTTTCCATTGTTGTTGCAAAGGCCCTGTGCATTCCAAAGAACCTCATTTCTTTCATCAATTGCATTGTTTTTTTGTTCATATGTCCAGTTTTAAGTGTTTTTATTCATAGTATTTTCCGCCCCTTATGTTCTTGTGTTCGGGCATTTTCGTTCCTTCATCATTATGGTCATCGATCTGGTCCCATCCCTTTTTGAGGATGCGCTCTACCATATTGTAATTGTACGCCCCATATTCCGAGGCACGCCTACAGGCACCGTCAAGACGTTCCCTTCCGTACTTTTTGGCAAGGTGGAGCACGCCGAGGCAGGATTTGTAGGATTGCTCGGGGTGCTGCTTTTTTTCCAGGATGGCAATGATGTACCCTTTACAGTATTCGCCGATATTGCCCGCCCAATCGATGAACCTTTCGCTGCTCCACTCGCTTACGAAACGATGGTGCGATGGCATATGGTCGGCCAAGGTGGTATATCCGTATTTTTTCCTGTTCCTTGTATGTACGGCGAACCTTTCGTGCTTATGGTAGATCTCGACGATACTGTCGGTATAGACCAGCTTGACCTGTTTGCCTATATGTCTGTAGGACACGCTGTAATAATGCTTGTCCTTCCCGAAATAGATATGGCTGTTCTTGTGTACGGTGGCCTGGGCATAGCGTTTTACCTCATAGCGTTTCTGGCAGGGGCATCAGTTCTCCCTTCTCGATTTCCATGAAAAGCGAACGCCTGGAATATTCCCTTCCCCTGAACGACATTGCATTGTGTTTTTCCAACAGTTCCCTTATCGCCATGTTGAGATCCGTTATGCTGTGGAATACCTGGTTGCGTAAAGGGGCGAACACCCTGGTGTAGATTATCTTCACGGCGTTCTCCACTATGGCCTTGTCCCTTGGCCTATAGGTACGTGTGGGCAGTACCGCCGTTTCGTAGTGTTCGGCAAAGTCGGCGAACACCTCGTTGACCTTGGGCTCGTAACGGCTGCTCTTGGTAACCGCCGACTTCAGGTTGTCGGGCACCAGGGCCTTTGGTACGCCGCCGTAGAACCATAGGGAGTTCTCGGTGCAGCGGATGAAGTCCTCCAGTTTTTGGCTTGCACAGGCCTCTACATAAGTGTATTGGCTGCTACCCAGTATGCAAACGAACACCTCCAGTTCCCTCAGTTCACCGGTCTCCTGTCGACGATATGGAGTTTCTTTCCCGTGAAATCGATGAACAGCTTGTCACCGGCCTTGTGCTCCATGTGCATTACCGGAGAGGTCTCCTTGCGCCATTCGGCGTACCAGTACTTGAACTGTGAGAGTTTGAAGCCATCGGGGTGCTTGGCATGATATTCCTCCCAGAGCAACTGTCGGGTAACCCCGGTCTTTCTTATTTCCTTGTCAAAATAGGGAAAGTACTGCCTTAAGGTCAGCAAACGTTGGCTCTTGCGCTTTTGCCCGTCCTTAAAAAGGCCGTGGAGTTCCTCCAGGGTCATCTTCTCCACTTCGTAGGCCGTAAAACGGTACCGCCTGAAGAATTCGATGTACTTCCTGACCGTGACACGGGATATGCCCAATTGTTGGCTTATCCCACGCTTGCTCGTACCGGAGGTGTACAGTTTGTATATCAGTTTTGTTTTTCGCATGTCTATCTGCTTGTTCGCCATGGTGCTTTTTAACAAAAAAAGCACTTAGACTTTTTACAGATAGATCTAATCTAAAGGTGGTCCACTTTGGCCCGGCGGGGGTGGGTCACTTTCGTCCGGCCAGCTATGGTCACTTTAACCCGGCGAGGGTGGTATACTATGTCCGGCGTTTCCAGCATACCTCCTTCATGTACAAGTTGAACTTGACATCGGAAATCACCCTGGGAAGCTCTCCATTATTTTCAGATAAAACAGCCTTGATTTGACTATGAATTGGAATATGGATATAACCACCCGTTTTAACCGAGTCTAATATCTCAATCTTGTCCTCTGTAAAGTTGAACTCATGTATTTTTTTCAGGTCCGAAATCCTCAATCCTGTCCAAAGACCTATGATCATCAATTGACGGACATTGTTCAATCTATCATTACCCTTGAAATCAGCATTGAAAATGGATTCTATTTCCCTTTCATTCAAATAAACATCAATTGGTTTCTCCCTACGGACAGTGAAGTCCCTGTGTTCTACTTCAGGACTAACTTTGAGGCCCATTGACTTAGCCTCTCGGCAAAAGCCCTTGACCTGGCTTATATACTTATTGCATGTAGTATTACTATAGTTACCATCAATCCGTAAGAACTTCAAAAAAGCTGTGTGAAATTCCAAATCAATATCCCATAGCTTCAATATAACACCCTCCTTGTTCTGGAACTCCTCCAGCCGTTTCAATGTGGTCTGGTACTTCTGTATGGTCTTATGATCAATCAATCTCCCTGTATTTGGATTTAGTCTGTTCTTTGACTCCTCAATGTAGTTGCTGACAAATGGCACAAAATAAATTTCCTTGTTTTCACTTTCATCGAATGGCCTATTGTTGAATTTGGCCACTATCCTATCCAACCAGTCCTTATTGAACACCCCTCCATTGGCAAAGTGTTCGTTATAGGAGACGAGTAAAAAATCCTTCAGCTCCTGAAGCTTTGGATTGATTGAGGCCACTTCTACCTGATTTGCAGCCCCTGTAGTAATTCTTTGTTGCTTCATTGACCAGTACTTTGGGTTTACCAGATAACCAGTACTGCTAGTGATATCCACTAACCTTCCATTATAGAATCTAACATAAAGTGCCGAGGGATTCTTTTTTGATTTAATCAGAAACTTGATGTTTGCCATGTCCGCTACTTTCCTTAAAGATAGTGAATTTCTTCCCGATATTTTCCCGACATCGACGAAATGAACATATATTCGATCAATTCCAAAAAAATCAAAAAACCTGAATTAGTTAATTTAACTGGGGTTCCGAGACATTGCTATTTTATGAAATTCAGTTGGGTTCGAAAAATATAGTCCCCCTCTCGCTACTAAAAAGACCACTTTAAAGTGGTCTTTTTTTGTTTTAATAGTTATTTTTTCTACTACTATTTGTGCCATTATGGCAATAAGTCCTTGACTCAATGCCCATTAAAATAGCCATATAACTGGTAGGCAAACAAACCTATTCCGGCAATCACCAAGTAAACGTTGGATGCCTTGTAAAATGCTTCATAGCTGGATTTACCCTTCCATGCGTTTATAAGAAGGACAATCGGAATCAATGCCGCTATTTGCCCCAACTCTACCCCGACATTAAAACTAATGATCTTCAATAAAAATTGATCTTGGCCCATATCAAAGGTTTGCAAACGAGTAGATAGTCCCAATCCATGGATAAGTCCGAACAAAAAGACCATCAGCAATAGATTGGGCGCTTTGGTTCCGAGTTTTTTAAAGCCGTCCAAGTTTTCAAAACCTTTATAAAGCACACTCAATGCAATAATTGCATCAATCAGGTATTCATTGACCTGAACTCCTAAATAAGTGCCACCCAAAAGCGTAATACTGTGCCCTATGGTAAAAACAGTGATAAACTTTAAAATATCCTTAAATCCTTTCAGAAAAAAAATGACCCCGACCAAAAACAGCAAATGGTCATACCCGGTAAGCATGTGCTTGGCACCTACCCAAATGTAGGACAGCAGTCCGCCGTTATCCAATATCTGTTGGTCGCCGGAACTAACATCATGGGCCAACATAACCGTTGGAAAGAATATTGTTGCAAAAAAGCATACTCTGGCCCCTATTGATCTTACAGGCATTATTTTTTCTTTTTAAAGTAAAGGAAAAGACCCGCAACGATAATCAAACTAACGATCAGAAAAATATATGAGGAAAAGCCTTTTTTCTCGTGTGCATGATGGTCGTCTTCGTGATCATTGTCGTGTGCAGCACTGTGGCCCGACCCTACTGCAAAGGTAAGTGTGGCCCAATTGGACTCGTGAGTGAGGCCTTCTTCCGTAGATTGCACCATGTAAATGGTCCTCATGTGCCATACCCCTTCATTGGTAATCTGGAACTCCAAAATACCCGCTTCGTCGGTGCGGAGCTGCAATCCTGAATTATGATCATGGTCGGCCGTTCCATCACTAGCATGGGTGTGGGGCTCACCACCATCATGGCTGTGTTCGATTGTGTTGTCTTCTCCAGATGTTTCTGAACCGATAATAACCAATTGGTTCGCCAAGGGCTCGCCTTTATAGAGCAATTGCACCTTTATCGAATGTCCAGGGTGAATATCATAGGGGTTTTCCTGTGGAATAAATTCAATGGGGTACCCAAGTGCGGTTCCCCAGTCATCGGACAGCTTCTCCCCTACTTGAAAAATAGTCTTTACGTGTTTGGAGTACTTTTCAACGGCATCTTGATCGAGGGCATTGTTCGCTTTCCTCCATTCCAGCATGTCCACAACTCCATCGTGTTCCAAATAATCGTTGAACGATTTCGCATCAAGTGCAATGTTCCTGGCCGCTGTTGATACGCCAGCAACCCAAGTGCCGGGCTCACCGGTTTTAAAGTTCAAAAAGGTAATACTGTCCTTTTCGGTCCATTGGGTCGAGTCCACTTGTATTCGCTTACCGTTGCCTACCATACTTACATCGAGCATGCGGTTTCTGTCTATCACATTTTCACTTTTCTCAAAAGTGCCGTTAAACAATTGGATTACGGCCTGTGTATTGGGCTCAAGGAAATAATTGTCCATTTTTAAGAACATATCGTGACTACATAATAGCACGATGGCCAAAAGGCCAAAAAAAACTTTCTTCATTATGATTTTGTTTATTAAAGATTAGGTAGTGAAATCAATTCTCGACCTTGTGGTACAAATATCCATAAATCAACTGTTTTGTCCATGCCCAAAATTTCAAAAAGATAAAATATGGTCGGTTTTAAGGTCTGGAGAATAGGCTACATATTTACAAATCGATAGAGATCATCGGTAGCTTGCAAGAGTTTTCCCTTTAATGAAGGTTCAAGGTCCGGATGATGTTTCAAATATTCCTCTACCATCTCCTGGGCCTCTTTGGACTGATATTGGCCAACCGTGGAGGACAACCATCTTTTGGGAAAGAAAATATCTCCTGTCCTTTGTATTTCTTCCAATAGTTCCAAAGCCAACGGTAAATGCTTGATTGCTGTTTTCTGCCTTAATGGATGGTGGATATACCCATTAGCGGTACCTACCCAAGATTCTTTCTCCCTGTTTTTGGGATTCTTGAAAGATATAAAGAAACTATCCCTCACAGCAACATCCGAAGATAGTGCCGGCAACAAAAATTCAAAGCGCTTTACCTTGTCCGGGTTGTCCAATTGCTTTTTTGCCGTTTCCAAAATTTTGGGCGACTGTTTGTGATCGTACAGGGCTAGCGACATGGCCATATCCGTATAATCGTCCTGATTAAGCTTTAAATCAGGTATTTTAACGTTCTTGCCCCAAATGGCATAAAGTCTCTCCTTTCCTTGTTCGGAATAGGCCAAACCTTTCCAAAGGTCAAAAATATTCTTCTTGATGTTTGCCCCATAATTGTCCGATAGCAGTTCTTTCCAAAGCAGACTTTCTACCGAGGGTTGCATCTCGGCTCTTTGTTGTTCGGTGAAGAAATTCCAAAACAATTGGCTCGCCTCTGCACTTACCATTCCGTGTACAAATTCGTTTTCCTCTTTTAGGATCGCATCAATATATAGATCAAAAACTTTACGTGGTGCAATCTTTCCTGTCAAAACGTTCTCGTAGGCATTCAAATAGGCATAACCACGGGCCACTTCATCCCCAAGCTTCGGTATTATCTTTAAATTATCGGTATCCAAAGGAAAAACACCGTACCCAAAAGCGTTGGAATTGTAAATAATGGTTTCCGGTTCGGGCAACCCGATCGCAAGCGCAACATCCACGGTTTTATCCGAGATGTTCACAGGAATTATTCTAATACTATCGTGATATACCAAGGCCAGTTCAAAAGATTGCGGCCATAATTTGTCGCTTCCGTCCTCGGCCCGTTGCGAAATTGTGAACTTTGTTATTTTTCCGTCTGCATAATCAATTTGTTCCGATAAAACCGGTCTACCCGACTGGTTTACCCAAACCTCGCTCCAGCTTTTTAGGTCTTTGTCGGTGGTCTTATCCAAAATGCCCACGAGATCGTTCCATGTGGCATTTTCATAGGCATAGGTTTTTATATATTGCCGTATTCCTTCTCGGAAGGCCTTTTCCCCAATTGTAGCTTCGAGCTGCCGCATCATGATCGGCGCTTTGTTGTATATGATGCTCCCGTAGAGGCTGCCTGCATTTTTTAGATTGTCCAATTTCTGTCGGATGGGATTGGTTCCCCTCGTCCTATCCTCACCGTAGGCTCCACGGTAATGGGAAATCATAAATTGCAATTTATGGTTGATTTCCGGAAAGGTCGGGTTGATGATCTTATCGGCCATAAAATTGGCAAACACCTCCTTCATCCATACATCGTTG